>CAVOIU010000053.1:0-27946 GCA_963695965.1 uncultured Solirubrobacterales bacterium
ACCCCCGCGAGCGCGCCCACGCGATCGGTGTGTGGGGCGGCGTGTTCGGGCTGAGCATGGCGCTCGGACCCGTGGTCGGCGGCGCGCTCGTCGATTCGGTCGGCTGGCGCGCGGTGTTCTTCGTGAACGTCCCGATCGGCCTGGCGGCGATCGCCCTCACCGCGGCGTTCGTCCCGGAGTCGCGGGCCGACAGGCCGCGGCGTCTTGACCCGGTCGGACAGGTGCTCGTGATCGCCGCGCTTGCGACCCTCACGTACGCGATCATCGAGGGTCCCGGCGCCGGGTGGCTGTCGGCCGAGACGCTCGGGCTGTTCGCGTTCTCGATCGCGTGCTTCGTGGGGCTGGTGCTCTATGAGCTTCGTCGCAGGGATCCGCTGCTGGAGATGCGCTTCTTCCGCAGCGCGCCGTTCTCCGGAGCGAGCGCGATCGCGATCGCGACGTTCGCCGCGATGGGCGGGTTCCTGTTCCTGAACACCCTCTATCTCCAGAACGTCAGAGGCCTCTCGCCGCTCGTCGCGGGCCTCTACGTGCTGCCGATGGCGGGGATGCTGCTGATCTTCTCACCGCTCTCCGGGCGGATCGTCGGGCACCGGGGCCGAGGGGCCCGCTCGTGGTCGGCGCACTCGCGATGATCGCCGGCGCGCTGATGCTGACCTCGCTCTCGCCGACGACGCCGGCCGGCTACCTGCTCGCCTCGTACTTCGTATTCGGGCTCGCGATGGGACTGATGAACCCACCGATCACCAACACCGCCGTGTCGGGCATGCCCGGCGAGCAGGCGGGTGTCGCCGCTGCGGTCGCCTCGACGTCTCGCCAGGTCGGGTTCACCCTCGGCGTCGCCGTGCTTGGCTCGATCACCGGCGGGGCGCTTTCGGGCGCGATCGGCAAGGGGTTCGCGGCGGCCACCCATCCCGCGTGGTGGATCATCGTCGGGCTCGGCGTCCTGATCCTCGCGCTGGCGCTGGTTACGACCGGCGCTTGGGCGAGGGCGACCGCTCGCAGGGCCGCCGATGCGTTCCCCGAGCGCCCGCCTTCCGGCGCCTACCGGACGCGCACGCCCGCCCCGGCGGGGTCTTAGGGACCTTCGCGCCCAGCGTGGCGATCAACGACCGGTAGGCCGAGAACGACGGCTTGGCCGTGTAGTCGTCCCGCAGCAGTCCGTCGGAGGAGAAGGTGGCGCCGATCAGTGTCGCGGGCCCGCTCGAGGTCGAGTCGCGGGAGGTTGAACCAGCGGTAGTCGGTGATGCCGAACGTGCCCGAATACCGGTGCGCGGTCGGTCACGAGCTCCCTTCAGCGCGACGGCCTGCTGCGCGTCCGACAGTGTTCCCGTTGGGAACCCCGTTCTCCGTGATCCAGATCGGGGTGCGCGAGCCGATCCCGGCCATCGGCGCGAAGCAGTCGCGCAGGACTCCCGCCGCCTGCGCGAGGTCCTCGCGGTGTACGTGTCCCCCGGCGCCATCGCCGGCGGGTACACGGTGCCGGGGTAGAAGTCGAGCCCGACGAAGCCAACGGGGCGGCCAAAAACGGCTTGCCGCCATGGCTCCCGAGGTAGGAGAAGAAGGCTCGCATCGCCCTGCGGCGAGAACCGGTAGGCGTACGTGAAGCCGAACCGCAGCTGGCTTGAACCCCCTTGCTTCAGGGCCTCCGCGTGTGCGGGCCTCGATCCCCTGGATCAGAGCGTCCTTGGCGCCCGAGTAGTAGCCGTCAGAGGTGTTCGGTGAGTACTTGGAAGTTCACCTCGTTGGTGATCGTCATGGCGACCACTCTGCCGGTCGGGCCCGACGTGTCGACCACGTGGCGGACGTACGCCAGCCAGGCTGGGAGGTTCCCGGCCTCGCCCGAGGGCGGGTGGTAGCGGACCTGAAGCTCGACCTCGAACCCCGCCGCGCGTAACGGCTCACGATCGTCCTGAAGGTGTCGATCCCGTTCTGGCCGTCCGACCAGAACAGGCGGTTCAGCCGCACCACGAGCTCGTGCCCCTTCGGGGCGAGCTCCTTCACCGCAGCGAAGTCCTTGGCCGGGTCGTCGGGTGTCGAGGGCAGCTGCGCGCCTCCCGCGCTACCGGCGAGACCGGGGTCGATTCCGAACCGCAGCGGCGCGCCCGCGCGGGGAGCGACGGCGCCGTAGCTGCTCGTGCAATACGGGTCAGAGGCAGGCCCGGCGGCCGCCGAGCCCGTCACGCCCGCCACGAACCCCGCCCCGGTCGCCGCCAGGCAGATGAATGCCGCAATGCAACCCGCTCGCCGCACGATGCGATGCTACATCGAGATGGCATCGCAAAAGGCCACCAAACCAAAGCCTTTCGGGTCGCTCTACACGCACGGGTTCGCGCGCGTCGCCGCCGCGGTCCCGCGCGTCCAGATCGCCGAGCCCGAGATCAACACCGACCGTACGCTCGCGCTCGCGCGGGCCGCCTCGGAAGCGCACGCGGCGCTCGTCGTGTTCCCCGAGCTCGGCCTGTCCGGGTACTCGATCGAGGACCTGTTCCACCAGCATGCGGTGACCGGGGCGGTTCTCGACGGGATCGAGCGGATCGTCGCCGAGAGCGCGGGGCTCGAACCCGTGATCGTGGTGGGTGCCCCGCTCCGGGCCGAGAACGGGCTGTTCAACACGGCGGTGGTGGTCCATCGCGGCAGCGTGCTCGGCGTCGTCCCCAAGACCTACCTCCCGGAGTACCGGGAGTTCTACGAGAAGCGCCACTTCCGCTCCGCCCGGGATCTGTGTCGGCGACGAGCTCCGGCTCCTCGGTGACGTCGTTCCGTTCACTGGGCGAATCGTGTTCGAGTGCTCCGACCTTCCGGGCTTCGCCCTGTCGGTCGAGATCTGCGAGGACCTGTGGGCGCCGATCCCGCCCTCGAGCTACGGCGCGCTCGCGGGCGCCACCGTGCTCGCGAACCTGTCGGACAGCAACATCACCGTCGGCAAGGCCGACTACCGGCGGCTGCTGTGCGCATCGCACTCGGCGAGGATGATCGCGGCGTCGGTGTTCACGTCCGCCGGGCTCGGCGAGTCGACGACCGATCTCGCATGGGACGGTCAGGCGCTGATCTACGAGAACGGCGAGCGGCTGGCGGAGTCAGAGCGCTTCTCCGAGGACGAGCAGCTCCTCATCGCCGACGTCAACCTCGACCGGCTTATGGCCGACCGCGCCACCACCAGCAGCTTCGGCGACAGCGTCCACGACCACCGGCGGGCGCTGGCGAGGTTCCAGAGGGTCGAGTTCGAGCTCGGGGTCGCGGACGCTCCGGCCGCCCCGCTCACCCGCGAGATCGAGCGCTTCCCGTATGTGCCCGCGGATCCCGCCCGCCGCACCGAGCGTTGCGAGGAGGTCTACTCGATCCAGGTGCAGGGCCTCGAGACCCGGCTGCGCGCGACGGACATCGAGCGGGTGGTGATCGGCGTCTCCGGCGGTCTCGACTCCACCCACGCGCTGATCGTCGCCGCCCGGGCGCTCGACCGCCTCGGGCTGCCGCGATCGAACGTGCTCGCCTACACGATGCCGGGGTTCGCCACCAGCCAGCTCACACTCTCGAAACGCCCACCGCCTGATGCAGGCCCTCGGCGTCAGCGCCAGCGAGCTAGACATCCGTCCCGCGGCAACCCAGATGCTGCGAGACCTCGGCCACCCTGCGGCCGACGGCGAGCCGCAGTACGACATCACCTACGAGAACGTGCAGGCCGGCGAGCGCACCTCGCACCTGTTCCGGCTCGCCAACCATCACCGCGCGCTCGTGGTCGGCACCGGCGACCTGTCCGAGCTCGCGCTCGGCTGGAGCACGTACGGGGTCGGCGATCAGATGTCGCACTACAACGTCAACGCCTCGGTTCCCAAGACGCTGATCCAGTTCCTGCTGCGGTGGGCGATCGACACCGGTCAGTACGGCGAGGACGCGAGCGCGGTGCTCGCCTCGGTGCTCGACACCGCGATCTCCCCCGAGCTGATCCCGAGTCAGGACCCCGACTCCGACCGGCCCGGCGCCGACAGCGAGAGCATCGTCGGGCCCTACGAGCTTCAGGACTTCTTCCTCTACTACGTCCTGCGGTTCGGGTACCTCCCGAGCAAGGTGGCGTTCCTCGCTCACCACGCCTGGGGCGACCACGATCGGGGGCCCTGGCCTGACCTGATCCCGCTCGAGCGCCGCAACGAGTACACGCTAAGGAGACAAGCATTGGCTCGGCGTGTTCCTGGACCGCTTCTTCCGCACCAGCCAGTTCAAGCGCTCGGCGCTTCCCAACGCGCCGAAGGTCGGATCGGGCGGATCGCTGTCGCCGCGTGGCGACTGGCGCGCCCCGAGCGACAGCACCGCGGCCGCGTGGCTCGCCGAGCTCCGCGACGGGGTCCCGGACTCCTGATGCGCGCGAGCGCTTGAGACGGCCTCTCAGGCCGCCGCCGCCGATCCCAGCGCCTTGGCCTTGATCGCGTCGAACTCCGCCTGGTCGATGGCGCCGCTGTCGAGCAGCTCCTTTGCCTTTGCGATCTCGCCGGCCGGGCTCCCCGCGCCGGCGGTCTTGCGCACGTAGTCGTCGATCTGCGCCTGTGCGGCCGCGGCGTCTTTGTTGCTGCGATCGGCCATCCCGTCGTGGTTGAAGATCAGGTAGGCCAGCACGCCGAGGAACGGCAACACGATCACGAATATCACCCAGGCCGCCTTGCCCCAGCCGGAGATGTCGCGGCGCCGGAAGAGGTCGATGAGCACCGTGACCGCAATCCAGATCCAGATGACCCAGGCGAAGAAGATCAGGATCGTCCAGAAGATGTTGAGAAATGGGTAGTTGGACGCCGCGAGTACGGGCACGTTTGCTCCTCGTTTCAAGCCAGCGATCGGAGATGCCGTCAAAGCCCGGCAACGGGGCTTTCTTGGAGGCCACAAGTCTGCGCGCACCGCGTCGCAGGAGCATCACCCGGACGGGGTGATTCGCGCCTCTGTTTCAGAGCTGGCGATCGTCGTGCGGGAGCATTAGGGTTGTCTGGAAGCGCCGTCATCGAGCAAGGAGGCTGGCTTGTACGAATCACCTCGTTCTACGGCAGACATACGGGCGTTCACCGCGGGCTGGTGGATCGCGGCGCTCGTCGGGGTCATCAGCATCATCGCCGGAGTCATCGTGCTGGCGAAGCCGAGTAACAGCCTGGACACGCTCGCCGTCGTTTCGGGCATCTTCATTCTGATCGACGGAATCGCCGGGCTCATCGCTGCACTCGGAGGCGACACCGGGAACCGCGGCCTCGTCGCGATCCTCGGCGTCGTCAGCGTGGTCATCGGGATCCTGCTGATTCGCCACCCGATCGCCGGTGTCACCGCCGTGGCATTGCTTCTGGGGATCTGGCTGATCGCCGCCGCCGTGGTGCGTGTGGTGGTCGCGTTCGAGCTCGGCACAAACCTCGTACGCCAGCTCTTCGTGGCCGCCATCCTCGCGATCGTCGGAATTGCGATCGTCGCGAGCCCGCACATCCGCTACACGACGTTGGCCGTGATCCTCGGGATCGGGTTCATCGCCTACGGCGCCGGGATGGTCGTGCTGGGCTTCGCGATCCGGATAGTCGGGCGCTCAGGCTCCGAGGCCGCCGCCTAGGCCCCCGCGTCGTTCAGCAGCTCTCGGACCTGCTCGTCGCTCACCGGCGAGAAGTCCTCGTACCACATGCCGACTGCCATGAACGGATCCGGCGTCGTCGCGCACACGACCTCGTCGACCTCGCGGCCGAGCGCCGCGCACGTCTCGGGCGGCGCTGTCGGCACCGCGACCACGATCCCTGCGGCGCCACGGTCGCGCAGCGCCTCGATCGCGGCGCGCATCGTCGCGCCCGTCGCGAGTCCGTCGTCGACCAGGATCCCGATCCGATCCCGGACGTCGACGGAGGACGATCGCCACGGTAGGCGAGCTCGCGCGCCTCGAGAGTCTCCAGCTCGTTCGCAGCCACCGCATCGATCTTCTCCCTCGGCACCCCGGCGGCCCGCACCACGTCGTTGTTGAGCACACGGATTCCGCCCGAGGCGATGGCTCCCATCGCGAGCTCCTCGTGGCCGGGGACGCCGAGCTTGCGCACGAGGAACACGTCGAGCGGGAGCCGCAGCGCGCGGGCCACCTCGGCCGCCACCGGCACCCCTCCCGCGGCAGGCCCAGCACGACCACGTCGGGTCGGCCGGCGTACCGGCGAAGCCGCTCGGCAAGCCGCCGCCCCCCGTCGCGGCGATCCTCGAAGCGAAGGCCGTCGCTCATCGTCGCGAGACCTCTCCCAGCCAGCGCACGAACCACGTTCGCGCGAGCAGCTCGACGCGTTCGAGCGAGCCGGGTTCCTCGAACAGGTGCCCCGCCCCGGGCACGATCTCGAGCACCACCTCGCACCGCAGCTCCGCCCTGGCCCCCTCGTTCAGGTCGATCACGGCGGGGTCGTCGCCCCCGACGATCAGGAGCGTCGGCGCCCTCACCGAGCGGAGCGCATTGCCGGCGAGGTCGGGGCGCCCGCCTCTCGAGACGACCGCCGCGACCTGGTCGTGGCGTCGCGCGGCCGCCAGGAGCGCGGCTGCGGCCCCGGTGCTCGCGCCGAAGCACCCGACCCTCAAGTCCTTGGAGGCGGGCTCCTGCCTCAGCCAGTCGAGCGCGGCGATCAGCCGCCCTGCGAGCAGCGGCATGTCGAACCTGATCCTGCCACCGCTACGGTCGGTCTCCTCCTCGGCGGGCTCCAGGAGGTCGAGCAGCAACGTCGCGAGCCGACCGTCGTTGAGCGCCGCCGCCACCCGCCGGTTGCGAGGACTGTGCCGGCTCGAGCCGCTCCCGTGGGCGAACGCCACCACCCCGATCGCGCCGTCGGGAACCGTCAGATCGCCCCGCAGGAGGGCGCCGTCGGCCGGAATGCCGACTTCGCTCGTCGCGTGCACGGCCATCTCCTAGGGTAGATGGCGTGGACGACAAGCCGATGAAGAGTCTCACGATCAAGGCAGGGCGGCGAGCGGTCGACATCTCCCGGCCGGACAAGCCGCTGTTCCCCTCGGGCATCACCAAGGCCGACCTCGCCGCCTACTACGCGCAGGTCGCCGATGTGATGCTGCATCACGTCGGGGGACGGCCGCTCAACCTCGAGCGCTACCCCAACGGGATCGAGGGGCAGCGGATCATCCAGCAGCGCGCCTCCGACCACTTCCCGGCCTGGATCCGGCGGGTCCGCGTTCCCGGGCGCGACCACACCGTCGACCATGTCGTCGCCAGCGAGCCGGCGACGCTCGTGTACCTGGCCGGCCAGGCGTGCATAACGCTGCATCCGTGGCTCAGCCGAAGCGACCGGGTCGACCGGCCCGACCGGCTCGTGATCGATCTGGATCCCTCGAACCCGAAGCCCGCGGAGGTGCGACGCGCCGCCAGGATCATTGGCGGCCTGCTGCGCGAGCTGGGTCTCGCCCCGTTCGTGATGACCACGGGCTCGCGGGGTTACCACGTCGTGGTCGCACTCCAGCGCCGCGCCGGGTTCGACGCGGTCCGCGCGTTCGCGCGCGACCTCGCGTCGGTGGCCGCCGCCCGCGAGCCCCAGCTGTTCACCACCGAGCAGCGCAAAGCCAAGCGACAAGGCAAGATCCTGATCGACATCATGCGAAACGCGTACGCCCACACGTCGGTCGCGCCGTACGCCGTGCGCCCGAGGCCGGATGCCCCGGTCGCGACGCCGCTGCATTGGGAGGAGCTCGACGACGTCTCGACCAGGCCGGACCGGTGGACGCTCGCGTCGGTGCCGGCGCGGCTCGAGCGCGACGGAGATCCCTGGCGAGAGATCGCTCGCAAGCCACACACGCTCACGGCAGCGCGCAGGCGACTGGACCGGGCGCTGGCGGAGACGGCCCGTTGAGCCCGTCGGCCCGTGACGGCGGCGGCTGGCGCGAGGCGATCCACGAGCTGGCGTCGTTCTCGCGACCGTCCGCGTCCGACGGCGAGCGGCGCGCCGCGGATTGGATCGCGGGGCGGCTGGACGAGCTGGGCTGTGACGTGGTGGTCGAGCAGGAGCCCGCCCACGGCGGGTACTGGTCGCCGATCGGGCTCGCCAACACACTGGCGGGGGCCGGTGCGGTGCTCGCGCTGCGCCGGCGCGGGGCACTCTCGCGGGCCGCCGGCGCCACCGTGGCGGGCGCGTGTGCAGCCGCGCTGTGGGACGACCTTGGCCACGGGCGCCGATGGTTTCGCCGCCGGCTGCTCCCCCACCGCTCGACCTCGAACGTGGTCGCCTCGGCCGGCGATCGGTCGGCGGCGCGGACCGTGGTGCTGATCGCCCACCACGACGCGGCTCATTCGGGGATCGTGTTTCACCCGGCGCTCGGCCAGATCGGGCCGAGGTTCTTTCCCCGCCAGCACGAGCGCTCGAGCCACACGCTCCCGATCCTGTACGGCGTGTGGCTCGGTCCGGTGATGATCTGCCTCGGCGCCGTCACGGGGTCGCGCCGGCTGCTGCGCAGCGGCGTGACGGTGGCGCTCGGCGCGACTGCCGTGATGGCGGACATCGGCTCGCGCTCGGTGGTGCCGGGAGCGAACGACAACTTGAGTGCGGTGGGCGTGCTGATCGCGATCGCCGCCGCGCTCCAGGAGCGCCCGGTGGAGGGCGTGCGCGTGCTGCTGGTGTCGACCGGCTCCGAGGAGTCCTTCAGTGAGGGGATGCAGGGATTCGGGGACCGGCACTTCCCCGAGCTCGATCGCGAGAGCACCGAGTTCGTATGCCTCGAATGCCTGGGCGGGCCCAACCTGGCCGTGCTCGAGGGCGAGGGGATGCTGAAGATGCGCGATTACCCCGAGCCGATGCGGAACGCGCTCGCCGAGGCGGCGGCCGCGGCGGGTGTCCGGATCGACCGCGGGATTCGCACCGTCGCGGCCACCGACGGCATCATCGCGCTTCGCGCCGGCTATCAGGTCGTGACCCTCGCCTCGGTGACAGACGCCAAACTCCCGCTCAACTACCACTGGCCCTCGGACGTGCCCGAGGCGCTGCACTGGGAGACGATCGAGGACTCGATCGCGGTGTGCGAGTCGTTCGTGAGGCTAAGGAGCGCGGCGCCGGCATGAGGACGGTCACCTGCCAGGACGCGCGGCTCGAGCTGGCCGACCTTCCCGAACCCCGGCCGGGCAAGGGGCAGGTATTGCTGGAGGTGCTGCGCTGCGGGATCTGCGGATCCGATCTCCACGCCCGCCATCACTGTGACGAGCTGGCCGACGTGATGACCGAGGTCGGCTACGACGACTTCATGCGCTCGAGCCAGCCGGTCGTGTTCGGCCATGAGCTCTGCGGCGTTGTCGCCGGGCACGGCCCTGGCTGCCGCCGGCGGACGCCGGCGGGCTCCGAGGTGGTGGCGCTGCCACTGCTGAGGCGTGGCGGCACCGTCCACGCACTTGGGCTGTCCGCGAGTGCGCCGGGCGCATACGCCGAGCAGGTCGTGGTCGAGGAGTCGCTGATGCTGCCGGTGCCCAACGGGCTGCCGCCTGACCTGAGCGTGCTCACAGAGCCGATGGCGGTCGGGTGGCACGCCGTCCGCCGCAGCGAGATCAGCAAGCGCGACGTTGCGATCGTGATCGGCTGCGGGCCGATCGGCCTCGCCGTGATCTGCATGCTCAAGGCCCGCGGGGTTCGAACCGTCGTGGCGAGCGACTTCTCCGCCGCGCGACGCTCGCTCGCCACTCGGTGCGGGGCCGACGTGGTCGTCGATCCATCCCAAGACTCGCCCTACACGGCGAGCGACCGCAGCCATCTCGACTCGCTGCCCGCCGCGCTCGACCTGGCGCTCTCGACGATGGAGAAGCTTCGCCGGCTACCGATCCCCTGGGAGCACGTGTGGCGGGCGGTCGACGCGCTCGGCATCAAGCCCAAGCGCCCGGTGGTGTTCGAGTGCGTCGGGGTCCCGGGCGTGATCGACGGCATCGTCTCCTCGGCGCCGCTGTTCTCCCGGGTCGTGGTCGTGGGGGTCTGCATGGGGAACGACGAGATCCGGCCATCGATGGCGATCAACAAGGAGATCGACCTCCGGTTCGTGCTCGGCTACACGCCGCTCGAGTTCCGCGACACGCTTCACATGCTCGCCGAGGGCAAGGTGAACGCGGCGCCGCTCGTCACCGGCTCGGTCGGCCTCGCGGGGGTCGAGTCCGCCTTCGACGCCCTGGGTAGCCCAGAGGAGCACGCGAAGATCCTGATCGATCCGAGGAGTCCCGCCGAGCGGCCGGCGGCGGTGCCCGCGCGTTCTTGATCTCCAGACCGGAGAGACGCTGCGCTAGCAGCGCGTCAGCTGGTCACGCCCTCCGTCGCGGCCGACAGCCGGTCGACCTCCTCGGGTGCCAGCTCCAGCACCGCCGCCGGCAGGATCCCCTCGAGCTGCTCGGTCGTACGCGCGCTCGCGATCGGGGCGAGGACCCGCGGCTGCGCCCGGAGCCAGGCGAGCGCGACGGCGGCCACCGTGGTCCGGTGCGCCTGCGCGATCTCGTCCAGCGGGGCGAGCACCGCCGCGCCACCGCGGTCGAGGTACGAGCGGGCGGCCTCGGCGCGCCTGGACTCGACCGCCTCGCCACCTGGCCGGTACTTGCCGGTGAGGAACCCCTTCGCCAGCCCGAAATACGGCACGACCGCGAGGTCCCATGCCTCGGCGACGGGCAGCAGCGTGTGCTCGAACTCGCGCTCGATGAGGTTGTATTGCGGCTGCAGGACCGTGAATTCGTGGAGCCCCAGCGCGCGCTGTAGCTCGAGCGCCGCGGTGAGGCGCTCGGGAGCGTAATTGGACGCGCCGAGGTGGCGGACCGCGCCCGACCGGACCAGCGCGTCGAACGCGCGCACAGTTTCCTCGAGCGGCGTCTCCTTATCGTCGAAGTGCGCGTAATAGAGGTCGATCCGGTCCGTCTGCAGGCGCTCGAGCGAGGCGTGCGCTTCGCTCTGGATCGTCTCGGTCCGCAGGTCGCGGACCGGTCCGCGACCGCCGCCGACCTTCGTCGCCACCACGAGCCGGTCGCGGTCGCCCCGGTTTGCCAGCCAGCGCCCGATGATCGCCTCCGATTGACCGTGCTCGACCAGATAGGAGTTCGCGGTGTCGATGAAGTTCCCACCTGCGCGCGCGTACGCGTCGAGGACCGCGTGTGAGTGTGCTTCGTCGGCGGTCCATCCGAACACGTTGGTGCCGAGGCAGATCGGGAACACGTCGAGATCGGTCCGTCCGAGCTGCGCCATGCCTTCACGCTACCGACCGCGGGCGCGTACTCCCGCGCGGATCGAAATTTTCACTCGTGGCTCGGGCGCAGGAATACGATGCGGTTCATCGCCGGGGGCACTTCAGAGCGCGAGTCGTACGCGATCGCCGGCGGCGAGGAGGGGAAGCGACGGCTCAACCTGCTCGCCGAGATCATGCGACCGACGACGCTGCGGCTGCTCGCCGATGCCGGGGTTCGTCCCGGCGACCGGTGCCTGGACGTGGGCTGCGGCGGCGGTCACGTAACGCTTGACATCGCGAGCATCGTCGGGCCAACCGGATATGCCGTGGGAATCGACTTCGATCGGGAGATCATCGGGTTGGCACGCCGGGACGCTGAGGAAGCCGGCGTGGTCAACGTCGAGTTCCAGGTCGCTGACGCACGCACGGTGGAAGGCGGACCGTTCGCGCATGCGTACTCACGGTTCCTGCTCTCGCACGTCGGCGAGCCGGAGGGTGTCGTCGCCCACATCAAAGAGCTCGTCAGTCCCGGCGGGAGCATCGCGGTCGAGGACGTCGACTTCGTCGCCTCCTTCTGCCACCCGCGTGACCGGGCGTACGACCGGTTCGTGGAGCTGTACACCGAGTCGGTGCGGCTCGGCGGCGGCGACGCCGACCTCGGCCACCGGCTCCCGGCGCTGATGCTCGAGGCCGGGCTTCGCGACGTTCGCTGGAACGTGTTCCAGCCCGTCCACGCTCGCGGCCCGCACAAGCTGATGTCGTGGGAGACGATGCAGAAGATCCGTCCCGCGGTGCTTGATCACGGGCTCGCGACCGAAGCTGAGATCGACGAGATCCTCGTGGGGATGCGGAGCTTTGCCGAGGACCCGAGCACACTCGTGTCGATGCCGCGCATGGTCCAGGTGTGGGGGACCATCTGACCGAGCCGGCCGGCCGGCCGGTGGCGACTACTGGTAGAGGATCAGCCGGTACGCGGCGAAGGCGAAGAACAGGGCCAGCAGGCTCCACGTGATCGGCCAGCTAAGCGTGCGGAGGAAGGCAGTCTCCCAGTGACCGAAGCGGAGCACGTACACGAGAATCGCCAGTAGCAGGATCGCGTAGCAGGCGATCGCGGCGCCGGTTGAGAAGTCCAAGCCGATCACGGGCGCGACCACCAGGCCGAGGAGAACCCACGCAGTGATAGTCAGGGCGTCGACCGCGAGGCTGGTGCGCTCGCGCCCCACGATCGTGATGAACCCAGCAGCACCCACCAGCGCCGCGGCCATGAACAGGCCGAGCGGCCACCGGGAGCCGAAGCCGAAGATCGAGCTCATCAGCTTGCCTCCGCACCACAGCAGCAACGGCTCGGCGACGCTCACGGCTACGACGCAAGCGAACATGTCGGCCGTGGAATCCCAGGGATTCCCGAAGACAGGCCGGCGTGGCCTCAGCGCCGCTCGTAGCGCCGGCGGCTGAAGGGCTGCGCGGAGCGAGCCTGGGTTCTCGGTGTCCGTTTCCAAAGGTTCAGCCTCGAACCCGAATGGTACGGATCGGTGACGGGGTACTCTTCGCCGGTGTCTTGCGGGAGGCTGACGCGGCGCTTGCGCGTGACGATGGGCTGGGTTGCGGTGTCGCTGTTGTTTGGCAGCGCCGCGTCCACGGCCTCAGCCCACGACGTCGGGACCGCATCGGGGACGTGGTATGTGAGCGCGTCGGCGAGCAGCGGCGGGAACGGCTCGCAGCAGCAGCCGTTTGCGACGCTGGCGGCGGTGCAGCGGGCGTCAGGTCCGGGCGACACGATCATCGTGCTCCCAAGCCCGCCGGGTACCCCTGCTCTTGGCGGCGGGATAGCGCTCAAGCCAGGCCAGAAGCTGCTCGGCGCGGGACCGCGTGTCACCGGGCTCGGGGAAGGCGCGGCCGCGCCGCGGATCACCAACGCGACCACAGCCCATGCGGGTGACGCGATCGAGCTCGCAAACGGGGACGAGGTCTCGAACATCGTCGTGGCCGGGGCCTACCGGGGCGGCATCTACGGCTCCGACGTGAGGGAAATCAGCTTGCACGGCAACGACCTGAGCGGCACGAATACGTCATGCACCACGGGATTCGTCGTGCAGCCGTTCAACCTGCCCACGATGGTGCCGGGCGTCGGCGTGCCGTTCAGCTCGGGATTGCCGAACGGATGGGCGGCGATCATGCTCGATGAGACGCACACGACCACGAACGTCTCGATCTACGGCAACCTCGTCCACGACGCCGCCTGCGCCGATGGGATCGACATTCGCAGCTCCGGTACGGCCGACATCACGGCCCGCGTCGACGGCAACACCCTCACCCGCTTGCGCCAGGGCCCAAGCCAGCAGTCGGTGCTCGCGATCGGACTGCAGACCCGCAACACCGCGACCCTCGACGCGCAGGTCGACCGCAATAGCGAGAGTTACATCGGCACGGCGACGGTCGGGGATTTCGGCGAAGCGGACTCCGAAGGGCTGTTCGCCAACAGCGCCGGGCGCTCGCATCTGAACGAACACGCCGATCACAACACCTTCGCGCACGGACTCGGGCACATCTCCGCCAACTGCGTCGAGGTCGCCGCCAGCAATGGCGGGCCAACGATGAACATCGCGCTCACCAACAGCACCTGCGACTACGTCGTCGGCGACATCCTCGAGGCGGCCAACCTCTCCAAAGACGCAACCATGACCTTCACCATCGATCACGTGGTCGCCGCCCACTCGACCTTCGCGGGAGCACAGGCCTCGACCCAGGCGGAACCGGGAGACGACGGCGACTGCTTGCTGGAAGTCGCCAGCGGATCCGCGAGCACCACGAGCGTGAACATCAACGACTCCCAGTTCACCGACTGCGTCGCCGACGGGCTCGGCGTGGTCAGCAACGTCGTCGACGGAGCAGGTCCGGTCAAGCGACTCGCCTTCGACGTCCAGAACAGCAGCATCACGGCCAACCAGATCAGCAACCTACGAGTGGCCACCGCCACCCCGGTCGGCGAGCTCGACGGCAAGATCGAGCACACCGACCTCAGCCGATCGGCCGGCACGAACGTGACGCTCGAGGACCTCGACACCACCGGCGGCACCCACGCCGCCCTCGATCTCGGCGGCGGCAGCCTCGGCAGCCAGGGGCACAACTGCATCTACGGCGCCGGCCAGGCAGATGTGACGACCGTGCACTACAGCCTGGACGCCAGGCACGATTGGTGGGGTGCCGCCGACGGCCCCGGACCAGGCACGACCGCCGCGGCCGGCGGCACGATCGCCTCCGACCCGGCGCTCTCGACCCCCGATTGCGGACCAACCACCAGCCCGACCCCGACTCGGTCGGCTGCATCCCCGCCTAGGTGTGCCTCCGCTCACCGGATTGAGTTCGACCTTCCTCGTGGATGGCGCCGCGCCACGGTGACGATCGCGGGGCGGCGCGCACGCGTCAAGCGAATCCACGGGCGCCTGGTCGCGACCGTCGACCTCCACCGGCCAACGCCAAGAGTCGTGATCGTCCGCGCACGCGGCATCAACAAGCACGGACGACGGGTGCGGCTCCTGAAGTACGATCAGCCCTGTCACTGACCGTCCTGCTCGCGCTCTGGGCGACGCTGCCCGCCGTGGCGCGAGGCACTACCGTTGACCGCCGATGAGGGACGATCGTTACCTCACACCTGACTTCGCCGCGGCCGCTCTCATCACGATCGACACTCAGCGCGACGTCCTCGATGGAGAGCCGCTGGAAATTCCCGGCACGTCGGCGGCCTTGCCGGCGATGAAGCGCTTGCTCGAGGCGTTTCGCCGAGCGCAGGCTCCGATCGTGCATATCGTGCGGCTCTACCGGCGGGACGGAAGCAACGTCGACCTCTGCCGCCGCAGCTGGGTCGAGGATGGCGCGACGATCCTGACGCCCGGCAGCGAGGGATCCGACCTGGCGCCGGGATTGCTTGCCGATCCGAGCGTTCGGCTCGACCCGGATCTGCTCCTTGCGAACGGGATCCAGGAGGTCGGAAGTCTGGAGGCGGTGATCTATAAACCCCGCTGGGGGGCGTTCTTCAAGACGCCGCTTGAGGCCCATCTTCGGAGCCACGGTGTCTCCACGATCGTGTTCTGCGGCTGCAACTTCCCCAACTGCCCGCGGACGTCGATCTACGAGGCCAGCGAGCGCGACTTTCGCGTCGTGCTCGCCACCGACGCGATCTCGGGACTCTATGACCGTGGCCAGCAGGAGTTGGCGGGAATCGGAGTGGAGCTGATGACCAGCGAGGCCGTCGCGGCCGCGCTCACCGATCAGGCCGCCGCGACGCGCTGACCCGTTGCGCATCGAAGGCTTGCCAGATGGTCGTGTAGAGAAGGTGGGCTGCGGAGAAGTCGTTCAGCTCTTCAACGCCCGGTCCACCGTAGGTGCGGAGAAAGTCCTCGACGAACACCTCGCTCTCGCCCCGTGCCCGGGCGTCGAGGACGAGTCCCGCGACGTCCCACTGGACCGGGCCGGCGCAGACGTCCTCGAGGTCATTCCAGATCAGCCCGCCGTCGGTGCGCAGGAGGTTCGATATCGACGCGTCGCCGTGGATTGCCTGCGCCGGCAGCGAGCTCTCGAAGACCGTGGGCGTCAGCGCTTGCAGGTCGAGGCGCAGCAAATCAATGTCCTTCTCGGTGAGGCTCGGCGATGGATGCAACTCGGCAAGAAGCCGGTCGAGCCAGTCGCGCACCTGGCTGAGCGGCCCGAGCTCGCCCGGAAAGACGGCGAGCGCAGCGTGCAGCTCGCGGAGCGAGCCGCCGAGCTCGTGCGCGCGCGGCAGAGGCGGGGAAGCATCGTGCTCGACAAACTCCCAGAACGTCATCCAGAGCCCGTCATAGTGGTGAGGTCCTGGTGCAAGCACATCACTGGGCGCAACGGCCAAACCCCGCTCTCCCAGGAAAGCCCCGACCGCGACCTCGCGAGCAAGCCATCTCTCGACGTCACCGTGCAGCACCGCTGTGCCGGTCATCACGCGCGCAATAACCGGAGCGGGTTTGAGATGTACGAGCACGTTGCTGCCGGCCGCCACCACAGCTGCGTCCTCGCACTCGACGCCATTGGCGAGCGCAACCGCTCGCGCCGCCGCGGATGCACGCGCTGTGCCGCGCTCCTCACTCATCTCGCGGAAGATGCTAAGCGGCACACAGGGCGGTCCTCGTGCTCGCGCTGCAGTGGGCCGTGCCGTGCGGTGGACCAGCTCGCCGGCACGGTCAATGCCTCAACGGCGAAGCGCGACAGACGCCCTTCAGAGAGCGCGGGCTAATGCAAATAGCAACCGGAGCAACAGTGCGGCGTTCAGGCCTTGACGGGGAGCCGATTGGGGGAATACGGTCATGCGGTGGGCGGCTTGAGCCTGACGACATGAGCATTTGGCATCTGGGCAGGGCGCTATGCGCAATCACTGGCCACCGGTTGCGATCGGTCCTCACGTTCCGGGGCCTCCGCGTCGGTATCGCCGCGGTCACTTGCACCGTCGGTGTGAGCACAGCCCCCTCGAGCGCGTCCCCTCAGACTGCGTGGGCTGCCAGATGCTGGGTAGGCACCGGCGGGCCGGTGATCAAATACCCCACGATCTACGCCTTCGGTCGGTTCTGCGACGGCGTTAGCCGGACAGACACTGTCACGGTGGTCCTCCAAGGCCGCGTCCGTGGAAAGTGGACACGCATCACCGGGGTGAGCAAGAAGCTACACATGCGTGCGGGAACGACATACATCGTGAGGACGCCTCCAATTCACTGCACCGCGCATCCACACTCGATACGGATGCGCACTTACGTGGCAATCACACAGCCCCCCCACGGGAGGACCTTCCTCGTCAACTCTGGCATTCCGACGTACTGCATCTAAGCCGGGCCCGGCGAGCCGATAGCTTTCGCAGGTGGTGCGAGACGTGCCGATTCGCGGCCAGATGATCAGGCTCGGCCAGCTGCTGAAGCTCGCTGGCGTGATCGACAGCGGCGCCGAGGTCAAGGCGTTCCTCTCGACCGCGCACGTGTGGGTGAACGGGGAACACGAGCAGCGCCGTGGCCGGCAGCTGCACCCGGGTGACATCGTTCGGGTTGGAGAACACGAGCTGCGCTTGACGTCGAACGTTTCTGGAGCTCCCTAACCAGCCGCTGTCGGTTGGATCGAGCACCGGCAGCTCGGAACCCGTCCGGTTTGACGGATCGGGCGAAAGTATTTAGGGAGCGAGGTTGTCGCGCAGGTTGCGGTGATAGTCCGCAAACTGCCGCGCCATCAGCCGCTGCACGATCGGAGCGATGAACCGCATCGGGCCTCGGAGGTCGCCTTCGGCCGTGAAGCTGACCTTGGTGCCGCCACCCGCCGGCTCAAAGACCCAGGTCCCGTCGATCGGCTGGGGACCCTCCACGATATGCACGCGAACGCGCGTCGGCCTGTCGAACTCTGTGAACTCGACGATCTGCTCGAACTCCTTTCCGCCCGGCGGTTTCGTCCGCTCCTGCACCTGCGTACCAACCCCGGGTGGCCCATCGGTTAGCTGCTCGACCGAAGTCTTCGACGTTTGCCAAGCCCGGAGATTCGAAGGGTTCGTGACGTAGTCAAAGACCACCTCCGGTGCTGCGTCCACAATGAACGTCTGCGTAACGCGCATGGTCACCGCGCTCCTTGGAGCCCCATGCGGCGACCGGCCGGCGGCTGTCGGGTGGGGCCACTGACGACCACGCTGGATGGCGCGGTCTTCATTTAGTCCGTCGTTTGGACATGGCTGATCCTGAGCGATGCCGCCACGTCGCCCTTGTGATCTCGTACTCCACTTCGCCTTGCTCGGCGCCTGGGACCAGATCGTCGTACGGCTCACCGGAGACGAACGCGCGGGTGAAGGTCAGACCGACAGCCGCCGTCGCGCCCCGTGACGCGGCATTGGCTGCCATGGTCTGAGCGAAGATCCGATCGAGGCGAACATCCTCGAAGCCGTAGCGGATCAACTCTCGCGCGCCCTCGGTGGCGTATCCACGGCGCCAGTGCCGACGCAGCAGCCGGTAGCCGAGATCCGCCTCGCCAGCGACTCTTGGTTGATCCGGTCCGTTCGGCGGCTGCAGAATCCACCAGCCGACGAATTCGTCCTCCGCGAAGCCGGCCCACAGTCCGAGACCGGGCACCTCGTCGGCGGCGGCCAGCCGGCGCCGGTGTGCCCGCTCCACCTCGTCGGGCGAGAGAGCCCGTCCCGTGATGTACCTCATGACTTCGGGATCGGAGTCCAATTCGATCTCGAACTGGAGGTGCTCATCGGCCAGCGGCACAAGACGTAGCCGCTCGGTGTGCAGTGTCGGTTGCGCCAGGTGCACGAGTTTCGCAGGGTCCCGCCGAAGCAGGAGCCGGGGGTGGTGGCGTGTTTGCTCGATTGAAGGTAACGCCGACCGCTGCTCTAATGGTGGGCGCGTGCCGAAGAGACTGGTGAGGTCGATCGGGATGATGGGCATGGTCGGCGCGCGGCTGCGTCAGCGGCGCGTCTCGCGAAACGCGCCGCCCCGAGAGGAGTTCGTGCGAAGTTACGCGCCGGGTCGTTCGTTCGCGGACATCGGCGCGATGTGGAATGTCCACGGGCACATCGCATTTGTTGCCGAGGAGGTTGGCGCAACCCGCGCGACCGCTGTGGACGTGATGGATGAGACGGATTCATATATCGAGGAGCACCGGCGGCGCTCCTCCACGGTCCGCTTTGTTCGGGGTGACGTTCACGATGCCGATGTGGTCGAGCGGATCGGACCCCATCAGGTGGTCTGGTGCTCAGGACTCCTCTACCACACGCCCAATCCTCTGATGACCCTGGAACGACTGCGGACCATCACGAGCGAAATTCTGATCCTTGCTACCGAGACGATTCCTGAGGTGCCCGGGCTGTCCCAAGCCTGTGTCTTTTTTCCCGGACTTTCAGAGCACGACCGCAGACTGCATCGTGCTGCGCGTCCGGCGGGTGTCGCTCACGGGATCCATACGCCGTTCGACCGCTCGCAGGGGTACGGCGCATGGTGGTGGGGGATGAGCCGCAGCGCGGTTCGAGGCATGCTCCACGCGACCGGCTTCGAGGTACTCGAGGAGCATGGCGGGCCGCTTCACGCGACAGTGATCGCAGCGCCGGTCGAGCTTCCGGATTGATCGGCCGCCCACGCTCTGGGTGAGGCGATCTAGTCGAGCATCAGCGCGACGACCTGCGCTGCACGGTCAACGGCTGGTTCCACGGTCCCAAGAGCATCGTTGTAAATGAAGCCCTCCGTCAAGCGCACCACCGCGTAGGCCAGGAGATCGGGGGCGACCCTAGGGTGGAACGCGCCCGCCTGCTCCTCCTCGCGGTAGAGCTCCGCGAGCCTCGCGACCCTCCAGCCGGTGAACCGGCAGGGCAACGCCGTCGGCGGCCCGCTACAGGCGACGTGCCCAACACCCAGGCCGCTGGTACCAATCTTCCCCGCCGTCATCCAGTGAAACTCCGCCGGGAGGCTCGATCCAACGGCGGCCGGCTGAGGCAACGTGACGGCCTTGGCTGGGCGGACCGATCGAACGACGTCGCCTAGTCTCGAGCGGCGTCGGTCACGCCGAGGGCATAGCCGATCGCGTCGAGCGCCGGTTCATGATCACGAGCGGCGACGCCGATCGTCAAGCAACGGGATGCGCCGTCCCAGGTCAACTCATAGAACGGGCAGCACGCTCGCTCGACCTCAACGAGCGTGTCGATCAGGGACTCGGGCACCGCCCTCGCGACCCGGATCACTCGGCGTCGGCCGGCCCACTCGATCACCTCGGCGCCCTCGCCTGCGGCCCGATAACGCGCAAACTGCTTGCGCAGCTCGGGCTCGCTCAACGAGCACGAAGGCGCCACCATCGGCAACGATCTCACAGGGGTGATGCTACGCGCCGGCCGCTCGCAGACCGGCAGGGCCTCGCCCGGCGCGACTAGACAGACAGTGCGCTGCGCCGTACGGACCTATAGCGCTTCACAGCGACCGGCAGGAACAGGAGAAGCCGTCCCGGCAAACCCGACCCCCGATACCCGGCTGCGATTCGCGTGCTCTACGACTGAAGCCAACTCGAGCCGGTCAGGCGCTGGGCCGCGCGGGCTCTCGATCGGCGCGGAGGATCGTCTGCACGAGGCCGGTCGCGACGTCGTAGACGTGCCCGGACACGGAGACACGCACGGGGATCGCGGGGGCGGAGCGGAGGCGTTCGACATCGCTTTTGACCGTCGCGGTGGGGTCGACGACAGCGTGCTCGCGCAACGTGGACTCCTCGGCGCCAATCCGTTCGGCGTAGCGGCGGCGGAAGGTGTCGTCGGCGAACGCGCCGGCTCCACACTGGGTGTGCTGGACCACGGCGACCTCGAATAGTGGCCCGTCTGGTAGGAAGCTCTCGGCGATCTGGCCGATAAAGGCGACGTCGTTGATCACCTCCGGGGTGACGCGCCCGCCGACGTTGCGGACGACGATCGCGTCGCTGAGCTGGAGGCCGAGGAAGTGCGCCGGGTCGACGCGCGGATCGAGGCACGTGATCACGAACAGACGCAGGTTTGGGAAGACGACGGCGCCTTCGTGGCCGCCGGCGGCGGCGAAGGCCCCGTTGCGTTCGAGCGCGGACTCGATTCCGGCCGCCGGTCGTGCGAGTTGCTGGTTGCTCATGGTGTGTCGTCTCCTGTCGCTTGGGTGTGGGGTCAGCCGCGTGCGGGGGCCGTCGCGGGCGAGCCAGGTACTCGCATCTCGGCGGTGTGATCGTCGCTGACTGTCGGCTGGGAAGGCAGCAGCGCCAGCGCCATCACCGCGCCTGCGGCGGCGATCCCCGCGGCGACGTAGTTGGCAGCGTGGAAGCCCTGGAAGAAGGCCGAGTTAGCGGCGTTGTGGATCGCGGACCCGAGCGCAGGATGGCCGGCGGACCCCAGCTTGCTTGCGGCGGTGAGCGCCCCGCCGACGGATGCATGCACCGTCCGCACGACACTGGCCGGCAGCCCCCCGGGGAGCGCGCCGGAGAGCCGGCTCGCGTACAGCGACGCGTAAACGCTGCCGATCACGGCGACACCGAGGGTGCCGCCCAACAGGCGCGTGGCGTCGTTGACCGCCGACCCAACGCCGGCCTTCGCTCTCGGGACGACGCCCATGATCGCCTCGGTCGCGGGCGCGCTGGTGAGGCCCATCCCTGTCCCGAGAACAACCATCTGGGCGGCGATCGTCCCGTAGCCGGTGGTGACCGACGAAGTCGAAACCCATAGGTAGAACGCGGCCATCAAGAACAGCCCGGAGGCAACGATCAGCTTCGTGCCGAACCGGACGGCCAGCTTGGTGCCGAGGATCGACGAGATCGCGACGAATGATGCGACCGGCAGCAGGCGCACGCCCGTTGACAGCGGGCCGTAGCCCTTGAGGAACTGGAACATCTGGGTGACCAGGAAGATGAACCCGGACAGCGCGAAGAACGAGATCGCGACCGAGGCGCTCGCGGCGGTGAACCGCGGGTTGCGGAAGAGGCTGACGTCGAGCATCGGCTGCTCGGTGCGCCGCTCCCAGGCCACGAACGCCGCCGCCAGGCCGGCGGTCAGCGCGAAGCTGCCGAGCGTCCGGGCGCTGCCCCAACCGTCGTTCGGCGCCTCGATGATCGTGTAGACGAGCAGGGCGACCATCGCGGTCGAGAGCGCGAAGCCTGCGCGGTCGGTGCGGGGCGCGTGCGGGTCACGCGAGGTCGGGACGTAACGGGCGGCCAGGACACCCGCGGCGGCGGCGATCGGCACCATCGCGAAGAAGACGCTGCGCCAGTCGGAGAGCTCGAGCAGCCAGCCGCCGACGATCGGCCCCATGGCGATCGCCACGCCCGTGATCGCGCCCCACAACCCGATCGCCCGGGCGCGCTCGCCCCGCTCGCTGAACACGTTTGTGATCAGCGACAGCGTCGACGGAAACACCATCGCCGCACCGACGCCCATCACCGAGCGCGTCGCGATCAGCGCGCCCGCGCTGTCCATGAGCCCGCCGGCCAGGCTCGCGAGACCGAACACCGTTAGGCCGGCGAGCAGCATCCCCTTGCGCCCGAACCGGTCAGACAGGCTGCCTGCGGCCAGCACCGACCCGGCGAACAGCAAATTGAATGCGTCCACGACCCACTGCAGCTGCGAGTTGGACGCGTGCAGCTGTCGCACGAGCGACGGCAACGCGACGTTCACGATCGTCGTGTCGAGATTGATCACAAACGCCGCCAACAGCAGCGAGACCAGGATCAGGGGCTTGCGTTCCATTACTCCTCCTCGAGGTGCCATAACTTGCGTCATGCAAGGCAAGCTACCCAGGAGGCTAGCTTTTGTCAAGCAAGTCGGCTACGCTTTGGTCGTGCTCCAACGCGACTATCCAGAGCAGGTGTGCTCGATCGCCCGCTCGCTCGAGATCGTCGGTGAGCGCTGGACCCTGCTGATCCTGCGCGACGCCGTTCTCGGCCTAACGCGGTTCGAGGAGTTTCAGGAGAGCCTCGGGATCGCTTCGAACGTGCTCACCAACCGGCTCAAGCTGCTGTGCGACGAGCAGGTGCTCGAGCGCGTTCCAGACCCGCAGCGTCCGGGCCGGCCGAAGTACGTCCTCACCGACAAGGGAGCCGAACTCGGTCCCGCCCTGATCGTGCTGATGAAATGGGGCGACCGCCACTACCCGACCCCGAACGGCCCGCCCCGACTCACCCTCCACGCCGGCTGCGGGGGCAACATCGGCCCCGACCTCCGCTGCGACCGCTGCGGCAAACAGGCGCGGCCCGGCGAGCTCGAGCTCCCGCTTGGACCAGGCGCGCCACGCGCCGAGCGCACCGCACGCTGAGGGTCGGTGCACGAGGCCACCGGCATGAATCACCGTGATGCGTGATCGAGCCCCCCGTGGCCCGACGGTTGCCTTCCTACCAGGCGCATCGGGCGACGGCGCCTTCTGGGTGCCCGTCGCCAATCAGCTCCCAAGCGGCTGGCAAAGGATGCTTCTCAGCTGGCCCGGAGCGGGCGACCAGCCGCACCGCCCGGACGTTCGGGGGTTCGATGATCTCATCGCGCTCGTCGCCGGGGAGCTTGATGATCGGAGCGATCTCGTTGCCCAATCGATGGGCGGCGTGATCGCGATCGGCATCGCGCTGCGCCACCCGGAGAAGGTTCGCCGGCTCGTTCTCGTTGCAACGTCCGGCGGTATTGACGTTGCTGCGCTCGGCGCCGCGGACTGGCGCTCGGCATACCGGGCCGAATACCCGCGAGCCGCTCCATGGATCTGGGAAGACCAGGTCGACTACACGGACGCGCTCGCGGAAGTTCACGGGCCGACGCGCCTGCTCTGGGGCAACTCGGATCCGATCAGCCCGCTCTCGGTCGGCCAACGACTGGCGGAACTACTCCCCGCTGCTGAGCTGCACGTCCTTGACGGAGGAACCCACACGTTCGCTCGTGATCGTCCCCACGAAGTAGCCCGTCTTGTGATCGACCATCTCGAGCGACCCATTCGAAGTTAACCTCGACGGGTGGTGGGCGCGAGTGCTGCCGCCGGCGCGGACGATCGGCGCCGCTACGACTGCAGCCAATCGCAGTCGCGGCAGAAGTGAAGCGAGCTCAGCTCGTCCCGGGTCCGTTCAGCTATACGTGTGCCCGCCGAGCGCGGAACCGGAAGGCGTCACGCTCGACGTCAACTGTGATGTCCTCAAAGCCCGCCGCATGCAAACGGGTCGGCAAACCGTCGGGATCGATCACCACCCTGACGTCGCCCAGATGCAGCAGCGTGAAACCAATGCCACGTCCGGTGCTGTCGGTGCCCGCGAACGACGCGCCCGGGCGCAGCACCCGGTGGACCTCGCCGAATAGCCGGTCCTGGTCATCGGCCGACGGGACGTGATGCAGCATTGTGAAGCACATCACGGCACTGAACGCGCCGTCCGAAAAGGGCATCGCCGTGGCGTCACCCTCGACGATCTCAACCCTGTCGCCGAGACGCCGGCGCAGCGCGCTTGCGAGCCCCCGATCGATCTCCAGAGCCGTGAGCCGGTCAGCCCTGCTCGCGAGCACCTCAGTCGCTGGTCCGAAGCCCGGGCCAACCTCGAGAACGGCGTCGCCCAGCTCCAGACCCACGAGCGTCGGCGGAACGAGATCCTCCCGCACGTGGCGCCTCCACGCCTCACGGGCGCAGTACCAGTGATGGGCGCGATTCACCCGCTCAAGGATCGCACGACGATCGAAGCGGATGATTGCAAGCGTTCTCGGATGCCCGAGCGGCACTGAAAGGAGTGCCGATTGAAGTGCCGTCGATGAGTCTCGCGAGCGACCACAGTCTTACCTTTCTGAGTCCAGACCGCCGCCCGGAAAGGACCGCCACATGCCTGTAGAGCGAAACGCGACTTCCCCTTACACGCTGATCAACCTCGGCGATGTCGAGGACGCGGCCGTGCCTAATGGCTTCTCACACCGTTGGGAAGCCCGCGTAGCCCGCATCCCGCTGCAAGCCCAGCACGCCGGACTCACGTATTTCCGACTTCGGCCTGGCAAGCGGTCGCCGTTCTCCCATCGCCATAGGCAGGCCGAGGAGATCTACATAGTCCTCCAGGGCTCCGGCAGCGTGAAGCTCGACGATGAGGTAGTTGACGTGTCTCCACTCGACGCGATACGTGTGGCTCCTGCTGTTGCGCGGGCCTTCGAGGCGGGAGCCTACGGGCTTGCGTTCGTGGCGACCGGGCCTCACCATCCCGGCGACGGAGAACCGGTCGATGATCCGTGGGTCCGCTGACCGAGGGTCTGAGGGGTTCTGCGACGCGGTGTACGTCTGCGCCGGCTTCGAGCTCGCTCCGAGACCGGATGCGAGGCGATCCGGGACAAAAGCGCACCTTACCTGCGGTAAAGAATTCCGAAGATTCCCACGAGCGTCGGCTCGCAATCGCCCGAGTACGAACAAGGGCCCCATTTGTAGGCGAGGAATAGCGGACCGCCGTCCCTACCTGGCTCCACGCCGGGGCGATCTGGCGTGTAGTAACTCCCGCCGGTCGGCGGAGCGAGATTCTGGAACGCGTTCGAGACGTTGAAGGCCGCGCATATTGGGCAGGGCACCCTCCCCGAAATCTCCGCTGTCACGTTTCCGTTGTACTTGTCGTACGCCCGATAGCGGACCTCCCGGTCCTGGCTGCCGTCCCATTCGAACGTCGCAAAATTGCTCTCCCATCCTGGGCTGGTCGGCAAATAGATCGTTCCAGTCGTGCGACCCGGACAGCCGCCGCGGGGCAGAAAAAAGAACGGACACAGTCCCCCCTCCTCTGACGGCAGCGACACAAGCTCCACGTAGACGAGGCATTTCGACTCGAGCGACGGGCAGGCCGGGACGTCGGCTCGCGGTGGGATCGAGACCGTCCTGCTCCTCGCGGCGCCGCACCCAAGCTTTGGCGCGGTCACGGCGTACACATCGCCGCCGGAGGCGGACGCAAGCCATTCGTAACCAACCTGATCGCGCCTCGCGGACGGCACAGCGACCCTCCTGACGCGCCCGTCGGGGCGCTTGACGAAAACGTCGACCTTCCGGTTCTGCGCACACCGCGCCGCGTCTGAGCTCTTCACATAGCCGAACACCCCCCTCGGCCACGTAGCAATCGTCAAGCTGGTCTTCGCAGGGCGACGACCAGCCGCAGCCGCGCCGACCGCTTCCGTCACTGCAGCCACGGCGCAGGCACAAACCGTCGCCGCGATGACTGCCGTCTTCCCCGCCCGCATCTGCCCCTTTCGGTGGCCATTGACCTCCAAAAGCCAGCATCGCAGCCGTGTCAACCGGTACCTGTGCCGAAGCGAGTCAGGGACGCGACCAGAGCGCTGGTAGAAAAAACCCCGCCTTGGCAGGGCTCTTCCTGCAGTACCGCTACCGGGATTCGAAATATGTAGCGGCTCCCGTAAACCCTGCCATCCCTAGGAATTCCGGGGGTGTTTGGCCCGGTGGGAACCGGTGGGAACCGTGCGCCAGGTTCCCGAAAAGTTCCCACGGTTCCCGCTCTCTCGGGCGCGTCGCCCCCTCCCCGCTCCTCGCCTCGTCCGGGTCGGACACTGCGGATAGGCGCCGGCGCTAATGCGCGCCCTCGTATCCGCGCGCATTGCGAGACCCGTGAAGCCCCGCTTGAGGATGCCTGTGCGGTCGCGGATGCGGGGCTGGCGGCCCGACGGGTTCTGTGGCGCTTGACGCTGGGGGGGCAGGCCGCGAGAGTTCTGTGGCGCTCACCGTCGATCCAGTCTGCTAGCAGGTGCGAACTCGACGCCGGGAGGTGCCGGATGAAGGCGATTGTGGTGACGGACGAGGCTGCGGGAACGGCCGGTATGACGCTGGTGGAGCGGCCCGAGCCACCGGCGGCGATTAACGACGTCATCGTTCAGGTTCATGCGTCGGGATTCGTCCCGACTGAGATGTCGTGGCCCTCGACGTGGACCGATCGCCGCGGCCGTGACCGAACACCGTCGATCCCTGGGCACGAGCTGGCCGGAGTGGTCAGCGCCCTTGGCTACGGCACGACGGGGGTGTCGGTGGGGCAGCGGGTGCTCGGCCTCGCGGATTGGCATCGCGACGGCACCCTGGCGCAGTATGTGGCGATCGAGGCGCGCAACCTCGCGCCGCTGCCTGGCGACGTCGACTTCACCGTGGGCGCGAGCCTGCCAATCTCGGGTCTGACCGCGTGGCAGGGACTGTTCGACCACGGCCACCTTCGGGCGGGGCAGAGCGTCCTCGCGCACGGCGCGGCCGGCGCAGTCGGAACGATGGTGACCCAACTCGCACGTGAGGCCGGCGCCTACGTGATCGGCACCGGGCGCGCCACCGACCGCCAGAAAGCGCTCGACTTCGGCGCGCAGGAGTTCGTCGCCCTCGACGACGACGCCCTGGAAGACGTCGGCGGCGTCGACCTGGTGTTCGACGTCATCGGCGGAGACATCCAGAAGCGCTCCGCGAGCCTGATCCGCGCCGGCGGAACCCTGGTGACGATCGTAGGGCCCCCCGAGGCGCGGCCCGCCGACGGCATGGCAGTCGACTTCGTCGTCGAATTCGATCGTGCGCAACTGAGTGAAATCGTCCAGCGGGTGCGGGACGGACGACTGCGGACCAACATCGGCAACGTCGCGACCCTCGACGATGCCGTCGCCGCCCTCAACCCGACCGAGCGACGCGACGGAAAGACGATCATCCGCATTCGCCCATAAGGACTTAGAGGCAGCGGCCCCCGTTCGGCGCGAAGCGGGTCTTTGGAGCGAGGGAGCCGAAGTACGCGTGGTGCGAGGGAAGCGGGACGCGCGTGCTAGCGCGCTCAGGCGCCGAGGTGTAGCGCCATGAAGAAGACTGTCAGCACGATGATGAGTAGCAGGATCGATCCGACGATCTGTACCTGCTTGTTGAGTGCCTGGTATTCGGCGCTCCATGTGACCTCGGCGTCTGGGGCGGTCTGCGCGATGTCGCGTGTGGCGAGCTTCGCCAGCTTGCCCTCCCGGGTCCCGAGGAAGCCTCCGCCGATCCCGCCGATGACGACGACCGCGCCTATCCCCCATTGCACGTAGAACTTGCTCCACTGATGCTCGTGGGAGGCCAGGTAGATGCCGGCGATGAGAATCACCACTAGCCCGGGGGCGACCAGGTAGCGGCCAAACAGCTCCTGCATCCGGTGATACCAGGGCATCGCGCGGCGGTCCATCTTGGCCGCGACGAGGGAGACGATGGGGTAGGCGAACAGCACCCCGAAGCCGATCACCGTCGCGAGGATGTGAATCGCGAGGATCGCGTCGGAGAAACTGGCGGCTAGGCCGATCATCAGCCGGCGGCGGCTGCGGGAGCCG
>CAVOIU010000054.1:0-120869 GCA_963695965.1 uncultured Solirubrobacterales bacterium
GAGGCGTCGCGGGCATCCGTTGCGCCCCTACAAAGGCGACATCGGCGCCGAGGACAGTCTCCGGATCGCCGGGACGGCTCAGGAGGAACGCGGTTTCGGCGGCGAACACGCGGCCCAGTTGCTGTTGCCGGACATAGACGGCCAGCGGTGCGCCGAGGGACATGCTGATGCCGCCATGGTCGTTCCGGCCAACGGCATCCGCAAAATCTCCCCTCAACGAGTTCGTACGTCCAGCCGTCATCGGCTAGCTGGGCAAGGTCTTGGGCAGTCAACGGCACGGTCTGGTCTGGTACGGACTTCGCCCACGGAGCGAAGACGATGGACGCCATCGCAGCCCCTTTCATCTCGGAGTGCCAAAAACTCTTGAAGGCACTTGAAGCGTAGCATATGCACGAACACCGAACGTCCTTAGCTCCATCAGCCTACCCGGCGGCCCGCGCTCCCGCCGCCTCGTAGCCGTCCAGCCAGCGGGCGTTGGCGGTGAAGAGTTCGTCGACCATCCGCTGGATGTCGTCGATGGCGACGCTGGCGGCGGTGAGCGGGTCGACCGCACAGGCCTGGAAGACGGCGGCGCGATGCGGCGCAAAAAGCCCTCCGCCGCCAACTCGTGGACGTTGACGTTGGTGCGGTTGACGGCGGCCAACTGCGCCGGCAAGTCGCCGACATAGCAGGGGTGCAGCCCGGTGTTATCGACGAGAATCGGCACTTCCACGCTGCAGTCCGGCGGCAGGTTGGTGATCAGGCCGCTGTTCGGCACGTTGCCGTTGAAGCGGAACGGCGCGTTGGCTTCGATGGCGTGGATGATGAAGGAGCAGTATTCCCGACTGCGACTGTAGTCGATCGGCGCCTGGCCGGCGATCTGCTGCCGTACCTGCTCCCACATGGCCTGCCGCCGCTCCTGCGCGGTGGGCGGCGGGCCTCCGGTGGCGCTCGGCCGGGTGGCTGGCGGAGGCGTGTAACGGTCACGGTCGGCGGCCGTGCGCCGGAACCAGGGCACGTACTCGCTCATGTGGCGGGACGATTCGGTGACGAAGTAGCCGAAGTGACGCAACACGGCGAAGCGGACGCGATCCCGTTCCTCCATCGCCGGCTCGTCCATTGCGGCGCGCAGCCGGGGATAGAGGTCTTCACCCCGGTAGGTGTGGTGGCGCAATTGCAAGAACCAGGCCTGGTGGTTGATGCCGGCGACCCAGTAGGCGAGCTCGTCGTAGGGGATGCCTATGTAACGAGCCAGTTGCTCCGACGTGCCCTGGATGCTGTGGCAGAGGCCGACGTTGCGCAGGCCGGGGAGGGCCCGGTTGATCTGCGCATGATCATGTTCATCGGGTTGACGTAGTTGAGCCAGAGGGCTTGCGGGCAAAGCCGCAGCATATCCTGGCCGATCTCCAGCATCGCCGGCATCGTGCGCAGGTAGCGGAAGACGCCGCCGACGCCGAGGGTGTCGGCCACCGTCTGATGCAGGCCCAGCAGCGTTCGGGGATCATCACCTCCGGGCGGTCGGCGCCGTACTGGAAGCCGACGGCAATGGTCGTGATGACGTAGTCGGCGCCTTCCAGCGCCGCTGCGCGGCGTCGTCGCCTGAACGCGGGCGCCCACACCTTGTCGGCGATCATCTTTCTGGTGAGGGCGTGAATCAGTTCCGACCGCCAGGGTCAATGTCCATGACGCGGAAACTCGCTCTCCTCCAGTTCCGGCCAGCTCAAGATGTCGGTAAGCAGCCGCCGGGCGAAGGTGCCGCTCCCGGCGCCGATGAGGGTGATCTTTGCCATGCCAAGCTCTCCTACACGAACAACGTTTGCGCGACGTGCTGCAAGTAATTACGGCCCAATCAGTTGGTAGCCTTCGGCGTTCGGATGCAGGTTGTCGGGCGGCAAATCCGCCGCCCTCGGGCCCGAAGATGCAAAGGCCGTCAACGTAGTGGGTGTTGGCGTCACCGTGGGCGCGCAATGCCTCCACGGCGGCACCGCGAATTCCTCCCGTTGCATGGCTTGCAGGGTGAAGCCGACGGCATTCTTGGTCGTTTCGCGTGGCGGCGAGTAGATCGGCGAATCACCGCCAGCGGCGTCTCCGGGACAGGCGCTCGCGAGTGTCACGTTGTGGCCATGGCGGGGGAGCGGGAGCGCGGGGGCCGGGGCCGCGCCGGAGCGCGCGGCGGCGCGGGGCCGCGCCGGAGCACGCGGCGGCGCCCAGGCCCGCGCGGCCGCGCCGGAGCCCGATGGCGCGTCAGGTGAGTTGGCGCAGCTCGCGCTCGACGTCCTGCGGGTAGAACGGCCACACGAAGAGCGCGCGTTCGTGGCCGGTCGCGTCGACGATGTATGCCGCTTCGGTGTGCAGGATGTACTTGATGGTGGTGCCGGCGATCCGCTTGGTCGTGATCGAGACGCCGATCTTGTAGCGGCTCCACACGCCGGCAAGCTTCGCCGGGGCGCCAACCGCCCAGTGCCACTGAGGGACGAGCTCCCACTTGCGCACGTCCTGCAGCAGGTTCGCGCGGGCGTCGGCATACACATCGACGCTGACCGCCAGAATCTCGGGCCGCTTGCCCGGCGGCATCTGCGACACGACCTGGTTGAGGAGCTTTGCCTCGAGCGGGCACAGATTGCGGCAGAGCGGATCGATGAACGTGACCACGACCGGCCTACCGCGATAGGCGGCGATCGACACGCGGTGCCCGGCTTGGTCGCGAAGCACAAAGTCCGGCGCAGGCCGGCGGCCCGCGGGCCAGCTGAACGGCGGAGGCGTGACCACCGACGCGGCCGCCGTCCCGACGTCGGCACCGGTCTGCCGATGACTGAACGCGAGTATCGGCGTAGCCACCGCGACGCCGCAGAGGAGCGCGAAGCTCGGGATCGCCCAGCGCAGCCGGATCGGCAGCACACCTCGGCCAGCGACGGACGGCTCGCGTGCCGGCGCCGCCGCAGGGGCACGCCGGCGCCGCCGTCGCACGACCGTCACGGCAACGGTCGCGACGATCGCCGCGACGATCGCCGCGACGATCAGCACGAGCCCGGTCACATCGGAGCCCGAAGCCGCCCGTCCAGCGGCTGGTGCGCTTGGGATCGTGACTCGACCTGCTGCGGCAAGCTGCCGGATCCCGGCTACCGCCGCGCTCGCCAGCCCCACGCCGCCCGCCGGTGCCGGGACCTTTGCCAGCAGCCGGTACGCGGCCGCAGTCGAGTGCCCCGGCCAGCTGAACCCAAAGCCGTTCGGCATTACGACCAGCAAGCGCTGCCTATACACGGAGGACAGCTCCAGGCCGAGGAAGCGCGCATAGATCCGCGGCTTGCGCCACAGGGCGGTGATCGAGCCGAGGTCGTAGCCGCTCGAGATGATCGCCACCCGAATCGGGAAGCCGGCCCGGTTGGCCGCCTGCGCAACGCTCAGGAGCTGACGCTGCGACGGCGTCTCGGACGTCGACTGGGAGGTGAGAAAGACCTGCCTGGCGACGAGGTAATCGCTGGCCGGGTCACCGTCGGCGCGTGCGCTCGGGCTGAAAGTGGCCGTTGCCAGGGCGACCGCGCACAGCGCCAGAACGATCGCTCGGCTCATCGCCTCAAGCTGCCCAAACGCTGGGCGCCTCCCTCAGCCCTCGCCAGGGTCGCCCGGCGAGGCGCTCGGTGCCGGCTCGGGCGCAGCGGCTCGCGAGCCGGAGTCTGGAGGCTCGGGCGTGTCAGGAACGCGCCGCAAGAATCCCAGGTACCAGACGACGAGCGCGATCAGCAGCAGAGATCGGTAGCAGCAGCGACAGCAGCGAACCGGCGAGGAAGCTAGCGATGGGCACCAACGTCATTCTCCTCCTCAGGTCGTGAACGCCGCCGAGGCTGAACCGGCCGAGTGGTCCGGCTCGAGCCACCGGTAGAAGCCGATCAGGAACGTGATCGTATACGCGAGCGATCCGGGCACCCACATCACGCCGGCGGCGATCTGCTGGTCGGTCAGCGCGCTGATCCCGCCGGGGCGGCTCGGGAGCGCGGCGTAGAAGCCGTAGATCGCGTGCGGCACGATCACCAGCGTGATCGCCAGGATCCAGCCGACGACCATCGCGCTCGCCGTGTAGGCGATCCGCACCGGCCAGACCAGGCGCGGGCGCAGCGGGCCCGGGTCGATCACCCGGGCCCAGAACAGCAGCCCGAAGAAGAAGAACATCGCGTGCTCGATCACGTGCACCGCGCCGGAGGTCAGCGTCGCGTCGTACGCGGCGGGGATGTGCCAGGCGACGATCGTGCCGTTGAACAGGATCCACGCCGGGAGCGGACGCGCCAGTGCCCGGAGCGGCGCCGCCCAGCTTGCGCTGGCGAACGGTCCGCGCGAGCTGCGTCCGCTCGTGGAGCGGCAGCGCCCGCCACATCCGCGGCCACGGCCGGCCGAGCAGGATCAGCGGCGGGGCGACCGTGAGCAGCAGGATGTGCTGGAGCATGTGCACCCAGAACAGCTGGTCGGCGTACGTGTCGATCGGCGAGTCGAGCGCGATCACGATCGTCAGCAGGCCGGCGAAGAAGGAGGCGGCCTGGAGCGGCTGCGGCCGGTAGCGCCCTCGGCTGCCGACCAGGTACAGCGCCGCCGCGAGCACGACGTACACGAGCGACGGGTCCAGGGACCAGTTGGTCCAGACGCATGCTCAGGACGCGTAGTAGAGGACGATCCAGGCCACGAAGCCGATCGCCACGAAGTAGGCCCAGTAGAACGAGGAGGCCTCGATCCCGGCGCGGAGCAGCGCCCCCTCACTCGTGGGGACCTCGGTTTCGCGTGTCCTCCCCTCGCGGCGCACGCGCCACAGGCTCGCCACCTGTATCTCGATCCAGTACACGCCCATCAGCGCCACGATCGCGTAGGTCGCTGTCCAGCCGAAGAACACGGCCGCGTAGCCGCCGCTGGCGGCGCCGAAGTCGAGCTGGGTGTACTCGAAGAACTGCAAGCGCGACCGCCGCGAGCGTGAACACGACCGCGATCATCCCTGCGGCCAGCTCGTCGACCTCGGGTCGTTTGGCCGCCAGCCGGTAGATCACGGCGCCGACCAGGAACAGCGCCATGATCGAGATGCCGAGTCCCTTCGCCGGGAGAACGGTGCCGATCTTCCAGTTGTGGTTGACGTCGAGCGCCTGCAGGTAGAAGAACGCGAACACGAACGAGGCGAAGAAGAACGAGATCGAGCCGCACAGCAGCCGGCCGCCGACCCAGATCGCGCGGGGCTGCCACTCGGGGGGCTCGGGCTCGATGTGGCCGTCGGCTTGGGGAGCTGAGGCGGCGGCTTCCATGATCTAGGTAGCTCCCTCCTGCGGGCGCGACCGCCGGCGCACTCGCGGGTGCCGGCTCCACGCCGTACGGGTAGGGATCTTCGTCGAACACGGGGATGCGGTCGAAGTCGTGCACGGGCACCGGCGTGGGTAGCTGCCACTCGGCCGACTTGGCGTGCCACGGGTTGGCCTCCGCGGGCTCGCGCTTGATCAGCAGCGACCACACGACGTTGACGAGGAACACGAGCATCGACAGGCCAAGCACATAGGCCGACATCGACACCCAGTCGTTGAGCCCCTGGAACCCGGCGGCGTACGTCACGACGCGTCGCGGCATCCCCATGAATCCCAGCCCGAACAGCGGCGCAAACGTCGCGTTGAAGGCGATGAACATCACCCAGAAATGGATCTTGCCCAGCGTCTCGTTGAGCTTGAAGCCGTACATCTTCGGGACCCAGTAGTAGATCGCCGCGAAGAACGCGAATATCAGCCCGCCCATGATCGTGTAGTGGAAGTGCGCCATCACGAAGAAGCTGCCGTGCGTGGTGACGTCGCTCGGGACGTCGGAGTTGAACACGCCCGAGATCCCGCCCCACAGGAAGTTGAACACCCACGCGAGGCAGAACAGCATCGGCACCGTGAACCGTATTCGGCCCGCGCCACAGCGTCCCCATCGCGCACAGGAAGATGAATCCCGTTGGGAGCGAGATCAGCTCGGTCGAGAGCATGTAGAACGGCCGCAGGTCGGCATTGATGCCTGACACGAACAGGTGGTGCTGCCAGACGAAGAAGCTCAGGAAGGACACGCCGAGCATCCCGGCAACCGCCAGCCGGTAGCCCCACAACGGCTTGCGCGAAAAGACCGGCAGCAGCTCGAGCACGATCCCGAAGCCGGGCAGCGCCAGGATGTACACCTCGGGATGCCCGAACACCCAGAACAGGTTCTGGAACAGGTACGAGCTGCCGCCCTGGCCGGCGATGTAGAAAGCGGTCTGCACGGTCCGGTCCATCGCGCCCATCAGCAGCGCGGCGATCAGCATCGGGGCGGCGAGCAGCATCAGCACCGCGGTCGCGAGCGTCGCCCAGACGAAGATCGGAAGCCGCGTCCAGGTCATGCCCGGCGCGCGCATCGTGATGATCGTCGCGATCAGGTTGAACCCGAACAGCGTCATCGACAGCCCCACCAGCGCGAAGAAGCCGATGTAGGCGTCGTAGCCGGCCGTGCTCTGGGCGCCGAGCGGCTGGTAGCCCGTCCAGCCGGTCTGGAAGCCGCCGAAGAAGATCGTCGTGACCAGGATCACGGCGCCGGCCATCAGCAGCCAGAACGTGAACGACTCGATCCTCGGGAACGCCATCCGCCGCGAGCCGATCATCAACGGCACCAGCCAGTTCGCGAATGGCCCGAGGATCCCCGAAGTCATGATCCCCATCATCATCGAGCCGTGCATGCCAACCAGCGTCAGGTACTGGTTGGCGCCGAACACGTGCACGTTGGGCTGGAGCAGCTCGGTGCGGATCAGCATCGCGTTCAGCCCGCCGACGAAGAAGAACAGCCCGATCCCGACCATGTACTGCTTGGCCACGACCTTGTGGTCGGTCGCGAGGCTGAAGTACCGGATCAGCCCGTGCTCCTCCGACTCCTTCTCCGCCAGCGACGGCGGCTGCCCGATCAGTCGCTTGAGCGGGTAGTTGGCGAAGCCCAGCCCGACGAGGAAGCCGACGACGCCCAGGAGGTAGCCCAGGAAGATCGCGACGTCGTTCTGCCCGGCGGACATCGAGTAGTAGGCGAGGTTGGCCCCGGTGATGCGGCCGCCGATGAAATGGCCGAGGTACCACCCTCCGATCCCGAGCACGATCCCGGTGAGCATGTTGAAGCCCATCAGCTGCCGCCAGCCCGAGCGGGGGGCCGTTGCCGGCAATGCGATCGCGCTCATCCGCCTCTCCTCAACGGTTGTGGGAAGTAGGTCTTCGAGTACGGCGGCAGGCTCTTGGTCGCCGGCGCGTACTGCTGTTGCTGCTGGGCGATCCAGGAGGCGAATTGCGCCTTGGGCACCACGGTGCCGGTGTTGAACATGTAGCCGTGCCAGAGGCCGCAAAGCTCCGCGCAGCGCACGTGGAACGTGAGCGGTCCCCTGGTCGTCACGTACGCGATGTTGTTCTCGCCAGGATTCGCGTCTGCCTTGACCCCGAGCTCATAGGCCCAGAACGAGTGGATCACGTCGAGCGAGGTCACGTTGAAGGCGACCGGAGTGTTCTCGGGCAGCTCGATCTGACGCGTCTCCACCCCGCCGTATGCCGGGAAGCGGTAGGTGAACTGCCACTGCTGGGCGATCACCTGGACCTGAAGCGCCTTGTCGCTCTTGAACGCCGCCGGCGTCGCGATCGGGTTCGGACCCTGTCCGCCGCCCGAGCCGTCCGCCAGCAGCCTGACCGTGCCGTAGCCAGCCAGGAACAGCACGATCACGGTGGTCGAGATCAGCCACCAGAACTGCACGCTGGAGTTGCCGCGGATCGGAGGCCCGTCGACCACGACATCCGGGTTGCGCTCGCGGAAGGCCCACAGCACGTACCCGAAGTACACGAGCACCCCCATCGCCACCGGCGTGGCGATGGCGAGCAGCACGGTGTTGTCGACCACCTGGCCATGGGCCTGGACCGAGCCGTTGCCGGGCGGCAGCCCCGGACCGAGCACGAACACGACGATCGCGGTCATGATCACGCTGGAGACGAGCCACAGCAGCGTGACCCGGAGAAGGTGGTTTGCGCGCTCGCCGCTCAGCGTTCGTCCCTGCCGTTCATACGACCTTGATGAAGCCGTCCATGTACCCGACCGTCTGCATCGGCCCGCCGAAGCCCGCGATGAAGCCCGCCGCGCACGGCACGAAGCACTGCCAGCGATACAGCCCCTTCCCCGGCGTGCGGAACGAGAACTGGATCGTGAAATGGTCCGTGCTCAGTGGGCACGGTGCGTTGGCGCACGGGTTCTTCGCGTCGTCGGCGACTCCCTCCAGTGGGACCGAAAGGCCGATCGCCGGGATCGCGAAAATGTGTGACGCGGTGGTGGGGTCGATCGCCTGCGTGGGCTTACCGTTGAGCAGGAAATTGCCGCCGATCGTGCCGCTGGACTGAGAGAGGAATTCGTTGCGCAGGCCAGACTGGCCGTCGAACTGGTAGATCGTCACGTGGACAACCGTGTTCGCCGGCAGCGTGTAGGTGGTGGCATGCCGCCAGTTCGTGTCGTCGGCGTTGACCGCGTAGTAGGAGACCCACGTGGGGTGCGGATCGGTCCCCTTGGCCGCGGCTACTGTGGCGAGATTCAGGCTCGTGCCGGTCGAGCTCTGCGTCGCGGCCACCGACCCGGGAACGTTGACCAGATACAGCCCGATGTACAGCCCGATCGCGGCAAGGATCAGCGCGGTCACGATCGCCGTGATGAGCGCGCGCCTTGCCGTGGCGCTCATCGGGCTGCTCTCATCGAGGTGAGCGACCGCCGTGTCGCCCCTCGAGCAGATTGGTCGTAGGGGCTCATGCTCTGCGCCGGGGGTTATATATCGGCCGAGCGGAGCGGTCAAGTGCACGGCCCTCAGGACAACGCTGTGGGCATGCCTGGGCCGGCTCGAACCCCTCCCGTGGAGTCCTCGACGGGGCCTCAGAAGTTGCGCGAGATGGCCTGAACGACGGTCGCCGAGTCGGAGACGTCCTCGCCAAAAGCCTGTGCGCAGCCGGCGTTGATGGCGTTGATCACGCCCGTCTGCGGGGGCCCCCACCGCGGAGACACGGGTCCGTGCTCGTTGACATACAGCCTTGCGTAGGCGTTCTGTTGGTTGACGTTCGCCGAACCCCACTGGGTGCACGTGGTGGCGTCACTGACGGCACCTCCCCGTGCGCCGAGTGCCGCGATCAGAATCATCGCCAGCATCACGGCAATGACAGCGCTCACGCCGAATGCGGCCGCTGGGTGGGCGGCGACGACGCCGCGGATCGTCCACGGATCGCGGACCTCATCCGTTCGCGTAACCGATCCGCCGCCACTCAAGATCGGACGACATTACCCCGAGTGCAGCCGGCGCGTCCCCGGAGGCGGGCCCGGGCTCGTTGCCCGTGGCTCCGCCTCCGGCACGACGCCGGACGCTGGTGGTCGAGCTAAGCGGCAGGCCAGACCTGACCGCGACGGACGACCCACGGGCGCTTCGGTCCCGCGTGCGGGCGTCCGCTCTGCGACCAAACCCGCCGTCGCAGCAGGGGGCCGGATGACATTACGCCGTGGTCGCGATGCTGTGTGGCCACCGCCACGAGCAGCCCGCCGACGATCGCGGCGACGATTCCGACGGCAAACAGGATGTTGATAACGACGATCACAGTGGGCATGTTGTCTCTCCATTCGTGTCGTTGACTGGAACGACACCAATGCTCTACCCGGGTCGTGGGACGCTCATGAGGACAACGTATGAGAGTTCTATGAGGGACAAGTTGCACCCGGCACATGACGCCCGGGCCGGTCCGCGCCGGAGTCGTCGCCCGCTTCTTGTAAGCGGCTCGGTCTACGGAGCCCGTCCGGCTCGCTCCCAGCTCCGGCGCCGGAGCAGGGGTCCCACGAACCAGAACGTCGAGAAGGCGAGCACCGCGACCGCAGTCGTCACGATTGCCGTCGCGGTGCCGAACAGGTAGACCGTCACCAGTGCGATCGCGCACGTCATCGCCACCGCGAACACCGCCAGACCCGCGATCGTGAGACGGTTGGCGGCGCTCACGACGTGGGCCTTCTGCCCGCGACGGAACTCCAGACGGTGGATCACGGTCGGCGCGATCAGCAGGATCGACGCCAGGAGCGTGCAGAGCAGCGCAGCGAAGTAGAGGTCTCGCTCGAACGTGGTGGTCCGACCAAAGCGTTGGTTGAAGGGAACGACGAGCAGGAACGCGAACAGCACCTGGACCCCCGGCAGGGCCACTCGCAGCTCGCCCATCAGCTCGGTCAGGTTGCGGTCGTTGCGCTCGAGCTCGGTCTCCTCGCGGCCCTCGTACATGTGGCCAATCTTCCCAGGCGGGGCGGGCGATACGCGCGACTACAACGACGTTCGATGATCGTCGAACAATGCTATAATTCGATGCATATCGAACCATGTCGAGTAACCGGAGACAGACACTGAGAAGCTCAGATAACGGTCGCGACGCTACCCCTCGGGTCCGTGGCGACCACGAACAGAATTCAAATCAGAAGCCGCGAACGCGACGTGCGCGTGCCGGCGAGCGCGCCGGCACGAACGGCACGAACGCGCGGCAGAGTAGGCGTCGTGCGGTCCATGCGAAGGAGTTCTCGGACGCCGAGGGCACCCAGCAGACCGGATCTGCGACTCCCGACTCGCTCGCGCTGTTCTTCCGCCGGGCCCGCGTCTATCCGCTGCTGACGGCGGCGGAGGAGGTCGATCTCGCGCAGCGGATCGAGCGCGGTGATCTCGAGGCCAAGGAGCGGATGATCAACTCGAACCTGCGGCTCGTCGTCTCGCAGGCCCGGCGCTATCAGGGTCACGGGTTGGCGATGGAGGATCTGGTCCAGGAGGGAATGCTCGGCCTGATCCGTGCGGTCGAGAAGTTCGACTGGCGGCGCGGGTTCAAGTTCTCGACCTACGGGACGCTCTGGATCCGACAGGCGATCCAGCGCGGGCTCCAGAACCATGGCAGGACGATCCGCCTTCCGGTCCACGTGGCCCAGCGGCAGGTCAAGGTCCGGAAGCTCGAGAGCGAGCTGAACGCCCGTCTCGGACGCGAGCCGACCGACGAGGAGATCGCTGACCTCGCCGAGCTGCCCGTGGACGAGGTGATCGAGCTCCGCGAGCTCAACCGGGCTCTCACGAGCCTCGACCAGCCGGTCGGCGAGGACGGCGAGACGGCGCTCGGGGATTTGCTCGCGAGTGACCGACCGGAGCCGCTCCAGGAGGTAGCGGACGCCGATCGTGACAACCGGGTCAACGCACTCGTGGACGCACTTCCCGAGGACGAGCGCAACGTCGTCCAGCTGCGCTTCGGCCTCACCGGCGACGAGCCCCGGACCCCCAGGCAGACCGGGATGGAGCTCGGGATCACCACCGAGCAGGCCCGCAAGCTCGAGGAGCGAGGGCTGGAGCGCCTCGCCGGGAACTCGGAGCTCGAGGCGTTGCGCCCGGCGGCGTAACGCCGAGCAAAAACGTTCGCCCAGCGTCACGGCTGGGGTCGGATCCGATTCGTCGGCGACGGCCCGGAGCCCGAGTGACGCTGGACGGACGGTGTTGCTCGCTTATAAGCGCCAAAGCGGTAGAACTGCCTTGTGAGCGAGCAGGCCGGCTACGAGACGATCATCTATTCGGTCGACGGGGCGGTGGGGACGATCACGCTCAACCGGCCGGAGCGACTGAACACGATCGTCCCGCCGATGCCGGACGAGGTCGAGCACGCGGTTGCGGCAGCGACCGCGGATCCGGAGGTGAAGGTGATCGTGGTGCGCGGCGCCGGGCGGGCGTTCTGCGCGGGCTACGACTTCGGCGGAGGGTTCCATCAGTGGGACGAGGGGCTCACGACCGACGGCGCTTGGGACCCCGGCAAGGACTTCGTGGGCGCCACGTCACCGCAGCTCGCGCCGACCCAGAAGCTGATGAGCATCTGGCGGTGCCCCAAGCCCGTGATCGCGCAGGTCCATGGTTGGTGCGTCGGCGGTGGCAGCGACTTTGCACTGTGTGCGGACCTGATCATCGCCAGCGAGGACGCCGTGATCGGGACTCCGTACAGCAGGATGTGGGGGTGCTACCTGTCGGGCATGTGGATCTACCGGCTGGGGCTGGCGAAGGCCAAGGAGCACGCGCTCACGGGCCGGCCGCTGACCGGTCGCCAGGCCGCCGACGTCGAGCTGATCAACCGAGCCGTCCCGTTCGAGCGCCTGGAGGAGACCGTGGCCGAGCTCGCGGCCGACCTGGTCCAGATCCCGGCCTCGCAGCTCGCGGCGATGAAGCTGGTGGTCAACCACGCCTACGAGAACATGGGCATCGCATCGACACAGACGCTCGGACCGATCCTCGACGGGTTGATGCGAAACACGCCTGACGCGCTGGACTTCATCGACACCGCCGAGCGCGACGGGGTCCGCGCGGTGATCGAACGCCGTGACGGCCCGTTCGCCGATTACAGCCAGGCGCCGCCGAGCTACAACCCGATCCGAGCCATGTGATCGAGCCGTAGGACACGTTGGGACCGGCGGGCGGCGTAGGCTGCCGCGGGTGCCCGTCCCGGCCGAGTTCGAGCCGTTGAATCCAAGCCCGTTCTCCGAGCGAGCCGGGCCGCTCTACATCTGCCGCCGCGACGGGGTCCCGGTGCTCGGGCTGCTGGTCGAGCCGCACCACACCAACCGGGCCGGGCGTGTGCACGGCGGGCTGCTGGCGACCGTCGCCGACATCGCCCTCAGCCGCGCGGCGTGGGACCGCGTACCCGAGGGGAGCGCGATTGCCACCGCCGATCTGCACATCTCCTATCTGGGCAACGTCAACGCGGGCGCGTGGATCGAGGCGTGGCCGGCGGTCGACCGCGTCGGGCGCAGCGTGATCCATGCGAGCTGCCTGGTGGAGTCCGACGGCGAGCCGCTGGCGAAGGTGCTCGCGACGGTCGCGGTTCGTCTGCCTCAGATCGGACCCTAGCGTTGCCGGTCAACCAGCCCTACCTCGTGGCAGCGCGGCAGATGCAGGCGCTGTCGCTGGCCGTCCACATCCCGCTGGTCTGCTTCGGACTGGCGTTCCCGGCGCTGTTCCTGTTCTGCGAATGGCGCTACCTGCGGACCGGGGATCAGGTGTACCGGATGATCGCGAAGCGCTGGTCGAAGATCATGCTCGCGCTGTTCGCGGTGGGAGTCGTGACCGGCACGATCCTGAGCTTCGAGCTCGGCCTGCTGTGGCCCGTGTGGATGGCCGACTTCGGCAACGTGTTCGGGCTCGGTTTTGCGCTCGAGGGCTTCTCGTTCTTCATCGAGGCGATCTTCATCGCGATCTACGTGTACGGATGGGACAGGTTCTCGACGCGCCGGCATCTACTCTGCGGCATCCCGGTCGCGATCTCGGGCGTCACCGGGTCGCTGTTCGTGATCTCGGTCAACGGCTGGATGAACCACCCGACGGGGTTCACGCTGCGCAACGGCCATGCGGTCAACGTTCATCCGTGGGCGGCGCTGTTCGGCAACTCGTACTTCTGGCACGAGTTCGTGCACATGTACTTCGCCGGGTTTATTTCGCTGGGTTCCTGGTCGCCGCCCCCTACGCGTGGGGGTTCCTGCGGGGCCGTTGGGGGCGCTACGAGCGCACGGCGCTGGCGGTCGCGCTCAGCGCGGCGGCAATCGCGGCGCCGCTGCAACTGGTGATCGGCGACTGGGCCGCCCGGGACGTGGCCAAGACTCAGCCGGTCAAGCTCGCGGCGATGGAGGGCCTCGCGCATACGACGCGGGGCGCCTCGGAGCGCATCCTCGGCTGGTACAACGGCCAGAAGGTGGTGTTCGGGATCGGGATCCCGCACCTGCTGTCGCTGCTTGCGTTCCACAGCTGGAACGCGACCGTCAAGGGGCTCGACACCGTGCCGAAGGCCGACCAGCCGCCGGTCAACGTCGAGCGCTTCGCCTTCCAGACGATGGTCGGGATCGGCACGTTGCTCGCGCTGCTGGGCGTCATCTACCTGTACGTCCGCTTCCGCCGCCGCCGCCTCCCGAGCTCGAAGTGGTTCTACCGCGCGGTCGCGCTCGCCGGTCCGCTATCGGTAGTGGCGCTGATCTCCGGCTGGATCACGACCGGGGTCGGGCGACAGCCGTGGATCGTCTACGGGGTGATGCGGGTCTCGCAGGCGGTCACCGGGGCCCGTGGCGTCCCGATCGGCGACGGCGTGCTGGTGCTCGTGTACGTCGCACTGGCGGTCGCCGTTGCGTGGCTGCTCCGTCGTTTCAGTCGCGTCCCGCTTGACTCGGCCGGCGATGCGGCGTCGCTTCCTCCGGGGGTGGCGCGTGCTGGCTGACATACCGATCTGCTTGGTCCTCGTAGGCCTCTGCGCCTACGCGGTGCTCGCCGGCGCCGACTTCGGCGCGGGCTTCTGGATGCTGTTCCCGGCTCCTGGCCCGGTCGGCCGCAAGGCGATCGCCGATCACGCCCGCCATGCGATGGGGCCCGTGTGGGAGGCGAATCACGTCTGGCTGATCTTCGTGCTGGTCGTCACCTGGACGGCGTATCCGCGCGCGTTCGGCTCGATCACCTCCACCCTCCCGGTGCCGCTGTTCGTCGCCGCACTCGGGATCGTCCTGCGCGGGACGGCGTACGCCGTGCGCGGGCAGGGAGAGGGCACTCGGCTGGAGCAGCCGATCGAGCGGGTGTTCGCGCTGTCCTCGATCCTGCACGCCGTTCGCGCTCGGCACGGTGATCGGGGCCATCGCCGCCGGGAGGGTGCCAGTCGGTAACGCCCGCGGGCACGAGATCACGAGCTGGCTGTATCCGATGCCGCTCGTGATCGGGGCGCTCACCGTGGCCACCTCGGCCTACCTGGCGGCCGTGTACCTGGCGGCGGACGCGCGGCGGCTCGGCGAACCGGCGATCGAGCTCGAGTTCCGCCGCCGGGCGCTCGGGGCCGGCCTCCTCACCGGAGCCCTGGCCGTTGCGGGCCTGCTCGTCACGCGGGCGGAGGCTCCGTACCTGTGGCACGGGCTGACGAGCGGGGGAGGGCTCGCGGCGGTGTGCGTGTCTGGTGCGGCCGGATTGGCGACGATCGTGCTCGTGTGGCGCAGCCGCTTCGGGCCCGCGCGGGCGTCGGCCGCGCTCGCGGTCGTGGCGGTCGTGGTGGGCTTCGCGCTGGCGCAGAAGCCACGCTTTCTTCCGGGGCTGACGATTCACCAGGCGGCCGCGGGGCACTCGACCCTGGTCGCGATCGTGGTTGCCGTGGCAATCGGCGCCGTGGTGCTGATTCCTTCGCTCGTGTTCCTGTTCGGCCTGTTCCTCCGCGGCCGCTTCGACCCGGGTGCCGAGCTGCCGGCGGAGGCACTCGCGCCGAGCGTCGCCGGCGAGAGCGCTCGCCTGTGGCGTGTGATCCGCACGCCGTTGAGCGTCTTCTCACTGCTGGCCGGCGTCGGGCTGATGGTGTTCGCGGACGCCGGGTGGGCGCACGCCGTCGGCATCCTCTGCCTGGTCGCGTTCGCGCTGTCGGCGTTCGTCGCCGCGACGAACGCGTCGACGCTCATCGAGACGCAGGACGCCGGTCTGGGTGCTCTGGGCGGCGGACGTGGTGGCTCGGGTCCCGAGGGCCCCGCGCCACCTTGATCGGCTCGGTGAGCGGCTCGCAGAGCGTCGGGGCATCCGCCTTGTGGCGCAGCAGGGTGCGAAGCTGGACGAATGCGATGCTGCCGAGCGTCGCTGGAATCCAGAGCGCCAGCACCCGGTAGGCGAGCACGGCCGCCCCGGCGGCGGAGACCGGCACGCGGTAGAGCGCGTAGCTGCCGATCAGCCCGCCTTCGACCCCGCCGATGCCGCCGGGCAACGGGAGCAGGCCGCCGAGCTGCCCGATCAGGTACGCGCACACGAGCACGCCGATCGAGGGTGAGTAGCCGAACGCCGCGAACGCGGCGGCGATCGCGGCGATGTCGAACACCATGTAACCGAACGCTCCCGTCAGGACTCCGAGCGGTTCCTGGCGCAAGAGTGTTCCCCAGTCGCGGATCCCGTCGGCGAGCGCGTCGATCCCCTTTCTGATCGCGACCCGTACGCGCCCCGCGCCGGCGGGAAGGGGGGCGCGGCGCGCCGAGAACCGCGAATGCAGCGCGGGGAGCGAAAACGTGATTGCGAACGCGATCACCCCCGCGCCCGCGAAGCTGTATGTGAAGACCGGCACGGTGTTCCCGTGCAGGATCCCGACCGCGAAGCCCACCGCGAATACGATCAGCGTCCCGACGTTCGCGAGGCTGGTCAGTAGGAAGAACGCGACCGTGCGGCGAGCGATGTGTTCGGCCTTCATCCCCCCGCGCGACAGCGCCCACGCCCCGAGCGCGAGGCCGCCGGCCCCGCCCGCGGGCAGCAGCGCATTGGCAGCCTGTTCGGCCATCCCGATCTGGTAGCTCATCCGCCACGACATGTGGCGGCAGAACACATAGCGGAAGATCACGACGTAGGAGAGCGTGGAAAGGAGCTCGACCAGCGCTGCCACAACGAGCCACCCGGCGGCGGCGTGATCAAGGCGGCTGCGCAGGGCTCCGAGCCCGGGGGTGACCCAGATCACCAGGCCGACGACCACTACCAGCACGGCCAGCTGGAACAGTCTCGTCCGCAGGTGGCGCGGCGAGAGCTCTTCGGGCATCGGCGCGCTGGCGATCTCCGGCACCCCAGGAATGCTCGCACCCTCGCGCCGGGAAGAGACCGCGGGCAGTCCGGCTAGGCGATGGTGATGGGCACCCCGGGGCCGATGCGCTGCACCAGCCATGTGATGGCGCTGTCGGCGAGGCGTATGCAGCCGTGCGATGCAGCGGTGCCCAGTTGGCCGCCGAGATTGTCAAGGCCGTGGATGGCGATCTGCCCGGGACCTCCGTCGAACTCTTCGAGCACGTTCGAGCGGTCGCTGGTAGCGAGGGCGAACGGGCCGCCCGGCTGATCAGCGGGTACCCGTACGCTCTCCTCGACGAAGTACTCGCCGGTGGGTGTGGGCGTGGAGGGCTTGCCGACGATCGCCGCGTAGCTGCGCAGTCGCCGGCCGCCGTGGAATACGAGGACTCGGCGGGCGCCCAGGCTAACGACGATGTGCCAGGCGGTGGTTGAGATCACGGTGTTGGAGGCGCGGATCCAGCCCGATCTCGGAGGTGGCGTCTGCACCGAAGGGTGCGGCCAGGGAGTCGTACGCGCAGCCAGGCTCGCCCATGGTTGTCCGTCGCCTGAGCGAGCACCGGCAATACAGTCTGTTCGCCGGTGATGGGTCGTGTCGCGCTGACCCACGCGATCAGGCCGGTCATGTGGATTGGGACGCTGGCGAACGCCTCGGGCGCTCTGCAAGGAGACGATCTTCTGGTGCGGAGGCGACCGGCGAGGCCGCACTCGCTTGCCCGGTCTGGGCGAAGGCAGCGACCGCCAGCACGCAAGCGGCAATCGTGATCGGCGACTTCATCGAGCTGACCCAGTCGCGGGATGGCACGCGCACGGAGGGGCGCCGATCCGGCGTCCCTCCGTCGGGCGTCATGGACCCTCAGCCCGTAAATCCGCTCGGAATCCGCGGAGGCCGAGGCGCCGCGACGCGGCGCACCGCCGCTGCGCAGGTTCTGATCCTGACGCGCAGCGTCCTGGCGGAAGTGCGATCCGTGAACACGACGTGTGCCACCACGGTGTGCATTCCAGCCGTCGGTCGGACGTCCGCCCTGAACGGCGAGCTGCGGATGGTCGCAATGGTCCTTGTGCCCATCGTGAAGACCACACGGCGGATCAATTTCCCCCTTGATGACGACCCGGAAGGTCCCTCGCACACAGGCAGCCCCTGGGCGCGTGGGCGCGTGGACCGTGGTAAGGACGGCAGTGCCGCCCGGAGGCGTGGTGCCGGGAGGCGTGCTGCCCGGAGGGGTGCTGCCCGGGGGCGTGCTGCCCGGAGGGTGCTGCCCGGAGGGGTGCTGCCCGGGGGCGTGCTGCCCGGAGGCGTGGCTGCCCGGAGGCGTGGCGCCCGGCGGCGTCACGATCGGCGGCGTCCCGACCGGGGGCGTCACGACCGCCGCCGGCACACCGGTGCACGCCGCCGCCGGTGCCACCGCCACCGCCGCCACCGCCACCGCTCGTGCAGTGCGCGGCGGTGATCGTGTCGGTGTCCAGCGTGACGGCCGCCGTTGCGCGCCAGCACCCGGCCGTCGATGGTCACTCCGGTCGTGACCGTGATCGACGTCAGGGCGAGGATGTTGCCGGCGAAGACGGAGGACGTGCCCGAGCACTGCCGAGGTACCGATCTGCCAGAAGACATTGCAGGCCTGCGCTCCGTTGATGAGGTTCACCCGGCTTGCCGACGCCGTGGTCAGCGTGGTGCCGACCTGGAAGATGAAGACCGCGCTCGGATCGCCCTGTGCGTCGAGGGTCAGTGTCCCTGTCAGCCCGATCGATGAGCTGGCGTTGTAGAGCCCGGGAGTGAGCGTCAGGCCACCGAGGTCGCCGGGGGAGACAAGCGCGGCGGGCGACGTTCGCAGAGCGGCGTCGTTGTAGGCGATCGTGAGGTCAGACTGCGCCTGGCCGGCGACGGCGTCGGCCTGGTGGGTCGCGCCAAGCACCAGTCCCGGCGGAAAGCCGGTCACCGCAGTGCCGGGACTCACGCCGAGATTGCCGGTGATCAACGACGGGCCGGTATTGGTCACCGTCGAGCCCGCGAGGACCGCAAAGCTGTCCGCCGTGCCAAGGCCCACCGGCGACTCTGCCGCCAAAGCTCCGCTCGCGAAGATAGCCATGGCCATCAACGCGGCTGTCGCCAGTACCCCGACGGTCCAGGCTCGGCTCCGACGCGTCGGCGATGAACGCCTAAGGTGATGTGTCTTGGAAAGCATCTGCGGACCTCCTCTGGTGGGACGCGAGGGGCCTGCGAGGTCTCTCACGGGAATGTCGGTCGCGCATCATCAGAGAGCCTTCCTCCAACGAACGCATGGCGACTATAGCATGAAACAGAAATCTAGAGTTTCTTGTTCTAGACTAGCCTTGTGGATATGGCGGAGAACACGACCCACCAATGGGCCTTCCTCACCAACCACGCCCGGGTGCTGGTGTGCATCGCTCACGACCCGGGGGTCCGTCTGCGCGACATCGGCGACCGCGTCGGAATCACCGAACGAGCCGCTCATAGGATCGTCACCGAGCTCGGCGCCGCCGGCTACATCACGCGTGAGCGAAAAGGGCGCCGCAACCAATACACGATCAACGCCCACCTCCCGCTCAATGACCCGATCGCCCGAACGAGGAACATCGGGGAGCTGCTTGAGATCCTGACGGAAGAGGTCGCTCCAGCCGGGAGAACGTGACACGAATTACATGAAAAGTAATTCTAGATCGGCTAGGCTAGGGACAAATGCTTCAGCCCGACAACCCCGGTTGGGCGTTCCTGACCAACCACGCCCAGGTGATGCTCTGCATCGCCGATGACCCCGGCATCCGCCTGCGTGAGATCGGGGAACGCGTCGGGATCACCGAGCGCGCCGCGCACCGGATCGTCGTGCAGCTCGTCGCCGCCGGATACATATCCCGCGAGCGCACTGGACGGCGCAACCGCTACACCATCAACGCCGACCTGGCGCTGCCTGACGCAATCGGTCGCGAACAGAACATGGGGAAGCTGCTCGACGTGCTGACGGCGACGCCCGGCCTCCAGCCGTCGGCCCGGAGGTAAGCACCGCGCCTCCACGCGCGAAGCTAGCGTGTGGGGGATCCGATGACCGACTCGTCCGCCGCTGTCGCGCCGTTCGCGGGCCGCACCGCCTGGGCGCGGAACCTCGAGGAACCGCTGCGGTCGTTCCTGCGCACCGAGACCGGTGGCGCGGCGATGCTGCTCGTGGCCGCGCTCGCCGCGCTCGTGTGGGCCAACGTCGACGCGGCGTCGTATCGAAGCGTCTGGGGAACCGTGCTCTCGATCCGGATCGGAGGCGCCGGTGTGTCGCAGAGCCTCCACCAGTGGGTCAACAACGGCCTGATGACGTTCTTCTTCCTGGTCGTCGCGCTCGAGGCCCGGAGGGAGTTCGACCTTGGAGAGCTCCGCGACCGCCGGCGTCTGGCGCTCCCCGCCGCGGCCGCGATCGGCGGGATGCTCGTGCCGATCGCGATCTACCTGGCGATCAACGGTGGGCGCGGCTCGTCCGGCGGGTGGGGCACGGCGATGTCGACGGACACCGCGTTCGCGCTCGGGATGCTCGCATTGGTTGGCCGGCGCTTTCCTCAGAGCCTGCGCGCGTTCATCCTGACCGTGGCGGTGGTCGACGACCTGGTGGCGTTCGTGGTGATCGCGACGGTGTACAGCCACTCGATCCACGTCGCGGCGTTGGCCGTCGGCGTGGCGGCGCTGGCCGTCGCGTTGGTGGCGCGCCTGCGCCGAATCCGCAACGGGATCGTCTACTTCCTGCTCGGCGTTGTGGCGTGGGTCGGGCTGTTCAAGGCCGGCGTCGATCCGGTGATCGTCGGTGTTTTCATCGGCCTGATCGCGATCGCCTACCCGGCGGCACGGGCCGACCTCGAGCGGGCGACCGACCTGTTCCGGCTGTTTCGCGAGCAGCCGACCTCCGAGCTGGCGCGATCAGTGCGGCAGGGGGTGCGGAGCGCGCTGTCCCCGAACGAGCGCCTGCAGCAGATCTTCCACCCGATCTCGAGCTACGTGATCGTCCCGCTGTTCGCGCTCGCCAACGCGGGGATCTCGATCAACGGCCATTTCCTGTCAACCGCGTACGGCTCGCCGATCACGCTGGGAATCATCGCCGGGTATCTGGTCGGCAAGCCGATCGGGATCACCGGGGGGACGTGGCTTGTGACCCGCTTGAGCCGCGGCAGGATTCGGCCTCCGGTGGGGTGGGCGTCGGTGCTCGGGGGTGGCGCGATCGCGGGCATCGGGTTCACCGTGTCGCTGTTGATCGCGTCGCTGGCATTTCACGGCGTCCAGCTCGAGGAGGCCAAGCTCGGCGTTCTGACCGCCGCCGTCGGGGCATCGTTGGCGACCTCGCTCGTCTTCAGGCTCACGGCGATGCTCCCGCGCCGCGCGCGCCTGCGAGCGCTGGTCGGCAGGCCGGACACGATCGTCGATCTCGCGGTGGCTGTGGAGAACGACCGAGACCACATCCGAGGGCCGATGGATGCGCCGGTGACGCTGGTCGAGTACGGCGACCTGGAGTGTCCATACTGCGGCCAGGCGGAGTCGATCATCCGTGAGCTGCTGGCTGGATTCGGCGACCTCCGATACGTGTGGCGCCACCTGCCCCTGAGCGACGTCCACCCGCAGGCCCAACTCGCGGCCGAGGCGAGTGAGGCTGCGGCCGACCAGGGGCGGTTCTGGGACATGTACGACACGCTGCTCTCGCACCAAGACGCCTTGACGGCGCGGGACCTCGTCCGCTACTCGGAGGAGCTGGGGCTTGACGTGGAGCGCTTCCGCGAGTACCTGCGCAAGCGCAAGGGAGCCGGCCGGATCGCCGAGGACGTCGAGTCGGCCGACGCGAGTGGGGTCTCGGGGACACCGACCTTCTTCATCAACGGGCGGCGCCACTACGGCGCCTACGACGTCGACACGCTGTCCGCCGAGGTCAAGGCCGCGAGGGCCCGGGTCGCCGCCGCCGAGCCAGAGCCGCCGGATCCCGAGCCCGCGCCACTGGACCTAAAGGGCGACCATGCATAGTCTGCAGGCACGAGAGCCAACCCGAGGAGGAACCAATGATCGTGATGTTCACGGCCCGGCGCCTGAAGCCGGGCGCCTGGGACCAGTTCCGCGAGGCCTGGGACCCCGGCGATCAGCCACCCCCGGGCTTTCAGCGCGCGTATCACGCCCGCAACATCCGTGACGAGGATGAGGTGATCTCGTTCGGGCTGTTCGACATGACCGAGGCCGACTACCGCCGGTGGCGCGAGGAGGCCGATGCACGCGAGAACAAGCGCGTCGATCGGCTCTCGGCGTTCGTCCAGAACGAGTATGTCTCCGGGGTCTACGAGGTGATCGACGAGTACGAGGGCTGATCCTGCCCGATGTTGCTAACCAACGGACCGACGCCACGACCCGCCCGGGGAGGGGTAGCTTTTCGAGCGCGTCGTTCTTCTCTCTCCTCGACGCGTCATGTGGATAGGCAGGTGAGCTGACAGAGCGTTGGCCAGGAGGCCGGTCTCGTCAGCGAGCCTGCCTCTCCGCGTCGTAGTATCAAGTGTCACATGCGTGACAATCCCAGCCGCGTCGGTGAGCAGCGGGTCTCGGCAGCCGGACACGTTCGGCTCGCCGAGGTCGATCCGAACCTGCTGCAGTTTGTAGCCGGCGAGAATCGCGACTCGTTCGAGCGTCTGACCGTCCCCGTGCTCGACGTCTCCAAGCGGTCGCTTGCGATCACCGAGTTGCTCGAGCAGCGAGGTGCGTTCGCGGCGATCGTGGTGCAGGGGATGCTGCTGGACTACCTTCAGATCGGAGCACAGCCCGGGTTGAGGCTGCTCGGGCCGGGAGATCTCGTGACGGCACGGCCAGCGCGCCAGGCGACACCGCTCGGGACCGCCACGTGCCGGGCCGCCGAGGCGACCCGGCTCGCGCTGCTCGGCAACGACGTGCTGCTCGCGGTTCGACGCTCGCCCCGGCTGCTCGTCGGCCTCCAGGCCGCGGCCGCGGAGCAGATGGAACGGATGGGAACCCAGCTGGTGATCTGCCAGCTGCCCCGTGTGGAAGACCGGATCCTCGCGATGCTGTGGCTGCTGGCGGACTGCTTCGGCCGGGTCACCCCCGCGGGCACGACCCTCCCGCTGTCGTTGACGCACGAGCTGCTCGGCACGCTCGTCGGTGCACGCCGGCCGACCGTGACCCTGGCTCTGGGCGAGCTCGCGGCGAGGGGGGCGCTCGTCCAGCAGGACCGGGGTTGGTTGCTACTCGAACCGCCGCCGCCGCCGGTCGATGGGATCCGCGAGCTCGAGGAGCCTCGGCTGCTCGAGCAGACGCGGTCGAAGTGGGCCGTCGACGCTCGGCCTGGGTGGGACGCCGGTCAGACACTCGCCGCGCTGAGCGAGACGGTCAGCGGTTTGCGCGAGCAGCACCTCCGGATTGTCGAGCAGGTTCGGGAGCGGCTCAGCCAGACGGCGCTGGCGCGTGAGCGAACCGTGGAGCTCCGGAAGCGCATCCACGGCCGGAGGGGCTCAACCGGGGGCCGCCTCCATCATCAGGATCACTCCGGCGGGTAGGCCGTCGCCGTCGGCGCCCCACGGCAGGCAGGTGACCAGGCACCGGAACTCCTTGCCTCGCCGGTTGGTCGCCTGGAGTGCCAGCTCCTCACGTTTCGAGGCGCCCGTCAGCGCTGCGCCCACCTGAGTCTGCAGCTCCTCCATCGGCAACCCGACGTCGAGCGCCAGCAGGCTCCGGCCCTCCGCCTCGTCGGCGGTGAGGCCCCAGAGCTCGTACGCCTGACCGTTCCAGTGCTGGATCTGCTGCTGGCGGTCGAGCACGGCGACGGCGACCCCTATCGTTACGAGGATCGTCTGCAGGAAGGAGTTGACGTCGTCGAGCTCGTGCGTCCGAAGACGTAGCTCCTCGTTGATCGTCTCCAGCTCTTGGTTGGCCGAGTGGAGCTCCTCGTTCATCGTCTCGAGCTCTTCGTTGGTCGATTGGAGCTCCTCGTTGGTGGTTTCGAGCTCTTCGTTGGTCGATTGGAGCTCCTCGTTGGTGGTCTCGAGCTCTTCGACGGTTGACTGCAGCTCCTCGGAGGCGTGCTCGAGGTTTTCCTGGGAGACCGTCAGCTCGTCCTGAAGCCGGTGCACGTCGGTCACGTCGGTGTAGGTGACGGTCGTTCCCATCAGCACCCCGTCGCTGAGCAACGGCGACAGGCGGACGTCGAGGACCCGGTTTCGGTCCTCGGTGCGCCAGCTCACACCCTTGAGATCGACGCTCCGGCCCTCGGCGTTGACGACGTCGAGATGACTCCTGAGCTCGACCGGCCGGTAGGACAGCTCGAGGTCCTGAATCGGGCGCCCGAGGTCGGTCGCCGCCAGGCCGAACATCCGGCGGGCCCGGTCGTTGCTCATGACCAGCACGCCGTCGGAGTCGAGCACCGCCTGCGCGGACTGACCGGTTGCGAACGTGGCCTCCCGAAGCGTGTCGGCCGCGCTCAGAGATGCGCCATCGACCGGATCGGGCACCGCCGTGCGCTCTCGACGGCTGGGGGCTCGGCGCACCACCGTGCGGAACACGCGCCGCTTCAGGTCGACGGGTGTGAACAGGTCGCCGTGGGCGATCAGCATCTCCGCCCGCCCGAGTTGCAGGAACCCGTCGTCGCGGAGCGCGAAATGGAACCGGCGAAGGATCTGCGTCTGTGTCTCGGCGGTGAAGTACATGAGGGTGTTGCGGGACACGAGCAAGTCGATGCGGGAGATCGGCGCGTCCTGTACGAGGTCGTTGCGGCCGAAGATCACGCAGCGCCGGAGGTCCTTGCGAAACACGTATCGCTGGTCGGTGCGCTCGAAGAAGCGCTCGAGCGCGTCACTGGGAACAGCTTCCAGCTGCCTTGGCTCGTACCCGCCATGCCGCGCGTGATCGAGCGCCTGCTCGTCGACATCGGTGGCGTAGATCTTCACGCGCTCCTGGAACGCGTTGTCGCCGAGCACGCGTGCCAGCACCATCGCCAGCGTGTACGCCTCCTCACCGGTGGCGCATCCCGCCGACCAGAAGCGCAGTGGTGAGTCCGGAGGGCGCGCGGCGATCAGCTCGGGCACGATCTCCGCCGCGAGGTACTCCCAGGTCTGGGGGTCGCGGAAGAAGCTCGTGACGTTGATCAGGATCGAGTTGAACAGCGACGCGAACTCCTCGGGATGAAGCTCGAGGTGGTCGATGTAGTCCTCGAAGCGGGAGACGCCGACCTCGGTCATCCGCCTGGCCACGCGGCGTTCGACGGTCGTGCGCTTGTACCCGGTGAAGTCGAAGCCGCGCGATCGGTTGACGAACTCCAGGAGGTCGCCCAGGCTGATATCGGACCGTGACGGCATCAGCGTGCGCTGATCGCCGGCCCTGCGCGCTGTTCGGGTGGGACCTCTGTGCCCGCGGGCGGCGCTTCCCCGCGCACGATTGCGGCGATCGCCTCGCCGATCAGGTCAGAGGGTGCGATCGCGTCGGCGTCGACCTTTGCGAGCGCGCTGGTCGGCATCCCGGGGTACAGCGCATCGTCCGGGCTCTGCACGATCGTTGCGCCGCCGCGTTCCTTGATCACGGCGAGGCCCGCCGCTCCGTCGTCCTGCGTGCCGGACAGGACCACTCCCACGACCCGGGCCGTGCGCGCCGCGGCCGCTGAGCGGAACAGCACGTTCACGGCCGGCCGATGACCGCTCTCAGGCGGCTCCTCGATGAGTCGCGCAAATCGGCCATCGATCGCCAGGTGGCGATCGGGAGGGGCGACGACGATCTCGGCCGTGCGCAGCGCCGCACCGTCGACGGCGGAGCAGCAGGCGAGCGGCCCGGCTCGCTCGAGGATGTGAGCGAGCGCGCTGTGGCTCCCGGGGGCGAGGTGCAGGACGACGCATACGGCGGCCGGAAGGTCGTCTGGGATACCGGCAACCACCCGCTTGAGAGCCTCGACGCCCCCCGCGGACGCGCCGATCACGACCAGGTCGCGATTCGTCCCGGCGTCATCGAGCTCGTGCATCGTCTCCACTGTGATCAGCGTACGCCCAACTCGTTCCGGTGGCGAGGAGATCTCGGCCGCCGGCGCGCGGCCCCAGTTGCTTTGCAACCAGACGCCCGAGCGGTCGCCATGGACGCGCGTGCTCTGGCTTAATGTCGGCGCCGTGGCTCATCCAGGTGACCCCACTCCCGCAGACGGGCCGGCGCTCTCGGTCCGGGTTCTCAGCACGGGGGAGCGGACCCTCCGGGTGTTCGTTGGAGGCGAGCTCGATCTCCTCACGTCATCGAAGTTCGAAGCCGCCGTCACCCGCGCCCTGAGCGAGGCCGACGAGGTGGTGGTCGACCTTCTCGCAGGTCGCGTTCGTCGACTCGACCGGCCTGAGCTCGATTCTCGCCGTGGTGAGCACCTCCCAGCTGAACGGGAGCACGCTCACGATCAGCTCGACGCTCGCACCGCAGGCGCGCAAGGTGTTCGAGCTCTCGGGGCTGGACGAGGCGCTCCCGCTCGTCGACGAGTAATCCGTCAGCCGGCGCTGCGACCATACCGCCGCCATGAGAGGCGTCTCGAACAAGAACCTGGTCCTCGCGGCGATGGTCTTCGCGGTCGCGATGACGTTCATCGATCAGACGATCGTCGCGATCGCAATCCCCAGACTGCGAGCGGAGCTGGGGCTGTCCGCGACGGGCGTGCAGTGGGTCATCAACGGCTACCTGTTGGCGCTCTCGGCGCTGTTCGCGTTCGGCGGCAAGCTCGCCGACGTGCTCGGGCGCCGGCGGATGGTGGTGATCGGGGTGATCGGCTTCGCGGTCACCTCGGCCGCGTGCGGGGCGACGCCGAAGGGCAGCGCTGCCGAGGCGTGGATCATCACGTTCCGCGTGCTCCAGGGCGCGAGCGCGGCGCTGATGTTCCCGGCGGCGGTGGGGATCGTCGTGGCCTCGTTCCCGCTGCGCGAGCGGGGGAAGGCGATGGCGATCTTCTTCGGGATCAGCGGCGGCCTGACGGCGATCGGCCCGATCGCCGGCGGCTTCCTGACCCAGTGGACGTGGCGCGCGATCTTCTGGATCAACGTCCCCGTCGCGATCATCGCGCTGATCCTGATCTGGCGCTCCAAGCCCGACGATGCCCGGCATCCGGCCAAGATCGACTACCGAGGCACGATCCTGATCACGGCAGCCATGGGCCTGCTCGTGCTGGGACTCCAGGAGTCGGCCGTGTGGGGCTGGGGAAGCGTCGCGACCTGGACCTGTGTCGTCGTGGGACTGCTGCTCGGGGTCGCGTTCGTCGCGTGGGAGCTGCGCGCTCGCGAGCCCCTCCTGAGGCTCCAGATCTTCGCCGACCGGGGGTTCTCGGCCGAGACCGCCGTCTTGCTGATGATGAACGTCGTGTTCATTCCGTTCTTCTTCTTCGCGAGCGTGTACGCGCAGGTGTCGCTGGGCAAGAACGCGTCCAATGCCGGCGTCTACATCCTGTACTTCTTCATCGGGTTCGTGATTGCGTCGCAGATCGGCGGCCGGATCCTCGACTCGCGGGGAGCCCGTCCAGCCGTCGTGGTGGGGGCCGCGATCGGGGCCGTCGGGTTCTATCTGCTCGCCGGAAAGGTCACGGATCTGTCGTTCGGCGCCCAGGAGTGGTACGTGGCGCTCGCCGGGGCCGGCCCGGGTTTGATGCTCGGGGTCGCCAGCACCGACGCGGTCAACCGTGCACCGAGGACGAGCTACAGCGAAGTCACCGGGATCACGCAGACCGCCCGCAACTTCGGCGCGAGCCTCGGCCTCGCGGTGCTGGGGGCGATCCTGGTGAGCCAGGACGAGACCAACGTCGCCGGCGCGCTGACGAAGTCTGGTGTGCCCAAGCCTGTCGCCCACAAGATCGCGGCTTCATTCGGCTCGGGCGCCGCGAGCTCCGGATCGGGCCACTCGCACGCGCTCGTGCACTCGGTTCAGCTCGCCTACGCGCACTCGACCCAGACGATCTTCTACATCATGGCCGGGGTGATGGCTGCGACGTTCATCGTCGCGGTCCGCTTTGTTCCCGGTGGCCGGGTGGAGCCGCCCGAGGAGCTCGAGGCACGCGAGCCCGAGGTCCAGCCCGCCGGGATGAGCTGAGCGCTCGGACCGGCGGCTGACGAGGCCGCTGCGAGTCGGCCGACGGATGTCAGCCCCGGGTCTCGGCGGCAAGCTTGGTTCGCGTTCGACGTGCCTAGGCCCAACCCGCGATCTGCGGTCTGGAGCGATCTATGGCGAATTGGTTGTCATATACGCACGTAATTCGCCATAGTTCGGCCGGCCGATCCTTGCCAGAAACCGTCAGTGACCCTCTCGGTGGGGCAGACGGCGCTCGACTTCGTAACGCGGCTTGCCTAGCTCGACGGCTTCTCGTCGTGGCCGCCGAACTCCTTGCGCTGGGCCGAGAGCACGCGGTTGGCGAAGTCGTCGAGGCCGCGTGAGCTGAACCGCGAGTACAGAGCCGAGGTCAGGACGGGTGCCGGGACGCCCTCGTCGATCGCGGCCGTCGAGGTCCAGCGGCCCTCGCCGGAGTCGGACACGCGCCCTGAGAACTCCTCGAGCCCCGGCGAGCGGTACAGCGCCTGGGCGGTCAAATCCAATAGCCAGCTTCCGATCACCGAGCCACGCCGCCACACCTCGGCGACGTCCGTCGTGTCGATCTCGTACTGGTAGTACTCGGGCTGCTCGAGCGGAGCCGTCTCGGCGTCATCCGACGGCGGGCGCTTGCCCGCATCGGCATTGCGCAGGATGTTGAGGCCCTCCGCGTAGGCCGCCATCACCCCGTACTCGATCCCGTTGTGGACCATCTTGACGAAGTGACCCGCGCCGTTCGGGCCGCAGTGGAGGAAGCCCTCCTCGGCGTGGCTGGGAGACCCGCTCCGGCCGGGCGTCCGGGGGGCGCTGTCGACCCCAGGGGCGATCGTCGCGAACAGCGGCGACAGCCGCTCGACGACGTCGTCCTCGCCTCCGATCATCAGGCAGAAGCCGCGCTCGATCCCCCACACGCCGCCGCTGGTGCCGCAGTCGACGTGGTGGATGCCCTTTTGCCCGAGCTCGTTCGCGTGACGGATGTCGTCGTGGTAATGGGTGTTGCCGCCGTCGATGATCACGTCGCCGGCCTCGAACACCTCGGCCACCGCCTTGATCGTGCTCTCGGTGATCCCGCCGGCTGGGACCATCACCCAAGCGGTGCGCGGCTGCTCGAGCTTGGAGGCGAATTCCTCCAGCGAGCCGGAGCCCGTCATCCCGTCGGCCTCGACCGCCTTGACCGCGTCCGCGCTGACGTCGTACCCGACGCAGCGATGACCGTCGGCCATCAGCCGGCGGACGATGCCGGCGCCCATCCGGCCGAGTCCGACCATTCCCAATTGCATCGGTTTGTCTGTCGCCATGTGCTCTCTCCTGGAGATCTCGAACGGCTCGTGTGGAAGGGACCGTATCCTCTGCGTCGATGCTGGGGCTACCCGATGGGGTGACCGCGTGCCTGTTCGACCTCGACGGCGTGCTGACCCAAACCGCGAAGGTCCACGCCGCTGCGTGGAAGACGATGTTCGACGAGTTCCTGAAGCGGCGGGCCGACGGCCACGGCGCGGAGTTCGTGCCATTCGACGCCGTTGACGATTACGATCGGTACGTCGACGGCAAGCCGCGCTACGAGGGCGTGCGCTCGTTTCTGGAGTCGCGGGATATCGAGCTGCCGCAGGGCACTCCCGATGACCCGCCGAGCGCGGAGACGATCGACGGGCTCGGGAACCGCAAGAACGAGCTCGTCCTGCGGCTGATCCAGGAGCAGGGCGTCCAGCCCTACGAGGGCTCGGTCCGCTACGTCCACGCCGTGATCGAGGCGGGGCTGCGCCGCGCGGTCGTGTCCTCCAGCACCAACACCCGCGACGTGCTCAAGGCCGCCGGGATCGACGACCTGTTCGACGTGATCGTCGACGGCGTCGTCGCCGACCGCGAGCACCTGAAGGGCAAGCCCGAACCGGACACGTATCTGGCGGGGGCCCGGGCGGTCGGCGTCGAGCCGTCCGCGGCGGCCGTGTTCGAGGATGCGCTCGCCGGCGTCGAGGCGGGCCGGGCCGGCCGGTTCGGGTTCGTCGTCGGGGTCGACCGGGTCGGCCAGGCCGACGCGCTGCGCACTCACGGCGCCGATGTTGTCGTGCGCGACCTCGCCGAGCTCCTGGACGCGAAGTGATCGAGCACCCGGCGTTCACGGTCGACCCCTGGGCGGTGCGGGAGACCTCGCTCGACCTGGACCGCCTGGCGCAGACCGAATCGGTGTTCGCGCTGGCAAACGGGCATCTCGGCATGCGCGCGAACCTCGACGAGGGAGAGCCGTTCGGCCTCCCGGGGACATATCTAGCCGGCTTCTATGAGGCGCGACCGCTTCCGTACGCCGAGGCGGGCTACGGCTACCCGGAGGACGGGCAGACGGTCGTCAACGTCACCAACGGAAAGGTCATCCGGCTGCTGGTCGAGGACGAGCCGTTCGACGTTCGCTACGGGAAGCTGCGAAGCCACGAGCGCGTCCTCGACCTCCGTGCCGGCACGCTGGAGCGCACCGCGGAATGGGAGTCGCCGACCGGGCGGGCGGTGCGGGTGCGCTCGACGCGGATGGTCTCGTTCACCCAACGCGCGGTCGCCGCGATCCTGTACGAGGTCGAGGCGCTGGACGAGACCTTCCAGGTGGTGCTGCAGTCGGAGCTGATCGCCAACGAGTCGCTGCCGGCGATGACGAAGGACCCTCGTGCTGCTGAGGCGCTTGCCGCGCCGCTCGAGGCGCAGACCAACGGGGTCGACGGGCTGCGCGGGATGCTGCTCCACACGACGAAGACGAGCGGCCTAACGGTCGGCGCCGCGATGGACCACGTGCTCGACGGTCCCCCGGACACCGACAGCTCGTCCGAGAGCTTCCCCGACGTGGCGCGGGTGAACATCACCGCGACGATCGAGCCCGGCCGGCCGCTGCGGGTGGTCAAGCTCCTGGCCTACGGCTGGTCCGCGACGCGGACGGTGCCGGCGGTCGAGGATCAGGTGGCCGCGGCCGTGGAGGGCGCGAGGCACACCGGTTGGGAAGGGCTGCTCAAGGACCAGCGCGCGTTCCTGGACCGGTTCTGGGATGCGTCCGACATCGAGCTCGATGGCGACGAGAATCTCCAGCAGGCGTTGAGGTTCGCCCTGTTTCACACTATCCAGGCCGGAGCGCGCGGGGAGCAGCGGCTGATCCCGGCGAAGGGCCTCACGGGGCCCGGGTACGACGGTCACACGTTCTGGGACACCGAGGCGTTCGTGCTGCCCGTCCTCACCTTAACCCGGCCTCGCGCGGTCGCGGACGCTCTTCGCTGGCGATACAACACGCTCGATCTGGCGCGTGAGCGGGCGAAGTCGCTGGGACTGCGGGGCGCGGCGTTTCCGTGGCGGACGATCCACGGGGAGGAATGCTCCGCGTACTGGCCGGCGGGGACTGCCGCGTTCCACATCAACGGGGCGATCGCCGGAGCCGTACTCCGCTACCAGTTCGTGGCCGAGGACGACGAGTTCGAGAGAGAGGCCGGCGTGGAGCTGCTCGTCGAGACTGCGCGGTTGTGGCGTTCGCTCGGCCACCACGACCCCGGTGGGAGCTTTCGGATCGACGGGGTGACCGGCCCAGACGAGTACAGCGCGATCGTCGACAACAACGTCTACACCAACCTGATGGCGCAGGTCAACCTGCGCGGCGCCGCGGACGCGGTCGAGCGCCATCGCGACATCGCCATGGCGCTGGGCGTCGATGATGAGGAGGCCGCCTCCTGGCGTGACGCCGCCGACGACATACGGATCCCGTACGACGAGACGCTCGGGGTCCACCCGCAATCGGAGGACTTCACGTCGCACGAGGTGTGGGACTTCGAATCGACCGGCCCCGATCAGTACCCGCTGCTGCTCCACTTCCCATACTTCGACCTGTACCGCAAGCAGGTCGTCAAGCAGGCCGACCTGGTGCTCGCGATGTTCGTGCACAGCGACGCGTTCACGGCCGAGCAGAAGGCGCGCAACTTCGCCTACTACGAGCGGCTGACGGTGCGCGACTCGTCGCTGTCGGCCTGCGTCCAGGCGATCGTCGCGGCGGAGGTTGGCCACCTGGACTTGGCATATGACTACTTCGCGGAGGCGGCGCTGCTGGACCTCGACGACACCGAGCACAACACGCGCGACGGCGTCCACATCGCGTCGCTGGCGGGTTCGTGCATCACCGCGATGGCGGGCTTCGGCGGGATCCGACTACAGGGAGGGACGGTGACGCTGGTGCCCCGGCTCCCGGGAGCGCTCGCGCGGCTGGCATTCGGCATCCGCTGTCTCGGGCGGAGGCTGCGGATCGAGGTCACGCCGACGCAGGCCACGTACACGATCACCGACGGTCCGGAGCTCACGGTGATCCATCATGGGGAGTCCCTGAAGCTCAGCCCCGACGATCCCGTGACTCGCCCGATTCCCAGCCCGCCGGCGCTCGAGCGGGTGACCCAGCCCGCCGGCCGCGCGCCAAAGCGCCGCCGGCCCGAGCCGGGGTCCGCGGAGTAGGCTGCCCGTCGGAGCAAACCGAACCCTGGGAGGGCGCAGATGGCGATTGCCGAGAAACCGACGTTGTTCGTTTGCCACGGCGATCAGGGCGGGCCCCGAGTGCACCCGTGCCGCCGCGTCCAGGAGGCGCTCCAGGCCGCGGGGATCGAGTATCAGAAGGTGATCGCCGGCCGCGGCAATCCGATCCCGTTCCTGCGCAGGGGCTCGCGTGAGGAGCTTCGAGAAGCGACGGGGGAGACGAAGCTGCCGGCGTTGAAGCTCCCCGACGGGACGGTCATCACCCCGTCGCGCGCGATCCTCGCCTGGGCGAAAGACCAGTCCTAAGCCGGATTGGGGAGGCAGGATGTCGGTCGCGAGCGTAGCCACCCCCGCTCCCGTCAGTCGGGCGAGCGTGCGGGTGATCTTCGCGGGTCTGATGCTGGTCCTGCTGCTGGCCGCGCTCGATCAGACGATCGTCGCGACAGCGTTGCCCACGATCGTCTCGGACCTCGGCGGGCTCAGCCACCTGTCGTGGGTCACGAGCGCGTTTCTGCTCGCGCAGACGGTGGTCACGCCGATCTACGGAAAGCTCGGCGACCTCTACGGCCGCAAGCGGATCCTCCAGAGCGCGATCGTGCTGTTCCTCGCCGGTTCGGCGCTTTGCGGGCAGGCCCATTCGATGACCGAGCTGATCGCGTTCCGGGCGGTCCAGGGCCTGGGCGCGGGCGGCCTCGTGGTGCTGATCCAGGCGGTGATCGGGGACGTCGTGCCGCCGCGGCAGCGCGGGCGCTACCAAGGCCTGTTCGGCGCCGTGTTCGGGGTCGCCAGCATCGGCGGGCCGCTGCTCGGCGGGGTGATCGTGCAGTCGGTGTCCTGGCGCTGGATCTTCTACGTCAACCTGCCGGTCGGCGCCGCCGCACTGGCGGTGCTGAGCGCGACGCTCCCCACGAGCACCCGGGTCAGCCGGCCGTCGATCGACTACGTGGGAGCCTCGCTGCTCGGCGCCGCGCTGAGCGCGATCGTGCTGGTCACGAGCCTCGGCGGGACGAGTTGGGCGTGGAGCTCTCCGCAGGTGATCGTGCTCGGAGTGCTCGGAGTGACGCTGCTGGGCGCGTTCCTCGCCGCAGAGCGCCGCGCACGTGAGCCGATCGTCCCGCTCGCGCTGGTGCGCGACCGGGTGTTCGCGGTCGGCGGCGGGCTGTCGTTGATCGTCGGCTTCGCGCTGTTTGGCGCGGTCACGTTCCTGCCCCTGTACTTCCAGACGGTGGACGCGTCCTCGCCGACGGCGTCCGGGCTGCGGCTGATACCGATGATCGGCGGCCTGCTGATCACCTCGATCCTCTCGGGCCAGCTGATCACCAGGCTCGGGCGCTACAAGCTCTTCCCGATCATCGGCACCGCGCTGATGACCACCGGACTCGCGCTGCTCTCGCGCCTGGACGTGGGCACCAGCACCGTAACCTCCTCGCTCTATCTGTTCGTGCTCGGCCTCGGCCTCGGATCGACGATGCAGGTCCTGGTGCTGGCGGTGCAGAACGCGGTCGATTTCTCGATTCTGGGCGCGGCGACCTCGGCGGTGACGCTGGCGCGCGGGATCGGCGGGTCGATCGGGACGGCGATCTTCGGGACGATCTTCTCGACCCAGCTGCGCTCGCAGCTGAGCGGACTCCTGTCGGGCCCGCTCGGTCACCAGGTCAAGGGTGGAGCCAGGCTCACCGGAGCCCAGGTGCTACGGCTGCCGGCGCCCGTCCGGTCGGCGTATCAGCACGCCTATGTCCACGCGCTGCGCCCGGTGTTCGTGATGGCGGCCGGGGTGGCCGCGCTCGGCTTCCTCCTCAGCCTGCTGCTCGAGGAGCGTCCGCTGCGCGACGCCGCCGCCGCCAGCACGGGGCTCGATGACAGCCTCGCGGCGCCGCGTTCGTCGAACTCGCTGGCGGAGGTCGAGCGTGCACTGACCAGGGTGACCACTGCCGACGAGCGCACCCGTTTCCGCCGCGCGATCGCCGAGCGCTCCGGCGTTCAGATCAGCCCGGGCGCGATCTGGGCGCTGGTGCAGATCGACGAGCACGGGCTGACGGCCGCCCGTTCGAGAGCCGAGGAGGATGGCGTCGATCCGTCGCGGATCGCGGCGGTGGTGGGGGAGCTCCGCGAACGTGGCCTGATCGCGGGCGAGGATGGTGGGGCACAGCTCACGGAGGCCGGCCGAGCCGAGACGAGGCTTGTGGTGAGCGCGCGCCGAGAGCTGCTGAGAGAGGCCCTGGCCGACGACGGCGCGGACCGCAGGCCGGAGGTGGCGGCGCTGCTGGCTCGCCTTGCGCGGGAGCTCTGCGGCGAGCCGCCGACGGGATCCTCGGACACCCGCTCCGCGGTGGTAGCGTGAACCACAATGGCATCCGGATGGCCAGCGATCTCCTACGCGGACTGGAAGGACACCTGTGACACCCTCCACGCCCACACGCAGCTGCTTGGCAAGCTCGCGGTGGCGCTCGCCCCGCCCGAGCCCGAGCTCCAGCACGCCGCGCTACGACTGACGGCCCGAGGGTGGGAGACGCTCCCGCTGCCGGCGCCCGACGGCTCCGGCGCGCTGGTGATCGCGCTGGACCTGCACTCGCACGAAGCGGTCCTTGAGCACAGCGATGGCAGCGTGGAGCGCCTCGCGCTCACACCCGACCGCGCGGTCGCAGCAGTGACGCGGGAGGTGCTCGCCGCCGCTCGCCGCGTGGCCGGCCACGTAGAGATCGATCCGCGGCCGCAGGAGGTGCCTTGGACCGTGCCGCTCGACCAGGACGACGAGCACGCCACCTACGACCGCCAACAGGTCGCGGCGTACTTCGCCGCGGCAACCCGCGCCGCGCTCGTGCTCTCTGCGTTCAGGGCTCCCTACCGGGGGCGATCGACCCCGGTCAACGCCTGGTGGGGGTCCTTCGACCTGGCGGTAAGCCTGTTCTCGGGTGAGCCCGCCGACCCACCGTCGGAGGACTTCATCATGCGCAACGCGATGGACGCCCAGGAGGTCGCGATCGGCTGGTGGCCCGGCGACACCCGCTACGCGAAGGCCGCCTTCTACGCCTACGCCCACCCCGCGCCGGACGGATTCGCGGGGATGCAGCTCGCGCCGGACGCAGCGCGCTGGGAGGGCGAGCTCGGTGAATATGTGCTCGACTGGGAGGACGTCTGCGCCGCGCCGGACCCGCACGCGTTCGCGCTCGAGTTCGCGCACTCGGCGTTCAGGCACGCGTGCGCGGTCTGCGAATGGGATCCGGTGCTCGCCGCCACGGCCGAGGGGACTCCGCCCCCGGTCAGGTGACCGCAGGTGCCCAAGCGGCTACGTCACGTGCCGCGCCGGCGAGGTCGCCAGGACGGTGCCGTTCGAGCCGAGCGCCTGCACCGCGTAGTACCGCCCCCTGCCATGTGCGGCCAGCGACGTCTCAAAGCCACGCTTCGGCGCGCGGGAGATGCGCTTCAGCGTGGTCGGGCTCGCTCCCGCGAGTAGCTCCCAGGCTGCCACGTCTGTTGCTCCGTTCCAGCTCACGTACAGCGTGACCGCACCGCCTCTGCGGGCGGTGGCTGCGAGTGCCGGGGCGTCCAGCGGCTGGGCGCTCCAGTGGAAGCGATAGGCACGGTAGCTGGTGGTCGGCACGGTGAATTGCGCGTTGAAGATCTGGTGACCGGAGGAGTCGTCCTCCGAGAAGTAGGGCTGCTGGCCCCAGCCGAGGAACACGTCGCCGTTTGCGAGCAGCTGCACCCCGCCCTCGAAGTTGGCCGAGATCCGCGGCGAATGGTCGTACTCCCTGATCAGCCGGGTGGTCATGTGCCGCGTGTCGATCGACTCTCTGATTCCCCGCGAGTACGGGTGAACCGTCGGCGGCCCCGCGCCGTCGTCGAACACCGTGACGGTCCCGTCGGGCTGCACGAGCGCGTCGTGCTGGCCCCAGGTCGAAGTTCCCGGTCCCATCTTGAAGCTCGAGCGCTTGCCGCCGAGTCGCCAGATGATCCGGCCGGTGCGGCGGTCGACCTTGTACACGGTCGACGTGTTGCGCGCCGAGACGATCAGGTTGCCGTCGCGGTCGATCCCAATCGAGTTGACGTGATACGGGTCGTACGTGTATCCGGAGGGCTTGGGGGCGAAATAGGACTCGCGTAACGGTACGTGGTCCATGATGTGCCACTCGAACAGGACAAGGCCCGTCCTGATGTCGATCTCCTGCACCACCGAGTCAATCGTCGGCTTCTTGATCCCGGGCACGCGCACAGGAGCGGCCGCGACGATGTAGGCGTCACCCTGCGAGGTGACGAGGAACTCGTGAAGGTCCATGGCCAGCCCGTTTTGTGCGCCTACGGTCGCGATCTGCTGATAGCTGCGATTCAGGATCACCCCGACCCCGCGTCCGAGCCCGTTGCCCGTCTTTCCCTGCCACCAGGTGAGCACCGGCGCTCCGAACAGCATCTGGACCCGAAAGTCGGTGATCAGCGTGTTGGTCCGGACCGGGTAGGGCGCGAACCACACGAGCCTGCCGTGTGGATCCAGGATCATCGGGCCGGTCTGAGCGGGCCCGTTCTGGGGAGCGACGAAGATGTCCCCCTGAGACGCCGGCGCGCTGTCGTTGGTGACCGTCAGCGAGGCCGGCTGGAGGTCAGGGCGGGAGTGAAAGTGCTGGACGCCGTTGGATCCCGCGGGCGCCAGCGGCAGCGGTCCGGTGCCGACCAGCGGCAGCGCGTTCGCGATCGTGAAGCTGAACACCCCGTGCGAGCCGCCGAGCACGTTGAGGTGTGAGCCCACTGTCACCTTCTCGCCCGCCGCGAACCGCCGGAACGGCAGGAAGCTTCCACCCTGGCCGTCCGAGTCGGCGGCGATGCGTCCCTTGTGAACTCCCGTCTTGGAGCCGATCACCTCCAGCGGGCCGATCGCGCCGGCGGGAAGCCCGCGGAACGTGATCTGGGTGGCGGGGCGGTCGTAACGCGTTCCAGGAGTGGGGAACACCACCACGCTTCCGGCCGCCTGCGACGAGGCGCTGGCGCCCAGCTGCATGATCGTCACGACCATTGCGGCCGCCAGGCGGCGCCGTGCCGAGCTCACAGCGTGACCGTCCCGCTGCTGACCAGCTGCCGCCCTCGGGAGTCAAGTGCGGTGACCATCGCGTGGCCCCCGCTGGCTCCCAACGGGATTGCCGTCTCGAATCCCGTGCGCATGACGCTCGCCAACGCCGAGAGCTCGTCGGGGCGAGGGCCGGCACTCACCAGCCACGCGGAGGCCTCGGTGGCACCGTTCCAGCTCACGTACAGGGTGCTCGTCCCGGTCATCCGGTCGCGTCTTGCCGCGATCGCGGGAGCGCGCCCCGGCGCACCGGCCCAGGGCAGGCGGAACGACCGGTAGGACTGCTGGCCGGCGGGGAGGACGGCGTCAGCCGCGAGGCCGCCGTCGGCGGTGAGCTCGCTGGCGTACGGCCGGTCACCCCAACCGACGAGCACACGGCCACCTGGGAGTGTCTGCACGCTTCCCATCGAGTCGGCAAGCAGCCGCTTTGGATGGTGATAGGCGCCTTGTACGCGCACCTTCCGGGCGACGGCGTCGAAGTTCAGCACAAGCCCGCGAGACTGCCCCTCGGTCTTGGTCGGTCCATCCGAGCCGTTGTCGAACACGGTGATCGTTCGCGGATCGACGTGGCGGCCATCGTGTTGCCAGGAGAACTGGGTGCCGTCTCCCATCGCGAAGTCGCTGCGCTTCCCGCCGAGCCGCCAGATCACATCCCCAGTGTGGCGGTCGAGCTTGTAGAGCGACCATGTGTGGCGGCCGGAGATCAGGAGGTGGCCGTCCGGAGCGATGTCGATCGAGTTCACGTGCAGGTAGTCATAGGGCTCCTCGAGCGACCGATACGACTCCGAGACGGCGATGTGCTCGAGGCTTCGCCACTCCATCACCAAACGACCGGTCCGCACGTCGACTTCTTGGATGATCGACTCGAGCACGCGGGCATTTCTGGGACCGCCGACCGCGGTGAGGTCCGTCGGCACCGCGCGCGGATAGCAGGTGAAGAGCGCAGTGCCCTGCGGGGTCAGCTGGAGTTCGTGCACGTCCATCTGATGCCCCCGGGCCGCGCGAATGCGACCCAGCTCGTGGTAAGCGCTGTCCAGGAGCACTGCCTCGCCCCGTCCGTACCCAAGCGGCACCTCGATCTCGCCCTCCCACCACGCGAGGACCGGCCGGCCATGATGCTCGGAGGCGCAGAAGTTGGCGCCCCACAGCGTAGACGGGAGGGGTTTGAACCACACAGGCTCGCCTCGCGGATCGACAATCAGCGGTCCTCCTTGCGCGCCACCCCGCGAGCCCGGTCCGAGGAAAAGATAGCCCGTCCCGGCGCTCGGGCTCGTCACGCTAACGGCGGGTGGCCGCAGCTCGGGGCGCGAGCGGAAGCTCCGCACGGCCCGGTCATCCGGAGGGGAGCGGCTGGCTCGCCCGCCGCCCAGCAGGTTCGCCGTTCCGAACGTTCCGGCGCCGAGCACCGCCGCTCCCGCGGCGCCGCCGGCGCTCCTGAGCGCCTGGCGCCTGGTAAACCGGGGATGGATCTCGTGGCTGGCCATCTGCTAGCTCGGCACCACCGTCGCCGAGGTGGAAAGAACGCGTCCATTGACGTCGAGCGCCTGGACAGCGACGTAGTGCGCCGCGGTGATGGGGAGCTCCGTCTCGAACCCCTGCTTCGGGACGACGGTGCCCACGACGCGCAGCCGGTTACGAGCGTCTCCGGCCAGCGCCCGCCACGAGGCGACGGTCGTCGCCCCGTTCCAGCTCGCGTAGACGGTGGTCGTGCGTCCGCTCGTCGACGCCGCGATTGCCGGGGTCGTGGCGGGGGTGGCGGTCCACTGGAACCGGTACGCGCGGTAGCTCGAGTTCCCGTCCACGAACCGCGCGTCGAAGACGATCTGACCCTCGGGCGTCGAATTCGGTGAAGTACGGCTGCTGGCCCCAGCCGAGGAGCTGATTGCCGTCCTCGAGCGGCTGCAGGTTGCCTTCGAAGTCCGCCCGGAGTGAAGGCACGTGATCGTCCTCCCGCAGGCAGGGTCGCGGTCTTTCCGGCGGCGTTCAGTTTGAGCGTGAGCCCGCGCGACTGCGTGTGCACGCGGGGGGTCCGGCGCCGTCATCGAACAGGGTCACGGTCTGGTCGTCTCGTTTGGACGACCCGCACGTCGTGCTGGAAGGCGAACTCGGTCCCCGAGCCCATCGTGAAGCTGGAGTGCTTGCCGCCGAGGGTCCAGACCGTCCGGCCTGATGCGTCGACGTTGTAGGCGGCCCACGTGTTGCGGGCGGAGATGATCAGGCCCCGTGCCCGTCCGGCTCGAGCGAGTTCACATGGAAGTAGTCAAACGGCTGGCCCCCGTCCTTCGGCGCCCGCTGGTAGCTGTCGCTCAGCGGCACGTGGTCGAGACTGTCCCATTGAAACACCGCCAGCCCCGTCTTCACGTCGATCTCCTGCACGACCGAGTCCAGGACGATCGCGTGCGGCGATCCTCCCACCGGGGAGGCATTCCAGTACACGGGGTAATAGGCCGTGATCAGAGCCGTCCCCCGCGGCGTGAGCTCGAACTCGTGGAGGTCCGCGTGCAGGCCGTTCGCGGCTTGCACGACCGCGACGCGCCGGTACGCGGAATCGTCGATCACGTCCTCGCCGACTCCGATCCCGGCGCCGCTGTACCCCTGCCACCAGGTGATGACGGGCCGACCGCGGTAGCGCTGCACTCGGAGATCCGCAGCCATCTCGCTCTTCGGCAGAGGCTGGAACCAAACCAGGTTGCCATCCGGGCCGAGGATCATCGGGCCGTTCTGAACCGGTCCCTGCTGGGGAGTCACGAACAGGTCGCCCGCCGCCGCGCCCCGGGATGCCGTCGTGATCTCGACCGACGCGGGGGCCAGGTCCGGGCGCGAGCGGAAGCGCAGGGCGTCACCCGGAAGCCGGGGCGGCGAATGGAAGCGGCTGGCTCGGAACCGGGCCGGCCGGGCGTCGCGACGGTGAACCGCCACGTTCCCTTGCCGAGCTCCCCGGACGTGAAGGTGCGTGCTGACCGTCACGACCTCGCCTGGCGTGAACGGCTTCGTCGCGACGAAGCTACCGCCTGCGCCATCTGAGTCGGCCTCGATCCGGCCCGAATGGCTCCCGCTGCGCGACCCGGTCACAACGATCGCTCCGAACCCGCTCACCGGCAGTCCGCGGAAGGTGATCTGCGTCAGCGGCGAGGCGACCCGGCCGCCGGGGATCGGGAACACGCTGACGACGGTGGGGGCGCTGCTGCCGCACGCGGACAGGCAGACAGCCACCGCGGGCGCGAGCAGCCGAAGTGACGCACGGCGGATCGCACTCATCGATTGCAGTCCATTGCTAGCGCCGTCGGCGTAAGGTCCTCGTTAAGCCCCCGTTTATGTTCGCCGGGTGCCCTCGACCAGGTCGCCAGTCTTCAGCTGACGGTGCTCGAGCACGAGCGCACGGTCGCTCGCGACCGGGCCCAGAAGCAGGCCGAGCTGGACCGGGTCAGGCACCAGCTGGCGGTTCTCCAGGCCCGCGCGGCGGGCGCGCAGCAGGCGTCATTCGTGCTCCCGGCTACGGGCGGAGCGGGCTACACCGGCGGCGGGTTCGCGGCGCACGGCGGCGAGTGGGGCTTCTTCCCGGCGCCCGGCACCAACTACAGCGTCGGCGAGGAGCCGGAGATTGCCGCGCGGCTGGACGCGATGGGCAAGGCGCTGCCCCTGCACTTGATCGGCATCTCCGGGTACCGCACGCCGCAGCACTCGGTGGAGGTTGGTGGCTTTGCCGACGACCCCCACGCGCGGCGAGGCCTCGGATAATCCGGGCGTGGAAGGCGTGCCTGAGGCAACCCTGCTTCAGTTCGGCCTCACCCGGCCGTTTCCGGGGCCCGCGGAGGCGGACCACATCCAACTTGCTTAGAACGGAGATCGCTCATGCACGTAGCCGAGTTCACGCTGCACACCAAGCCCGGCCACTTCGACGAGGTGGCGAAGATGTACTCAGATTTCGCGGAGGGGTTCCTCAGCGATCACCCGGCGCTCCAGACCGTGCTCGTCGTCGGTGACGAGGGGAGCGGGATCGTGCGCGGGATGGGCATCTTCAACGACCGTGACGACGCCGACGAGGTCAACAGCGACCCCGAGTTCGCGAGCTTCAACGACCGCGTCGCGCCGTTGCTCGCGAGCCCGTCCGAGCGCGTCGAGCTCCGGCTGCTGCACCACTACTCACGCTAGCGAGCGGTGGCACGCTGCCGGCGATTGCGCGTCCGTCGCGAGGAGGTGCTGGCACGGTGCTCGGGGCCTGAGCCGCTGAGGCCGTGATCCAGTCCGAGCTTCGCGGCCATCCGGCCGACATCGTGGCGCTCGGGCGGGGCGAACAGCGTGACGCCGATGCCCTTGGCGCCCGCGCGGCCGGTGCGGCCGATCCGATGGACGTAGGTCTCGCTGTCGGCCGGGGGATCGAAGTTGATCACGTGGGAGATTCCGGTCACGTCGATCCCGCGCGCCGCCACGTCGGTGGCGACGAGGACGTCGACGGCGCCCGACTCGAACTGCGAAAGCGCCCGCTCTCGCTGGCGTTGTGATTTGTTGCCGTGCATCGCCAAGGCTGTGACGCCGTGGGCGCGGAGGCGCTTGACGAGCCGGTCGGCTCCGTGCTTGGTGCGCACGAACACGAGCGTGAGCTCTCGCTCTCGCTGGAGCTCCGCGACCAGCGCCTGCAGTCGGTGCTCGTGTGCAACAGCGACGAAGCGGTGCTCCACGTCGGCGCTGGCGCGTCGCGCGGTGGGCCCCCGTTCGTAGACGGCGGCGTCGCGGGTGTAGCGGCGCGCCACCTGACCGGCCTCGCCGTCGAGGGTGGCCGAGAAGAACAGCGTCTGGCGCGCGGCAGGGCACAGCGCGACGATCCGGTCGACAGCCGGGCGGAACCCCATATCGAGCATCCGGTCGGCCTCGTCGAGCACGAGCAGCTGGATCGCATCGAGCGAGAACGCGCCCCGGGCGAGCAGATCCTCGAGGCGTCCCGGCGTCGCGACCAGCAGGTGCGAGCGGGCGGCTTCCTTGGCCTGCTTGGGCAGGCCGACGCCGCCGTAGACAGCGGTGATGCGAAGCGCGCGGGCATGCGCGATGCCTCGGATGTCCTCGACGATCTGGGTCGCGAGCTCGCGCGTGGGAGCCAGCACCAGGGCCGAGGGCCGAGGACGATCCGCGCTGGTCCGCTCGACCATCGGAATGCCGAAGGCGAGCGTCTTGCCGGAGCCGGTGGGCGACTTCGCCAGCACGTCGCGACCGGCGAGAACGTCGGCGATGACATCGCGCTGAATCGCGAACGGTTGCGTGATCCCATGCTGGGCGAGGGTGTTGGTCACGGCGCGCGAAACGCCGAGATCAGCGAAAGACTGATTTGACATGCAGTACTCCTTGGCGGCGTTGTAGGGGCCGCGAACGATTCGGGAGGCTATGGCTGACCCGAACCGCTGATTGCGGGACCCAAGCGAGCTGCCTCGCGGCCGACGGCGTCGACCACTCACCTCAAGTTAGCAGCTCAGGCGCCGAGCTCTGTCACGGCACACGCGCTGGGCGCCCTCATAGCCCTCGGTTGCGCGCGTCTTCGCTAAGGGCCTTGCCAAGCGTTGCCGGGTGGATCTGGGCCTCGAGCCCGGCGATTCGGGTTTCGGCGCGCCTGGACTCGCGGTGCACCGAGTCCTGAAGCCCCTGGAGCAGGCGCTCCAGGTGCGTAACCCGAGCCTCGAGCGCGTGCAGTTCCTCGCGCTCCGGCTGGGGCGGAGATCGACGGGCCTCGTCGGTCGTTCCCGCAACGCGCCGGATCTGTCGGATGCGGGCGATCAGCCCCTCACGCTCGCCAATGCTCATTTCTTGTCCCGCCGCCCTGGGCGAGCGGGACGGGGCGGGTAACGGCGCCGCTCGGCGTCGGTCATCTGCCGGATCCGTAGTGAGCCGCTCTCCACCTGCTCGCGGACCAGTTCCAGTTTCTCGGCGCGCTTCTCCTCTGCGCGTTCGCGCGCAGACTTCACGCGGGCCTCTCCTGACGACGCCTCTCCGGACGACCGAAGTGCTGGCGGTGACGGCGGATGGGCATTCGTCCTCCTCCTTCGTCGCCGGCGCGGTCACAACGTGATACGGGGGAGATTCGCTGCGTCGGCGAGGGGAACCTCACGGATGACAACGCCACCCGCGCAACCGACCATAGCACCCGGAAAACCGGGAGCCAGGGCGTCTAGGGCTGCTTATCCTCGTCGCCCGGCGTATCGCCGAATTGCGCGGGCTGCAGCTCCGCAAGCGGGTCCGGTCCGAGCTCCGCCAGCGGGTCCGGTCCGAGCTCCGCCGCCCGCTTGCGCGCGTCCTTCCTGGCCGCTTTTTCCTGCCTGCGCTCGCGAAGCTTTGCCTCGCGAGCGAGCTTCGCAAATGTTGTCTTCTTCTTGCCGCGTGAGGCCATGCGTTGTCCTTCGCTAGGCGTTTGACCGACGAGCCTCTACCCGCGCGTCTGCGTGCGCCGGCCCGGCTCGTCCTTGCCTCCCCGGCGACGCCTGAGACGGAAACCGTCTCAGGCGCGCCGCGGCTGTTGCGATCCGGGGCTAGATCGGCTGGACGTTGGCCGCAGCAGGACCCTTGGGTCCCTCCTCGGTCTCGTAGCACACCTTCGCGCCCTCGGCCAGCGACTTGAAGCCGCTGCCCGGATCGCGGAGTGGTGGACGAACAGGTCCTTGCCAGAGTCATCGGGCGTGATGAAGCCGTAGCCCTTGTCGTCGCTGAACCACTTCACGGTTCCTGTAGCCATGCATTCCCTCCCGGGAGATCGTGTGCTGCGAAACGCGGGAGGTGCAAGAGCAACAACTACGAACGCTGGCACTACTTCGCCGAGCTGAGGCTCGGCACGAAACGTGAAGTTTAGTGCCCCCTGGACCTCAATGCGGGCGAATGTTGAGCGCGACCGGTCTCGGCGGGGGTTCTAAGGTGGTCGAAGGCGGTCTAAGGTACCCGCGGATGGAGTCCTCGAAGACCGAAGTTTTCGTGCTGGGCGGAGTCCGTCATTGCGTCGACGGCGACGCCAAGGACGTTGAGCGAATGATCCTCGCCGCGGCTCGTGGCTCGATCATGGAGTTCGCCTGGTTCGTCGAGGCCGACACCGGCGAGCGCATCGGCGTCAATCCGGAGTGCGTGGTCTCGCTCCGAGCGGTCTCGTCCTAGCGCGGGCGGCGCCCCTGGCAGGCGCCGCGGGGGGCCTCGATCGGTCGAGCGGCGTCGTCGTCTTTACCTGCGCTCAACGCGCCATCGGGTAAGCTGGCCGTACTCGAGGCTGACCAGCGGCGCCATCAGGCACCGCGGGATTGCATCGGTACATCGGGTCAACTCGCACTCGGTAGTGGCTCAAGGCTCTCGTGAGAGCGGGTTGCACCTGGCAATCAAACGGTCCTTCCTTATTGGTTTGGAGCAGCTCAAATGTCGATGACTACTTCTGAGCCTGTGCTTGCGCACACAGACCTCAATGTCTACGCGCAGCCGCGCCTGGGACGGAGCCTGCTGGACATCGCGACGTCGGTTGTCCCGTACCTGGCGCTCACCGCCGTGATGTTGCTGACGATCGGCTCGACGGTCATCCCAACGCTCGTCCTCGTCGTGCCGACGGCCGGGTTCCTCGTCCGCACGTTCGTCGTCTTTCACGACTGCGCGCACGGATCGCTGCTCCCCTCCAAACGCGCCAACCGCTACGTGGGTCGGGTCTTGGGGCTGTTCGTGCTGGCGCCCTTCGGGCGCTGGCGCCACGACCACGCCGTGCATCACGGAAGCGCGGGCGACCTCGATCGCCGCGGCGTCGGGGACCTTCCGACGTTGACGATCTCGGAGTATCAGGGACGGTCGCGAAAGGGTCGTCTCGGATACCGGCTGATCCGTAATCCTCTGATCATGTTCGGATTCGGCCCGATCATGGCGATGATCGTCGGCCCGCGCATCGCCACCCGAGCCCAGCGCCCGCGAATGCGCAACAGCGTGCTGCTCACCGATTTCGTGCTGGTCGCGGTGTTCGCGGGACTCTGCTGGCTGGTCGGCTGGGAGCGGCTCGTGGTGGTATGGGCCCCCTCGGCGATGATCGCCGGATCGGCCGGCATCTGGCTGTTCTACGTCCAGCACCAGTTCGAGGACACCTACTGGAAGAGCGGCGACGAGTGGACCTACACCGACGCGGCTCTCCGTGGCAGCTCGTACCTCCGGCTGCCGCGGATCCTCCAGTTCTTCACCGGCAACATCGGGCTGCACCACGTTCACCACCTGAACGCACGGATTCCCAACTACAACCTCCAGCGCGCCCACGACGAGAACGCGGTCCTGCAGGACGTGCCGACGTTGACGTTCCTGGATGGCATCCGGGCCGTCAGATTGAAGCTGTGGGACGAGGAGCGCGGAACACTCGTCACCTTCACGCAGGCACGCGCCGCGCTGGCCGTCGTCGCGGCCAGGCCCGTGGCCTCGCCGACCGGCTGAGGCCGGGCCCCAGCGCCGTCACGGGGCCAGAACCGCCCCCGGGCCACAGCGCGGCCACGGCGCCAGCCCCCCGCCGGGCCGCGTCCTGGCCGACGGTATGCTTGATCTTCACACGCTTCGCACGGGTGCTCCCCCTCTCAGCCCGCGTGGATCTCCACCGAGACGAGACGGAGACGGAGGTCACCTTGTTGGGATCCGGCGAGCAGCTGTCCGGAGGCGCGCTCAACGCGGCCCTCGCGAACGAGCTCGGCAAGCTCGTCGCCGACTTCACCGGGAGAGGCGCGACGAAGTCCAGGGCCTTCGTCCATCAGGACGTCGTGGTCTGCGTGTTGGAGGACAGTGCGACGAGAGCCGAGCGGAATCTTGTCGCCGCGGGCAGGTCGGAGCTGGTTCGGAGGCAGCGAGACGCGCTCCAGCGTGCGATGGAGTCGCAGTTGGTCGAGGCCGTCGAACGCCTGACGAGCAGGAGCGTCCGCACCTTCTTCAGCGGAACCGACACGCCAGGTATGTCGTCGATCGAGGCGTTCGTGCTCGAGCCCGAATTGGCGATTGTGGCTCACGAAACAAGTAATTGACCGCTCGCAGGGCTCGGGAGTACTCTCCCTCGTGACAGGGTCCGAGGTGGGCTTCGGCTGCCCCCGGCCCGGTCCACGGATCTGAAAGCGCTGGACGGCCGAGGCCTCGCGGGTCTCGCCGGACAAGGAGCGACTGGATGGAACAGTTCACAAGTGATGAGTCGCACGTACGTCTGGCGGGCGGGAGGCTACTGGCGCAGATCTCCACCAGCATCGTCGCGATGCTGCGCGAGCACTATGGACGCGGGCCGATGAAGGCCAAGACGTACGTGATGGACGATGTCATCCTCGTGGTGATGCGGGGCAGCGGCTTCACTGCTCTGGAGCAGACGCATATGGACAGCGGTCAGCCCGATGAGGTGGTCGCGATGCGCGAGCAGTTCCAGGAGCTGATGGCCAAGCGCTACAAGGACACGATCGAAGAGCTCACCGGCCGCACGGTGATCGCGTTCCTCTCCCAGGCCCACGTCGACCCGGACATCACGGTCGAGATGTTCGTTGTGGACGGGCCCCTGCCGGGGTTCGGGGCCGTCGAGGTCATCCACCCTGAGTGAATCGGTCGATCACGATGGCATCCGCGGACGACGTCGGTGAGCACGAGCAGCGCGCGGGGGAGGGGAAGCGGATCGCGAGCGTCCAGGAGCGTCTGACCGCCGAGCGCGAGCGCTCCGCCAACCAGCGTGATCGCCTGGCCGACGAGCGCGACCGGATCGCCAACAGGCGCGAGCGTCTGGCGGACGATCGCGAGCGTGTGGCCGACGAGCGCGAGCGCCGGGCCGACGATCGCGAGCTCGCCTGGGAGGAGGAGGAGGGCCGCCGGCGGTCGGAGCAGACGACGCGTGGCGAGGACCAGGTGCTGCGCGAGGCGGCGGCCGGCTCGAGGGAGCAGGCCGAGATCAACCGCCAGGTCGACGCCACCAAGCGGGACGTCGCCGAGGACGAGGGCTAGCTGCGGGCGCAGCCGTCTCAGCCACGAATGCCGGCGGAGTGGGAGGCGCACGAGCGCACGATCATGGGATGGCCCTGCAGGAAGGAGCTGTGGGGCGAGACGATCGCGCAGGCGCGCGCCGATTACGCCGAGGTGGCCAACGCGATCGCGGCCTTCGAGCCTGTCACGATGATCGCGAATCCCGGGCCCGACGCCGCGCAGGCACGCGCAGCGTGCGGCGAAGGGGTCGAGGTGGTGGAGCTCCGACTCGACGACTCGTGGCTGAGGGACTGCGGGCCGATTTACGTGTGCGACGAGCGCGGCGGGCGCCACGCGGTCCATTTCCGGTTCAACGCGTGGGGCGAGAAGTTCGCTCCGTGGGACTCCGATGCGAAGGTCGGCGCGCTCGTTGCCGAGCAGCTCGGAGACACCGTCGTGTCCGCCCCGATCGTGCTCGAGGGCGGGTCGATCTGCGTCGATGGGACGGGAAGCCTGCTCACGACCGAGCAATGCCTGCTGGCTCCGAACCGCAACCCGGCGCTCTCACGAGAGCAGATCGAGGCAGCCTTGCACCGCTACCTGGGAGTCGACCGCGTCGTATGGCTGGGTCAGGGGCTGGTCGAAGACCGTGACACGGACGGACATGTCGATCTGATCGCGGCGTTCGTCTCCCCCGGACGGGTTCTGCTGCAGGGCGTGAGCGAGGACAATCCGAACTTCGAGCGATGCGCGGAGAACCGAAGCCGGCTCGAATCCGCCCGGATCGAGGTAATGGAGATGCCGTTCCTCCCGTACGCGCGCGTGGCCGGGGAGCGCGTCGCGGTGGGATACCTCAACTTCTATCTGCTCAACGGTGCCGTCATCGTGCCGGTCACGGGCGCCGACACCGACGAGGACGCGCTCGCGATCATCGCGCGTGCATACCCGGGTCGCGAGCCGGTGCCGGTGCGTGGGGAGGTGCTGGCGTACGGGGGAGGGGGGCCGCACTGCATCACGCAGCAGGTCCCGGCGAGATTCGCGGAGCTGCGCGATGACTGAGGCGCCGCGGCTCCTGACGGCCTACCCGCCGCCTGCTTCGCCCGCGCGGACACGGGCGCCCACCCGGAAGCCGCTCCGCGTCGCGGCGGTCCAGGAGCGCTGGCACCCCGATCCCGAGGACCACCGGTCGGCGCTCGCGGCGGGGATCCGGATCGCGGCCGGCGAGGGCGCGCGGCTCGTGTGCCTGCAGGAGCTGACGCTCTCGCGGTACTTCGCGATCACGCCGGATGGCCCGGGGGCAGCAGGCGTGGAGGCGGAAGATCTCCAGAGCGGTCCGACCGCCACGTTCGCTCGCCGGCTGGCGGTGGAGACGGGAGCCCACATTCACGCCTCCCTGTATGAGCGCACCGGCGGAGGCCAGGATGACCTGGGATACAACACCGCGATCCTGGTGGCGCCCGACGGAGCACTCGTGGCCCGCACGCGCAAGCTCCACCTTCCCGTCACCGCCGGGTACCACGAGGACCGGTACTTCAGGCCCGGACCTGCGGACGACGACCCGTTCCCGGTGACCGTGCTCGGGGGAACGGATGGGGAGGCAAAGCTCGGCTTTCCGACCTGCTGGGACCAGTGGTTCCCGGAGCTCGCCCGGGCCTACTCGCTGGCCGGAGCGGAAGTGCTCGTCTATCCGACGGCAATCGGCTCCGAGCCCGATCATCCGGGCTTCGACACCGAGCCGCTGTGGCAGCAGGTGATCGTTGCCAACGGAATCGCCAACGGCACCTTCATGGTCGCGATCAACCGCATCGGAACCGAAGGGCCGATCACCTTCTACGGGTCGAGCTTCATCTCGGATCCCTACGGACGCGTGCTGGTGAAGGCGCCCCGCGACGAGCCGGCGGTCCTGGTCGCCGACCTCGACCTCGACCAGCGCGAAGACTGGCTCGAGCTGTTCCCGTTCCTCGGAACGAGGCGGCCGGACGCATACGGGAGTCTCACCGACGGCTGAGCGCGCGACCGGGTGGCGTCCTAGCCACCGAACATCTGCGGCAGCCGGCTCGCGAGGTCGTAGTGGCCCTCGATCGTCAGCGAGCCGTCGATCAGCAGCTTTGGGGCGAACGACTCCCCGGTGAGCATCCGGACGAACTCGGGGACGCTGGTCCGGAACGTGAGCGCCGGGTCGGAAGCGGCGCCGCGCCGAGCGACGGCGCGGCCGTCCGCAATCCGCACCGTCCAGCGCCGCAGGCCGCGGGAGGCGCGCAACTCGTAGAGGATCTCGCCTTCGAACCCGCGCGCCTTCTCGGGAACGAACGCTCTTCCCATGCCCCGGAATATCAATGGCAGCACGGGGCCGCGGTCAAACAGGATGTGTAGGCGCTGGTCGCTGCGGCCCCGCACAAGGGCAGCCAGACCGGCCTGGGCCGTTCGGGCGGCTAGGCCGCGGACCGCTGCGGCCGCTCGCTCTCGCGGGGACTGCGGGGCTGGCGCGAGCGGCGGCCTCGCCGGAGCCGGCTCGCCGTCTGGCCTGACCACATACCCCGTAGGCGCGGGTCTCGGAGGGGAGCGGCGGGCGAGTGCGCGGTCCGCCGCCGCGCCTAGCCGCTCACGCTTGCGCTCCTCGCGTTCCTCCGCGTGTCCGGCGAATCGCGGCATCACCTCCGTCGCGAACAGCTCGAGGCTCTCGCAGATGTGCTCGTGACGGTTGCGCCCCGCCTGCATGATGAAGATCAGCTGATCCACCCCCGCGGCCTCGTAGCGCTCGATCAGGCCGGCGACCTGGTCCGGGGTGCCGATCGCGCCGCGCAGGCTCCCGATGCCCTGCTGAAGCAGGCGCACGCCGAGCGGGGCGTCACCCGGGGTCACGAGCTCACGCGAGAACCCGACCTCGTCGCGCCGCTCGACGAACTGCTGCCACACGTTCGAGCGGCCGGGGACGTGGTCCCCAAACGCGTAGTAGTAGGCGAGCGCGAAGCCAAAGAAGTGGAGGCCGTCGATGCCTCGATCGATCGCCGTGGCCTCGTCGGTGTGGCACATCATCGGCAATGCCAGGGCAACGTTCGGGTTGAGCGCAAAGCCGGCGGGGACGCAGCGCTCGGATTCGATCGTCTCGTAATAGGCATCGACCCACTCCTTCGCCTCTTCGGGCTCGATGAACGAGAACGCGAGTGCGCCGATGCCGCGCTCGCCTGCCAACAGCATCGTCTCTCGCTTGCTGCACGCGACCCACAACGGAGGGTGGGGCCGCTGGGCCGGCTTCGGGACCACGTTGCGGGGTGGCATCGACAGCCATCGCCCGTCGTGACCCGCGAACGGCTCCTCGACGAACATCCGCGTGAGGGCGTCCAGCGACTCCTCCCATTGGGCCCGCTTTTGCTCGACCCCGAACGCGCCGAGCTCCATCTGCGAACTGCCCTCGCCGGTTCCGAGCTCGACGCGGCCGCCGGAGATCAGGTCGAGTGTGGCGATCCGCTCAGCCACGTGTGCGGGATGGTTGATCGCGGCCGGGAGCTGGACGATCCCATGCCCGAGCCGGATCCGGCTCGTCCGCTGAGAAGGCCGCCGCCAGGAACACCTCGGGTGCGCTCGAGATCGAGTACTCCTCCAGGAAGTGGTGCTCCACCTCCCAGACGCAGTCGAAGCCGAGGCGGTCGGCGAGCTCCACCTGCTCCAGGGCGTCGGCCAGGAGCCTCGCCTCGTCGGCCGCTCCGCTGTCCCGGGGCAGCTGATGCGTGTAGAACAGGCCGAACCTCAACGAATCGCCTGATCCCGTCTCACCGCTTTGGCCGCACTGCGACTCTGAATGGAGGATCGTCGGATCCGAGCAGCCCCATCGCGACCTCCGCCACCTCGTCTGGATCGCCGAGCGGCGGCGAGCCAAGCGTCTCAAGGGAGGTCCTCGCCGCCGCTGCGTACCGCGAGCCCGATACGACTCCTTCGAGCCTCGGGCGGATGGTCTCGCGGATCGACGAGTGGAAGGACCCGAGCTCGAGCACTCCCACCCTGACACCGAAGCGCTCGACCTCCGCCGCCAGCGCGGCGGCGAAGCCCTCGAGGGCCTGCTTGGACGCGGCGTACGCGCCATAGAGCGGGACCGGGATACGCGCCCGATCCGAGCTGACGAACACGACCCGACCCTTCACAGCCCGCAACGCCGGAAGCAGGCGCTGAGTGACGTCGATGTGGCCGAACACGTTGACTTCGAACTGCTCGCGCACCTCTGCCACCGAGAGCTCCTCGATCGCACCCGGCAGCGCGATTCCGGCGTTGTTGACCAGGGCGTCGAGATGTCCGCCACACCACGCGTGCGCGTCGGCGGCGAACCGGGCGACCGATGTCTCGTCGCGGAGATCGAGCCGGGCCAGCTCGCATCCGGCCTCGGCAAGCTCGTGCGCCGCCTTGCGCGTGTGCGGGGCGGCCGGATCACGGGCGGTGGCGAGCGCTGCGCCAACCCTCCCGCCCGGCCCGCAAGGCAATCGCGTGACCGATGCCTGTGGACGTCCCGGTCACCACGAGCTTCTCTTCCATGGGTCTCTCCTGCCGAGCGGCTACTGTACCCAATCTGTGCCGGAGCCCGAGGATCCGTGTCGCGGTGGTTACTTCGGTCGGTTTCGCGAGCGGCTGCGCGAACTGCACCAGCGGCTTGAGCCGCGAGCCTATGTCGAGATCGGCGTTGACGAGGGGCGCTCGCTGGCGCTCGCGAATCCCGACACGCTCGCCATCGGCGTCGATCCGGCGCCCTCGATCGAGGTCGAGCTCGGGCCGCGGATGCGCGTCTTCGCGGAGTCGAGCGACGAGTTCTTCGCACGGGGCGACGTGGCCGAGCTGTTCGGGGGGATGGGCATCGAGCTTGCCTTCATCGACGGTCTGCACCTGTTCGAGCAGGCCCTGCGAGATGTATTCAACGTCGGCCGCTTTCTAGCCCCCGGGGGCTTGATCGTGCTCCACGACACCCTTCCCTACAACCGGGTCGTCGCGCAGCGCAGACGCACGACCCAGAAGTGGACCGGCGACGTGTGGAAGGTGATCGAGTGTCTCGCACGAGCGAGGAGACCTGTCGCTGGTCACGATCGACGTTCCCCCCACCGGACTGACCCTGATCCGGGGCCTGGATGTCGCGGACCCGAGCTCGCTCGAGGGCTACGAGCGCGCCGTCGCCCGATACATGCCCCTCCCGTACGACGCCTACCAGCGGGCACGCTCGAAGTGGCACGTCGTGCCCGACGGCGATCACGTCGTGGCGGAGCTCGCGATCACCCGCGGAGCCACCGCGCGACCGCGCCCCGCCGTGGCGTTCTGAGATGCGCAGGCTCCGTTCGATCTTCGCCGATTCCGCGATCCTCAGGGATCGCACCCTGCTCCACTACCGGAGAACCCCGAGCCTCCTGGTGGCGGCGGCGCTGCAGCCGATCCTGTTCCTGCTCGTCTTCGACGCCGTGTTCGAGGGCCAGTTCGAACTCGCCAGTCACGGCGGCAAGTACATCGATTATCTCCTGCCGGGCATCCTCGTCCAGGGCGTGATCTTCGGGTCGACGCAGACCGGCCTCGCGTTGGCCGCGGACATGACCGAGGGGATCATGGACAGGTTCCGCGCATCGCCGATCCATCGGCAGGCGGTCCTCGACGGCGCATAACCGCAGATGCGGTCCGCAACACGATGGTCTTCGTGCTGGTCGCGGCGACCGGGGTCCTATTGGGCTTCCGCTTCCACGGGACCGTGCCCGATGTGCTGCTGGCGTACCTCCTCGTGGTCGCCGTCGGAGTCGCGTTCTCGTGGGTCCAGGCGTGGCTGGCGCTCGTGACCCGTGACCCAGAGACGATGCAGGTCGTCGGCTACATCTGGGTCTTCCCGCTCTCGTTCTTGAGTTCGGCGTTCGTGCCGCCCGGGACGATGCCGCACTGGCTGCAGGGCTTCGCCGACAACCAGCCGGTCACCAAGGTGGTCAACGCCGTGCGGGGGCTGACGAGGGGGGGACACGTGTCCCACGACACGCTTTGGGCCCTCGTCTGGATCGCCGCGATCCTGATCGTGTTCGTGCCGCTGGCCACGCGCCGCTTCGCACGGCTCGCCTACTGATCAATCGATGCGGTTCCTGTTCTCGGCCCACCCCGCGGTCGGGCATCTTCAACCGGTGGCTCCGGTGGCGCGGGAGCTCGGGCGGCGGGGGCACGACGTCCGGGTCGCGACCGCGAGCTCGTTCTGCCCGCAGGTACGGGAGCTCGGGCTCGAGCCGATCGCCGTCGGGCTCGACTGGTCGCGTGCGGAGCCAGAGCTCGCGTTCCCGGCCTGGCCGGAGCGCAGCCCTCGGAGCGCTACGGCTGGATCCTTCGCCACGTGTATGCGGGCAAGGCAGCTCGGCAGACCGCCGTCGAGCTGCTGTCGGTGTTTCGCTCCTGGCGGCCTGACGTCGTCATCCACCAGCAGATGGAGCTGGGGTCGATGCTCGCCGCGCAGCTGCGCGAGATACCGCACGCCTCCTACGGGTTCGGGCAGGGGCTGCTCGCGTCCGATCGCCGCATCGCCGGCCCTGAGCTGGCGCCACTCCGAGCGGAGCTGGGACTCGAGCCCGATCCGGACTTCGTCTCAGGGCTCCGTTTTCTGCGGTTGGAGTTCGCTCCGCCCGCCTACCTGGCCCCGGATGCGTTCCGAGCTCCAACCGCTCACCACATCCGACCCGAGATCGTGGAGTACCGACCGCGCGGCATCCCGGTGGGAGAGCGGACGGGCTCGAGCCGCCCGGCCGTCGTCGTGACCTTCGGCATGAACTACAACCGCACGCCCGGCGTCTTCGAGACGGCGATCGAGGCGCTGGAAGGCGAACCGGTCGATGTCGTCGTCACCGTCGGGATGAACCGCGACCCCGCCGAGCTCGAGCCACTGCCGCCAAACGTCCGCGCCGTTCGCTACCTGCCGCTCTCGGTGCTGCTGCCGCACGCCGACGTCACGCTGTGCCACGGCGGATTCAACACGGTGATGGCCTCAGTCTGGGCCGGGACGCCGCTCGTGCTGGTCCCCATCGACTCGGATCAGCCGATGCAGGCGGAGCGCTGCGTCGAGCTCGGGCTCGGGCGGCGCGTCGATCACCGCGAGCTCTCAGCGGAGAGCATTCGAGCCGCGGTGCGCACGGTCCGAGGCGATCCCCGCTACCGGAGGGCGACCGCGGAGTTTCGCGCAGAGCTCGAGTCGCTTCCGTCGGCCGCCGACGCCGCCGACCTGCTCCAGCGGCTCGCCACGGATCGGTGTCCGGTGCTCGCCGATGACTCGGCGATGGTCGCCTGAGCCCAGCGCGGGGTCGCGGTCACGGGTCCAGCTCCCGGTCCTCGATCAGGAACGACTGCGCGGCCCACCAGTACTGGCTGTACGGGACAAACCGCCACCGGGGATGCTCGCGCTGGAACTCGATCAGGGCCCGCCGCTCGCCCGAGAGCTGACCCGAGCTGGCGCAGAAGTAGTCGTCGAAGGCGATGATCATCCCGTTCTGCATTCGGGGTGAAAGCCAGGCCAGAACCTCGGCAGCGCTGCTGTACATGTCGCAATCGACGTGCGCGAATGCCACCTTCCGGGGTTCCGTGGCGGCCGGAAGGGTGTCGGCGTAGAAGCCGGGGACGGCTGTGTACGTCTCGCGGGGGATACCGGCGGAATCGCACAGTCGGTGGAACTCCTCCAATGAAGTGCTGAGGTCGCCGGAGACCCACCGCGGATGGGAGTCGGCGTCGTCCCTCGGGGCCGGGAGCCCCGCGAACGAATCGAATCCCCACATGTGCCGCGAGAGCGGGTCGCCGGTCCGCCGCAAACCCGTGTAGGCCATCCGGAAGGTGACCGCCTCGTGGCAGCCGAACTCGCAGTAGTCGCCCGGGATCGCGTTGAAATCGAGGAGGTGGAAGGCGTAGACGAAGAACTCGCGCTTTGGCCTCAGGAACCAGCTCAACGCGCTTGGCTTCTCCGGCTCGATCGGCTCCTCCGGTGTGCGTGGGGCGGCTCGGACTCGTGGCCCGCCCGTTCGTGCGGGCTGAACCGCCACGGCTTGAGTCCCATGGAGGCGAGCTCGTCATGCGCCCGGCGAATGCTCCACTCGAGGCTCGGTGCGCGCGCGAACAGCAACCCCCCAACCTCGCCGGAGTGTGCGACCTGAACACCGAGGGCTCCCGCCCGCCCGGCGAGCGCCGTGATCTCATCGAAGCGTGGCTGCGACAGGTGCCGCTGGTTGATCCGAGCGCTCTCGGTTGCCACGGCGGCGACGCCACGGGCATCTGAGCGCGCGAGCGCAAGGCCGAGCGCTGCGCGGAGCTCGTCGAAGCGGTCGATCTCCCAGCCCCGATAGCGTGGCGCCGGCAGCGCGAGGGTGTCGATGCCCGCCCCGTCGCCGGTCTCGAACGCGAGCACTTCGATCGGCGGGAGTGGCAATTTGTAGTCTTGGATCATGTCTCCGTCGCGTTGCGCGAACAGCACCGGTCGCTCCCAGAAGGTGGCGTCGGAGGCGCCCTCCGCGGCGACCGCAAGGCTGGCGATCCGCTCGGGCGAACGCGATCGACGCAGCGCGCCGAGCGTCGCGCGGACGGCCGCCGCAACGTCGCTCGTCGAGGAGCCACAGCCTCGACCGGGTGCGATGTTGCTCGCGATCGAGACCGTCCCGCCGACGTTCGCGACCCCGAGCTCATTCAGCGTCAGGGCGACCGCCCGAAGCGCCTTCGTCTTCCACCCCGGTCGCACCGTGAGCCGCCCGGCGAGATCGCTCTCGAGCGCTACGGTCGCCTCGCTCCAAAACGATGGACACGGAAGCGTGACCAGGCCCCTGCGTAGCGTGCCGTCCACCCGGAAGGCTCCCTGGAGGAGCTCACCGTGGTGCCCGTGGGCCCGGCCTGTGCCGAACCGCAGGCCCTCGCGGCAGGGCAATCCCCTCTCGGCTTCAGAAGCCGTCGCTGAAAGTGCCCGCGCGCACAAGGAGGGCTGACGATACCGTGCGTGTGCCCGATCCGGCTTATGAGCGCCTGCCCCGTGCGGCTGAGCTTTTCCTGACCAGAGACGCCGCCGGGGATCTCCGCCACGCCGTGGTGGTCGTACGTCTCGGGAGGCCTGATCCCGCAGCCTCCGGAACGCTGACGCTGGAACGGTTGACGGCCCAGGTCGCCTCGCGACTGCACCTCGTGCCGGCCAGATTCCGCCGGGTGGTGCGATTCGTCCCGCTCGGGCTGGCGGGGCCGATCTTGGTCGACGATGCCGGCTTTGACCTGCGCCGGCATGTCCGAGCGATCTCAACGGCGACGTCGATCTCCGAAGTCGAGTTGGCGAAGCTGATCGACGACTACTCGTCCCAGCCGCTGGATCGCAGCCGGCCGCTGTGGGAGATCGGGTTGACCCCCGAGCTCGAGGACGGCGGGCGCGCGATTCTCCTCAAGATGCACCATGCCCTCGTCGAGGGCGAGGGCGGCGTCGCGAACGCCGCCCTGCTGGTCTTCGATGCTTCGCCCGATGCCGGTCCCGGCGAACCGGAGCCGTGGAGGCCCGAACCGGCTCCAGGCCGATTCGCCGAGGCACGACTCGCGGTGCGCGACCAGGCGAGGCGATTCGCGGCGGTCGCGCGCGGGCCGTATTCGGTGGAGCGGGTCACGGCCGCTGCCGGCGGCTATCGAGACGCGTACCGCGGATACCGGAACGAGGTGGCGGGGCGCCGGGCGCAGCCGCGATTCCGCCCGCCCGCGTCCGGGCAACACGCCACCTCGTTCGCGGTTCGCCCCATGGCGCAGGTCGAGGAGATCCGCAACGCCGCGGGCCCCGGCGCCACCTTCAACGACGTTCTGCTGACGGGGATCGCCGGCGGGCTGCGACGCTGGCAGGCAGAGGTGGGCCTCGCGAACACCGACCTGGTGGCGGCGGTCCCGGTGAACTTGAGCCGTCAGGACGGCGACGTCGCGCCGGTGCTCACCGAGCTGCCTTCATTCATGCTCGTAAGGCTCCCCGTCACGGAGCCGGATCCCCGGGAGCGACTGCGGTTGGTGGGCCTCGGCACCGCCCACGGCAAGCGGGTCGCACCTAGGCTCGCGGAGGCGGCGAGCGCCCTGGCCCAGCTTCCGGCACCTCTCTACCGGCGGCTGGCCAATCGGCTCTATGACCGGGCACCCGATTTCTATCTGGCAAACATCCAGGGACCGAACCTCGACCTCTACGTTCTTGGCCACCGGGTCGAGTTCGCGTACATCACCGGTCGAACTCGAAGCCAGCTGAGGGTGGCCGCCCTGTCATTCGCGGGGAGCGTGACGATCGGGATCGCGTGTCACCTCGACCGCGTCCCCCGGCCGGAGGCTCTTGCCCGTTGCTTTGAGGAGGAGTTCGAGGCGCTCGCGGCCAGCTACCTGGCCGGTGCCGGCGCGGGCTGAGGCCGGGAGCGGCGCAGGCTGGCGCCGGCAGTCACCACCGTGCCATGATCCGGGCATGCGCGGATCGCCCGATCACGACGGCGTCCGTCCCGCCGTCCTGGTCGAGGATGTCCGCAAGCGCTTTGGCGATGTGCAGGCGCTCGATGGGGTCAGCCTCGAGGTCCCCGAGGGAACCCTGCTGGCCCTGTTGGGCCCGAACGGAGCCGGAAAGACGACGCTCGTTCGCGTTCTGACGACCCTGCTGGATCCTGACAGCGGGCGGGCCGAAGTCGCCGGCTTCGACGTCGTCCGTGATCGCCGACGGGTCAGACCGGTGATCGGGATCAGCGGGCAGTACGCCTCGGTCGACGACCGTCTCACCGGGCGGGAGAACCTCAACCTGATCGCTCGCCTCTATCACCTTGAGCGTGCGGACGCCCGGCGTACGGTCGACGGTCTCCTGGAGCGCTTCGGCCTCGATGCGGCGGCCGACCGGCCGGCGCGGACATACTCGGGAGGGATGCGGCGCCGGCTCGATCTCGCCGCGAGCCTGGTGTCAAACCCGAAGGTGTTGTTCCTGGACGAGCCTTCGACCGGGCTCGATCCGACCGCGCGGGGGCTCCTGTGGGGCGTCGTCGAGGGCCTGGTGGAGGCGGGGATCACAGTGGTGTTGACGACCCAGTACCTCGAGGAGGCCGACCGGCTCGCGGACACGATCGTCGTGATCGACAACGGGCGGGTGATCGCGAAGGGAACGGCGAGCGAGCTCAAGGCCGCCGCGGGCCACTGGTTCATCGAGCTGGCCGTGGCGGATCACGGTCAGACTCGCGCGGCCGCCGTCGCGATCGTCGCGGTCGTCTCAGCCGAAGCCGGCGCCCGCGTCCACCATCACTCGGGACGCGTCAGTGTGCCCGTGGGGGAACACGACGTCAGCCTGGACGAGGTGACCCGCCACCTCGAGGCCGCCGGCATCGCGATCGCAGAGCTCGCTTTGCGTCAACCAACCTTGGATGACGTGTTCGCGGCACTGACCGGCAAGGTGCCGCACGAACCCGACCAGGATCGTGCGCCCGAAGCCGACGAGGCCGATCCCGGCGAATCGATCTGAGAGCGGGCCTGCGTTCGGAAGACGTTCAGGCGGCCGCTGCGCTGTTCGGCCAGAGCACCTGCATCACGAGGTCGGGGTGCCCGTACCAGTGGACCGACTTGATCTTCCCGTCCGCGACCCTGAACACCGCGGACCCCAGGGTGGCTTTGTCGTCGTGGCGCATATCGAACTCGAACACGGCGGTGTCGTCGTTCGAGCACACCTCGATGACGTCCACGTCCAGCTGCGGATGGGCGCCTTCCCACTTCCCCCGACCTTCGTGCTGGGGGAATGATTCGTGGTGCGGCAGGCCGTTCTCGAGCCACTCGACATCGGGCGCGAGAAGTTGCCCGATGGCATCCTGATCGTGCTGTAGAAACGCGTCGACGGAAGCCCTTGCCGTCTCGGATGCGTCGCTCATCTCTCTCTCCTTCGTCGGGTGGGCTAGGTTATCCCGCGGTCCCCCGACGCGCAACCGCGCCGGGCGGGATTGCAGAGCACAGTGCAGATCCAGCGCATCTCCACCGACCGCGAGCTTGGGGCCGAGGTTTCCGGCGTCGATCTCAACAGGCCGCTGCCTGAAGCAGCCGTCGAGCGGTTGCAGGCAGGCCTGTTCACGCACCATGTCCTGGTGTTTCGCGGCCAGGACATCGGCCCGGCGGACCAGGTGCGTGCGGCGCGCGCGTTCGGCGATCCCTCGCCTCCGGAGCGGAGCGACGGACTCACCAGCCACGACGCGGATCATCCCGAGATCCAGTGGTTGTCGTACCTGCGGCGCGACGGGTCGGCGCCGCAGGACAGCCGTCCGAGTCAGGGCGACCTGTGGCACACCGACTATTCGTATCTCTCCAACCCGCCCGAGCTCGCGATGCTGTGTGCCGTCGAGCTACCGCCGGAGGGGCCCGACACGGTGTACATCGATCTACAGGCGGCGTACGCGTCGCTCCCTGCGGCGGAGCGCCACCGGCTCCAGCGGCTCCGAGCGATCCACACCGAGCGCGGACCCCATGACCCCGCCGTCTACCGGCTCCCCCCGTACGTGGTGAATGGGAAGCAGGCCGCCCCGGTGCGAGCGGACCGGGCGGCCGTGCACCCGTTGGTCCGGAGCCATCCGGTGACCGCTCGGCCGGCGCTGTACATGGCATCGGCCTACACGGTCGGGTTCGAGGGGGTCCCCGAGGACGACGGCCGCGCTCTGATCGATCACCTGTACCGCCGGGCGACGCGGCCGGAGTTCACCTATCGGCACGCATGGCGCGAAGGCGACGTCCTGCTCTGGGACAACACCTGCACGAATCACCGTCGCTCCAGGCCCCTCGACGCGTCGCGGGTCATGCACCGGGTCAGCATCGCGCTCGCGCCGCGGGCGGAATGATGCCGGAGCTGGCCAGCGACCCCGACACGCTCGCCTCGTACGCGGACGACTGGGGGCACATGATCAGGTGCATTCCGCGGGCGGTGGCCCTGCCCACATCGATCGAGGAAGTGGTGGCCACGATCCGCGACGCCCGCGAGGCCGGGACCCGCGTGGTGGCTCGGGGGCGGGGGCACGCCATGGGCGGCGACGCGCAGGTGACCGACGGCATCGTGATCGACATGAGCGAGCTGAACCGAGTCGAGCCGGCCGTCGGCGACTCCGTGTGGGTCCAGGCGGGAGCAACCTGGGAAGCGCTGCTCGAAACCACGTTCCGCCAGGGGCTCGTGCCGCTGGTCGTCCCCCACTATCCGCGACTGTCCGTCGGGGGCGTCGTGTCGGGGGCCGGCGTCGGCCTGACGAGCGTGCGGCACGGATTCAGCACCGACACGGTTCTCGAGCTGGAGGTCGTGACCGGCGAGGGCGAGGTGCTCGGCTGCTCGCCCGATGTCCGCCCCGATCTTTTCCATGCCGTGGTTGGCGGGCTCGGGCAGGTCGCGATCATCGTGCGCGCACGGATCCGGGTGGGACCAGCCCCGGAGCGGCTGTTCGAGGCGGTCTTCGCATATGACGACCTTGAGGTCTTCTTCGAGGCGCTGACGCGGGCTGCGTCCCATCCCGAGGTCACGGGACTGTTGGGTTTGATCGGCATCGACGACGCCGGAAAGCCGGTCTGCGGACTGCACGCCGACATGCCCGGCGGCGTCGACGCGGACGCGGCCCGCTCGAGCCTTGTCGCGGTGCTCCCGCCGTCCACGGGCGAGCCGTATTCCTACGAACTGCCGCTGCTCGACCATTTCGGGCTGATGGCGGCAGCGGAGGAGCGGTATCGGACCACCACCGACTACTGGGAGCGGCTCCACCCCGTGGTTCGGGGTTTTGCTGCCCGGCGGCAGCGTGGCCGGGTTTCTCGAGGACCACCTACAGGAGATCGTGCACCCCGAAGGCCGCGACCGGATCGGGAACACCGTGGTCTACGCGATCAGCGGCCGGCCGGAGAACGGGGCGGGGCCTCCGCTGCCGGACTCGGATCCGGTCTTCGGGTTCACCGACAACGGCGGCTTTCCGAATACCCCTGAGAACATCGCGTGGGCCGCGGAGCGCAACCGCCGTCTGTACGACGCCGCCAAGCGAGTGGGCGGGACGCTGGGCCCGTTCGGATACATGCCCATGTCACCGGCCGACTGGCGGGCGCACTTCGGCCCTCGCTGGGACGGGCTCATGGAGGCCAAGCGTCGGTATGACCCAGACGGGGTCCTGGCGCGCGATCTCAGTCGCTGACCGGCCCTCGCTTGCCTGGGCGATTGGGTCAGTCGGCGACCCGGTGCTCCATCCCATCGATGCCGGCCCAGAGCACATAGCGGAGCCCGTCCTCGACCAGTCCGGTCGTCCGGCGGTCGTAGACCCCGCAAGTCCGCAGCATCTTGCCGACGCCGTCGAGCAGTCGGCCCCACCGCGACTCGAGCTCCGGTAGGCCGACCGACCCGATGAGCACGGGGGTCTCCCGAAGGAGGGCGTCGGTCTCGACGTCGACCCAGTCGTCGGTGAGCTGGGCGAAGACCGCGAACTCGTGCATCCAGGCTCGGATCACCGGATTGACGTTCGGGGTCTGGATGATCATCGCGTCCGCGGTCGCCTCGGCCGCCGCTCGCCGGTGGGAGAGCCCGTCGGGATCGGGGAGGCCGAGGGCGCAGCGCTTCTCCGCCTCGCTGGCGCCGCGCCCGAGGTCCGCCAGCTCGTCGTAGCGCTCGCCGAGCGATGCGTTGAGCTCCACCAGCAACGCGCGGGTGAGTGATGCCGAGCCGGGCTCGGGCCGGGCCGGCGCCTCCTCGGGTCGCGTCCAGAGCCGCTCGATGTGCCGGTGTCGATCCACGGGGTCGAGCTCGTCCGGCCAGTCATCGAAGGACTGGTCGTACGCGGTGCACAGAGCGGCGAGCAGGACGACCAGGCGGACGTCGATCGGAGCCGCGGCAACGAAGGCGGGAAGCATGGTGGCCGTGGTTCTGAGGACGAGCGGCTCGGCGACCCCGAGCGCGGTGCCGAGCGTAAGCCGCTGAAGAGGCTTGGCGAGCGGAAGGATCCGGAACGGAGAAGCGAGCCCGAGCGCGACGGGGACGTAGCTCGAACACGCGTACGTGTGTGCGATGAAGCGTGACTTCCGAACAAAGCGCCCGCGGGTCTCACCGTCCTCCGAGCGGGGCCACGCGCGGTCGATGATCGGGGTCACGACCCTCTCGTACCGGGCCTCGAGGATCGACCAGATCCGCTCGGGGACGATCGCCGCGCTGGGGCGGGGCGTTCCGATAACGGCGCGCAACGAGGCCAGTCGCTCCGCGCGCCCCGGGAGCTCGACCGCGGCCAGCCGCAGTGTCACCACTTACGCCGCACCCCGGCCCTGAGAAGAGAATCGTCCGTTTCGAGCTGCCCCATCGCGATCGCCTGCACCAGCCATGCTAGAGGCAGCACACGGTCACGGCCGTCCGCGCCGTCAGGATCGCCCGGGAGGATCGCCCGAGCCGGTGCGCGAACGCGGCCTTGTGATCACGATCTGGACCATCGCGATCACGAGGACGATGACGGTCAGGATCCGCTCGCCATTGGCTATCTCATGGAAGTATCCGTAGATCTGGATCGTCGCCGCCAGCACCTGGGCGGCGAGCGGGAGCGCGATCGCCGGCCATCCCTTCACCTCCCTCGGCTTCAGCCGGCCCGGATGGGGCTGCCAGGCGGCGTAGGCCAGGAGCACCGCCCCGGCCACCCAGGCGGCGTCGTAGACCCTCCCATGAGCGTAGTTGTGCCCGAGGGCCTGCACCTCGTACACGGCGTCGGCCAGTCCCATCAACCCGAGGCCGAGCCCGAGCACGAGCCACATGCGGCCCGGACGCCAGGCCATCAGCGCGTAAACGCCGAGGGTTGCCCCCACGACCACCGCGTCACCCAGGGGATATGCGAAGGCGACGACGGTCGACAGCGCCGAGACATGCGAATGCTCGGACACCGGCTCCAGCAACAGCACCACCCACGGCGTGGCGACCAGCAGCATCACGACCACGCCGTCGATCCAACGGTGAAGCTCGAATCTCGGGACGCGGTCGCGAACAAGCAGGACCAGAGCCGTGACGATGAGCGGGTACCAGGACAGCCAGAAGACGTCGGAGATGCTCGTGTCAGGCGCCACCGCGAGATGGCCGAAGCGGATGCTCCATAGGGTGTCGCCGAGTGCCCAGCTCGCGAGCCCGAGGGCGACGAGAATCCACGGCGCCCGGCTCCGAGTCGCGTGCAGTGCCCCGGCGAGGCAGATCGCCGCGCTGAACCAGAGCACGCCGGCGTCGAGCCACTGGTCGAACAGGTCGTTGACCTCTGAGCCGCCGATCCCGAGGTCCTGATGAGCGGCATAGGCCACGATCAGGACGGCGAGCGCCGGCCAGATGACCGAGACGCCGAATGGGCGGAGGAATCGCTCCCGCCGGCGGACCACGTGCGCGTCCACGTCTCGACGGTACATGCCCGTGACGTCGCCGGTTCGGTTCACGCTTCCGCCTGGCCTCGTCCGGCCGAGGACGGCGAGTTTCGGCGCACCAAGCCACCGATAAGATCAGCGCGATGAAAGCTCCGGCTTGATGGGCACGTGCGACCGGCTCTGAGACTCGCGATCGTGGCGCTCGTGGTGATCGGAGCGGCTCTGATCACGCAGATCGGGTTCGCCTCGCCCAAGGTTGCCCCCGGCGGCGACCGGGTCACGGCGCTGCCCACGCTGGGACCGGTCGCCCAACCCGAGTTCGCCGGCTACGCCTCCGTCACGTCCGCTCAGTGCTCGGATCTACTCTGCTCCCGGCAGCCGGGGCTGTTCTACTGGCTCGTCGGTCAGGGTGCCGACTATCGGCACCGCCCGACCCTGTTGTGGAGCAATGGGGGACCCGGCGCGAGCAGCATGTACGGGTTCTTCTCGGAGAACGGCCCCTACACGATCGGCGCTTCGGGCAGGCTGGTCCAGTACGCCGGCTCCTGGAGCAAGTCGGCGAACTACCTCGTGTTCGACCACCCGCTCGGGGTGGGATTGTCGTTCCCCACGGATGGGCGATACGCGCAGAACCTCCGTCAGGGGATCGGCCAGCTGCGAATGGCGCTCGGCCACGTGATCACGCGAGACGGGCTGCGGCAGAGCCCGCTGTTCCTGGCTGGCGAGTCGTATGGAGGCACGTACGTGCCCGTGCTCGCCAGGCAGATCCTGGACGCCAACCAGCGCACGCACAAGCGGGTCAACCTGCGCGGGATCATCATCGCCGACGGGTGGGTCGACCCCGAGCTCCAGGTCTCGACCACGGCGACATACGCGGTGACCCACGGCCTGATCAGCGACGGTCAGAAGGTCGCGCTCGATCGGGTGTTCGCGGAGTGCCGGCGCGCGATGCGGGGCGGGCCTCCGTCGTCGGTGCGCGCCGGACGCATCTGCCAGTCGATCCAGGACAAGATTGCGGCGATCAGCGGTCGCTGGCTTGGGAACCTCGGGATGACCAGCGACATCGACTACACGCCGATCGAGACGTACCTGAATCGTCCCGACGTCCGCCGGGCGATTCACGCCAGAGCCGGTGGCAAGTTCTCGCTCGGATCCGATCAGATCAGCCGGCGATACGAGCGAGGAGTCATGGACCCGTACGGGAGCGTGGTCGGCGAGCTGCTCGCCCGGCATCTCCCGGTGATGGTGATCTCGGGGCTCGAAGACGCGAAGGATGCCAACTTCATCGGCACCCGGAAGTGGCTAGCCACGCTGCGGTGGCCCGGTGGCGCTCGATATCGCGGGGCTCCGACCAGGCAGTGGAAGATCAACGGGGTCGTGCTGGGCTACATCAAGAGCGGCGGTGGGCTCACGTTGATTGAAGCTTTGAACGCCGGTCACCTCGCCGTGCGCGATCAACCCAAGCTGATCGATCTGGTCCGGCAGTTCATGGCACGCCACACCTGAGCAAGTCGCCGGAGCGGCCGGCGCGGCGCACGCGCGTTCGACGGGCTGGTCGTGTTGACCTGCGGAGTAGTGTGAGCGTTGGAGGGCATCCGTCCTGAAGTTGGCCCCCAGCGGACCGGCAGCGCGACCTGACTTCTGAGGTTCCATCAACTCGGAGGTCGACATGCCCGACATGCAGCTTCTCCTCGATGCCGATCCGCTGCAGCGGCGGTTTGGCTTGCCGGTCAGGCGAGCGGAATGAGCAGCGAGAACCGCTGAGTGCCCGGGGCTGTTGGGAATGGAGGCGGTCAACGATCCATGAGGTCGCGAAGGGTTGCATCGGCGCGGCCGCCCCCCGGAGGCGCGGCTCGCTCGTTAAGGAACGGCCTGCAGATCGGACGGCGAGCGGGCGAGCTGTGGCGGGCGCTGATGGATGGGTTCAAGCAGCATGACCTGCTGACGTACTCGAGCGCGATCTCGTTCCAGATCCTGACCGCGGTGGTTCCGTTCTTCATGTTCGTGCTCGCGCTGGCAGGACTCCTTCACTTGAACGGGGTCTGGCGAGACCACGTCGCCCCGGAGGTCCGTACGCACGTCTCGGTCGCCGTCTTCACCGTGATCTCGAGCGCCGTCAACAAGGCCTTCTCCGGCAGACAACTGCTGTGGGCCACGGTCGGCGGCGGACTCGCCCTGTGGCAGGTGTCCGGAGCCGTACGAGCGGTGATGGGAGCATTCGGTCAGATCTACGGCGCAACCTCCGAGCGACCGTTCCTCAGGCGTTACCTGGTCTCGTTCGCGCTCGCGATCGCGACCGGAGCGTGCTTCATCCTGGCCACCCTGTGCCTGGTGCTCGCGCCGTTCCTCACGGTGCGCCATCCCGGCGCGGCGTGGGAGGTGTTCGCGTTCGTTGCACGGTGGGCGCTCGCCGTCGGCTTTCTATCGCTCGCGGTCGGGCTATTGGTCCACGTCGCACCGGCCACACCCCAGCCGCTCCCGTGGGTCAGTCTCGGCACCACGATCGTAACCGTGTGGTGGGTGATCGTCTCGGTTGGCTTCTACTTCTACCTCACAGCCCTGGCTTCCTACGGGTCAGTGTTCGGAAGCCTCGCCTCGGTGATCGTCGTGATGGCGTACCTCTACATCTCCACGACTGCGTTCCTGTTCGGAGCTCAACTCGATGCGATCATCCGCGCCCAGGCCACCGGCGCCCTCTCCGGCGTTGAGGTCGACCACTCGCCCCACGCGTAGCCGCAGGAGCATGGGTGCGACTCGTGGCGAGCCTTGGCTCTGGGGCCTGCGGATATAGGCTCCTTGCGTGGCCAGCGGAGTGATCGAACGTGCTGACGGGTGGGCTGGGAAGGGCATTGAGGCAGGGATCGGCTGGCATCATCGTCGTCGGCTGCGTCGCGTTGGCCGGATTGACCAGTTGCGTCCCCCGGACGCTCCGTCGCTGTGGGCTGCCGGCGATCCGCCACCGCGCTCGGGGTGCGCGTTCGACGTGTTGGTTGATGGTGGGGAGGCGCTGCCGCGGATCGCCGAGGCGCTGAGTGGTGCTCGCTCGCACGTGCATATCGCGGGGTGGCATGTCACGCCTGATTTCGGGCTGACGCGCCACGATCGGGCGTTTCGGCTTCGCGATCTGCTTGGTGATCTGGCGGAGCGAGTCGAGGTCAGAGTGCTGTTGTGGGCGGGAGCGCCGGTGCGCGTGTTCACGCCGGCGCGTGCGGCCGTGCGCCGTGTGCGTGAGGAGCTGGTCCGCGGGACGGGTGTGCAGTGCGCACTCGATTCCCACGAGCGGCCGATGCATTGCCACCACGAGAAGCTGGTGATCGTCGACGGCGAGGTCGCATTCGTCGGCGGTATCGACCTCACCTCACTGGGCGGCGACCGCTTCGACACCAGCGGTCATTCGATGCTCGGTCGTCTGGGATGGCACGATGCCTCAAGCCGGATGCAGGGCCCCGCGGTGGGCGATGTGTCAGCCCACTTCGCCGCGCGCTGGCGCGAAGTGACCGGCGAGCAGCTCGAGGCTGCGGCGCCGGGGCCCGTTGGCGACGTGGAGCTCCAGGTAGTGAGGACCGTTCCGGACAAGGTCTATGACTTCTTGCCCCAGGGCGACTTCCGCATCTTGGAGTCCTACACGCGGGCGCTGCGGTCGGCTCGCAAGCTCGTGTATCTCGAGAGCCAGTTCCTGTGGTCGGCCCAGGTGGTCGAGATTCTCGCGGCGAAGCTTCGCGAGCCGCCCACCGATGACTTCCGCGTCGTCGTGTTGCTTCCCGCAAAGCCGAACAACGGCGCGGACACGACCCGAGGCCAGCTCGGCGTATTGGCCGATGCCGACAATGGCGCTGGTCGCTTTCTGGCCACGACGATCTCAGCCCGCAGCGGTCGGCTCACCGGCCCGCTGTACGTTCACGCCAAGGTCGGGATCGTCGACGACTCCTGGTTGACCGTCGGGTCGGCCAACCTCAACGAGCACTCGCTCTTCAACGACACCGAGATGAACGTCGTCACCTGCGACGCCAGGCTCGTGCGCGACACGCGGCTGCGACTCTGGTCAGAGCATCTGGAGCGCTCGGTCGACGAGGTGTCCGGCGACCCGGCCCAGGTCGTCGACTCGCTGTGGCGCCCGATCGCCGCCGAGCAGCTCGCGCGCAGAAAGCGCGGCGAACCACTAACCCATCGGCTGCTCGAGCTCCCCGGCGTCTCGCGCCGCTCGATGGCCCTGCTGGGACCGCTCCACGGGCTGTTTGTGGACGGTTAGGCCCGGGTAGTGCGCTATTGGACGGTCGCTGACCCAAGCCGACCAGCCGTCGCTGCAGCTGACATTTTTGCCGTCGCTGCGACTAGCCGACCGATTGACCTCCGCCCACGTGGATTCCCCTCTTCGGGGGTTCGCGGCCGCCGGGCTTCGCTCGGTGGGGACCAAGACCAATAGGAGGTTCCCTCATGTTTAGAGCCAGAACCGCAGGAGCTGCTCCCGCAATCGATCGGCCAGTCGGTGTCTCGCGCCGGCGGCGTATGGGGCGCGGGACCACAGCCCGCGGGTTTGCGAGCGGCGCGGGCTTGCTCGCGCGTGCCGTTCAATTGGTGGTGGCCGTCGTCGTGGTGATCATCGTCGCCGGAATTCTGCTCGTGGTGTTGAAGGCCAATCCGGGCAACAGCATCGTCTCCGACGTCCACGACTGGGCGCGCTCGCTCGCCGGTCCGTTCGACGGCCTGTTCAGCTTTCACAACGCGCACGCAGCGATCGCTGTGAACTGGGGCATCGCCGCGGTCGTCTACCTGCTCATCGGCGGACTGATCGTGCGGCTACTCGGCCGCAGCGGCCACTACCACACTCGGGAGGGGTAATGGCCAACAAGAACACCGACAAAGCCAAGGGTCGCGTCAAGGAAGCCGCCGGCGCGCTGACCGGCAATCGACGCCTGAAGAACGAAGGGCGCGTCGACCACGCCAAGGGCTCTGCGAAGAACGCCGTGGACAAGGTCGCCGACACCCTCACGGGCCGCGGGCAAACCAAGCGATAGAGGCACGCATGCGCGCACCAACCCAACCGAGACCCGGGAGGTGACCATGCTCACGATCCTGCTCATCATCGTCCTGATCCTGCTGTTGACCGGTGGCGGATTCGGCCTTCGCCGTCGCGGCCGTCGCGTCACCTAGTCGCCTGGCAACTGAGAACGCGATCCCGTCGGGTCCCACCCGACGGGATCGCCCCGCGTCAGCGCTCGGCGTCGATCTCTTGGCCGCCAAGCCAAGGCCTCCAGTGCGCCCGAGAGGACTCGAACCTCCACGGACCATTCAGTCCACAAGGCCCTCAACCTTGCGCGTCTACCAATTCCGCCACAGGCGCGTGGGGGCGCCAGTATAGCCCTGGGCAACCCTCCAAAAGCCCGGCGCCTGCCGGGCGCCTACGCCCGGCGCCAGGGTTGTGTCCGTCCGCGAGCCGCGCTACATTTCCGAACATGTGTTCGACGTGCTGGGACAGCAGGCCAAACGAGCAAGGAGCGGACGGATGGACCTGACCAAGCGTCAACAGGAGATCTTCGACTTCATCAAGCGCTACTCGGCCAAGTACGGGTATCCCCCGACGGTGCGCGACATCGGCAAGGCCGTCGGCCTCGCGTCCTCCTCGACGGTGCATGCGCACCTCTCGAATCTGGAACGGATCGGATTGCTGCGCCGCGACCCCACCAAGCCGCGCGCGATCGAGCTCCTGGACCGGGCGGCCGCCGGGGTGCGGAGCCTCGTGCGCCCGGGACTTCCGCTGGTCGGCCAGGTCGCCGCCGGACAGCCCGTGCTCGCCGAGGAGAACATCGAGGACTACGTGCTGACGCCTGGACTCGCCGGCGGAGAGGACGGCGACTACCTGTTGCGCGTCCGCGGCGACTCGATGACGAACATCGGCATCCTCGACGGCGACCTCGTGGTGGTGAAGCGCCAGGACGTCGCCGACGACGGAGAGATCGTCGTCGCGCTGGTCGGCGAAGAGGCCACCGTGAAGCGCTACTTCCAGGAATCCGACCACGTGCGGCTCCAGCCCGAGAATGACTCGATGGAGCCGATCCGCAGCCGAGAGGTCCGCGTGATCGGCAAGGTGGTCGGACTGATGAGGAGCATGTCGTAGGTGAGCACGCTCACGTTCGCACCGCTGACTCGTGACCGCGTTCACGGCGAGCCGACGCTCGACGACCTGATGGTTGGCGTCTGGGAGGGCCTGTCGGCTCGCCGTGCGGTCAGCTGCCCGGTGTGCGCGGGCGAGCTGGAGCCGATCCAGTACGCGGGGGAGCCGGTGTGCGGGCGCTGCGGGGAGTGCGGGGCGACCGTCTCGTAGGACCGCCGGACGCGCGCTCGACCGGGCGGCGCCGACAAGGAGGCCTCGACGCGGCTGCGTTTGGGGGCTATCCTCGATCGTGCAGGCCGAGCAGTCGCGGAGGTGAACCCTTCGAGGAAAGTCCGGACATCACAGGGCAAGGTGGTCGGTAACGCCGACCCGGGGAAACCCGCGGGAAAGTGCCACAGAAATGACACCGCCTAAGCCTGGGGCCGCTGCAGAGCTCCAGGCCGGTAAGGGTGAAATGGTGCGGTAAGAGCGCACCGGCGTCGCGGTGACGCGGCGGCCAGGCAAACCCCACCTGATGCTAGGCCAAGCAGGACCGTTCGTAGGTGACCCGCCAAGGTCCGGGTAGGCCGCACAGATGGATGGCTGCTCCCGACAGAATCCGGCTTACAGGCCTGCTACGGAAAGCCCCGCCTCGGCGGGGCTTTCTATTTTCGATTACCCCCCCGGGGTAGCATCTGCCAGATGGAGCAGTCGCGGCAATCCCGTCCCACCCGTGGCTACACCGCCACCAAGGACGAGCTGCTGGGGCGGCTGCGGCGAATCGAGGGGCAGATCCGGGGGATCGAGACGATGGTCGCCGATGACCGTTACTGCATCGACGTCCTGACCCAGATCGCGGCGGCGAGGGCGGCGCTCGACAAGGTCGCGCTCGGCCTGCTCGACGACCACGCCCACCACTGCGTGGTCGGCGCCGAGGCCTCCGAGCGGGATGAGAAGACGGCCGAGCTGATGGCCGCCGTGGGCCGGCTGATGGCCCGCGGGTGAGAAACGCGCCGGACGCTCTCTGCCGCATGGCCGACATTCCGCATCCGCTGTTCGCCCGGTTCTTCGACCGGCTGAGCCGCGTGATGGAGAAGGAGCTCGGCCCGCGGCGCGACGAGCTGCTCGCGGGACTGTCGGGGCGCGTGCTCGAGCTGGGCGCCGGCAACGGGATCAACTTCTCGCACTACCCGACGACGGTCGAGGAGGTGATCGCGATCGAGCCCGAGCCATACCTGCGTGCCAGGGCTGAGCTCGCCGCGCACGCCGCGCCGGTGCCAGTGAGCGTCCGAGCCGGCGCGGCGGATGCGCTCGAGCTCGAGGACGCGAGCGTTGACGCCGCCGTCACGAGCCTGGTGCTGTGCTCGGTTTCCGACCCGGCGAGAGCGCTGTCCGAGCTCCGGCGCGTGGTCAGGCCGGGCGGCGAGCTCCGGTTCTTGGAGCACGTGCGCTCGAGCGCGCCCGGGAAGGCCCGCGTGCAGACGGCGGCCGACGGCTCGACGATCTGGCCACGGCTGGTCGGAGGCTGTCACTGCAGTCGCGACACCGTTTCGGCGCTGGGCGCCGCGGGGTTCCGCGTCGGCGCGGTGCGCGAGCTCGACCTCGGTCCCTCGTGGATGATCACCAACCCGCACGTGATCGGATCGGCCGCGAGGTAGGCGCTTCCGAGAGGCGCGCCGTGCGGTGGGGTGGCGCGCGAGGAGCGCCGTCAGGTAGGGTTGCATTCACAAGCGCGGCGGGAGGGCCGGACCGAAGGGGGCACACGTTGCGCCGAATGCTGCTGGTCCTTGCCGTCATGACCACGGGCACCGCGCTCGCACCGGTCGCAACCGCCGCCGCGTCGGTGCCTCCGACGCGCGACTACTCGATCATCGCTCGCGACATCATGCCCTCCGGGGAGTACGGCTCGGTGCCTCCGCCGGCGAACGCCGACCAGCAGGCGGTGATGTACAACGCGCTCACGCCGCTGTTCAACAACGTCACCCCGGCGAACGTGGTCCAAGACTTCAAGCCCGAGCCGACGGGGATTGCCGGAGCCGCGCAGCCGATCACGACGGAGACCGTCCCGCACGCTGGAGTCACGCTCTACAGGGACGCCTACCACGTCCCTTACATCTACGGCGCGACCCGTGACGACGTCACGTGGGGAGCCGGCTGGGTCATTGCGGAGGACAGGGGGCTGTTGCTGGGCGAGGCCCGGTACATCGCGCTGCTGGCCGCGATCGATGCGCCCGGGCAGAGCGCGATCGGCCTGATCGGCAACCTTGCGAGCTTTACGCCGACCGCCCAGACCGAAAACGAGGTCTCCAAGCAGACCGGCCAGCTGCTTGCGCATGGCGCGGAAGGCAGGGCCGTTCTGCACGACATCGACGTCTACCTGCAGGGGATCAACGCTTACTTCGCGGCGCAACCCGGGGGCAACCCGCACCCGTATACGCCGACCGACATCTACGCGCTGAACGCGGTCAAGGACCAGTTCGTCGGCGAGGGCGGCGGGAACCAGGCGCCGAACGCCGAGTTCCTGTCCTCGCTCCAGCGGCGTCTGGGCACCAAGCGCGGCTACGCGGTGTGGAACGACCTGCGCGAGGCGAATGACCCCGAGGCCCCGGCGAGCGTCCCCGGCCGGGTGCAGTTCCAGCCTCCGCCGAAGAGCACGAGCGGCAACGTGATCCTCGACTCGAACAGCCTGTCGTCCGCGGCGCGGGCAGCGGTCGCGGCGAGCGCGCACCGCGCGCACGCCAGCAACGAGCTGATGGTCTCAGGGGCGCGCTCGACCACCCACCATCCGATCATGGTCGCCGGACCGCAGATCGGCTACTACTACCCGGGGCTGACGAGCGAAATGGACCTCGAGGGTCCGGGCATCCATCAGCACGGGGCGACCGTGGCGCCGTTCCCCGGCTACATCCTCATCGGCCGCACCCAGGACTCGTCGTGGTCGCTGACCTCGGCGGGTCTCAACCAGATCGACACCTACGTCGAGACGCTGTGCGGCAACAGCATCCACCGCTACATGTACAACGGCAAGTGTCTCTCGATGCAGTTCTTCGATGCAGGCAAGCTGACCAACGGCGGCTCGACCAGCGAGGTCACCTTCTACCGGACGATCCACGGACCCGTCTTCGGGTACGCAAGCGTCCACGGCCGTCAGGTCGCGCTGGCTGAGAAGCGCGCCAGTTACGGCAAGGACGTCCTCGACCTGCTCTTCTACTACGACCTGGCGCACGGCCTGGTCCACAACGTCCACCAGTTCTTCAATGCGGCCAGCCAGACGCCGCAGACGTTCAACTCGTTCTACATGGACGACAAGAACATCGGAGTGTTCACCAGCGGCCTGGTGCCGATCCGGCCGAACAACGTCGACCCCGACCTGCCGATCAACGGGACCGGTCAGCGAGGAGTGGCGCGGGTTCGTCTCGTTCAAGAACCACCCGCAGGGGATCAACCCGCCGAACGGCGAGATCGTCAACTGGAACAACCGGCCGCAGGCGGGCTACCAGGCGCCGTCCGACAACTGGTCGCTCGGCGCGATACAGCGCGTCGATCTGCTGCTCAACAACCTCGGCGGCGGCCGCAATCTGACGCCCGGCGCGGGTCGCCTCGGCGATGAACGAGGCGGCCACCCAGGACGTCCGCGAGATGACGCTCGAGCCGGTGTTGTCCAAGGTGCTTCACGGAGGTCGCGCGCCGAACGCGCGTGACGCGCAGATGCTCGCGCTGCTCGACGCCTGGCACCGCCAGGGTGGCAGCCGGCTCGACCGGACCGGCGAACGGGAAGATCACGGCGCCGGGTGCGGCGATCATGGACACAGCATGGCCGCTGCTCGCAAGGGCCTGGGCGTCGTCGGTGCTCGGTCCCGTGCTGACCCAGCAGTTCGCCAACCTCGTCACGCCATCTACGACCAGCCGCCCAGCGGCCAGTACACGGGCTGGCACATCTACATGTACAAGGACCTGAGGACCCTGCTCGGCGACAGCGTGCGCGGCAAGTACGCGGTCCGCTACTGCGGGGCGGGAACCTGAGGCGCTGCCGCTCGCTCCTGTGGGGCGCGATCGACGGGCCGGCGCGATGCTCAGCCAAGTCGCAGGGCTCAAACCCGGCCGCGTGGCACTCGAGCGCGACCGACGAGCAGATCCACTTCGTGCCCGGGATCCTGTCGTACACGATGCGCTACACCAACCGGCCGCACGGGGATCCAGCAGGTCCTGAGCTTCGGCGGCCACGCCCCGGGCGACGGGTAGGCCGGTCCTGCTGCGGGGGCGCTTCTCCTAGTGCGGGAGGGGCGCCCCGGCCAGCGCGACGATCACACCGACGAGGCCGGCGGCCACGAGCGTCGTGACGACGCTGCGCCGGGCGACGAGCAGCGCCATCGCGGCGGCCCCCAGCAGCACGAACTGCCAGGTTTCGTGAAGCGCTCCCGCCAGCGGGATCGCGGCGCCGAGGATCGCCCCGATCGCCGCCGGGCCCGCTCCGTCGAGGAATGACCTCGCGCCTGTGTTGCCGCGGAGCCGCTCGAACCGGCCTCCGAGGATCAGCACGAACAGGAACGACGGTGCGAATGCGATCGCCGCCGCGAGCACGCCGCCTCCGAGCCCGTGCGCGGCGTAGCCGACCGCCGCGACCGTGGCCACCACCGGCCCCGGGGTGACCTGGCCGAGCGCGACGGCGTTCAGAAATGCCGCCGAGCTCATCCAGTGGTAGGTGTGGACGGCATCGTGCTGCATCAGCGGAACGATCACGAAGCCGCCACCGAATGACAGCGCTCCGACCTTCAGCGCGACCCATGACAGCGCCGCGATCCCGCCGCCCGATGCCGCTGCGGGAATCAGCAGCGGCGAGAGGCTGTGGACGGTCGCACGGCCGCGGCGTACCGCCAGTTCGATCGCGCCGCATCCGAGCAGCACCAGCACGAGGTATGGGCCCACCGCGGCCGCCGCGATCGCGCCGGCGAGCAGGTAGGCCAGCCAGCGTTCGCGCCGGCCCATCCCGCGCCGCGCCCCTCGCCAGCTCGGTCCGGCTAGCCCGACGGCGGCCCTGACCGCGACCGCCGCGACCGCGGCGCCCGCCCCGGCCCCGGCGCCCCGCACCCACAGCGGGGGCGAGCTCGACAGGAACAACGCCGAGAGCGCGAGCATCAGCACGACCGCCGGCAGGATGAATCCGAGACCGCCGACGAGCGCTCCGGCCGGCCCGGCGACCCGGCGCGCACAGAAGATCGCGAGCTGGGTGGAGGCCGGGCCCGGGAGCAGGTTGCACGCGGCGATCGCGTCCTCGAGCTCCGTCGGCTCCATCCATCCCTTGCGTTCGACGACGAGGCGCCGGATGAGCTCGATGTGGGCGGGGGGACCGCCAAAGCCGGTGAGCCCGATCCGGGTCCACTCGTACGCGATCGTCCGCAGCGATACCCGGCCGGGGGAGTGCTCAGGCATCGGCGGCCGGGCGACTCGCGCCCGCGACCCGGTGCAGTGCCTCGGCGTCGAGGCGATGCAGGACCCACTCGCCGAGTCGCGTGGCGCCGACCTTCTCATAGAAGTCGAGCGCCGGTGCGTTCCAGTCGAGCGCGGCCCACTCCAAGCGGGCGCAGCCGCGGTCCACGGCAATTGCCGCCACCTCGGCCAGCAGTGCTCCTCCGACGCCCGCGCGACGGTGCTTGGGCGGCACGTACAGGTCCTCCAGCCAAAGGCCCGGGCGGCACTCCCACGTCGAGAAGCTGCCGTGGAAGAGCGCGAACCCCACCGGTTCGCCTTGGACCTCGGCGATCAGCGCTTCGGCCGAGGGATGCGGGCCGAACAGAGCCCGTCCGAGGAGCTCCGGAGTCCCGGCGACCCGGTCGGATGCCCGCTCGTAGGAGGCGAGCTCCGCGATCAGCGAGAAGATCAGCTCAAGGTCCGCAGGCTGGGCGGCGCGAATCGCGATCGGTGGGGCCAAGGCGGGCCGACGATACCGAGCGGTCGTGCGCGCGGTGACGGCGGGCGCCCGGTTCGGGGAAGATGTCCTGGTCGATGCCGCTGATCCCAGAGACGCTCACCCGTCCCGTGGCCCGGATCGGGGCGGCCGCCCAGAACGCGCTCGAGGTCGCGCGCTTCGGAGGGCTCGCCACCGACGAGGAGGCCTCCCCATTCGAGCTCGCGGCCGAGCACCGGGTGTACAAGCTGCGGCACTACTTCCCGCGGAGCAACGGGCCCGATGCGGGGCCGCCGGTGCTGCTCGTGCCCCCGATGATGCTTGCGGCCGACGTGTACGACGTCGCGCCGAACTCGAGCGCGGTTACGATCCTGCGGCAGCAGGGCTCCGATCCCTGGGTGGTCGACTTCGGCGTGCCCGAGAGGGAGGAGGGGGGGCTCGAGCGAACGCTTGCCGATCACGTGCTGGCGGTCTCGGAAGCTGTGGACCGGGTCCGCGAGCTGACCGGCCGCGACGTGCATCTGGCCGGTTATTCCCAGGGCGGAATGTTCTGCTACCAGACGGCGGCCTACCGGCGCGGCGAAGGGATCGATTCGGTGATCACCTTCGGCAGCCCCGTCGATACCCGGCTCGGGATGCCGTTCGGGCTTCCCGAGCAGGTGGCCACTGACGCGGCCGAGCTCCTCGCCGACGTGTTCCGTGGCTGGGCGCTGCCGGCGTGGGCAAGCCGTACCGGCTTTCGGCTGCTCGATCCGGTCAAGACGCTGCGGGGCCAAGCCGCGTTCATCATGCATCTGCACGATCGCGAGGCGCTGCTGCGGCGCGAGCGCCAGCGCCGGTTCCTCGAGGGCGAGGGGTGGGTCGCCTGGCCGGGCCCCGCGATGGCGGACTTCCTGCGCCAGTTCATCGCGCACAATCGGATGCTCGAAGGCGGGTTCGTGATCGAGGACCGGCTGGTGACGCTGGCGGATATCCACTGCCCGATCCTGGCCGCGGTCGGGACCGTCGACCAGATCGCACCGGCGGCGGGCGTCCGGGCGATCGGACACGCCGCTCCGGCGGCTGACATCTACGAGCTCGCGCTGCAGGCCGGGCATTTCGGACTCGTGGTCGGCTCGGTCGCGACGTCCGTGAGCTGGCCGGCGGTCGCGGCCTGGACCCGGTGGCGGGCCGGCGAGGGACCGCTCCCGGAAGGGGTGACGCCGCTATCCGACGAGCCGTCGCCTGAGCTCGGGGCACGAGTCGGGGGTCGGCTGGGCTACGGGGTCGAGCTCGCCGCCGGCGTCGGCGTGGGGATGGCGCGCTCGGTGCTGGGTCCCGCGACGCGGGCCGCGAGGGGCTTTCGCGATCTGACGCGTGAGGCAGCGGGGCAGCTCCCGCGGCTCGCGCGGCTGGAGCAGATGCAACCGAACACAAGGATCTCGCTCGGGCTGGTGGTGGAGGAGCGGCGGCGCAAGTCCCCCGACGAGGTTCTGTTCCTGTTCGAGGACCGCGCTTACACGGCCAAGGACGTCGGAGACCGGATCGACAACGTCGTCCGCGGGCTGATCTCTATCGGCGTTCGTCAGGGCGAGCACGTCGGCGTGCTGATGAGCACCAGGCCGAGCGCGCTGGCCGCGATCGTCGCGATCAACCGGCTGGGCGCGGTATCGGTGCTGCTGCGCCCCGACGGGGACGTGAGGCGGGAGGTCGAGCTCGGCCAGGTCGAGCGGATCATCGCCGACCCGGAGCAGGCGCCGCTCGCGGCGGGGCTCGAGCACGTGTCCACCTACGTCCTGGGCGGAGGGGGAGGGCCGCGTGACCTCGGGCTCCCGCTGACCACCGATCTCGAGCAGATCGATCCCGCGGCCGTCGAGTTGCCGCGCTGGTACCGCCCCGATCCGGGTCGCGCGAGCGAGGTCGCGTTCATCATGTTCACCGGCGAGGGCGCGCGGACCCGGATGAGCCGGATCACGAATCGCCGCTGGGCACTGTCGGCGTTCGGAACGGCGTCCTCGGCGGCGCTGTCCGGGGACGACACCGTGTACAGCGTGACGCCGCCGTATCACCCGTCTGCGCTGATGACGAGCATCGGCGGCGCGATTGCCGGCGGAGCCCGTCTGGCGATGGCGCGCAGCTTTGATCCTTCGACCTTCTGGGAGGAGGTCCGGCGCTACGGCGTGACGGTCGTCTCGTACACGTGGACGCTGTTGCACGATCTGGTCGAGGCGCCGCCCGAGCCGGGGGAGCGCCACCACTCGCTGCGGCTGTTCATCGGCTCGGGGATGCCACCCGGGCTCTGGCGGCGGGTGGAGGAGCGGTTCGCGCCCGCCCGCGTGCTCGAGTTCTACGCGTCGACCGAGGCAGCCGCGATCCTCGTCAACCTGCGCGACGTAAAACGGGGCGCGATGGGCAGGCCGCTGCCGGGGAGCGCCGAGGTCCGGATCGCCCGGTACGACATTGACGCCGGCGGGCTGGTGCTGGGCCGCGACGGATTCGCGCGCCAGTGCGCCACCGACGAGGTCGGGATGCTGCTGGCGCGCGTGAAGCCGACCGATCCGCTGACGGTCGTTCCACTGCGCGGAGTGTTCGAGCCGCAGGACGCTTGGCTCGTCACGGGGGACCTCTTCAGGGATGACGCCGACGGCGATTACTGGCGTCTCGACGGCGTCGCCGAGGTGATCCGGACCCGAGAGGGCCCGGTGTTCACCACGCCGATCCGCGACGCGTTCGCGAACCTTCCGGCGATCGATCTGGCCGTCGCCTACGGGGTGCGTCCCGCCGGCGACGAGCACGAGGACGAGCTCGCGGTCGCGGCGGTCACGCTTCGCCGGGGCCACGAGTTCGAGTGCCCAGGAGATCGGGCGGGCGTTCATGGACACTCCGCGCGAGCAGCGCCCCGCAATCGTCCAGGTAGTCGATCGAATCCCCGTGACCACCTGGTACCGGCCGATCACCGCCCCGTTGCGCGAGGCCGGCATCCCCGACCCGAGTAGCGGCACGGTTGCCTGGTATCGCGAGGCCTCCGGCGACGAGTACCGTGCGCTGAGCGCCGCGGATTACGCGGAGCTCGCCGGGCTTCAGACAGCCGAGCCCGCGTCCTGAGAATCAGCCGGCGCGGAGTGCGCGCAGCCAGGTCGCGTATCCCGCGGCGTTGAACGCGAGCCCGATCGCGAGCGTCCGATCGAGGCCCCCGCGGCCGCGGACCTCCTGAAGCAGCGCAATCGTGTCGGTGGCCTCGCAGATCAAATTGAGATTGGTCGCACGACGTTCGTCGCCCGCCCTCACCGCGGCGAGCGTCAATCCCGCCACCAGCAGGTCGCGGCCGCCGAACAGGCGGTTCAGGTAGCGGGCGTCGGCATCGACCTCGTCCTCGCTCATGCCCGCGGCGGCGTTCAGCACCTTCGGGAACATCAGAGCAAGCAGCCCGTAGGCGGCCCTGATCGCCGACCCTTGCACGAGGACCTTGTTCGCCATTGGCGGCATCCTACCCGCGGGCCGGACCCGGGATGGTGACGCGGCGCCTCCGCGGCGGCCCTAGAGTCCGAACCGGTGACCGGTTCCAGGGGATGCACGCGGCGGGCGTTCGTGCGCGCCACCGGAGGGGCGGTGGCACTCGGCGCGATGGCCGGCTACGAGCCGTGGCTGGCCAGAGCCGCGACGATCGGCGTGCGCAAGCCCGACTCGCTCCCCGACCCGACGCGGCCCGCCGGGACACCGACGGCCGCGCTGCCGTTCGATCACATCGTCTGCGTGATGCAGGAGAACCACTCGTTCGACAACTACTTCGGGATGCTCCCGCGACGGGGGCAGCCGCGGGCGGACGGGTTCACGTTCGACCGTCACGGGACGCCGCTGAACTCGAATCCGATCGCGGGCGGGATCGTCCGGGTCCTGCGCGCACCGACCGAGTGCCAGCCGACCGACGTGTCGCAGGCGTGGAACGCGACCCACGAGGAGATCGACCATGGCCGGATGGACGGCTTCGCGAAGGTGGTGCAGGGGCAGATGTACTACTACGACGAGTCCGACATCCCGTTCTACTACTCGCTTGCGAATGCGTTCTGCGTGGGCAACCGCTGGTTCTGCTCGGCGCCCTGCCAGACATTCCCGAATCGCCGCTTCTACCTTTGCGGGACCGCCTTCGGCCTGATCTCGACCGACATCTCGAGCGTCACCGAGTCGCCGCCCAACGGCACGATCGTCGACCGTCTCAACCACTACGGAATCACATGGAAGGACTACTTCGTCGACGTCCCGGCTACCGGCGTGATCGAGGAGATTCCGCAGAAGAACCCCCAGAACATGGCGCCGATCGCCGAGTTCTTCAGCGACTGCGCGGCGGGGACGCTTCCGTCGGTGTGCTGGGTCGACTCCGAGATCGGCGCGCTCAATGACATCGGCTCCGATTTAGCCGGCGAGATGCCGATCGGTAACGGCGCAGCCAACTACGGAGCGGCGCAGGACCAGGACGAAGAGAACCCCGCCGACATCCAGATCGGCGAGTCGTTCGTGCAGTCGGTCGTCGACGCCGTCCTATCGTCGCCGGCGTGGCCGCGAACGCTGCTGATCTGGACCTACGACGAGCACGGCGGCTACTACGACCACGTCCCGCCGCCGCAAGCGATCCCCCCTGACTCGATCAAGCCCGCGCTGGGACCGCGCGACTACCCCGGCGGGTACGACATGTACGGCCCGCGCGTCCCGGCCGTGGTCGCGTCGCCGTATTCCAAGCCCCACGGCGTCAGCGACACCGTGTGCGATCACACCTCGGTCCTCGCCACGATCGAGGCCAAATGGAACCTCCCCGCCTGCACCTACCGAGACGCGAACGCGAACACCGTCGCCGGCTTCCTGGACGCCAAGCCCGCGCTACTCGACCCGCCGATGCTGGCGGACTCGGGCAGCCTCAGGCCAGGGGAGACTAACTGCGACACCTCCGATCCCAAGCTGAAGGTGATTCCCGCGCCGAAGGTCGCCCATGCAGGACGGCTCGTCGTGCGGGTGCTCGGCCGTCGGAGCCGGGGAATCGCGCTCGAGCTGCGCGCTCGTGGCGGGGCGCTGGCGGGTCTCGAGGTCGAGCTCCTGCGCCACGGGCGGGTGCTCACGCGGGCGGAGGTCCCGCAGGTCAGGACGCGATTCTCAGAGCTCGTGCTCCGGACGCGCAGCCGGCTGCCGGCGGGGCTCTACACGCTGATCGTCCGCAGGCAGGGCCACGCGCTGGTCCGGCGCACCGTCCACCTCCGCTGATCCGCGGCCGGCGGCGAGCGCCGTGTTTGGACCCCTACGCTTGGGCGGATGTCGCGAGCAATGGAGGACCGCAACCGCCGGATGCTGCGAGCACGCGACACGATGGACCGCGCGTTCGCGCGTCCGCTCGACGTCCCCGCGCTGGCGCGGGTGGCCCACGTGTCGCCCGCGCACTTCAGCCGGCAGTTCAGTGCCACGTTCGGGGAGACCCCGCACAGGTACCTGCAGCGCCGCCGGGTCGAGCGGGCGATGGAGCTGCTGCGGGAGACCGACCGCCAGGTAACCGAGATCTGCTTGGACGTGGGCTTCAACAGCCTGGGCACGTTCAGCCGGACGTTCCGCGAGATCGTGGGGGAGCCCCCGTCGGCCTACCGCGAGCGCTTCGTCGCCGGCGGGGACGCGCTGCGCGTCCCGGCCTGCTGGGCGATGGCGTGGACGCGCCCCGCCGGGTGATACAGCAGATTTGGAGAAGCGGACGCGGTTCCTGGCGGTTACCGTCGCGTCCATGCTCAAGCGAATCACACACACCTTCATTCACGTCCTTGACCAGGACGAAGCACTCGACTTCTACGTCGGCAAGCTCGGCATGGTCGTCCACACCGACGCCGACCTCGGGACGATGCGGTTTCTGACCGTGACGATGCCGGACGAGCCGGGGCTCCAGCTCGGACTGATGCTGCCGGGGCCGCCGGCGTACGACGACGCCACGACGGCCGAGGTGCGCGAGCTGGTGGCGAAGGGCGCGGCCGGGGGAGGCGTGATCTTCGAGACTGATGACTGCCGGGCCACTTACGAGCAGCTGCGGGCGGCGGGGGTCGAGTTCACCCAGGAGCCGACCGAGCGCTTCTACGGCACGGACTGCGCGCTGCGCGATCCGTTCGGGAACCCCGTCCGCATCACCCAGCCACCAGATGGACCCATCGTCGTCCCCTCAGCCGAGGAGCTCCGGGCGCGGGCGTAGCCGGGTGCGCTTAGGCCGGGAGCGTCTCGCCCGAGTACAGCTTGATCACCTTCACCGTGCCCGACGGTGCGGCGTTGATGCAGAGCTCGCAGAGCACGCACTCATCGAGGTTCTCCTCGACGATCCGCAGCGTGCCGTCGCCCTCCTGGGCGAAGATGTCGACCGGACAGACCTCGGTCAGCTTGGCGGCAATGGCAGGGTCGCTGGCGACCGAGTCGTCGACTTCGACGTTGATGAACAGGGCGTCGCTCATCACGCAGGTGCTCTCTCGCCGAGCTTCGCCTTGACGATCTCCGGGATCTGCGAGATCTCCTCGGCGACGGTGATCCCGGCCTCGGCCAGGCGGGCGATCTTCTCGGTGGCGGTGTCCTCCTTGCCCTCGACGATCGTCCCCGCGTGCCCGAAGCTCATCCCGGGCATCTCGTCCATGAACCGGCCGGCCATGAACGCGACGATCGGCAGGCGCGATTTGTTCTCGGTGACCCAGCTGGCGAGCTGGGCCTCCATCCGGCCGCCCGGCTCGGTGTAGATCACGATCGCCTCGGTCTGGGCGTCGGCCTCGAACTGGGGCATCAGCTCCGCGTAGGCGGAACCGATGATCGCGTCGCCGCCGATCGACACGGCCGTCGACTGGCCGAGGCCGGCGGCGGTCAGCGTCGATGACATCTCGGTCGTCATCCCGCCCGAGCGGAGATAACCCCGACGGAGCCCGGTGTGTAGGACTTCGCGGCGTCCTTGGCGGGACCCCCGATGCCACCCATCTTGACCACGTCGGGGACGATGATCCCCAGGCAGTTCGGGCCGATGATCCGGGCGTCGCGCGCGGTCGCGAGCTCGACCATCTCCGCCACGTCGCCCCGTGGGATCCGCTCCGTGACGATCACCACGAGCTTGACGCCGTTCTCAAGCGCCTCGAACACCGCGTCCTTGGTGAACGCGGGGGGGACCGTGACGACGGAGCCGTCGATCGGTCGGCCGTGGTGCTCGACCGCCTGGGCGACGGTGTCGAACACGGGGACGCCGTGGACGTCGCGGCCCAGCCGGCCAGGGGTGACGCCACCCACGATCTTCGCGCCCTTTCCGTAGTCCAGGCACTCGCGAGTCAAATTGACCGCCTCGCGGCCGGTGATGCCCTGGACGATGAAGGTCGTGTTCTCGTCGATCAGGATGCTCATCAGGCCGGAACTCCCTGGATCTTCTCGACCGCTCGCCGGGCCGCCTCGTGCAGCGACACGCTGCGGTCGGCGTACTCGACCCCGTAGCGCTCGAGGATCTTGAAGCCCTCCTCCTCCCAAGCGCCGGGGATCCGGAAGATCGCGATCTTCTCGGCGGGGTCGTAGCCGAGCTCGACACACGCCTTGATCACGCCACGGGCGACGATGTCGACCCGGGTGTTCGAGACGATCGACATCATCACCGCGATCTTGTCCACGCCGGGCTTGGAGAGCACGAGCTTGGTCAGGCCGCAGGCTTTGCGAACCGACGGGTTGCCACCGATCTCGCAGTAGTCGGCCGGCTTGCCGCCATACGCGCGGACCGCGTCGAACAGTGTCAGCGAGCCGCCGCCGGCGCCGATCACCAGCCCGAGGTTGCCGTCGAACTCCGTGACGTTGCCGGCGACGCCACGGTGATCCATCGCGTCGACCGCCTCGCCGGCGAGTTCGAACGGGGTGGGCTCGCGGGCCTGCCGGGTCTCCTCGTCGCCGACGCCGAGCTCTTTCAGGAGCGGCTTCTGGCGTGGGCGCCCCTCGTTCTCCATGTCCATGTGGGCGTCGAGCGCGACGAACGAGCCGTCCTCGAGCTCACCCAGCGGGTTGATCTCGGCGAGCGTCATGTCGTACTGGATGAACAGCCGCGCCAGACGGGCGAGGATGGGGGTGAGGCGGTTGAGCGCCGAGCCGCTGATCCCGAGCGAGGCGATCACCTGCTTGGCCTGCCAGTCCGAGAACGGCTCGATCGTCGAGAAGTGACCCCGGGCTACGTGGTCAGGGTGCTCATCGGCGACCTCCTCGATGTCGATCCCGCCCATGTCCGAGAACAGCATCACCGGGCGCTTGCGGAGCCCGTCCCAGACGACCCCGGCGTAGTACTCGTGCTTGACCGCCGCCTTCGAGTCCACCAGCACGCCGCGCGGCATGTGGCCGTTGATCTCGAGGTTCAGGACCTTCTCGGCCTGCTCGGCGGCCTGCTCGGGAGTGTCGGCGAACTGCACGCCTCCGGCCTTCATCCGGCCGCCGGTCAGCACCTGCGACTTGATCACGACCGGGCCGCCGATGTCCTGCGCGATCCGCTGCGCCTCATCGGCGCTCTTGGCAAAACCGTGCTTGGTGACCGGGATCCCCGCCTTGGCGACGATCGCCCGCGACTCGTACTCGAAGAAGCGCATCGACGGCGCGGGAGCGTAGCGAAGCGCCCGCCGGGGCAGCGCCACCCCCAGCCCGCCCGGATGGAGCGGCAGAGCGCCCAGGCTATCTCAACCAAGACGCTCAGCTTTATGGTATACCCCTGAATCCCATAAACCTGATCGACAAAGAACTATTCTGAGAGGCTCGATGACAAAGGCATTCAAGTTCAGGTCCGGAGGGCTCGCTGCCGTGGCGGTTCTGAGTGCCGGCGTGCTCGCCGGTTGCGGTGGTTCCTCGGACACGACGAGCTCCTCGGCGAACGCCGGTTCCGGCGGCTCGAAGACGCAGCTCGCACTCGTCGCCTACTCGACCCCGAAGAAGGCATACGACGCGCTCACCAGCGCGTTTGAGCAGACGAGCGCCGGCAAGGGCGTGAGCTTCAGCCAGTCCTTTGGCGCGTCAGGCTCCCAGAGCCGGGCGGTCGCCACCGGCCAGCCGGCGGACATCGTTGCGTTCTCGACAGAGCCCGACATCTCTCGTCTGGTCAAGGCGGGGATCGTCTCCAAGAGCTGGGACGCGAACCCCCAGAAGGGAATCTCGAGCGACTCCGTCGTCGTGATGGTCGTCCGCAAGGGCAACCCGAAGCACATCACCGGCTGGGACGATCTGGTCAAGCCGGGGATCGACGTGGTCACCCCGAACCCCTCGACCTCCGGGAGCGCGCGGTGGAACATCCTCGCGGGCTACGGAGCGCAGCTGAAGGAGGGCAAGACGCCCGCCGAGGCGCTCGCCTACCTGCGCACGCTCCTGACCAAGAACGTCAGCGTCCAGGACTCGAGCGCGAGTGCGGCGCTGCAGACGTTCACCGGCGGCAAGGGCGACGTCCTGCTCGACTACGAGAGCGACGCAATCGCGGCCGAGAAGGCCGGCGACTCGGTCCAGTACATCATCCCCAAGCAGACGATCCTGATCGAGACGCCGATCGCGGTGACGGCCAAGAGCGCGCACGCCCAGCAGGCCCAGGCGTTCGTCAACTGGCAGTGGACCACGGCCGGGCAAACGATCTGGGCGCAGAAGGGCTACCGCCCGGTGGTCCCGTCGGTGGCCAAGCAGTTCGCCAGCAAGTTCCCGACGCCGTCGCAGCTGTTCACGATCGAGTTCCTCGGAGGATGGACGAAGGTCAAGAAGTCGTTCTTCGATCCCTCGAGCGGGTCGGTCACCAAGATCGAGCAGGCCGCCGGGGTGCCGACTGCCTCGAGCTAGGTTCGAAACCCGGTGAGCAGCAGCTCATACGTAGCGCCGCGCGCGCCCGCCCGTAGGCGGGCGCGCGTACGCGCGCGACGGGGCGGCCTCGGACTCGGGGTCGCCACGCTCTACATGAGCGTGATCGTGCTGATCCCACTCGCCGCCGTGTTCGCAAAGGCGTTCTCGCAGGGCTTCAGCAGCTTCTGGGACTCGGTGACGACGAGCGAGGTGCTGACGGCGCTGGCGGTGACGCTCGGGGCGTCGCTGATCGTCGCCGCGATCGGCGCGGTCATGGGCACGCTGGTGGCCTGGGTGCTCGTCCGAGATCAGTTCCCCGGCAAGCGGATCGTCGGGGCGCTGATCGACCTTCCGTTCGCTCTGCCCACGATCGTCGCCGGACTCACGCTGATCGCGCTCTACGGCCCGCGCAGCCCATTCGGCCTCCACCTGGCGTACACCCGCGGGGCCGTGCTCGTGGCGCTGCTGTTCGTGACGCTCCCGTTCGTTGTCCGCGCGGTGCAGCCGGTGCTGATCGAGCTCGACCAGGAGGTCGAGGAGGCGGCGGCGTCGCTCGGAGCCTCGAACGCGACCACGCTCCGGCGGATCGTGCTGCCGTCGCTGCGGCCGGCGATCGCCGCCGGGGCGGCGCTCGCCTTCGCCCGGGCCGTCGGGGAGTTCGGGGCGCTCGTCCTGATCTCCGGAAAGGTCCAGATCGCGAGCATCGTGATCTACGCCGACATCGAGAGTGACGCGCCCCAGGCGGCGGCAGCGTTGTCGGTGGTCCTGCTGGCGATCTTCGCTGGTGGTGCTGGTGCTGCTGCGCCGGTTGGGAGCGCGCGGGTGCACATTAGCCGCAAAGCCACGCTGTCGCTGCGCACGGTCGCCCTCCTGTATCTCGGCGTGCTCCTGCTGCTGCCGCTGGGAGTCGTGTTTGCCCGGACGTTCGAGCACGGGATTGGCACCGCGTGGGGCTGGGTCACCACTCCGGCCGCCGTTCAGCGCTTTGTGGCTGACGATCCTGGTCGCGGCGATCGCGGTGCCGCTGAACACGATCTTCGGCGTCGGCTGCGCACTGGTGCTGGTTCGCGGACGGGCCGTGGCCGGCGCGTTCTCGACGCGCTGATCGACATGCCGTTCGTCGTATCCCGGTGATCGTCGGGCTCGCGCTACTCCTCGTCTATGGACAGGGCGGCTGGTTCGGCAACTGGTTCGTCGACAACGGCATCCGGATCATCTACGCGGTCCCCGGGATGGTGCTGGCGACGATCTTCGTCTCCCTGCCGTTCGTCGTGCGGGAGGTCACGCCGGTGCTGATCGAGGTGGGCGACGAGCAGGAGCAGGCGGCGGCCACGCTCGGTGCCTCGGCCTGGCAGACGTTCCGGCGGGTGACGCTCCCATCGATCCGCTGGGGGGTGGCATACGGCGTGGTGCTGACCACGGCCCGGGCCTTGGGAGAGATCGGCGCGGTGCTGATCGTGTCCTCGAACGTCCCGGGCTCCACGCTGACGCTCCCGCTGCTCGTGTTCCAGCGCGACTCGCAGATCGGCTCGCAGGCGGTCACCGGCGCGTACGCGGCGGCCACGGAGCTGATAGTCCTTTCGCTGATCGTGCTCGTCGCGATGACGTTGCTCGGACCCAGGAGGCTGACGCCAGATGAGGATCGACGTCAACAACGTCTCGAAGCAGTTCGGCGAATTCGCCGCGCTCGAAGACGTGACGCTCTCGGTCGTCGAGGGCTCCCTGACCGCCCTGCTAGGGCCCAGCGGGTCCGGGAAGTCGACGCTCCTGCGGATCGTCGCCGGCCTCGAGGTCCCCGACTCTGGGTCGGTGGCGATCGACGGCTCTGACGTCACGGGCGCCCGTGCGCAGGATCGCGGGATCGGATTCGTATTCCAGCACTACGCCGCGTTCACCCACATGACCGTGCGCGAGAACGTCGCGTTCGGGCTCAAGATCCGCAAGCGCCCCCGCCCCGAGGTCCGCGAGCGCGTCGACGAGCTGCTGGCGCTGGTGGGTCTGACGAAATGGTCAGAGCAGCGCCCGGACCAGCTCTCAGGCGGGCAGCGGCAACGAATGGCGCTCGCCCGAGCGCTGGCGGTCCAGCCCCGCGTGCTGCTGCTCGACGAGCCATTCGGCGCGCTCGATGCCAATGTACGTGCGGAGCTCCGGCGCTGGCTGCGGCGGCTGCACGACGAGCAGGGCGTGACCACCGTGCTCGTCACCCACGATCAGGAGGAGGCGATGGAGGTCGCCGACACGATCGCGGTCATGAACGCGGGACGGATCGAGCAGATCGGCTCGCCCAGGGATGTTTACGACAAGCCCGCCTCAGACTTCGTGATGAGCTTCCTCGGTCCGGTCAGCACGATCGAGGGGCGGCTCGTCCGCCCGCATGACGTGTCGATTTCACTCACGCCCGCCCAGGACGCGATCGAGGCGATGGTGACGCGCGTGATCCACCTCGGGTTCGAGGTCCGGATCGAGCTGGAGCTCCCCGAGGGTGAGGTGGCGCGCGCCCAGCTGACGCGTTCGCAGACCGATGAGCTCGAGATCGGACGCGGCGACATCGTCTACGTCCGCCCGCCGCAGGCCAGGTCGGCGGAGAAGTCGCTCGAGCCCGCAGCCTAGGTTTCGCCCGGCACGCCACCCTGGCGCGTCCGTCGGGTCGCCCGGATCAGCGCGTGACCCAGGCCTCCGGGTCTTTCGCCAGCCGGTCGATGCTGGCCGGCAGCTCCCCCCGGCGAGATCGGCGAGCGTCACGTGCTCGACGACTCCGCGGAGGTTTGCCCGCACCGCGATCCATACACGCGGGAGCGCCTCCGCCGCGCCGCCGTAGGAGGCCTCCTCTGGCGGGCCGCCTCGGACGCTTGCGAGCGGCCCCTCGACGGCGCGAATCACATCGGCGACGGTCACCTCCGCCGCGGGCTTGGCGAGCATGAACCCTCCCTCGGCGCCGCGCTGGCTGCGGACGATCCCGGAGTGGCGAAGCTCCCCGAGGATGTTCTCAAGGAAGTTGAGGGGAATCTGCTGGGCGGTCGCGATCCGCTCCGCCTTGACGGGCTTGTCGTCGGTGGCCGCGGCCAGCTCGGCGGCGGCCCTGACTGCGTAGTCCGCCTTGGCTGAGATCCGCATGCGAGCGTCCTACGCCGCCGCCGCCGGCGGCTCGTCGAACCCGTAGGCGGTGGCCAGCTCGGGGTCCTTGTGGGCCAGCATCTCGGCGAGCTCGACCATCACCTTGCACTGCTTCCAGGTGGCGTCGTCCTGCATCTTGCCGTCGATCATGTGCACGCCGCGGCCGTCGGGAATCGCCTCCAGCACCTTCTTTGCGAACAGGACCTCGTCGGGCGGCGGGCTGAACACCTTCTTGGCGATGTCGATCTGCACCGGGTGCAGTGACCACGCACCAACGCAGCCGAGCAGGAACGCCGCCCGGAACTGGGTCTCGCACCCCTCGACGTCGCGGATGTCCCCATAGGGCCCGTAGAACGGGAGGATCCCGGCCGAGGTGCAGGCGTCGACCATGCGGGCGATCGAGTAGTGCCACGGGTCCTGCTGGGCGGTGGCGCGGGGGCGTGCGGGATCCTCGGGGTCGGGATCCTCGATCACCCGGTAGCCGGGGTGGCCGCCGCCGACGCGCGTCGTCTTCATCCGCCGCGAGGCGGCGAGGTCGGCGGGTCCGAAGCTCATCCCCTGCATTCTCGGGCTGGCCGTCGCGATCTCCTCGAGGTTGACGACGCCGAGGCCGGTTTCCAGGATCGCGTGAATCAGGATCGGCCGATCCAGCCCCGCCTTGGCCTCGAGCTGGGCCAGCAACCGGTCGACGTAGTGGATGTCCCAGGGACCCTCGACCTTGGGGATCATCATCACGTCGAGCTTGTGGCCGATCTCCGTAACGATCGTCGTGATGTCGTCGAGCACCCACGGCGACTCCAGGCTGTTGACCCGCGTCCACAGCTGGGTCTCACCCGGCTGCATCTCCTTGCCCACGCGGACGAGGCCCTCGCGGGCCGCCTCCTTGCGGTCGACCGGGACGGCGTCCTCGAGGTTGCCCAGCAGGATGTCGACGGTCGGCGCGATGTCCGGCACCTTGGCGACCATCTTCTCGTTGGAGAAGTCCAGAAAGTGGATCATCCGGCTCGGCTTGAACGGGATCTCGAGGACCGGCGAGGGGGCGCCGATCGCAAGCGGCTTTACGAAATCGCGTGGGTTACGCACTTAGCAGTCTCCTGTTGGCTTGACGCCGAAAGCTACCGTGGATCAAATCAGCCCGAGCCCGCCGTCCACCGGCAGCACGTGGCCTGTGATGTAGCTCGCGTCCTCTGAAAGCAGGAATGTGACCGCCGCCGCGACCTCCCACGGCGTTCCCTGCCGCCCGAGCGGTATCGGCGTTCGCTCGCGGGAGGGCCGGCCGGCCGAGGCGAGCCGGCCCAGTGGCGTGTCGATCAATCCGGGGGCCACGAGGTTCGCCCGCACTCCACGGCGCGCGCCCTCGAGGGCGGTGTGGCGGCACAGGCCGATGAGCCCCGCCTTCGAGGCGTCGTACGCGGGTAGCCGGCTGCCGGGGCCGAGGCCGGCGATCGAGCCCATGAACACGATCGAGCTGCCCGCCGGCATCACCGGGAGCGCTTCCCTGACGGTGAGGAAGTGGCCGCGGAGGTTGGCCGCGAACACTAGGTCCCAGTCTCGGGCGCTGGTCTCCCCGAGGTTCCGGCCGCGGGCGATTCCGACGTTCAGCACGAGTCCGTCGAGGCCCTCGCTCGCGACCTCGGACACCATCGCCCGGCAGTCGTCCTCATCGACGATATCTGCGGTGATCACGGTCGCAACGGCTCCCGCCTCGCGCTCGACCCACGCGACCGTTTCCTCGGCGGCCCCGTGGTCGCGGTCCGCGCAGATCACGCTCGCACCCTCCCTGGCCGCGAGGACGGAGATCGCGCGGCCGTTGCCGGGTGGAGCGTCGGTGTCCTCCGAGGGCTGTGTCCCGGCCCCGACGACCAGGATCCGTCGCCCGGAGAGCCTCGCTGCGCTCACGCGTCGAAGCCGGCGAGCCCGGGCTCGAGCGGGACGCCCAGGGTGTTCAGGGTGAACGCGACCATGTGGTAATGGCCGACGAGCATCGGGACCTCGATCAGCTGGTGCTCGTCGTAGCGCCCCGACAGCGCCGCCCAGGTGTCGTCGGATATCCGGGCGTCCGCATGGAGCTCGTCGGCGGCCCGGATCAGCGTGGCGTCGAACGGCTCCCAGCCCTCGGCCTCCGCGCCCTCGCGGACGCGCTCGATCTCCTGAGCGGGGATACCGATCGATCTGGCGATCTCCCGGTGCTGGGCCCACTCGTACTCGGCGTGGCAGAGCCATCCGGTCCGCAGGATCAGCAGCTCGCGGTCGCGCGGGGGTAGCTTGCCCGACAGAAGCTTGCCGCCGAACGGCAGCCAGCGGCGAAACAGCCCCGGATTCCGGACCAGGGTCGTGAAGATGTTCAGGGCGGGTGCTCCGCCGACGTTGACTCCTGAGAGCAGCTCGCGTGCCTGCTCGTCCTGCTCCTCCGCCGGGAGCGGGGGAATGCGCGGGGCGGGGGAGGGGCGCGGAGCGGAGGAGGGGGGCGGAGCGGAGGAGGCGTCGGACACGGCACGCGCACGCTACCACCGGGGACGAGGCCGCCGCGAGGGGTTGCGGGCGCTGCGCCTGGGCGCGCACCGGCGCGCCGCGCCTGCGTCGGGCGCACCGGCACGCCGCGCCTGCGTGGGGCGCACCGGCGCGCCGCGCCTGCGTGCGGCGCACCGGCGCGCCGCGCCTGCGTGGGGCGCGCCGGCACCCCGCGCCTGCGTGCGGCGCACCGGCGCGCCGCGCCTGCGTTCGAACGTGACAAGCCGCGACGTCCGGGGCAGACTGCGTCACGTTAAGGTCGGCAGCGAGGCCTAACGTGACACGTTCGCGGGGCGCGTGGACGGTTTGTCACGTTGTGGTCGCCGCCGGTCGCCGCCGGTCGCCGCTGGTCGCCGCTGCTCGCCGCTGGTCGCCGCCGGTGGTCGCCGGCGCAGCTCGGGCCGCCAGCGCGCCAAAAACCACCCCCGGATGGCATCCTCCGGTCTCGGACCGCAAAATAGGAGAAGCAATGACCGCGACCCAAGGCGTCGAAACCGACCAGGCGGAACGTGAGGCCTCCGGGGCCCATCCGTACGGCCGGTACCTGGAGGAGTTCGAAGTCGGTGCCGTGTACAAGCACTGGCCGGCGAAGACCGTCACGGAATCAGACGACCATCTGTTCTGCCTGCTGACCATGAATCACCATCCGCTGCACATCAACGACGTTTACGCCAGCAAGTCGCAGCAGGGGCGCAACGTCGTCGTCGGCCCGTTGGTGTACTCGCTCGCCCTCGGCATGAGCGTGTCCGACGTCAGCGGCAAGGCGATCGCGAATCTGGCCACCGAGGAGCTCAAGCACCCCGCCCCGGTGTTCCACGGCGACACGTTGTTCGTCGAATCTGAAGTGCTCGAGGTCAAGGAGTCGCGCTCGAAGCCCGACCGCGGGACGGTCAAGGTGCACACCCGCGTCCTCAACCAGGACGGGGTGCTCGTCGCCGAGTTCAAGCGAGTCGTGCTGGTGCCGCGGAAGAATCCGGGCGAGCCGCTGCCGGGCGGCGAGACGAACGTCGACTGAGAGGCTGTCTCAGGGACAGCCTCTCAACCGCTGAGGCCGCTAGCCCTGCGGTTTCTTCGTCTTCGTGAACGTCACGCTGCCCTTCCAATCGAATGTCTGAGTGCAGGTCGCGCCGTTGCCCGAGCCGCAGTCGGGGGTGACCGTCAGTGACGGCGCCGAGAGCGTGCTGTTGCTGACGTTGATGATCACCTTGCCCGCGCGCTGGTCGGCCTTCGAGAGGTGCACGAACGCCGTGAGCGGATCGACGTTGTCGTCGGTCCCCACATGAGAGAAGCTCGTCACCCAGTCGTGCCAGAAGTCGGTGGTGTCACACGCCTGCGAGCCGCTCGATCCGTTCGTGGTGGTGAAGTCCTCGTTGCCGCCGGGAACGATGTGCATGTTCACGGCTCCGTTGCCCTGTACGCGTCCGATGATCCCGCCATTCGCGGTTGTCTTCAGCCCCCCGGTTCGCGAGCACTTCTCGTCAGCGCCGTTGTCGGACACGATCTTCCAATCGCCGCCGCCGCTGTTCTCCCGGGCCACTCCGCTCGCCGCTTGGCCGCTCTTGTGAAAGAGCGCGAACAGGTAGCTGACCTTCCAGTGGTAGCTGGAGTCGACGGTCGCAAACGAGGGTCCATCGTTCTGCTTGACCGAGTAGCTGCCAGACCCCTCGTAGACGACCTTGTAGAAGGTGATCGAAGGGAGGCGCGGCCTGCGAGCCGCGGCGGTCCCGGCGCCACCCCCCAACGTCACGGCCATCGCCGCGACGACGAACGCCAGCATCTTCTTGGAGCGAATCACGTCCCCGTTCCCCCTCTCGTGCTCTCCGATACGAGCGGAAATCTACAGCCTCGTGCAAGGACCGTGCTGGCTTCATCGATTCCCGCTCGCGGGTAGGCTTGCTACACCACCGAAACCTTAGGAGTAGTTAAACCACATGGCCCATACCGCCCCGAAGCATCAAGCCAGCTCCAACCATGCCGGCCTCCAGGCGTGGGTGGACGAGGTAGCCGAGCTGACGCAGCCCGACGAGATCCACTGGTGCGACGGATCGGCCGAGGAGTACGACCAACTGGCGCAGACCCTGCTCGACGCAGGGGCTTTCCAGCGTCTGTCCGACGCGAAGAAGCCGAACTCCTATCTCTGCCTCTCCGACCCCGCGGACGTCGCTCGCGTCGAGGATCGGACGTTCATCTGCTCGGCCAAGGAGTCGGACGCCGGCCCGACCAACAATTGGCGCGACCCGGACGAGATGCGGGACACGCTCAAGGACTTGTTCAGCGGCTCGATGCGCGGCCGGACCATGTACGTGGTGCCGTTCTCGATGGGCCCGCTCGGCTCTCCGATCGCCTATATCGGAGTGCAACTGACCGACTCGCCCTACGTTGCAGCGTCGATGCGGATCATGACCCGGATGGGCCAGGATGCGCTCGACGTGCTCGGCGAGGACGGGGACTTCGTCCCGTGCCTGCACTCGGTCGGGATGCCGCTCGTGGACGGTGCCGAGGACGTGCCATGGCCGTGTAACGCCGACAACAAGTACATCGTCCACTTCCCGGAGACGCGGGAGATCTGGTCGTTCGGCTCCGGGTACGGCGGCAACGCGCTACTCGGGAAGAAGTGCTTCGCGCTGCGGATCGCGTCGGTCATGGCCCGGGACGAGGGCTGGCTGGCCGAGCATATGCTGATCCTCAAGCTCACCTCCCCGGAGGGCGAGAGCAAGTACATCGCGGGCGCATTCCCCAGCGCGTGCGGCAAGACCAATCTGTCGATGATGATCCCGACGCTCGAGGGGTGGACGGTCGAGACGATCGGCGACGACATCGCGTGGATGAAGTTCGGCTCGGACGGCCGCCTGTACGCGGTCAACCCCGAGGCGGGCTTCTTCGGCGTCGCCCCGGGGACCAGCGAGCACACCAACCCCAACGCGCTGAAGATGATGTCCCACGACACCGTCTTCACCAACTGCGCGCAGACCGACGGTGGCGATATCTGGTGGGAGGGCCTGACGCCGGAGCCCCCTCCGCACCTGATCGACTGGCACGGGAATGACTGGACCCCGGACTCCGGCACGACTGCGGCGCATCCGAACGCGCGCTTCACGGTGGCGATCGACCAGTGTCCGTCGATCGCGCCCGAGTGGGACGACCCCGCCGGGGTCCCGATCGACGCGATCCTGTTCGGTGGCCGCCGCGCGACCGTCGTGCCGCTGGTGCACGAGGCGAGGAGCTGGGAGCACGGCGTGTTCCTCGGCTCGATCATGTCCTCCGAGACGACCGCTGCGCAGGCCGGCGCGATCGGACAGCTGCGGTTCGATCCGATGGCGATGCTGCCGTTCTGCGGCTACAACATGGCCGACTACTTCGCGCACTGGCTCGAGATCGGACGCCATGAGGGAGCCAACCTGCCGCAGGTTTTCTACGTCAACTGGTTCCGCAAGGACGACGACGGCAGCTTCCTGTGGCCGGGCTTCGGGGAGAACTCCCGAGTGCTGGCGTGGATCTTTCGCCGCTGCGAGGGCAAGGCCGACGCGGTCGAGACCGAGATCGGGCTGCTTCCTCCCCAGGGCGAGGGCGGCATCGACCTCACCGGGCTGGACATCCAGGAGGCTGCGATGGCGCAGCTGCTGGAAGTCGACCCCGACGCCTGGAAGCAGCAGCTCCCGCAGGTCCACGAGCACTACGCGCGGTTCGGCGATCACCTGGCGGCGGAGATGCGCTCCCAGCTCGAGGCGCTCGAGCAGCGGCTCGGCGCATAGCGCGGCTCGGCGGATAGCCGCAGGCCGGGCCCTCCGGGCCCCGCCTGCGGTTCTGATCGAGCTCTTCACCGGGCCACGTACGCTGGACGCGTGGCCCTGCCGTTTCTGCCATCGGACGCCGGCCTGCTCGCGCTGCAGGCGAGCGTCGTCGCCGCCCCGCGGGAGGCTCCGAGGATTCCCGTGCTCGAGCGGTTGCGCGGGCCCGCCTGGGCGCTCGTGCCGGTCGGCTCAATCGTCGTGGTGGTGTTCGCGATCCGGTTCGTATCCGACACCGCGACCGGCCTCACGTACCTTGCGCTCGTCGCGGTCCCTCCGCTCGCAGCGGGCGCGCTAGCCTGGGCGATCAGGAGCCGTATGCCCGTTGGGCCGCGGCGGCTCGCGCTCTCGGTCGCCGTAACCGGGGTCCTGTTCACGATCGCGTGGGTGTGGCACAAGTCGCTGGCCGGCGGCGCAGCGGCGGCGGTGCTGTCGGCGCTCAGCTGCGTGACGCTCGGGGTGCTGCTGGCGGCGGTCGCGCCCCCTCGCTGGCTGAAGCTGGGAATCATCGCGATGGCCGCCGCCGACGTCTGGTTGGTCGTCTCGGACCTGCTCCAATCGCCCAACTCGGCGCTCGTGGCGGCCCATCCCGCCGGTGGGCTGCCTCAGCTTCAGAGTGAGATCTTCGGGACCGTCTCGATGGGGTACGGCGATCTGTTCGTCGCCGCGCTGCTCGGCGCCGTCCTGGCCGGAAACCGGCGCAGGCAGCTGCACGCGGCCGTGTTGACGTTCGCGATCGCCGCGGTCTTCGACCTGCTGTTCCTGACCGTGTCCGAGCTTCCGGCGACCGTGCCGGTCGCGCTCGCGCTGATCGTCCTGGAGCTGCGGGAGCGGGTCAGTGCTGCCCGTCGTCCGTCGCTGCGGGCGGACGTGATTCCTCGGCAAGCGAGGTGATCGTCAGCGAGCCACGGGCGGCTTCCTCGAGCACCTGGGTCGCCTCTTCGGCCGATCGCGCGTAGAGCTCGACCAGCAGGTGGACGACGATCCGGTCGTCATCGTGCTTGTGGAAGCGGACGTGGGTGAAGAACTCGCGCGTCCCGTGGTCGCCGAACGCGGCGTATGAGAGGGCGTCGCCCGCCTCGGGGCCCGAGCAGGTCTCGACATCGTCGGCGTCTACGGTGACGGTGCAGGACGCGACCCACGGCGTCCCGGCGATCATCCGCTCCCAGCGGTCTTCGATCGGCTCCACGCGCCCGTTGTGGAACCCGAGATGCGGCTGGTCGTGCATGCACTCCAGGCACTGGACCACCGCCTCCTGCATCTCGTCGACGACCTCGCCCCGCTCGCCGCTGTCGGGATCGATTCGGTGGATGCCCTCGTAGTGGACCTGGACCTCGAGGTTCTGGGACCAGCAGCGATAGCAGCGCAGCCAGCTCTTTACCGAGGTTGAGCCCTCCATCGAGTTGATTCTACGATGGCACTGTGAGCGAGCACGGCTCGAGCCGCTGATGCGTCGCCGCCGGGACCCCATTCTCCATCGGCGCCGGGATCCGATCGGTGTGATCCTTGCGGGCGGACAGGGCCACAGGATTGGGGGCTCGAAGGCGATCGTCAACCTTCGGGGCCGGCCGCTGATCTCGTATCCCCTGGAGGCGATGTGGAGAGCGCTGGGGAGCGTGGCGATCGTCGCCAAGATCGACACCGAGCTCCCGAGCCTGGCCGGAGTGAGCGTGTGGATCGAGCCGGATGAGCCCCGCCATCCGCTGCTCGGCATCGTCCACGCGCTGGGCCTGGCGGACGGCAGGCCGGTGATGGTGTGCGCTGTGGACCTCCCGTTCGTGACCTCCGGACTGGTCCGCCGGATCAGCGAGACGGACTGCGGGGCGGCGGGCGCGGTGATCCCCACTGCCGGCGGACGCTCACAGCCGCTGCTCGGGTGCTACCAGCCGGCTGCGCTCGAGCCGTTGACCGTGGCCCTCCAGGGCAACGATGTGTCCATGCGCGAAGCGGTCGCGGCGCTCGACCCGGTGGCCTTCCCGGTGGAGGATCCGGAGGCGTTGTTCAACGTCAACTCCCCCGACGACCTGCTGCAGGCGACGGCGATGCTCGACCGCCGCACCGTGCGTCCCGCTAGCCGAACGTGAAGTCGTAGGCGCTGACGCCCGGAGGGACCTCGACGGTGAGCGAGTGCTGCTCGGCGTGCGGGAACGTGACGAGTGAGTAAAGACGCTGTCCGCGCACGGTCACGACACCGCCGCGCACATCGGCGCCCGCGGCGTGGGCCGGGATCGGCCGGCCGTCGAGCAGCACGCGCACCTGGCGCGGGACGCCGCCTGAGGAGGTCAAGACCAGGTACACGTGGGCAGCCTGAAACCCGGCCTCGATCGCGGCGCCCGAGGCCGTCGGCGTGGCCGATTCGGAGCCCACCCGCCAGGTTCCGCGAAGCGCGAACTGGTTCAGGGACGGGTTTGCGGTCCCGGCGTACGAGTGGACCCCCTGCTGCAGGGACTGGGCGAATCCTTGTCCGCGCTGGAAATCGAGATAGGTCTCCGGGGTATCCAGCCCGGCGGAGGGCATGATCGCGGTGGCGCTCATCGGTGGCGGCAGCTGGGCGACGCCGGCCTCGTGGAGGAGCTCGCGGACGGCGGCCTCGCTCTGCTTGTAGTCACCCTCCCCGAACTGGGTGTGGCGGACCTCGCCGCGCGAGTCGATCAGGTACTCGGCCGGCCAGTACTCGTTCTGGTAGGCGTTCCAGGTCCCGAGGTTGTTGTCCTGAACGACCGGGTAGCGGATGCCGTCGGAGCGGACCGCCTGGGCGACGTTCCCGGCTTCCTGCTCGAACGTGAACTCAGGAGACTCGACGCCCACGATCTCGAGGCCGTACGGGTGGTACGTGGCGTACAGGCCCTTGAGGAACGGGAGCGTCCGGATGCAGTTGATGCAGGTGTAGGTCCAGAAGTCCACGAGCACCACATGACCCCGGAGCCCGGCGAGAGTGAGCGGCGCACCCGAAGGCGTGTTGAACCACTGCTGCGTGTCCGTGAACTCGGGCGCCGGGCCGAGATCGGGAAGGGGAGGGGTACTGATGCCCGGGATCCCCACGCCCGCCGCGGGCGGCATCGGCTTGGCCGCGGCCTCCTTGGCCTGCCGGGTGGCGAACCGGGACGGCGGGCGCAGTGAGGCAAGCCGGTTCTGAACGGCGCTCGAGTTCTCCAGCGAGCGGGTCGGGTCGACGAGGAACGCCGGGAGGCTCGTGTCCTTGGCGAGCGCCTCCTCGAAGCGGACGTCGAGGTTGGTCGCCATCACGACGCCGGTCAGGATCAGCACGACGCCGAGCCCGCGCTCGACGATCGGGCCGCGGGCGACCCGCCTGATCCGCGCCAGCACGGCGCGGCCACCGAGCGCATACAGGAGCATCATCCCGCTGAGCCCTGCCGCGAAGGCAAGCGCCACCACGACCACCCGGACCGAGGGACCGGTCGACGCGCTGACCGCGGTGACCGCGGCCAGGATCGGGCCCGCGCACGGGGCGCACACGAACCCGAGCGCTCCGCCGACGGCCAGACCGGACCAGAAGCCGGTGCCCCGCGAGCTCGGCCCGAAGCGAGCGAGCCGTGACAGGGGCGCCTGGACCCGCGCCGCGAGATCGGGGAACAGCATCGCGATACCGAACACGAACAGCGCGACGATCGCCACATCCCGAGCGGCGCCGCTCGCGAGCCCCACGCCCTTGACCAGCTGCGCGAGCGCGACGATCGCGATCGTGAACGTGATCGCCAGCCCGAGCACGATCCCGAGCGGCCGGCGACGGCCTCCCGTGGCACTCGCCGACAGCAGCGCCGGGAGCACCGGCAGCACGCACGGCGTGATCGCGGTCCCGGCGCCGGCGAGCAGCGCGAACAGAATCAGCAGCAGCATCAGCTACTAATGATGGTGCACGGGACTGTTGAGCCCTGATTAACCGCCGATCGCGGACATTGTCCGCGCCGGCTGGATGAATCCGGGCTCGCCCACGTGATGCTTAAGCTCCTTGCGCCAGACGGCGTCCCTGATGATCTGCTCGAGCTCGCCGTCGTCGGCACCGGCCCGAAGCGGACCCCGGAGATCGGTCTCGTTCAGCGAGAACAGGCATGTCCGAAGCCGGCCGTCGGCGGTCATGCGAATCCGGTTGCAATCGGCGCAGAACGGCTCGGAAACCGGGTTGATGAATCCGACCTTCCCGTGGCCGTCGGCGAACCGGTAGACCTTCGCCGTTGCGCTCGGCTCGCGCGGCTCGGGCGCGAGCGGGTAGACCGCGTCGATCGCGGCCCGGGTCTCGGCGCCGGTCAGCACCTGGTCAGACGTCCAGGCATGGTCAGCGTCGAGCGGCATGAACTCGATGAATCGCACCTCATAGGGGCTCCGACGCGCGAGCTCCGCAAACGGGAGCACCTCCTCCTCCGTGAACCCCCGGATCGCGACCGCGTTGATCTTGATCGGGTGCGCCTCGGGGAACCCGCCGAGCCGCTCCAGCCCGCGGAGCACCTGCGGGAGGGCGTCGCGCCGGGTGAGCTCGTAGAAGCGGTCTCGCTGGAGCGAATCCATCGACACGTTGAAGCGGTCGACGCCGGCCTTCACGAGCGCCTCGGCGTCCCGCTCGAGCAGATAGCCGTTGGTCGTCACGGAGACCTCCTCGACGTCTCCGATGTCGCTCAACATCGCCGCCAGGCGCGGAAACTCCCGGCGCACGAGCGGCTCGCCGCCGGTCAGGCGGATGTCGCGCACGCCCATCGTCGCCATCAGCTCGACGAGCCGCGTGATCTCCTCAAAGCTCAGGACCTCGCTGCGCTCGAGCCACGGAAGGCCCTCGGCGGGCATGCAGTACTGACAGCGGAAGTTGCAGCGATCCGTGACCGAGACGCGGAGATCGCCGATCAGCCGGCCGTGTCCGTCTCGCAGCGGCTCGCGGTGCATAAGGGAAGGCTAGCCGGTGGCCATCCGGGCAAACGCCGAGCGCCCTGCGGTCTCAAGCCGCGGGCGCGAGGAGCCCGAACGCCACCATGTCGAGCTGCGTGCCCTTGCCGCGCATGTACGAGCGCAGGACCGCCTCCCGCTCGAATCCGCAGCGCTCGGCGACCCGCTGCGAAGCGATGTTGCCGGTTGCCGCGAGCAGGTCGACCCGCTCCAGCCCCAACGAGCGGAACGCCCACCCGCAGACCAGCTCCACGGCGCGCGTCGCGTGGCCCTTCCTACGGGCCTCGCGCGCCAGGAAGTACCCCACCTCGGCGCGGCGGTGCTCCCACACGACTCGCACCAGCGAGATCGAGCCGATCAGCTCCTCTCCGGTCGTGCTCACGATCGCGAAAGGTGCGGCGGACCCGGCGAGGACCGCGTCGTGGCGGTGCAGCAGGTAGCTGCGCGCGTCGGCATCGCCGTAATCCGATGGCACCGCCGTCCACTGCGGGATCTCCGGGTCCTGGCAGATCCGCACGAGCTCTCCGGCGTCTGAGTCCCGCCACGGCCGGACCGACGTCGGGCTGTCCACCAGCGGCTCGCCCGGAAGGACGACGCGGCTCATCCCGCGGCGGCCTCGCGGTCGAGGGCCTCCAGGAGCGAGGGCACGTCGAACGCGGGATCCTGGTCGCCCAGCCAGCGCTCGGCTTTGCGCCGGCCGCCCAGCGCACGCAGGCCGCGCTCACCGTGCTCGGCGGCGAAGTCCGCGAGTGCGTGCATCCTCCTGGCACGAAGGCGCCGGGCCGGGAGGTCGAGACGCTCACGGTGCGCATCGAGCGCGTCAGCGAGCTCATCGATGCCGGCGGGGGGAGCAACCGAGGACACCGCGACGACAGCGGTTTCGGTGGACCCGAGCGCGCGTAGCGCCGCGCGCAGGTCCGACACCGCCCGCTGCGCGACCCGGCCGAGGTCCGACTTGGTCACCACGAGCACGTCCGGGATCTCCATGATGCCCGCCTTCAGGAACTGGAGCACGTCGCCGGAAGCCGGCTGCACGACCACGGCTACGGTGTCGGCGACGTCGGCGACCTCGGTCTCGGACTGGCCGACGCCGACCGTCTCGATCACGACGACGTCGAACGCCACCGCCAGCGCGGCCGCCGCGGCGCGAGTCGCGGGTGCGAGGCCTCCGACCCGGTCACCGGCGGCGGTGGAGCGAATGAACACACCTGCGTCCGAGGGATCGACCTCGATCCGGGCGCGGTCACCGAGGAGCGCGCCGCCGGAGCGCCTGGAGGTCGGGTCGACGGCGAGCATCGCCACGGACCGACCGCGCCCACGCCACTCCGCCGCCAGCCGCGAGAGCAGCGACGACTTCCCGACCCCCGGGGGACCGGTCACGCCGACGACATGCCCGGGCGCCTCGGCGCCGAGCGCGGCGGGCGAGACGGCGGCGAGCAGCGCCGCGGCCTGCTCGCGGGCGGCGGGCGTGCGGCTCTCCAGGAGGTTCAGGACCGCGGGCGCGGCTTTCAGGTCGCGCTCTCGCAGGCGGGCACCGAGCTGTCGGCCGTCCGGGGGGGAAGGCGTCAAGCGGGGACTGGGACGTCGATGCCGTGACGCGCGGCGACGAGGCCGACGATGTCCCGCATCATCCGGTTGAGGTCCCAGTCCTTGGGGGTGTAGACCGCCGCGACACCTGCCCCGCGCAGCGCCTCCGCGTCGGACTCGGGGATGATCCCGCCGAGCACCACCGGGACGTCGCCCGCGCCGGCGGCGCGCATCGCCTCGAGCACCGCCGGAACCAGCTCACGGTGCGATCCGGACAGGATCGAGAGCCCGACGACGTGAACGCCCTCCTGCGCGGCGGACGTCGCGATCTGGGAGGGCGACAGCCGGATCCCCTCGTAGACGACGTCCATGCCCGCGTCCCGGGCTCGCACGGCGATCTGCTCGGCTCCATTCGAGTGGCCATCGAGACCAGGCTTTCCGACCAGGAACTTGAGCCGGCGCCCGAGCGCCTCGCTGACACGCTCGACCTCGTCACGGAGCTCGGCGACATCTTCGCTCGGGACGGCGGCGGCCTCGCCGACGCCGGTCGGCGCCCGGTACTCGCCGAACACATCCCTCAGGGTCTGCGCCCATTCGCCGGTCGTCGCGCCCGCGCGGGCCGCGGCGATCGACGCCGGCATGATGTTCTCGAGCGTCGTCGCGCGCCACCCGCGCCAGCTCGGCCAGCGCCTCGTCGACGGCGCGCTGGTCTCGCTCGGCGCGCCAGCGCTCGAGCGCGGCGCGCTGCTCGGACTCCACCTCGGGATCGACCACCAGGATCCCGCCGTCGGCGTCGGCGGTCAGGGGGGAGGGCTCGCTGGAGGTGAACCTGTTCATGCCGACCACGGTGAGCTCGCCGGACTCGATCCGCTGCCAGCGCCCGCGGTGGGACTCCACCAGCGAGGCCTTCATGTATTCGACCGCGTCGACCGCCCCGCCCAGCTCGGCGACGCGCTCCATCTCCGCGCGTGAGCCGGCGACCAGCTCGCCGACGAGGCCGTCCATCACCTTGGAGCCCTCGAACACGTCCGGGATACTCGAGCAGGTCGGTCTCGTAGGCGAGGATCTGCTGGAGGCGCAGCGACCACTGCTGGTCCCAGGGCCTCGGGAGCCCCAACGCTTCGTTCCACGCCGGGAGCTGAACGGCGCGGGCGCGGGTGCCACGGGCGAGCGTCACGGCGAGCGCCTCGAGCGCGATCCGGTAGACGTTGTTCTCAGGCTGCATCTCGGTAAGCCCCAGGGAGTTGACCTGGACCCCGTAGCGGAAGCGGCGGAGCTTCTCGTCCTGGACGCCGTAGCGCTCGCGACCGAGCTCATCCCACAACGCGGACATCGCGCGCAGCTTTGCGTGCTCCTCGATGAAGCGGACGCCGGCATTCACGAAGAACGAGATCCGGCCGAACACGCTGCCCATGAGGCTCTCCTCGACACGCTCGCGAACGGCGTCGAGCACCGCGATCGCGTTGCTCATCGCGTAAGCGATCTCCTGGACGGGCGTGGCCCCCGCCTCCTGGAGGTGGTAGGAGCAGATGTTGATCGGGTTCCAGCGCGGCACGTGCTCGACCGTGTACGCGATCGTGTCGGCGATCAGCCGCATGCTCGGGCCGGGTGGGAACGCGTAGGTGCCCCGAGACAGATACTCCTTGAGGATGTCGTTCTGGGTCGTGCCCTGGAGCTGATCCTCCGGGACGCCGTGATCCTCCGCGGTGACGATGTAGAGCGCGAGCAGCCACGCCGCGGTCGCGTTGATCGTCATCGAGGTGTTCATCTCCTCCAGCGGGATCCCGTCCATCAGCGTCCGCATGTCGCCCTTGTGCGCGATCGAGACCCCGACCTTGCCGACCTCGCCCCGCGCGAGCTCGTGGTCGGGGTCGTAGCCGGTCTGGGTGGGTAGATCGAACGCGACCGAGAGCCCCGTCTGGCCCTTCTCGAGGTTGCGGCGGTAGAGCTCGTTCGAGCGCTTGGCGTCGGAGTGACCCGCGTAGGTGCGCATCAGCCAAGGCCGATCGGGCTCGGGGAGGCGCGGTGAGGGCTTGTCTGGCATGCAGGCCATTTTATGGTCCGGTGTTCGCAGGTGGCGAGGCTCGGGTAACGTGGGGCCATGCCCGATCAAAGCACCGCCGCAACCGAGCACTCGCTGATACAGGAGATCACAGCGCCGCTGGCGACCATTCCGGACGATCCGTTGCCCACAGTTGCCGATGTCGACTTCCCGACCGTGCTGCGGGGGTACGACCGCCTGGCGGTCGACGCATACGTCAGGCAGACCAGCCAGCTGGTCGCCGAGCTCCAGGCCACGCGCTCGCCCGAGGCTGCGGTCCGCAGGGCCCTCGGGCGTGTGGGGGAGGAGGTCTCCTCAATCCTCCAGCGCGCCCACGAGACCGCCGAGCAGATCACCGCCCAGTCCCGCAGCGAGGCCGAGGAGCGCCTCGAAGCGGCGCGCCGGGAGGCGAGCGAGATCACGTCTGGCGCCCGCGAGCGCGTCACCGAGCTCGACTCCGAGACCGACCGGATCTGGGGCGAACGCCATCGGATAGTCGAGGATGCAAGAGAGCTTGCACGCTCCCTGCTCGCGCTCGCGGACTCCGCGGCCGAGCGCTTTCCGGCGGCTCCAGAGGACGCTCCGGCGCAAGCGCCCGAGCCCGCCGAGGCCGGAGCGCTCGACAAATGGGACGACGAGGAGCTCGACCACTGGGACGATGACGACGAGCTCCACGACGCGGAGGCAGGCGACCGTGACCGCGCGGCCGACGAGCTGTCCTCCGAGCCGGGCGACGCGGTCGAGCAGGAGAGCGAGGCGACGACCACGATGCCGCCGGTCGCCCCCGCGGAGCCGCCGGCTCTCCCAACCGAGGAGACCCGCAAGCTCAAATAGTCTGCCGCTCCGTGGCCGGCCGGCTGATCGACGTCAAGCACCTCGGCCGCGAGCGGGTGATCGGCTGCTTTGCGGTCGATGGCGTGCTCGTGGACCCGGGGCCGGCCTCGTGCATGGACGTGTTGCTCGAGGCGCTCGGCGGGGAGCGCCCGCGCGCGCTGCTCCTGACGCACATCCACCTCGATCACGCCGGGGCCAGCGGGTCGCTCGTCGAGCGCTGGCCGGAGCTCGAGGTGTACGTCCATGAGCGCGGAGCGCCGCATCTGATCGACCCGACGAAGCTCCTCGGGAGCGCCCGGAGGCTGTACGGCGCGGACATGGACCGGCTGTGGGGGGAGGTGGTGGCGGTTCCCGAGCGCAACATCCGCGCGCTGAGGGGGGTAGAGCGGGTGATCAATAATGATTTCGAGGTCGCCTACACCCCGGGGCACGCGTCCCACCACGTCAGCTACCTGCGCGATTCGACCGCGTACGTGGGCGACGTCGGCGGCGTGCGGATCGCGGCCGATGCGCTCACGATCCCGCCGACGCCGCCGCCCGACATCGACCTAACGGCCTGGCACGAATCGATCGCGCTGATCGCGGCGTGGCAGCCGGACCGGCTGGCGGTGACTCACTTCGGTGTCTACGAGGACGTCGGAGCGCAGCTGGAGGAGGTTTCCGGCCGGCTTGACGAGTGGGCCGCTCGGGTCCGCGTCCAGGGTCAGGACTCGTTCATCTCCGGAATCCAGGCCGAGATCGCCGAGCGAGCGGCGCCCGAGATCCGCGGTGCCTACACCCAGGCCGCGCCCCCGGAGCAGCTATACCAAGGCCTCGAGCGGTACTGGCGCAAGCGTGCAGAAGCCGATTCTTGAGCCCGCTTTAGCGCGGGTATGCTGAGTACGGATGTCGCAGATCGTTGAGCTTCCCCGGGTGGGAGGACCCGGGAGCGGGATGGGGGCTGCCTGGAGGGTGATCGTCCTCAACGACGACTTCAACACCTTCGATCACGTCGCCGAGACGCTCGCCGGCGTGATCCCGGGGGTGTCGCTGGCCGACGGCTACCGGTTCGCGGACAAGATCCACAACACCGGTCAGGCGATCGTCTGGGCGGGTCCGCGCGAGGAGGCCGAGCGCTACTGGGAGCGCCTCGACTCGGCGGGTTTGACGATGGCGCCCCTGGAGGCGGGTTAGGCCTGGCCCGGCAGCGCCTTGGCGCCCTTCGGCTCCGGCCGAAGAGCCCTCGCGAGCTGCTTCTCGGGGCTCACGCGGACCACGTTCCAGACGAGCCCGAGCTTCTCGAGCAGCGCGATCATCAGCCCCGTCGGATCGGCCATCCGCTCCCACCAGCGCAGTCCGTGGAATGCGGAGGTCGGGAACGCGTGATGGTTGTGGTGCCAGGCCTCGCCCATCGACAGCGGTGCGAGCCAGAACACGTTGCGCGACTCGTCCTCGATGTCGAACCGCTTGCGACCGAAGAAGTGGCAGATCGAGTTGATCGACCAGGTGACGTGGTGCAGCAGGAACACGCGCACGAACCCGCCCCACAGCAGGGCAGTGAGGGCGGCGCCGAGGCCGCCGCCGATGATCCAGCCAAGCCCGAACGGGATCGCGAAGCTGAGAAGCACCCACAGCCCGAACAGCTTGTCGATCACGCGCAGGACGCGATCCTTGACGAGGTCCCCCGCGAACCGCTGCTTGTCCGCTGTGCCCACCGTCTCGAACAGCCAGCCGATGTGAGCGTGCCACAGGCCCTTGACTCCGCCCCAGAAGCCCGGGCCGCTCAGGTGGGGCGAGTGCGGGTCGCCCGCCTGGTCGGTGAACGCATGGTGCTTGCGGTGGTCGGCGACCCAGGTGATCACCGATCCCTCCACCGCCATCGAGCCCACCACCGCGATCACCGCGCGGAACGCGCGCGAGGACTCGAATGCCCGGTGGGTGAACATCCGGTGGTAGCCGAGCGTCACCCCGAGGCACGTGATCACGTAGGTGCTGGCCAGCAGCGCCAGCTCGAGCGGGCCGACGGCACGATTCCACAGCAGCACGATCGCGGCGACCAGCCCGATCAGCGGAAGCGGTACGCCGATCAGGTTGATGACCTTGTGCGCGCGGGTCATGTTCCAAGCATACGGGCGCCCGGCGCGCGCGGTGTCATCAACTTGCGACTTGGGGTTCCGGCTCCGGTGCGGGCTCGAGCTCGAGCGCGACTTCGGGGCCGAGCGCACCAGCCGCGATTTCCTCGTGCCAGATGTAGTTGAGCGGGATCTGGTAGCGGCTGGAGTTGCGGCGGCGAAACTCGACCATCTCGGGGCCGTCCCAGTAGCGGTACCAGTCATCCTTTGACTCGAACCAGGCCATCTGCAGGATCTTGTAGCGGTCGTCCTGGTTGTGGTGCACCGCGTATTTGGTCGCTCCGTAGCGCATCGCGAGCGGGGCGACCGCCCCGACGTCCGCGGCGAGTTGCTCGTGGCGGAGGATCGTCGCGTACCAGGGAATGTGGACCACGCCGGCCATGACTACGCTCCGACCTCGGCGCGGATCCCTCCGGGCCCGTCGACGTTCCGGCCCTGGCCCTCCTCGGTGGCGCCGACGAGGATCGCGATCTTCCCGAGGTGTTTGTTCTCGAGCATCAGCTGATGAGCCTCGGGCACGCCCTCGAATCCCATCGTGCGCCACAGGACCGGGCGGATCAGCCCCTGCTCGATCAGTTCGTTGGCCTTCATCGACTCGTAGGCGTTGGCGAAGTGCGACCCGAGGATCTCCTTCTGGCGCATCCACAGGTAGCGCACGTCGAAATCGAGGTTGTACCCGGTCGTCCCGGCGCAGATCACGACCTTCCCGAACGGCTTGACCACGAACACCGACGTCGGGAAGGTCGCCTTCCCGACGTGCTCGAACACGATGTCGGGGGCATCTCCTAGGATCTCCTTGACGGCCTTGGAGAAGCGTCGCGACTCGCCAAAGCGGGCCTTCTCCTCCTCGTCGGTCTCGCCTCCCTTGCGCATCATCCCGGCGTAGTCGTTGCGGTTGATGTACCCGGTGGCCCCGAGCTGCGTCACGAGCTTGCCCTTCTCCTCGGAGGAGACGACGCCGACGGATTCGGCGCCGGCGGCCTTGCAGAGCTGGGTGGCGAACACCCCGAGACCGCCCGCCGCGCCCCAGATCAGCACGCGGTGTCCGGCCTGGAGCCGGCAGCGGTCGATCAGCATCCGGTAGGCGGTGAAGTACACGAGCCCGTACGACGCAGCCTCCTCCCAGGTCAAGTTCTGCGGCCGCGGGAGCAGCTGCTGGGCCTGCACCTTGGTGAACTGGGCGAATGAGCCCCAGGTCGTCTCGTAGCCCCAGATCCTCTGCGACGGGGCAGCGAGCGGATCGAGCCCATGCACCTCGGGGTCCTCGTAAGAGGCCTGGTTGCAGTGGATCACGACCTCGTCGCCGGGCTTCCAGCGCGTGACCCCCTCACCGACCTTCCACACCACGCCCGACGCGTCCGAGCCGCCGATGTGATGCCCGTACTGGGGGTGGTCGCCGTAGCCGAACACGGACACGGGCTTGCCCTGGGCCGCCCACACGTTGTTGAAGTTCACGCCCGCCGCCATCACGCGCACGATCACCTCGAACGCGCCTGGCTCGGGGACCTCGATCTCCTCCAGCTGGAACGCGTCGATCGGGTCGCCCTCTCGCTCCTGGCGGATCACCCAGGCGGCCATCGTGCTCGGCAGCTCGCCGGGCTCGGTGTCGACGATCGAAACTTGGCTCAGATCAACTGCCAATGCGGTTGCACCTTCCTGGACTCGGGGCACGGGGCTGCGGAGCCGGATCGTACCCGTGCCGCCGCGGAGGCGTACCGTCAGGCGGCGAGCTCGGCGGCGGCGGTTTCGGCGCGCACCTGAGGCTCGGGGACGGCAGGCGCCACCGCCGGCGTGCGCCTCACAAGCACCGCCGCCATCACGGCGGCCGCAGCGGCGACGATCGCGCCGACCGTCAAACCGACGCTGAGGGCCGCGACGAACGCGTCGTTGGTGGCTGTGACGACGACGTGAGAGGCGTGGACCGTGGTGCCGCCGGCGCCGAGGGAGTTGGCGATCGTGGTACGCGTGGCGGCCGAAACGTGAGGAAGGGACGCGTCGAGCTTCGAGCGTCCGATCCCCGTGACGAGTGCGCCCATCACCGCGACCCCGAACGTCCCTCCGACCATTCGGCTCATCGAGAGCGTGCCGGAGGCGACGCCGGCCTTCGTACGGTCCACGGCGTTCATCGCGGCGGTGCTCATCGGCGACATCACGAGCCCCATCCCGAGGCCCATCAGGATGAAGCCCGGGAGCAGCAGGCCGTAGCCGCTGTGGACCGTGAGGCCCGACTGGATCAGCAGCGCGGTCGAGACGAGCAGCAGCCCCAGCGTCATCAGCGGACGCGATCCGATCCGGTCAGAGAGTCGTCCGGCGATCGGGCCGGTGGCGATGATCAGAACGGTCGACGGCAGGAAACGGAGTCCCGCCTGAAGCGGCGAGTAGTGCAGCACGTTCTGCATGTACAGGGTTAGAAAGAAGAACTGGGAGAACATCGCGAACGTCACGAAGAACGCGACGAGGTTCGAGCCCAGGAACGTGCGGGAGCGGAAGAAGGCGAACTGGACCATCGGCGCGCGGGAGTGCAGCTCGATCCGGACGAATGCGCTCAGTCCGATGATTGCCACCGCGAACAGCGAGATGATCCCCGCGGATCCCCAGTGCCAGCTGTTGCCCTCCACGAGCGCGAGCACCAGCGCGGTGAGGCTGACCGTCAGCGCGATGATCCCCGGGTAGTCGACCGAGCGACCGACGGTTTCGTCACGGCTCTCCCGGGTGGCGAACAGCGTGACTGCGATCGCGACCAGCGCGATCGGCGGGTTGAGGAAGAAGATCGCCCGCCAGCTCACCGACTCGGTGAGAAAGCCGCCGAGCACCGGGCCGATCGCGAGCGCCATCGCGCTCACTCCTGCCCAGGTTCCAATCGCCATGCCGCGCTGCTCCGCCGGGAACGCCTGGGTGATGATCGAGAGCGTCGCCGGCATCATGAATGCCGCGCCGATTCCCTGGACGGCGCGGAAGGCGACGAGCACGGTCCCGTTGGGAGACACTCCGATCGCGAGGCTCGAGAGCCCGAACAGGACGACTCCGAACAGGAACATCCTCCTGCGGCCGAAGATGTCCCCGAGCCGGCCGCCGGTGACCATGAACACCGCGAGCGTGAGCGTGTAGGCGTTGATCGTCCATTCGAGCGCCGACAGCGACGCGTGCAGATCGCGCTGGATCGACGGGAGCGCGACGTTCACGACCGTGTTGTCGAGCATCAGCATGAACAGCGCGAAGCACATCGCCCCGAGCGTCCACCAGCGCCTGTTCTCGTCCGTTACGAAGCGGTGACGGTGCGCCTGGATCCGCGCGGTCATTCCACGGCCTCCGGCCGGCAGGCCGCGACGTCGGCCCGGGCGAGCAGGCAGTCCAGCGCCTGCGCGAGCGCAGCGCGCTCCTGCGGCGAGAGACCGAGCGCGAACTGCTCGAGCCCGTTGAGCCGGGCCGCGTTGAGCGTGCGGATCACGGAGCGGCCGCTGTCGGTGAGGCGCACCCGCTTCATCCGGCGGTCCTCGACGTCCTCATGCCGTTCTACGAGCCCGCGGCGGACCAGGTCATCGACCATCCGGCTCGCGGCTGGGAACGACACGTGCACCAGCTCGGCGGCCTGCTTGAGAGTGAGCTCGTCGGCGGCATCCTCGAGGTTGTGGAGCAGCTTGACCTGGGTCAGCGACAGCTCGAGTGCGCCGACCGCTTCGAACAGATCGGAATTGCAGTTCTTGTGCAGGTGGACGACGAGCGCGTAGAGGTCGGCGGCCAATGCTTTCTCGGACGTCACAGTTGCTTGCACGCATGCAAGTATTGCAAATCTGTAACGATCGTGTCGTGCCGAAGCGGATCGCCCGCTAGGGCTAGCCAGGTTGCCCGCTAGGGCTGCAGGAGCTGGTTGCTGCCGCTGGCCCGGGGCTGGCCGACCCGCAACACGGCCGGCCGGACGCCGGTCGGAAGCGCCGCCGCGGCCTCGGTCGAGGCGTTTGGCGTGATCCCGACGGTATAGCTCCCCGGAGTGTTCAGGTTGACCGTGACCTGTGTGGTGGCCTGAGGGTTGATCGGGCCGGTGTCGGCGATCGGCTGGGCCGCTGCGGCGCCGGCGGGAAGCACGGTCAAGGACTCGGCGGTGCTCGCCTGATTCGTGACGATCAGCACGACAGGGCCGGCGCCGACTGCCGAGGGCGACACCGACACGCGCTGGTCGTTGATGTAGACGGTCAGGTTGACCGGGACCGGCGGACTCGGCCGGTTGGCGAAATGCGCGCTGCTACCGCAGCCCGCGATTGCAACCGTTGAGATGGCGATGATCCCGATCCGCTTGAAGCCCATCCTGAAGGCTCTCCTCTCCAAGAGCACACAACCCTAAAGGACCGCGGCGCATAACGCGGACGAGAATCAGGCGGATTTGGCTACGAGCGTCTTCCGCTGTCGCGCCAGGCGGCGCAGATCCCGCTGAAGCTCATCCCAGGACTCCGCCTCCACGCGCTCGTATTCCTCGCCGGCGAGGTCGCGGAGAGTCTCCCTGTAGGCGCTCCATGCCTGCTGCGTCCCTAGGTCGAGTTCGCGAATCCGGTCGGCGTCGAAGGCAATAGTGGTCACCTCAGGACTCCTTCCTTAGCTTCCATGGCGTCAGGGTACCCGCGAGGCCGGTCGCCGAGACACGGATTTGCTCGCAGGATCGGTTGCATGCCGTCCGGGGCTGGGCGTATCACGCGGTGCTTGGGACTGCTCGAGCAGCCGATCGCCACCGCTGAGTTCCTGGTCGTCGATACCGAGACCAATGGTCTCGGCGGAGACGCCTGCCAGCTGATCGAGGTTGGGTCGGTGCTCGTCGGCGGTGGTGAGCTCCACGACCGCTGGAGCTCGCTCGTGCGGGCAGGCGTGTCGCTCCGTCGCGGAATCGGACGTCTGACCGGGATCACGCAGGAGATGCTCGACGGTGCGCCGGCGCTCGAGGATGTGGTCGAAGCGCTCATCCCGCAGCTCCGCGGCCGTGTCCTCGTCGCCCACAACGCGCCGTTCGATCGCCGTGTGCTGCGCCAGGCGTTTGAGCGGATCGGCGTTGAGTGGCCGGAGCAGCCGGTCCTGTGCACCGCGGCGCTGGCGCGCGTGCTGCTGCCCCTACAGCGCGAGCGCCGCCTCGGCGCGCTCGCCGACTCGCTGGGGATCGAGGTCGAGAGCGCCCATCGCGCGCTGCCCGATGCGGAGACGTGCGCAAGGGTGCTCTGCGCCCTGTTCCCACGCCTCTGCGCTAACGCGGCCACGGTGGCCGACGCGGTCGCGGTGCTCCGCCCGCGCCGTCAGCGGAGGTCCCGCCAGCGACGGCGCGCGCTCGCGATCGCCGCGCTTCCGCAGCTCGACTTCTCCGAGCTGCCGCGAGATCCGGGCGTGTACCTGTTTCGTGACGGCACGGGCCGAGCGCTGTACGTCGGCAAGTCGGTGTCGATCCGCAGCCGGGCGCGTGCTCACTTCGCGCCGTCGAGCGGGCCGGCGGATTGGAGCCCGCACGCGTCCGTGGTCGACTACCAGCCCACCTGCTCGGAGCTCGGCGCGCTGGTGCTCGAGAACCGGCTGATCAAGGAGCTCGCCCCGCCCGGGAACATCCGCCTGACCCGGCGTGACGACCGGCTCGTCTACATCCGCTGCCGGCTGGACATCCCGTTCCCGATCCTCGAGGTATCGGCCGAGCCGGCCGCCGGCCATGCGGTCTCGGTCGGACCGCTCCGCGGCAGGTCGCTCGCGCGCGAGCTCGTCGAGCAGATCGACTCGCTGTTCGGACTGCGCCACTGCGGACGCCGCCTTCCCCACCGCGAGCATCCATCGGCGTATGGCCAGATGGGGCGCTGCCTGTCACCGTGCCTGGGCGACCTCGACCCCAACCTGTACCGCCGGCGGCTCGACGAGGCGCTCCGGCTGTTCATGGGAGACGGTGCGAGCAGGCTGCTCGAGCACGTCGAGCGCCAGATGCGCGCCTCCTCCGCCGAGCGGCGCTACGAGCGCGCGGCCTGGCTGCGGCGGCGGTTGCGACGGCTGCGGCTGATCGTCGCACGCTTGGGCGGCGTGCTCGAGGCCACCCACGCGCGGCCGCGCCTCGTTCTCGCCTCGCACCCGGCCGACCCCTCCCGGCGCGATGGGTTCTGGCTGGTCGGAGGACGGCTGGTGGATTGGGGCCCACTCCCGGACGATCCCGACGAGCTGAGAGAGCGGACGGTCGCGGCTCTGCGGCGGGGAGGCCGGGCCGGCGAGGTCGGGGCGCACGTCCCGCCGGACGAGGTCGACGAGGTGCGGATCGTCGCGACGTACCTCGCCTCCCATCCGGACCTTCCGCAGCTTGCGCTCGACCCGGCCCCGAGCCCCGAGGCGCTGGAGCGGCTCGCCTCGGGATCAGCCGAACGGCAGCTCGACGAGCTCGGCGCCGGCGCCGCCGCCGACGGCGACGCGCGACCCGACCTCGGCCTCGCGCCGGACGAGCGCCAGCCCGATCGGTCCGAGCCGTGGCGAGACAGCGACGCTCGCGAGCACCCCGACCTCGCGCTCGCCGCTCGTCAGAGGAGCGCCCGGGTCGACGGGCTCTGACAGGCGCAGGCCCCGCAGCAACCGGTTCGGCTTGCCCCGGTAGTGCAGCCGGGCGACGGTCTCCTGACCGACGTAGCAGCCCTTTGTGAACGAGACGGCTCGCTCGTTGAGCCCCGCCTCCTGCGGGATCACCCGGTCGTCGAGCTCGACTCCGTACCGCGGTCGCCCGCGCTCGATCCGCAGGCACTCAGCCGTGTCCTCCGACACGGGCACGGCGCCCGCGGCGACCAGCGCGTCGCGGAGCGCGTCGGTCCGCTCGGAGCCGCAGAGGAGGTCGATCCCGACGTCGGTGCGGATCGCTCTCGCCGGCACGCCGGCCACCTCAAGCGCCACGTGGGAGTGCTCGGCGGTGTCGAGGTCGCCAGCGCCGGCGAGCGCGGCTGAGCCGGGGCCGATCAGCGACAGCAGCCCGCGCTCGAGCGTGCGCTTGTGGAGCTGGGCGTCGTAGCCGATCGTCCCGCGCCGGATCAGGTTGAACAGCGGCTGGAGCGCGACTCGCTCGGTGTCCAGCAGCAACTCCTCGCCACCGTCGAGCACCCGCAGATCGCCCAACATCTTGCCCTTCGGGGTGAGGAACGCGGCGTAGCAGCCGGTCCCGGGCGAGAGCGCCTCGACGTCGTTGCTGACCTGGCCCTGGAGGAAGCTCTTGGCCCCGGCGCCGGTCAGCGAGAGCTTCCCGCGCGCTGAGCGGTCGAGAAGGCCGCAGCCCTCGGTGACGGCTTCGTACTCCGAGGCGGGCGCGGCGGTCGTGGTCATGGCTTCAAAAATAGCTCCGCCAGGCGCGCAATCCGCTCAACGGCCTCGACAAAATCTAAATTTAGGGGTACCATAACCTGGAGAATGGCAAGCCACGACACGGTGCAGGGGCGCACATCCGCGATCGAGGACTACGCGAAGGCGATCTATGCGCTCGAGCGGCGCGGCAGCGAGACCGTGACCACCAATGCGCTCGCCGACCGCCTCGGCGTCACCGCCGCGTCCGCATCGGGCATGGTGAAGCGGCTCGACGAGCTCGGCCTCGTCGAGCACCGCCCGTACCGAGGGGTCTCGCTGACCGACGACGGACGTCGGGTCGCGCTCGAGGTGATGCGCCACCACCGGCTGCTCGAGCTGTACCTGGTCAAGAGCCTCGGCGTCCCCTGGGACCGCGTGCACGAGGAGGCCGAGGTGCTCGAGCACGTGCTCTCGGAGGAGCTCGAGGAGCTGATCGCCGCCAAGCTCGGTGACCCGACCGTGGATCCGCATGGCGATCCGATCCCGACTCGCGAGCTGACGATCGAGGAGGGTGCGACCGAGAGCCTCCAGACCCTCCTTCCGGGCGCCCGCGGGATGTTCACACGCGTCTCGGACTCCGATCCGGAGATGCTGCGGTTCCTCGCCGACAGGGGCATCGCTCCGGGAGACGAGCTCGAGGTGATCGACAAGCAGCCGTTCGACGGCCCGCTGTTCGTCCGCTTCGGCGACGACGTCCACGTCCTCGGCGGGTCGCTGGCGCGCGCGATGCGGGTGGAGGTGGGCGAGTGACCCCGCCGCCGCCCCCCCCGCCGGTGATCGGAGGTCCCGCGCTGGAGGGCGCCGCCGCCGACGCCGGGTCGGTGGCGCTTCGCGACGGGCTCGCCCTCCGCGACGGGCTCGAGGTTCACAGCCCGCTCGAGCGACTGCTTGCGAAGGGGCGGCTGCGGGCGACGCTCGCGATGCTCGGCCCTGCGTTCGTCGCGGCGGTCGCATACGTCGACCCGGGAAACTTCGCCACCAATCTCCAGGGTGGGGCGAAGTACGGATACCTGCTGCTGTGGGTGGTGCTGGTCGCGAACCTGATGGCGATGCTGATCCAGTTCCTCTCGGCGAAGCTCGGGATCGTCACCGACCACAACCTGCCCGAGCTGTTCCGGGCGCGGTTCCCGCACACGATCGCCTGGGGGATGTGGGTGCAGGCCGAGCTGATGGCGATGTCGACCGACATCGCCGAGTTCCTCGGCGCCGCGCTCGGGTTGAACCTGCTGTTCGGCGTGCCGCTGTTCACGGCCGGCCTGATCACCGGGGTGATCGCATTCGCGATCCTGGGACTGCAGACTCGTGGCTTTCGAAAGTTCGAGCTCGCGATCACGGCGCTGCTGGGGATCATCCTCGTCGGGTTCCTGTACGAGACCCTACGAATCGGGCCGTCCACCCACGAGGCGCTCCGCGGCCTGCTTCCGGGGCTGAGCGGAACCGGCTCGCTGTACCTCGCGGTGGGGATCATCGGCGCGACGGTGATGCCTCACGTGATCTACCTGCACTCGGCGCTGACCAACGGCCGGATGCCCGTACGCAACGATCGTGAGCGCAAGCGGGTGCTGCGGTTCGAGCGCCTCGATGTGATCATCGCGCTCGGCATCGCCGGCCTGGTCAACCTCGCGATGCTGGCGGTGTTCGCCAAGCTCTTCCACACCCCGGCGCTGTCAGGATTGAGCAGCATCCCGCACGCCCACGCCGAGCTCGGCCGGCTGGTCGGGGGCGGGGCGGCGCTGGCGTTCGCGGCGGCGCTGCTGGCCTCGGGTGCGTCGTCCTCGAGCGTCGGCACCTACGCCGGACAGGTGGTTATGGCCGGGTTCGTCAACGTCCGGATTCCGCTGGTGGTGCGCCGCGCGATCACGATGGTCCCGGCGCTGGTGATCCTCGCCGTCGGCGTCAGCCCCACGAGCGCGCTGGTCCTCAGTCAGGTGGTGCTGTCATTCGGGATCCCGTTCGCGGTGATCCCGCTGGTGATGCTGACCAGCAACCGCGAGGTCATGGGCGTCCACGTCAACCGTCGCCTCACCACGATCCTTGCATGGGGATGCGCGCTGCTGATCACGGGGCTGAACGTGTTCCTGATCCTCCAGCAGTTCGTCCTGTAGCTTCCGGGCGATGGCGCTCGCGGACACCTTCCAGCAGATCGTCGATTCGCTGCCCGACGACTGGACCGACCTCGAGTTCGACCTGCGGATCTTCGACGAGCGCCGGTATATCGACGCCGCCGTGCTGGTCGTGACCTGCAATGCCCAGCCGTACTCGCGCAGCGACTGGCACTGGCGAGTGCTCGTCGCCCATCGGTTCGGGCACGCCGCCTCGGCGCCCGCCGTTCACACCGCTCTCTCGCTACTCGACGAGGCGGGGATCGACGGCGAGATGGCCGTGCGGGAGATCCGGACCGGGCGGGTGGAGATCGACCGGGAGGAGATGTGGGGACGGACCGAGTCGGTGCGCCAGGAGTACAAGCGGATCCGCGCCCAGTAGGGCTCGATGGCGCGGGTAGTCGCGTTCGTCCCGGACCTGTTGTTCGGATCCAACGTGCAGGCAGCGTTGACCGCCGCGGGGCACGAGGTCGAGCTGGTCGGGGGGCTCGAGTCCGAGGTGCGCGCGGACGTCCTGATCGTCGATCTGACCTACCAAGCGGCTGACCGCATCGAGCTGGCACGGGCGGCGTCGGCTGGTGGGGTGCGGACGCTCGCGTTCTACTCGCACGTCGAGGTGGATGTGCGGGCACTCGCCGAGGAAGCGGGATTCGACCTGGTCGTGCCCCGCTCGCGGATGGCGCGCGACAGTGCCGCGCTGGTTGACCGGCTCTCAGCCTGACGGCGCGACCGCGGAGGCGGCGAAGCCCGGCGCGAACATGCTCGCGACGTTCGGCGGGCGATGGACGATCCCGAACCGCGCCTCCCACGCTGCCCAGCGGTGGAGCGTCGCCGGGTCGAGCTCGCCGATGCGTCCGTCGGGCGCCTTGAAGGCGGGGAGAAGCGCGCTCAGCTCGGCGCCGACCAGCCCCGGGTCGAGCCCGGGGACGAACGCCTCGAGGTCCGCCGCACTGCGTTGTGGGTGGGTGAGCGTGAACCCGTAGCCGTCGACGAGCGTCTGCACGACGCTGCGAGCCAGGCCCGGGTCGTGCCGCACGCTCGCTCCCGTCGCGCACAGGACCAGCTCGGGGTAACGGGGCGCGCCGTAGTCGTCGACGCGGAAGTCGTGAAATCCCGACCGGCGCCGCTGGATCGTCACACCCTCGTCGCTCCAGAATGCCGTCGCGGCCGCGACCCGGCCCGCGAGCAGGTCGGCGACGGCGTTGAAGCCGATCGTCAGCGTCTTCACGGCGTGCGGGTCCCCGCCCGCCCCGGTGATGACCGAGTCGAGCACGGCGGTATCGCTCGGAACGCCCGTGATCCCGACCTGCTTGCCCTCGAGCTGGCGCGGCGTCCGGATCGGCGGCGCGGCGATCACCGCCGCCAGCGGCCGCTGCACGATCGCCATGATCCCGACGATGTCGGCCCCGCGGGCGCGGGCGATCGCGAGGTCGTGGATGTCCAGGATCGCGAAGTTCACGCGGCCGGCCTCGAGCAGCCTGATCGAGTCGGTGGAGGCCGAAGGTACGTCCACGCGCAGGTGAACGCCATCGTCGCGATCGAGGTGGTGCGCGATCGCCGAGTAGATGCCCGCGTGGACGGCGTTGGGGGTGAAGTCGAGCACCAGCGTCGCGTTGCGGATCCTCGTCGAGCTCATGGACGACGAGCCGCAAGCGGCGAGCGCGGCGGCCAGCAGGACCAGCGTGCCCAATCGCCAGGATCGCCGTCCGTAGAATCCGACGGGCGCATGCGCCGCCGCGTCACGTTCAGCCGGAATTTCACGCTGTCGCTCTCGCGGACGTGCCGGTGCTATTGCAAGTACTGCGCGTTTGCGACGCACAAGCCGCACCTCTACCCGCCGGACGAAGTGCTTGGAATCCTCGACCACGCGGCCAAGCGGAACGTCAAGGAGCTGCTCGTGCTGACGGGCGAGAAGCCCGAGCACAACGCGGATGTGGCGGCGCGGCTGCATGAGTACGGCCACGAGGATTTCATTTCCTACGTCGCGTGGACGTGCCAACGCGCACTCGAACGAGGCCTGCTGCCGCACACGAACCTCGGCGTGCTCGATCGTGAGGAGCTCGTGCGGCTGCGTGAGGTGACGGCCTCGCAGGGGTTGATGCTCGAGTCCGTCTCCGAGCGGCTGATGGACACTGTCCACGCTGGGTCGCCGACCAAGCACCCTGCGCGGCGGATCGAGACGATCGCCACCGCGGGGGCGCTGCGGATTCCGTTCACGAGCGGGATTCTGGTCGGCATCGGGGAGACCGAGGACGAGCGCATCGCGTCGCTCGAAGCGCTCGCCGAGCTCCACGACGCCCACGGCCACATCCAGGAGGTGATCCTCCAGAACTTCGTTCCGCACCAGAGCTACTACGGTCGTGAGCCCGCGCAGATCGCCGACGCCGCGAGCAACGAGTACTGGAGCACGGGCGTGTGGACGGGGCCGGAGATGGCAGCGCCGAGCTGGGCAAGCGAGGTGACGATCGAAGACATGAAGCGGCTGGTGGCGGAGGCGAGGCGGCTGATGCCGGGCGTGGGGATCCAGATCCCGCCGAACTTGGCGGACTGGTGGTCGGAGCTCGTCCGGGCGGGCGCAACCGACCTCGGAGGGCTGAGCGCCAACGGCGACCACATCTCCCCCGAGCATCCGTTCCCGTCGCCGTCGGCGGTTCGCAAGCGGCTGCGAGAGGACGGACTCGCGCTCACCGAGCGGCTGTGCGTGTATCCGGAGTACATCGATCCGGAGTGGATCTCCCGCCCGGTGATGGACGTGATCAAGACCTGCTTCTGGTCGTTCATCCCGCGCCGGGGGTCCGGCCGCCGTGCGGAGCTGTCGGTCGCCGACGACGTCGCGCCGCGGGCCATTCTGCGCGGGAGGGAGGGCCTCCCGCTCACCCAGGAGGAGCTGGGCTCGCTGTTCGCCGAACGCCGGCCGGAGGTGATCGCCGAGATGCGCCTCGCGGCTGACGAGCTCCGCTCCGAGCTCGCCGGCGACCTCGTCACGTTCGTCGTCAACCGCAACATCAACGTGTCCAATGTGTGCATCGTGGGGTGCGCGTTCTGCGGCTTCGGGCAGTCGCGCCGCTCGCCAGACGCATACGAGCACTCCGAGGAGGAGTTCACCCGCCGCGTCAACGAGGCCGTCGAATTTGGCGCCACCGAGATCTGCATGCAGTCGGGGATCCATCCCGACTGGGGGCTCGAGGACTACGAGCACTGGCTGCGGGTGGTGAAGGCAACCGCGCCGCAGATCCACCTCCACGCCTACTCGCCGATGGAGATCGCCCACATGTGCGACGTCAGCGGTCTGGAGCCCAGAGCGGTGTTCGGGCGTCTCCGGGAGGCCGGGCTCGACTCGACCCCGGGCACCGCGGCGGAGGTACTCCATGACGGGGTCCGCGAGCGGATTTCCCCGAACAAGCTCCCGGTCGCGCGCTGGGTCGAGATCATCGAGGCCTCGCACGCGGAGGGGATCCGGTCGACGGTGACGGTCATGTTCGGGCACATCGAGGAGCCGTGGGAGCTCGCCGAGCACATGCGGGTGGTGAGGGAGCTCCAGGAGCGGACCGGCGGGTTCACCGAGTTCGTTCCGCTCTCGTTCATTCCGTTCCACACGCTGCTGGGCCGCACGCATGGGATCGAGGAAATCTCCTCCGAGGAGAACCTCAAGCACACGGCGGCATTCCGCCTGGCGCTGGGACGGACGGTCCAGAACCTCCAGGCGAGCTGGGTCAAGATGGGATTGGACGCGGCTACCGAGTCCCTCCGATGGGGGGTCAACGACCTGGGCGGGACGCTGATGGAGGAGTCGATCAGCCGGATGGCCGGCAGCTACCACGGCGTCAAGCTCGAGCCGAGCGACCTGATCAACGCAGCCCACCGGGCCGGCCGGCCCGCGGCCGAGCGAACGACCCTGTACGAGATCCGGCAGCGCTACGACGTTCCGAGCCGGATGACTCACGCGCCGTCCGGACCTGGCGAGCCCGGATGGCGAGCGGACGCGCGCGTGAGCGCATGACGAGCACCGAGCGCGCGCCGGCGCTGTTCGCGGGCGTCGAGCCGCTCGAGGTGTTCGTCGAGCTGCTGGCGGACATCGACGTTCAGACCTCCTCAACCGAGTTCTACGACCGAATCTGCGAGGCGATCTGCCGGCTGACGACAATGCGGCGCGCGGCGATCTTCATGGCCGACACGGACCGCCGGCGGGTCCGTGTCGTCGGCGCCTACGGCACGTCGTTCGAGCAGCTCTCGGCGCTGCGCCCGACGCTCGTCAACACGCCGATCGCCCAACGGGCCCTGCTCGAGGACCGCGTGGTCGTCGTCTCCGAGCGGATCGAGGAGCAGGTTCCGCCCGACTACGCGGAGCTGCTCGGCATCACCACCCTCGTGTGCACACCGCTGAGCGCGGCGGGCCGCGCGTACGGGGTGATCTGTGCCGATCGTGGGGGTGGCCGCTTCGAGCTGTCCGATGGCGAACGGCATCTGCTGTGGACGCTCGGGAAGACCACGGCGCTGGTGGCGGCGGCCCGCAACGTCACCCGCGAGCAGGAACGGACGCGCCGTCTGGCAGAGCGGCTGGAACTGGCGCGGGAGGTCCACGAGCGGGTGCTTCAGCGACTGTTCGGCGTGTCGCTCGCGTTGAGCGCCGAGCAGCCGCTCGACAAAGCCGAGCGCGAGCGCTGCCAGAAGGAGATGCACCAGGCGCTCGCAGACCTGCGGCGCGCGCTCGAGCGACCGCTCGCGGCGCTGCCGCCGGAGACGGCCACGACGCTCGCCGAGGAGCTCGAGCGAGTCCGCAAGTCCCCGGGGATGGTGGTCGAGGTCGACTGGTGCGGAGACTTCGCCGTTCCGGTGGACCTCGAGCCGCTCGCCCAGTCGGTGCTCGCCGAGGCGCTTCGCAACATCGCCAAGCACGCAGATCCCTCGAGAGTCGAGGTGGCCGTGGGACGCGACGCCGACACGTTCACGCTCGAGGTGCGCAACGACGGGGTCGGGGTGGCGGCGGGCTCCGGCGAGCGTAGTGGGATGGGGCTCCGGCTGGCCGGGTTCGAGGCGCTTCAGCACGGCGGGGCGGTCGACGCCGGCCCGATGGGGGATGACTCGTGGCGCGTGCGGCTCATCGTCGCGCTCGGGCGGGAGGGCGAGTGACGACGACGCGGGCCCAACCGAACACGCGGCTCCGGGTGCTCGTCGTCGACGACCACGATGTCGTTCACTGGGGGTTTCGCCTGCTGCTCGCCGAGCAGCCGTGGGTCGAGCGGTGCCTCGCGGCGCGGACGGCTGCCGAGGCGCTCGCGTTGACGGTCACGTTCAAGCCCCACGTCGCGCTGATCGACCTGTTCATCGGCGACGAGTACGGATCCGAGCTGTGCCGCTCGGTGCGCGAGGTCTCGCCGGCGACGCGTGTGCTGCTGATCTCCGGCGCCGGGAGGATGGCTCCGGCCGCCGCCCGGGCCGCG
>CAVOIU010000055.1:0-14997 GCA_963695965.1 uncultured Solirubrobacterales bacterium
GCTGGGCCCCGGACGGCACCTACACGCTATTCGACGACATCAGCGTCGCCTGATCGCACGGCGCGCCGTCGCTTGACGGAGCGCCCGCAGCGAGCGCGTCCCGAAGCAGCACTGGAGGAGCGGGATAGGATCGGGCGGTGGTGCTCGTCCCGACCTACTTCCCGAGCGAAGACCGTTACGACCGGATGCCCTACCGGCGGTGCGGCGCGAGCGGCCTGCAGCTGCCCGCGACCTCGCTCGGCCTGTGGCAGAACTTCGGCTCCGACCGGCCGCTTGAGACCGCCCGAGCGATTCTTCGCCGAGCGTTCGACCTGGGGATCACGCACTTTGACCTCGCCAACAACTACGGTCCCCCGTACGGGTCAGCGGAAGAGAATTTCGGCCGTCTGCTCGCCCAGGACCTCGGGGCACACCGCGACGAGCTCGTGATCTCGAGCAAGGCCGGCTACGACATGTGGCCCGGCCCGTATGGCGACCACGGCTCGCGGAAGTACCTGCTCGCGAGCCTCGACCAGAGCCTCGGGCGGATGGGGCTCGACTATGTCGACATCTTCTACTCCCATCGCTTCGACCCGGAGACCCCGCTGGAGGAGACGATGGGTGCGCTCGACACCGCGGTGCGCCAGGGCAAGGCCCTGTACGTCGGCATCAGCTCGTACTCGGCGACCCGGACCGCGGAGGCGATCAAGATCCTCAGAGCCCTGGGGACGCCGCTGCTGATCCACCAGCCCTCCTACTCGATGTTCAACCGCTGGATCGAGCCCGAGCTGCTGGGGCTGCTCGAGCAGGAGGGAGTGGGGTGCATCGCCTTCTCGCCGCTCGCCCAGGGCCTCCTCACCGACAAGTACCTGCATGGCGTGCCCGAGGCCTCGCGGGTGCGGGCCGGCGAGCACTTCTCGGAGCAGATGCTCACCGAGGAGAACCTCGAGCGCGTGCGCGCACTCAACGAGATCGCCCAGCGGCGCGGCCAGACGCTCGCGCAGATGGCCGTGGCCTGGATCCTCCGCGACCCTCGCATCACCTCGGCGCTGATCGGCGTCTCGAGCGTCGAGCAGCTCGATGCGAACGTCGCCGCGCTCGATCATCTGGACTTCACCGGCGACGAGCTTCAGGAGATCGACCGCTACGCCCAGGATGGTCAGGTCAACATCTGGGCGCCGTCGAGCGACGCGTAACGTGGCCGCTCGCGTCTCGTACGACGAGGCGGCCGCGATCCTGGCGCCGCGCGACCCGGTGCTTGCGAGCCTGATCGCCGACGCGGGGCCGATGCGGCTGAGCCGGCCGAGGATGTCACCGTTCGAGGCCCTTGTTCAGGCGATCGTCTACCAGCAGCTTGCGGGAGCGGCAGCCAGGGCGATCCACGGCCGGCTGATCGCCGCGCTGCCCGACGGCGTGGAGCCCGAACCGCTGCTCGCGCTGTCCGACCACACGCTCCGGGCAGTCGGCCTGTCCGGCGCCAAGGTCCGCTCGTTGCGCGACCTTGCGACCAAGGTGCTCGACGGGACCGTGATCGTGGCTCCCCGGCGGCTGACGCGGCTGTCCGATGAGGACGTGATCGCGCGCCTGACAACGGTCCGCGGCATCGGGCCGTGGTCGGCGCATATGTTCCTGATGTTCCAGCTTCGGCGCCTCGACGTCTGGCCGGTCGGCGACCTCGGTGTCCGCAGCGGTTACGGGCTGGCGTGGAAGATCCCCACGCCGACGGCGCGCGAGCTCGAACCCCTCGGGGATCCCTTCCGCCCCTACCGCACGGTCCTCGCCTGGTATTGCTGGCGGGCGGCCGAGCTGTATGCCGGCGCGGAAGCGAGCGCGCTGACGCGGTAGCGCGCACGGGCAGCCGCGGTAGTTGAGCGCCGGACGGCGCCTAGCGCGGGCGCAGGGCGTCGACCACGAGATCGAGGTGCCGGCGCCAGTCAAAGCCCGGCCTCGACCCCATCGTGGTGCACACCCCGCACATCAGCATCGCGATGTCCATCGGGCCGATGTCGGGGCGGATCGTTCCCGCGCGCCGAGCGCGTTCGAGCAGCTCTCCGGTGACCGCGATCAGCTCGTCCTGCTCGGTCTGTGCCTGCGTCCAGGCCTGCTCGCCGGCGCTCGCGATCGCGAACTGGATCCCCATGTCGTCCGCGGCGGTCGCGGCGTTCCGGCGCATCAGCCCTTCGAGCGCCTCGAACGGCTCTCCCTCGGCCTCGAGCGCCTCCCGGGCCCGGTCGGCGAACAGCCGGAACTTCTGCCGGACCAGCTCCGCGAGCAGCGCCTGCTTGGTGGGGAAGTGGCGGTAGACGGTGCCCACACCCACGCCGGCGTGCCGCGCGACGTCGTCGATCTGCGCATCCGGGCCGGTCTCGGCGAACACGGCTCGCGCGCTGTCGAGGATCCGCTCACGGTTGCGCCGGGCGTCTGCGCGCAGCGGCCGATGAGTTTCGCTCGAAGGCTGGGTCCCAGTGGCAGTCACAGTTTTTTTACCCCGATCGCTTGACAACCGGAATCGTAGTTCACTATATTGCGGAAAGCAACCGGAACCGGAGCTCAGCTTCCAGTGACGACGATCACACCGACCCAGCCGCAGTCTCAGTCTTACACCCCCCGCGCGAAGAACCTGGCGCTGCTGCTGCTGGCGATGACGCAGTTCGTGGTCGTGATCGACGCGTCGATCGTCAACGTTGCGCTGCCCTCGATCGGGTCGCACCTGCACTTCTCTCGCACCGACCTCTCGTGGGTCGTGAACGCGTACACGCTGACGTTCGGCGGGTTCCTGCTGCTCGGCGGCCGGCTCGCCGACCTGCTCGGTCGCCGGCGGATGTTCATGCTCGGCCTGGTGCTGTTCTCGGTTGCGTCGTTCGCCGGCGGCATCGCCCAGTCCGAGGGGTGGCTGCTCGCGGCGCGGGCGATCCAGGGCCTCGGAGCCGCGATTGTCTCCCCGGCCGCGCTGTCGATCATCACCACGACGTTCTCCGAGGGCGCTGAGCGCAACCGCGCACTCGGGATCTGGGGCGCGGTCGCCGGCGCCGGCGGCGCGGCGGGTGTGCTCCTGGGCGGGATCCTCACGAGCGGCCTCAGCTGGCGCTGGGTGCTGTTCGTCAACGTCCCGATCGGGATCGCCGCGGCGACGGCCGCCCCGCGGATCCTGCACGAGAGCCGCGCCGAGGACGGAGCGAGCACGTTCGACCTGCCGGGGGCCGTGACGGTCACCGCGGGTCTGTCGCTGCTCGTCTACGCAATCGTCGATGCCGTCAACGCCGGCTGGGGATCCACGGCGACGCTCTCCAAGATCGCGGGGGCGGTGGTCCTCCTGGTCGCGTTCCTGGTGATCGAGCTGCGCCAGCGCCATCCGCTGATGCCGTTCTCGATCTTCCGCCTGCGGACGCTGCGCGGCGCGAACATCGTCGGCCTGCTGGTCGGGATGTCGCTGTTCTCGATGTTCTTCTTCATCTCGCTGTACCTCCAGAACGTGCTGCACTACTCGCCGATCAAGACCGGGATCTCGTATCTCCCGCTCGCCGTCGGGATCATCCTGTCGGCGGGGGCCGCCTCGCAGCTGGTCACGCGAATCGGCTTCAAGCCGGTGCTGATCACCGGCCTGCTGCTGATCGCGGCCGGGCTGCTCTGGTTCTCGCAGGTCCCCGCGCCCGGAGGCTCATACGCCGCGGACGTGCTCGGCCCGTCGCTGCTGGCGGCCGTCGGGCTCGGGTTTTCGTTCGTGCCGGTGACGATCGCCGCGGTGACGGGTACCAAGCCGCACGAGGCCGGGCTGGCGTCGGGGCTCATCAACACCTCGCAGCAGGTGGGCGGCGCGCTGGGGCTCGCGATCCTTGCGACGATCGCGAACAGCCGCACCCAGAGCGCGTTCCACTCGGGCGTCCACAGCGCGACGGTCGCGTTGACAAAGGGCTTCGACCGGGCGTTCCTGGTCGGTGCCGGCTTCGCGATCTTGGGCGCGATCCTCGCGATGGTCCTGATCTCCTCGCGCGACAGCCGCGAGCACTCGGAGGCCGCCCGCAGCGAGGCAACCGCGGTCCCGGTCGCCGCAGGCTGACGACCCGCCGGGGGACGCGGCGGGACCCGCCGGGGGAAGCGGCGCCCCGGAGAGGCGCCGCCGGTTAGACTCGCCAGCTCCCCCGGCAGGGGACTTGGTCAAGTGAGGGAGGTCGTTTTGAGCTGGCCCACGCGCTGCGCGAGCTTTGCGGGAACATTGGTCGCTGCTGCTGTCATCACGGTCGCGCTCGTGGTGCATTCGAGTGATGCGGCCGCCCCGCACAAGCCGGTCCAGATCAAGGTGCTCTCCACCAGGCCGGACCTGGTCTCGGGCGGCGAGGCGCTCGTCCAGGTCGTGCTGCCGCCCGGTACGCGCCCGTCGGGCGTGAAGCTCCGCGTCGGCCGGCGGAACGTAACTCCCGCATTCGCGATGCGGGCCAACGGCAAGTTCGAGGGTCTCGTCACGGGCCTGGCGCTCGGCTCAAACAAGTTCACCGCGACACTTCACGACGGCTATGGCGCTCATCTCACGCTCGTCAACCACCCGATCGGCGGTCCGATCTTCTCGGGTCCGCAGATCCAGCCGTGGCTGTGTCAGGCGGGGGCGAAGGACAAGCAATGCGACCAGCCGCCGACCTTCGTCTACTACTACCTGCCGGCCGGCACCAGCGACACCGGCGCGGGCGCTAGCGGAATCGCCTCGGAGAGTCCGTTCCAGTCCTACGACCCCAATAACCCTCCGCCGTCCGCGGCGATCGCCACGACGAAAACCACAGACGGCATCACCGTCCCGTTCATCATCCGCCAAGAGACCGGCTACATCGACAGAGACCAGTATGCGATCGCCACCCTGTGGCAGCCGGGTAAGCCATGGGAGCCGTGGGCGCCGCAGCGCCAGTACAACGGCCGGCTCGTGATCACCCACGGCGCCAGCTGTGACACCACCTACGGCACCGGCACCGCGCCCACCGTGCAGGACGCCAAGATCCTCGGCGGCGGGTTCATCGTCATGTCAACCGCGCTCGACAACGCCGGGCACAACTGCAACATCCTCACCCAAGCCGAGTCGCTGGTGATGACCAAGGAATGGGTGATCGACCACTACGGCGAGATCAGGTGGACCATCGGCAGCGGCTGCTCCGGCGGCTCGCTCGTGCAGCAGCAGGTGGCCAACGCCTATCCGGGTCTCTATCAGGGGATCACGCCGCAGTGCAGCTTCACCGACGCGTGGTCCTCGTCGATGGAGTACGAGGATTACTACATGCTGCTGAACTACTGGAAGACCAAGGACCAGTTGGACGGGTGGGGCCCGACGCAGATCCAGGCTGTGATCGAGCATCCCAAACCCAGCCAACCCGGTGACGTTCACCGGGGTGATCCCCAACTCCGGCCTCCCGACGCGCAGCTGCCCGGACGTTCCGGCCTCTGAGGTGTTCAACCCTCAGACCAATCCGCACGGTGTGCGCTGCACGCTCGAGGACTACATGGTCAACATGTTCGGACGGGATCCCACTACGGGCTACGCCAACCTGCCGTTCTCAAACCGCGGGATCCAGTACGGCCTCGACGCGCTGCGCACCGGCGCGATCACTCCCCAGCAGTTCGCCGCCCTCAACGCGCACGTGGGCGGGCTGGATGACAACGGGAACTTCTCTGCGGCGCGCATCCAGGGCAGCGACCTCGCCATACAGCGCGCTTACACCGACGGCGGCGTCGACACGGCCTCGAACCTCAACAACGTCGCGATCATCGATCTGCGCGGCCCCGACGAGGGCAGCTTCCACGACGTCTACCGCACCTACGCGATGCGCGACCGCCTGCTCCAGAACTTCGGCACCGCGGCGAACCAGGTCCTGTGGCAGGGGACGGTCCCGCTGCTAGGCGACACGACCTTCGCCGACGCGTCGGTCTACGCGATGGACGGCTGGCTGGCCAAGGTCAACACCGACCACCGGAACATCCCGCTGTCGCGGAAGATCATCCAGGACAAGCCCGACACCGTCGCCGATCGCTGCACCAACGGCAGCGGCACCGACGTTCCGGCCGAGACCTGCACGGAGACCGTCGTGGCCTACGGAACGCCCCGCTTCGGCGCCGACGAGCCGAAGACCGACGATGTGCTCAAGTGTCAGCTGAAGCCGCTGGACCGCTCCAGTTACTCCGTCACGTTCACCGATGCGCAGTGGAAGGAGCTCGAGCAGGCCTTCCCGAGCGGCGTGTGTGACTACAGCAAGCCGGGTATCGGTCAGGGCCCGACGACCACGTGGATGACCTACCAGAACAGCGCAGGTCAGGTGATCTACGGCGGCCGTCCGCTGGGCGCGTCGCCGGTCTCGCGCCCGTTCGGGCCTGCCGGCTAAAGCGCCCTAGCGCTGACGCGCGGGCCGACCACTCGGGCACCACCGATCGGCGGGCACGCCGGAGCAGGGATTCGGCATCGTCGACTGCGGCCGCGGCAGCGACGTGATGACATTCGTGGTCTGCGGATAGTTGGCGCCCACCGCGCTCGGGCAGGAGCCGAAGTAGCGCGACCCGCAGGCGAGCTGCACACCGGCCGGGCCGGCGAGCGTCTCGCCGTTGTAGTCCGCGCCGCACCGGTCGTAGCTGTCGACGTTCGCCGGCTGGCTGGTGAGCGTTCCGGACGTGTCGCGGTTGTCGTGGAAGCAGTTTCCGTCGCTGCTCGAGTTCGGCGTGTAGCCGGAGATCTCGGCGATGTCGGCGTTCCCCTGATTGCCGTAATAGCCGTCGTGCGTGAACGTGTTGTTCGCGATCTCGCTGCCGTAGTCGTCGAAGTAGCAGACGCCCTGGCCGTCGAGCATGAGGTTCGATCCGCCCTGACAGTTCTGGCCGATCCCGGAGGGGGGCGTCTCGGTGTCGGGCTCGGGTGCGAGCAGGATCCCCCAGGCACCGTTGTTCACGAAGCGGTTGTGGGTGATGATGTCGTAGCGACCGCCGTAGATCGACAGCCCGGTGCCGGTCGGGAGGTTGTACTCGACCCCGGCTGCGGGGACATTGGGATTGTTGTTGTCGTGGACGTAGTTGCCCTCGAACACCCAGCACGAGTGGATCCGCTGGATGTTCGCCGGCGGGTGCGGATCGGTCGCGTCCTTCGGGCACGTGCCCACCTGCGGCGAGGGAGCGTCGTCGTTGTTCTGGCTGTTGGTGTCGAACCCGTCCCGGTTCTCGTCGAACTCGGAGTTCTCGATCACGATCTCGCCGGAGTTGGTGCCGGAGTAACCCTCCGCGTTGTCCTCGCCGTGGACGGCCTCGACGATCACGGCGCAGGCGGGGCAGGCGCCGACGTAGAAACCGGAGTCGTTCATGTTCGACGCGTAGTCCTCGGTGAACACGCCGGGGCCTCCGGCGGTGTTGGAGGAGTAGATCGCGTAGCCGGCCGATGGAGCGTCCGCGCCCGCGTAGTAGGTCGAGGTCGCGGTCAGGTAGGCGCCGCGGAAGGACTCGGTGGTCTGCTTGCCCGAGCCGCCGCCGCCGTCGAACCAGATCGCGTCACCCGGGGTCAGATCGCCGCCGAGGAAGTTGCACGCGGAGAGATTCTCGATCGAGACCGCGCTTGCCTTGAACACGACGAGGCCGTTGTGTCCGGTCGGGTTGCCGGACGCGTCGTCGGGTCCGAGGTTCTGATCGGCGGTCTTATTCGAGCACCGAGGACCCGAGCGAGTCCCGTCGAGCCAGACACCGTTGCGGTTCATCCCGCGAATGTGGATGCCCCGGGTTCTCACGACGAACTGGGCGCCGGCCTGGTCGTCTCCCATCGCTCCGGGCATCTTTTGGTTGGCCGACGACCGATAGTCCCCCGGGCCGACCAGGATCCAATCTCCGGGGCGGGCGGCGTTGATGGCGGCCTGCAGGCTGCGATAGCGGCCCTTGACCCCGTGGTAGCTGCCGACCAGCAGCGCGCGGGCGCCGCGCGCAGCGGTGGGCTCCGGTGGCAGCGGGACCGGCGAGACGGGGTGGAGAGGGTTGCGCTTCGGTGAGGCGGCCGTGGCAACCGGGCCTGCGCCTAGCGCCGCGCCCGCGGCGATCGCCGCGGCGACCGTCGCAACCACCCACGCGCAGCGCGCTGGGCTATTCAGGACCTGGATGCCATTGGAGGCTAGGGAGCGCCCCTGGTCGTCGCTCTAGCCATGAGTCCAAATCTCGGAGCGTGGATGCGCTCCATGAGGCGCATCACGGGCCGATCATCCGGTGTCTGGACTACGCCCCTGCCATCGCCGGCTCGTCGTCGCCGGATCCGGCTTCGGCGTCTCCGGGCGGGTCCTCGTCCGCGAGCTCGGTGAGGAGCGTCGGGTCCTTGCCGGTGCCGGCGATGATCTCGTCGGCGGCCTGCTTGTCGGTCTTGGGCAGGGATCCCGACTTCATCCCGAAGTAGACCGCCTGCGGGTGGTGGGCGACGATCGCCAGCGTCGACTGCTCGGGCTCGACCGCAAAGCCACCCGACAGCCGCAGCCCGATCGACGGCGCGTCCAGCAGCCGGAAGACCTTCTCGTGCTCTGACTGCTCGGGACAGGCGGGGTAGCCCCAGGAGTAGCGGCGCCCCTGGGTGGGGGGGACCCCCAGGTCTGACCGAACGAGGGCGTGCAGCCATTCGGCCATCCCCTCGGCCGTCTGCACGCCGAGCCCGTGGACGAACAGCTGCTCGGCAAATTCCCCCTCGGCCTCCAGACGCGCCATCAGCTCGGTCACCTCGTCGCCGGCGGTAACGGCCTGGAGGGCCACCACATCGACGTCGCCCGAGTCGAGCGGCCGGTAGAAGTCAGCCAGGCAGATCCGGTCGTGCTTCGGCTGGCGCGGAAAGACCAGGCGCTCGAGCTCGCGCTCGCCCGGAGCCTCCGGGTCCCACACGATCAGCTCGTTGCCCTCGGAGTTGCAGGGGAAGTAGCCGAGCACCGCGCGCGGGCGGAGGTAGTCCTGCTCGCGCCACATCCGCTCGAGGCGGTGTTGGAAGCCCTCCTCGTCGCTGTCCGGGTCGCCTTGAATGAGCTTGCGCCACTCCTCGCCCTTGACTCCGCGACCGCCCCAGTGGAGCTTGAACAGCACGTGGGTGTCGAGGTGGTTGTACACCTCGTCGAGCTTCACGTCGATCTCGCGGGCGCCCCAGAACGGCGGCTCAGGCACCGCGTTGTCGGTCACGGCCGCGCTCCGGACCGAGGCGTCGTCGGTGGCCGGCGCGCCGTCGTCCGGAGCGTCAGGCTGCTCGCGCAGCTGTTGGGCGGCGTCGCGAGTCTTGGAGACCAGCGCCTCCCGCGCCTCGGGATCGATCAGCTCGTCCATCTTCGCCAGGCCCTCGAACGCGTCCTTGCAGTAGAAGACGCCGGGTTCGTAGACGTCCTCGGACTCGGTCCCGTTCGGGTACAGGATCCGCAGGCCGAACTTGCGATTGATCGCGGCGCCGCCGACGAGCACCGGGAACTCGAGCCCGCGGGAGTGGAGCTCCTGGATGCAGGCGGGCATCTGCTTGGACGTCGAGACGAGCAGCGCGCTCAGCCCGATCGCGGTCGCGTCGTGCTCGACGGCGGCGTCGAGGATGTTGGAGATCGGGACCTGCTTGCCGAGGTCGACGACGGTGTACCCGTTGTTGGTCAGGATCGTGTTGACCAGCGACTTGCCGATGTCGTGGACGTCGCCGAACACGGTCGCGATCACGACGGTGCCCTTGGTGTAGCCCTCGACCTTGTCGAGATATTGCTCGAGCTGGGCGACCGCGCGCTTCATCACCGTCGCGGACTGGAGCACGAACGGAAGGATCAGCTCGCCGGCGCCGAACTTGTCGCCGACCTCCTTCATCGCCGGCAGCAGCACCGTGTTGAGTGTCGGTACCGCGCCGATCTTCTCGACGCACTTGTCGATCCAGTCCTCGACGCCCTCCTTCTTGCGGCGCAGGATGTGGAAGTGGAGCGCCTCCTCGGGCTCCATGCCCTCGGTCGGGTCGCCGGCCCCGCTCGCCTCCTCCTCCGGGCCCTTCGACTCGAAGTGCCCGATGAACTTCTCGAGCGCGTCATCGGAGCGGTTGAACACGAGGTTGTCGGCGAGCTCGCGCTCCTCCTCGGGGATCTCGGCGTAGGGGGTGATGTGGTTGGGGTTGACCATCGCGAGGTCGAGCCCCGCCTCGACGCAGTGGTGCAGGAACACGCTGTTGAGCGCGCTGCGGGCGGGCAGCCCGACGCCGAAGGAAACGTTGGACACGCCGAGCGAGGTCTTCACGCCGGGGATCTCCGCCTTGACCCGGCGGATCCCCTCGATCGTCTCGATCGCCGAGGGCTTCCACTCGTCGTCGCCGGTCGTGAGCGTGAACGTGAGACAGTCGAAGATCAGCGCCTCGCGGTCGAGCCCGTGCTCGTCGCAGCACAGCTCGGTGATCCGCTGGGCGACCTCGAGCTTGCGCTCGGCGGTCTTGGCCATCCCCACCTCGTCGATCGTCAGCGCGATCAGCGCGGCGCCGTGGGCCTTGGCGATCGGGACGACGCGGTCGAGCTTGTCACGCCCCGCCTCGAGGTTGATCGAGTTCACGACCGCGCGCCCGGGGATCTGCTCGAGCGCGGCCTCGATCACCTCGGGCTCGGTCGAGTCGACCTGGATCGGCGCCGGCTGGGTCAGGCTGATGCGCTTGACCACCTCCCGCATCTGGTCGGCCTCGTCCTGGCGCTCGGTCAGCGCCACGCACACGTCGAGCACGTGGGCACCGCCGGTGACCTGGTCCTCGGCGACGACCACCAGTCCGTCGTAGTCGTCTGAGAGCAGCATCTCCTTGGCCTTGCGGGACCCCTGGGAGTTGACGCGCTCGCCGACGAGCGTCGGGCGGGGGTCCTGGACCAGCGGCGTCGAGGTCATCATCGAGCTGAGCTGCACAGCGCCGCGCTCCGGGCGCTCGCCGGGGGCGCGCCCGGCACAGCGCTCGACGATCGCCGCGATGTGGGCCGGCGTCGTGCCGCAGCAACCGCCCACGATCGAGACGCCATAGCGCTCGACGAATTCCCCCAGCACGGCCGCCAGCGGCTCGGGCTCCTCGGGGAAGATCGTCTCCCCGTTGGGCCCCTGCAGCGGCAGGCCCGCGTTGGGGATGCAGTGAACCGGCAAATGAGACTGTTCGCCGAGGAACCGGATCGCGTCGCGCATGTCCTCCGGACCGGTCGAGCAGTTCAGGCCGATCACGTCGACGTCGAGTGCTCCGAGCGTCGTGAGCACGGCGCCGATATCGGTGCCGAGCAGCATCTTCCCTCCCTGCGGCAGCAGCGAGACGCTGCACTGGATCGGGACGGCTCGGCCCTCCTGCTTGAACGCTGCGCGCGCGCCGAGCACCGCGGCCTTGACCTCGAGGATGTCCTGCGCGGTCTCGATGATGATCAGGTCGGCGCCGCCCTGCACCAGGCCCCGGGCCTGCTCGGTGAAGACCTCCATCAGCTCGCGGAAACGGATCTGTCCGAGCGTCGGGTCATCGCTCGCCGGGAGGAAGCCGGTGGGTCCGATCGACCCGGCGACGAACCGCTCCTCGCCGGCGGCCTTGCGGGCGATCTCGGCGGCCTTCAGGTTGATCTCGAAGGTGTGGTCCTCCAGGCCCCACTCGGACAGCTTCAGGCGTGATCCCTGGAACGTGTCGGTCTCCAGAACCTCGGCGCCGGCCTCGAGCATCGAGGCGTGCACGCCCTCGATCACGTCGGGGCGGTTGAGAACTAGCGCCTCGTGGCAGCGGCCGGGCAGGCCGTAGTCGTCCTCGAGACTGAGATCGAATTGCTCGAGGGTCGCGCCCATGCCCCCGTCGTAGACGAGGACTCGATCACGCGTGGCTGCCAGGAAATCCCGCACACAACCCATGCTACCAGCGTGGTGGCCAACCTTAACATGGTCGTGGCAAGGTTGGCTCGAGGCGCCGCGAGCCGGCGGGGCTCAGCTTTAGCCCGCCCCGCTACGGTCCCGGTCGATGGTCGAGCAGACCGAGCGCGCCGTGGTCCCATACGGGTCTTGGCCGACTCCGGTGACCTCCGCGGTAGTCGTCGCCAAGGCGGTGAAGCTGTCGGAGCTCCGGATCGACGGCGAGGACGTCGTCTGGTCGGAGAGCCGGCCGTCCGAGGGGGGCCGGACCGCGCTCGTGCGGCTGACGGCCGACGGGTCGAGAAGCGAGCTGCTCGAGCCTGGGCAGAACGCCCGTACGGCCGTGCACGAATACGGCGGCGCGGCGTGGTGGGTCCGCGACGGGATCGTGTGGTTCTCCTCGTGGGAGGACCAGCGGCTGTACCGACGGGACCCGAGGACGGGCGCCGCCGAGGCGCTGAGCCCCCAGCCGGCGAGCCCGCGCGGGGACCGCTATGCCGACGGCGACATCTCTGCAGACGGCCGGACGATCGTGTGCGTTCGCGAGCACCACCCGCCCGGCGGCGCGGCGCGATCGACGTGGCCAACGAGATCGTGCGACTCGACGCCGATCGTCCGTCGACGCCGGAGGTGCTGGTGAGCGGGCCGGACTTCGTCGCGAGTCCGCGCTGGAGCCCGGACGCTGCGCGGCTGTGCTGGGTGGAGTGGGACCACCCGAACATGCCGTGGGATGGCACCCGGCTGCTGGTGCGCGAGCTCGCGTCGGCGCGCGAGGAGCTGGTGGCGGGAGGACCGGCCGAGTCTGTGTCCGAGCCGCGCTGGCGTCCCGACGGGTCCCTGACGTTCATCAGCGACCGGACCGGCTGGTGGAGCCTCTACCGGTGGGCGCCCGACAGCGGGACGGTGGAGCCGTTGGTCGAGCTCGGCGCGGAAATAGGAGTCCCGCAGTGGGCGCTCGGGACCTCGCGCTACGCGCGCCTTCCCGATGGCCGCATCGTGTTCGCCTACTGCCACGACGGGATCGACCGCGTCGGCGTCAGGCTGGCCGACGGCACCGTGAGCGACCTCGGGCTGCCGTTCTCGCTCGTCCGCGCCGTCCGTGCGCTCGGCTCTTCGTCGGTGGTCATGATCGCCTCCACGCCGACATCGGAGGCCTCGGTGACACGAATCGACCTGGGGGAGGGGGCGGCCGTGGAGGCGATCCACAAGCTTCGGCCCGCCCGCGAGCTCGACGAGCTCGGCGTCGGAGTCGAGCTGATCTCGAGCCCCGAGACGATCGAGTTCCCGTCGTCGGGCGGGCGCGCCGCGCACGCGCTCCTGTTCCGGCCCACCAATCCGGGCTTCGCCGGGCCCGACGACGAGCTGCCGCCGTTGCTGGTCGGCGTCCACGGCGGCCCCACGGCGGCGGTCCGCCCGGAGCTCGACCTCGAGACCCAGTACTGGACGACCCGCGGGTTCATGGTCGTGATGGTCAACTACGGCGGCTCGACCGGCTACGGCCGGGCGTACCGCGAGCTGCTCCGCGGGACGTGGGGGGTCGTGGACGTCGAGGACTGCATCGCGGCCGCCCGGTGGCTCGCCGAACAGGGCCACGTGGACCCGGCTCGCATGTGCATCGCGGGGGGCTCGGCCGGCGGCTTCACGACCCTCGCCGCGCTCGCCCGCGGGGACACTCCGTTTGCCGCCGGGGGTGACTACTTCGGGGTCGCCGACCTCGCGGCGCTCGCCACCGACACGCACAAGTTCGAGAGCCGCTACCTGGATGGGCTGATCGGCCCGTATCCACAGGAGCGCGAGCTGTATCCAGCGCGCTCGCCGATCGAGCACGTGGAGGAGTTCTCGCGTCCGCTGATCGTCCTCCAGGGCCTGGAGGACGAGATCGTGCCCCCGAACCAGGCGACGATGATCGTCGAGGCGCTCGAGCACAAGCACGTGCCGGTCGCGTACGTGGCGTTCGAGGGGGAGCAGCACGGCTTCCGCCGGGAGGCCAACATCCGCCGCGCGCTCGACGCCGAGCTGAGCTTCTACTCGCAGGTGCTCGGGTTCGCGCTACCGGAGGCCGAAGGCATCGAGCCGGTGACCGTGATCACCGCGTAGCTCAGCCGGATAGCGTCGACTGGGCGCCGTCGGCGTCCATTACCGTAAAGCGAAGCTGCGCGGTGGGGTTCCCCTTGTGCGCCCGTGCCTGCTGCTTGAGCTGCTTGCTTTCGAGCAGCGCCGCGGTTCCGATCCTGACCGATAGGCCCGCCGCGGGGCGCTTGAGCATGATCGTCAGCTTCCCGCCGTTCAGCTTGAGCCGCGAGGGCGGGCTCACGCTGATGCCCCTGCCCAGGTGCTTGGCCTTGACCGTCAGGCCGCGGGGCAGCGTGATCGTGACCGACTTCAGGTTCGGCGCGTCGGAGCCCCTGGCGAGCTTGAAGCTGAGCGAGGGCCTACCGCTCGCGAGGCCCGCCAGCGAGACGCCCGACAGCTTCGGGACTGTGGGGCAGCCGACCACCGTCAGCGGCAGGCTCACGGAGAAGCTCGTACCGTTCTGTCCGACGTTCGTGGCCCGCAGGGTCCCACCGGGCGGCGCGCAAGTCGCGGACTCGGCGGCCCGCGGCCCGCCGAACAGGGTCACCACCAGCGAGGTCTGGGGCACGTCGGGCAGGTTCGAGAAGGTCACCGTGTGCGCGTTGATGTCGACGACCCCCACCAGCTTCAGCGCCACCGGCGGCGGGAACATGAGCGTCAACGTCGGGGTGAACGGCGAGGCACCGGTGAGGTAGGCCAGACCTGTGAGCGCTGTCGGCTGCAGCGGGCTGGTTGTGACCGCCGTCCCGACCGGCGTGCTGGTGTTCTGGAGAGGGAGCGCGGCCGTGTTCGCGATCAGCGCGGGCCATGGGAGCGCCAAGCGTGGTGGAGAAGCCGCAGCCTCACCCAGCGCCTGGGTCTGCGAGGTCACGACCTCCGTGCCGCTGTCGTGCGCGTCCTTGACCGCGGACGCTGTGACCTGAGGGGCGAACGGGAGCGAGCTGCAGCCGGTGGGGGCGAAGTCGGGCGAGGCCTGAGTGGTCTCCGTGCCATTGGCGTACTGGACCGTCAGCGACGAGTGGCCGGGGGAGCAGTTGCTCGGCATGCGCGTGAACGGCTTGCCGCCGAGCTTGCCGTTGACGGTCAGCGACATCTTCGTCGGGACCGAGCCGAGCGGCCCGA
>CAVOIU010000056.1:0-19971 GCA_963695965.1 uncultured Solirubrobacterales bacterium
GTGCTTGACCCGAGCACGGCTCCCGACGGCCGGATAGAGCTTGCTGACCTTCGTCGCGTGGTCGGCGCGCGGCTCGACAAGCTGCCGCCGTTTCGGTGGAAGCTCGTGCCCGTTCCCCTCGGGCTCGATCACCCCTACTGGATCGTCGACCCCGACTTGGACCTCGATTTCCACATCCGTAGAGGGCGGTCCCGCCACCGGGCTCCGACCGGCAGCTCGCTGAGACCGCGAGCCGGATGTTCGCCAGACCGCTCGATCGCTCCCGGCCGCTGTGGGAGCTGTACCGATCCACGGACTGCCGGAGGGCCGCGTCGCTCTCCTGAGCAAGGTCCACCACTGGCGATCGACGGCGTCTCGGGCGCGGAGATCCTGGGGACGCTGTTCGATCTCGTCCCTGAGGGCGAGGGAGTCGCCAGGCCTGGCAGGGACCGCGCCCGTGCGCGAGCGCCGTCGGCGTCGAGACCCGGCCCAACCGACCTCGAGATGCTGTTCCGCGGAATCGCCGGCATGCCGCGCCAATCGCTGAGAGCGGCGGCCGGGCTGTACACGACGCTCCCCAACCTCAGCAAGATGCCGGGGATGGCGATGGTGCCCGGCGCGCCGACGTTCGCTCGGACGATGGTCCGTCTGCGGCGAGCGCTGAGGGGGACGGCGGACGGCGGCGTGCTCGAGGTGAGCACGGCGCCGCCCCAAGCTCAGCTTCAACTCGCGGATCTCCTCGCACCGCTCGGTCGCGTTCGGGTCGCTCTCACTCGATGAGATCAAGGCGATCAAGAACGAGCTCGGGATCACGGTCAACGACGTCGTCGTCGGGCTCTGTGCGGGCGCGCTGCGCGAGTGGCTGACCGCGCGTGACGAGCTCCCAGACGAGCCACTGGTGGCGATGATCCCGACGTCGGTGCGGACCAAGACCCAGAAAGGGGCCTTCGGCAACCGGGTCTCGACGATGATCGTGCCGATTCCCACGGTCGTGGCAAATCCGCCGAAACGCCTCGAGCGCGCGCACGAAATCCTCAAGGTCGCCAAGGAGCGCTACAAGGCGCTCCCGGCCTCGTTGCTGACCGACGCCAGCAACTCATCCCACCGGCGCTCCACGCCCGTGCCGCCCGCGTCTCGGCCGAGATGATGGGGCGCCTGCGGTCGCCGGTCAACGTCGCGATCTCGAACGTCCCGGGCCCGCCGACAACGCTCTACTGCGCCGGCGCCGAGCTGCTCGCCAACTTCCCCGTGTCGGTCATCACCGATGGGGTCGGGCTCAACATCACCGTCTTCTCCTACCGCGGCAACGTCGACTTCGGCATCACCGCCGACCGCGCCACGATCCCAGACGCGTGGCCGCTGATGGAGGCCCTGACTCGGGCGCTCGAAAAGCTCCGAGCCGCGATTCCGCTCCCGGTCCCGCTAACCCACGGACGAACCCGCGCACCGGCCCCGAGCACATAGGCCGTACCTCCGCCGCCACGGCCCGCTGGCGCGAGAACGTGACATCGATTGATGTCACACCAAACAGTGTTACCCCACGCCGCCGACAGGGTACTCACCCACCAAGGGCGAAATGGCTGAAACCGGCGCGAAACCCAAGGTTCCAAGGCTCCAGCGCGCCGTGCTCCGAGCGGTACGGACGTTCAGCACGCCACTGCTCCCGGACGACTACCTGGAGCTGATCAACCCGCTGTGGTCAACCCGCGAGCTGCGTGGGCGGATCCAGCGGATCGACCACGTGACCGGCGATGCGGCGACGGTGCTGATCAAGCCCGGCTATCGATGGGGAGGCCATCGCCCGGCCAGTACCTCCGGATCGGGGTCGACATCCGCGGGGTTCGCCACTGGCGCGCGTACTCGCTGACCTCGGAGCCCGACCGTCCGGACGGATGGATCTCGATCACCCCCAAGCTGGTCGAGGAAGGCGTCGTATCGCCCTATCTCGTGCGCCACGGCCGTCCCGGGGCGATCGTCTCGCTCGGCGGTGTCGAGGGGGAGTTCGTGCTCCCCGAGCCGCTGCCGGGCAAGCTCCTGTTCATCAGTGCCGGCAGCGGCATCACCCCGATCATGAGCATGCTGCGGAGCCTCTGCCGTGAGGAGCGGCTCGGCGACGCGGTCCTGATCCATTCCGCGCGGACCCCCGAGGAGGTGATCTTCGGCGGCGAGCTTCGCCACATCGACCGGTCCTTCCCCGGCTTCCGGCTGCACGGCAGCACACCTCGAAGATGGGCCGGTTCGCCGCGGACCATCTCGACGAGCTGTGCCCGGACTGGTGCGAGCGCGAGACGTTCGCCTCCGGCCCCGGGCCGGATGCTCGACGCCCTGACCGAGCACTGGGAGCGCGAGGGGAGATCGAGCGGCTGCACATGGAGCGCTTCCAGCCCAAGCTCGGCACCGCCGAGGACCGGGGAGGGCGGCACGATCAAGTTCGTCGCTCGGATTGCACCGTAGAAGCCGACGGGACAAGCCGATCCTCGTCTGCGGCGAGGAGGCGGGCCTCGAGCTGCCGTTCGGCTGCCGCAGGGCATCTGCCACACGTGCGTGGGCACGCTGCGATCCGGCCACGTACGAGACCTGCGAAACGGAAAGGTCGGCGGCCAGGAGGGCCAGATCGATCCAGACGTGCATCAACGCGCCGGAGGGACCGATCGAGATCGAAGTCTGAAGTCCGCGACCCAGGGAGACCATGGCCACCACCATCCGCACCCATCGACGACGAACGGCATCGAGAACCCGCTCTCAAGCTGAGCGACGAGCAGTTGGAGGCGATCGGGAAGGAGTTCGACGAGCTCCACGACGAGGTCAAGGCCGATCTCGGGGACCGCGACGCCAGCTACATCCGCGGGATCATCGCGCTCCAGCGGCGGCTTGTCCTGATCGGCCGCGCGGAGCTGTTCGGCAGCCGCGTCGAGCCCGTGTGGTGGCGGGCATGGCGACGCTGTCGATGGCCAAGATCCTCGAGAACATGGAGATCGGCCACAACGTCATGCACGGCCAGTGGGACTGGATGAACGACCCGGTCATCAACTCGCGGGTCTGGGACTGGGACACGGCCTCGCCGAGGAGGCGTGGCAGCACTCCCACAACTACGTCCACCACACTTACACCAACATCCTCGGCAAGGACCACGACCTCGGCTACGAGATCATGCGGATCGACTCGCACCAGAAGTGGCACCCGGTCTACCTGCTTCAGCCGGTCTACAACGTCCTGTTGATGTTGCTGTTCGAGTGGGGGTGGCCGTGCACGACCTCGATTTCGACGCGATCCGCTCCGGCGAGAAGTCGATGGACAAGGTGCGCAAGGAGCTCAAGGGAATCGCCCGCAAGGGGCGCCTCCAGATCCAGAAGGACTACATCGCGTGGCCGCTGCTGAGCGCGGCCGTGGCGACGGGGGTCGAGGCCGCGGCCGACGCGCTCGCAAAGCGACGCCGCACGCGCGGGCGCGCGGGCGCGTTGCGAGAGCGCCTGGGCAAGGTCAGGGGCTCGTCGAGTACCGATGGCTTCTCCGCGCGCGACTCGTTCCTCCGCACCTACAAGGCGACCGTGATGGCGAACGTGTGGGCCAACGTGGTCCGCAACGTGTGGTCCAACGCGATCATCTTCTGCGGCCACTTCCCCGACCAGACCTACGTGTTCACCGAGGAGGAGGTGCGCGACGAGCAGCCGGGCGGGCGTTACGTGCGCCAGCTGCTCGGCGCGGCCAACATCGAGGGCGGCCCGATGTTCCACATCATCAGCGGCAACCTCGGCTATCAGGTCGAGCACCACCTGTACCCGGACATGCCCTCGAGCCGCTACGGGGAAATCGCGCCACGGGTCCGCGAGATCTGCAAGCGCTACGGGCTGCCATACAACACCGGCCCGTTCTCCAAGCAGTGGGGAAAGGTGCAGCGGACGATCCTGCGGCTCGCGTTCCCGGGCGGCAAGCCGCGGACGAAGCCGGGGCCGTGGACCGGGGAGACATACATCAGTCAGGGCGAGCGCGAGCTGGCGGCGGCGGCGGACGCGGCTAGGCGCTCTGAGTAGCGGCGGCCTGGATCGCGCGCCACACGCGCTCTGACCCGAGCGGCATCTCGAGCTCGCGGACGCCCAGCGGCTGTACCGCGTCGAGCACGGCGGCGTGGACCGCGGGTGTCGCACCGATCGTCCCCGCCTCGCCGATGCCCTTGGCCCCGAGCGGGTTGACGGGCGTCGGCGTCTCCATCTCCACGAGCTCGAACGACGGCAGCTCGGTCGCCCCCGGAATGCAGTAGCTGACGAGGTTCGCGTTCAGCGGGTTGCCGTCCTCGTCGTAGGAGATCTCCTCGAACAGCGCCTGCGCGATCCCGGCGGCGACGCCGCCGTGGACCTGGCCCTCGAACACAAGCGGGTTGATGATCGTCCCGGCGTCGTCTACCGCCATGAACCGCTCGAGCGAAACCGATCCGGTTTCGGGGTCGACCTCGACCACCGCGAGGTGCGCCCCGAACGGAAACGTCGGCTGCGGCGCCTGGAAGTCGACCTCGGCGCTCAGCTCGTTCAGCCGGTCATGCTGTGCGAGCCGCTCGGCGAGCTCCTGCCAGTTCAGCCCCGGCTCGGGCGAGCCGGCGACGTGGAAGCGCCCGGCCTCGAGGTCGAGCACCATGTCCTCGGGGCTCGCCTCGAGCTCGTCGGCGGCCAACCGCTTGCCGCGCTCGACGACCTCCTCGGAGGCCTTGCCCGCCGCCACGCCCCCGATCTGCGTCGACTTCGACCCATAGGTGCCCGTCCCGCGCGGGATCGTGTCGGTGTCCCCCTTGAGCACGGTCACCTGTTCGACGTCGAGTCCGAGCCGGTCGGCGACGATCTGCGCAAACGTCGTCTCGTGTCCCTGTCCCTGCGAGAACGACCCGGTGCGGACGATCGCCTGCCCGTCGTGCGTGATCTCGACGGCCCCGAACTCCGATTCCCCGATGCCGTTGGTGATCTCCACGTACGTGCTCAGCCCGATCCCGAGCAGGCGCTTGGCGTCGGGATCCCCCCGCCGCGCCGCCTGCTCCGCGCGCAGCTGCTCGTAGCCCGCCGCTTGCAGGACCCGGTCGAGCGCGCCGCCGTAGTCGCCGATGTCGTAGGTGGCGCCCGACGCGGTCGTCGCCGGGAAGGCGTCGGGCGGGATGAAGTTGCGCCGCCGTACTTCCGCGGGATCGAGCTCGAGCTCCGAGGCGAACGCGTCGATCGCGCGCTCGACTCCCTGGGTGGCCTCGGGACGCCCGGCGCCGCGGACGGCGGCGGTCGAGGTCGTGTTCGTAACGACGGATTTGAGGTCGACGTCGATCTTCGGGATCCGGTAGACGCCGCTCGCCATCAGGCCCGTCAAATTCGGGAGGGCCGCTCCGATACTCGGATATGCGCCGGCCTCCTGGAGCAGGCTCAGCCGCAGCGCCTCGATCGTCCCGTCGCGGCGGCCGCCGATCCGGAACTCGATTCGCTGCGCGCGGCCATGGGGCAGCGCGATCAGGTTCTCGGTGCGGGTCTCGGTCCAGCGCACGGGCTGGCCGGTCGCGCGGGCCAGGTAGGCGACGAGAACGTACTCGCCGTTGAGCCCCTTGCCCCCGAAGCCGCCGCCGACGTCTGGCGCCACGACCCGGATCAGCGCGGGATCGGTGTCCAGAATCGCCGCCAGCCCGCCACGGTCCTGGTGCGGGGTCTGCGTCGAGAGCCACACGGTCAGCCGGTCGTCGTCCTCAACCCGGGCCGCGGCGGCGCGCGGCTCGATCGGGCACGCCGCGATCCGCTGGCTCGTGATCGTCCCCGACGCGACCACCTCGCAGTCTCCGAACAGCTCGTCATCGGTGCTCGCGGCAGGGCGCTCCAGGCACACGTTGGTGCCGGTGTCCTCGAATAGCAGCACCTCGTTCTGGAGGGCCTCGCGCGGGTCGGTGACGACGGGCAGCGGCTCGTAGTCGACCGCGACCAGCTCGGCGGCGTCGACGCTCCGTTCGCGCGTGGGGGCCAGCACGGCGGCGACGATCTCGCCGGCGAAGCGGATCTTGTCGGTGGCGAGGAACGGGCGATACCAGCGTTCGTCTACCGGCACGAACGCCGGTAGCCGCTCTTTGCCGAGCTCGATGTCCTTTGCGGTGAACACCTGGACGCCGGGGAGCGCCGTCGCCTCGGAGGGGTCGATCCCGTTGATCCGGGCGTGTGCCCAGGGCGAGCGCACGAACGTGACGTGCATGGCCCCGGGGACATGGATGTCGTCGACGTACCGCCCCTGTCCGGTGATGAACCGGGGATCCTCTCTGCGGCGGACCGGCTTTCCGACTGAGTTCGCCAAGGCGGCGGAGCTTTGCACACCGCCGGGCGCGGGAGCAAGCCGGCCGTCTGATCAGGCAGGCCCGAGCTTCGCAAAGCCGGCGTTCAGCAGGGTCTGCGCCTGGTCGGCGGTGTCGGCGGAGTGCAGCAACACGACGCCTAGCCACGTGTGCCCGCGGCGGGCGGCGGCCACCAGGCACGGACCGGAGGCATCGGTGAAGCCCGTCTTCACGCCATCGGTGCCCGGATACTGCATGACGAGCAGTGGGTTGTTGTTGTACAGGTAGAGCTTGCCGCCCTTGATCGGGAACGGGAGGACCGCGCTGCGCGTGGCGACGATTCGCGAGAGCAGCGGCTGCCGGAGGACGTCGTGCGCGATCACCGCCAGCTCGGCCGCGCATGAGTGGTTGCCCTGGTCGACGATTCCGGAGACGGTCGTGAAGTGCGTGCAACGCAGCCCGAGCTCCCTCGCTCTGGCGTTCATCATCGCGATGAACCCCGCCTGCGTGCCCGCCACGTGCTGGGCGAGCGCGATCGCCGCGTCGTTGCCGGAGGGCAGCAGCAGCCCGTAGAGCAGGGGCAGCAGCGGGACGCGCTTTCCCTGCGGCAGCAATCCGACGCCCGAGCCCGAGAAGTGGGTCGCGGTCCGGGTGATGAGCACGCGATCGCTGGGGCGCGAGTGGGCGACGACGACGAGCGCGGTCATCATCTTGGTGAGGCTCGCGATCGCGAGCTCCTGGTCGGGGTCCCGCTCCCACAGGACGGCGCCCGTCCGCACGTCGAACAGCATCCCGGCGCGGAGCGCCAGCTTCAGCCTGACGTTGACCCGCTCGGACGGCGGGGCCAGGTGGGATCCGTAGGAGGGAGGTGCGACCGCCGCTCGCTGGGTCGGTGCTCCGCGTCCGCCGGCCGGGGCGAGGCGGCGAGCGCTGACGTGCCGGATCGGCGGCCCGGCGGCCTTCGGAGCCATCAGCCACAGGACCGCGGCGGCGACCAGCACGAGCGTGAACAGCACGAACAGCGGGGCCAGGCGGCGTTTGCGACGCCTGCGTCCGGCCTGAAGCACGCCGCCGCGGTTAGTCACTTCTTTCGCGGTGGGTGGAGGATCGCCCCGATGATGCCGACGCCGATCACCAGCACGACGCCGACGGAGACCACGCCGAGTCCGGTGACGCCGTTGTTGGCGAAGTCGAGCACGGTCAAGACCGCCATCGCAGCGATGAACAGAACCGCCACGGCGAACACGATCACGCGCACGTGATCAGTACACCGGGTGGGGCGGCGGCACGGGTTTTCGGGCCCTGGCCAGCAGCCGGACGGTCACCAGCCCGAACCCGAAGCCCCCGATATGCGCGAAGTACGCGACCCCGCCCCCGGAGCCGGTCGGAGTGGTGAGGTTGGTGGCGGCGAACACCGCCTGCTCGGCGAACCAGATGCCGAGCATCACGAGCGCGGGCAGCTCGAACACCGTCACGAAGAAGATGATGATCACCAGCGTGTACACGCGCGCTCGTGGATACAGCACGAAGTAGGCGCCGAGTACCGCGGCGATCGCACCCGAGGCGCCGACCGTGGGCGCCGTCGAGCTCGGCGAGATCGCGACCTGGAGCCCGAGCGCCGCGAGGCCGCCGAGGATGTAGAAGGCCAGGTACTTGGCCGGCCCCATCGCGTCCTCGACGCTGTTGCCGAAGATCCACAGGAAGATCATGTTCCCCGCGATGTGCAGGAACGAGGCGTGCATGAACATTCCGGTGAAGATCGTCTCCCAGGTCGGGATCGTGTTGGGGACGTGTCCGCGCGCGCATACGAGCTCCGAGCCGGTCGGCAGCAGCCCGCAATGAACCCCCGGATGGGTGATCGCGTAGGGGATCGACCCGTACTTGACCACCTCGTGGAGGGCGGGGCCGCTAAAGAACGACCCGCCGTGGCTGGATCGCCAGGAGGTAGACGACGACGTTCGCGACGATCAGCCCGAGCGTGACGAACGCGAACCGGTTCGTCGGGATGTTGTCCTTGATCGGGATCACGCGCGGAGGAGGTTATGCCCCGCCGCAGCCACGCCGCGCTAGGCGTGGCTCTTACGCGCGCGCGACGGCGTCCCGACGGCGACGATCCGCCATGGCTGAGCGGCATCGCCCTTGAGCGCAAACGTCCAATGCTCGGTGAACGTGGTCGCGCGCGGCCGGCTCCCGGCGAGCACCTCGGTCGTGCTCCGGTCCTCGATGTAGCGGCGGCCCGTGAGCGTCCACCTCGATCGTCATCGTCGGCGGCTCGGCTCCGGCATCGAGGCTCGACGATCCGGATCTGCTCGACCGCCGGCCCGCGCACGACCAGCCGGGTGCGGGCGCTCGGGTCTCCCGGGTGCAGGAGCTCCCGGACCGCCGTGGGATCGGCGAGTGCCTTCAGCGTGTGCGTCGTCGCCGTCGACGGCCTCGGCCCAGGCCGAGACCGCCCGGCGCGCGGCGACCTCGAGCACGTCGGGCGCGAACCGGCCGTCGGCCAAGCTGAGGTCGAGCGCGGCCGCGCGCGCGTCGCCGTCGAAGTCCAGGTCGGCCACCTCCGCGACGCTGGTGCCCTCGGGCACCGCGTCGGCCACCGCCTGCTCGACCATGGCCTCGTCGCGCAGCCCCTGCTCGTCTGACCACGGCGTCGCGACGATCTGCTCCTTGAGCGCGTGCCCGCCCTCGGCGCCCTGTTCGATCGAGGCGAGGATCCAGCGTCCGGCCGTGCCTCTGGTGAGGGTCCAGAACTCCCGGGTCCTCACGGTCTCGGTGAAGATCCCGGTGCGCTTGATGTGGTTGCCGTTCTGGTCGACGACGTAATCGCGCATCTTCGCCTCGATCCGGACGGTGACCCGGTCGGTCTTGCGGTCGCCGCGATGGGACAGCCCGACGTACTCCACGTTCGGCTCGCCGATCGGCTGCACGCGGTTGTGCCACCCGCGGCGGTCGAGGTCGTCGAGGCGTCGCTCCCACTCGGTCAGGAGGTCGGGCGCCACGAGCTTTTCGAGCTTCGCGCGGTCGCCGGCGTCCCAGGCGTGCTGGATCTCGGTGAACAGCCGCGCGGCCGCGGGTCTCACGACGTCGGGCGCGAACGCCGGGTCCTCCTCGGCCGCCTCGGCCGCCGCGAGCTCGACGCGACGCTGGCGCTGGGCGGTCTTTCGTCGCGCGGCGGGGCCGCTGCTCTCCTGCGCGGCCCAGAACGCCCGGGCCCGGGGCCCGAGGCGGGTGAACAGGAGCGCCAGCGCGATCAGGCCGATCACGATCAGGATGCCGAGGCCGTGCCCGAGGATCGCGATCCGGATCAGGATCTGGATGATGATGTAGAGCCCGGCACCGCGGCCACCGCCACCGCCGCCTCCGCCACCCCCGCCGAAGCCCCCGGAGCCGCCACCCGCCGCGGCGAGCGCCTCGGGGGCGAGCATCAGCGCCAGCGCGAGCGCCACGAGCGCGACGACCAGCGCGCGCCTGCGCGTCATCCCGTGGCCTCGGCGAGCGGCCCCGTCCCGGGCTTGGGCTGGGGCACGTGCTCATCGGCGTGGTAGGAGCTGCGCACGAGCGGGCCCGAGGCGACGTGCTCGAAGCCGAGCTCGTACGCGGCCCGCTCGAGCTCCGCGAACTCGTCCGGATGCCAGTAGCGGACGATCGGCAGGTGCTGCTCGGTGGGGCGCAGGTACTGCCCGATCGTCAGCACCTGCACGTGGCTCTGTCTGAGCGTGCCGAGGGTGTCAACCATCTCCTCGAAGCTCTCGCCGAGCCCGACCATCAGTCCTGACTTCGTCACGACCTCGTCGCCGCCCATCTCCTTGGCGGTTCGCAGCACGCGGCACGAGCGCTCGAACTTCGAGCCGCGACGCGCCAGCGGGTACAGGCGCGGGACCACCTCGACGTTGTGGTTGAAGACATCCGGCCGCTCCGCGATCACCTTCGCGAGCGGCATCTCCTCGCCGCGGAAGTCCGGGGTCAGGACCTCGACCTTGCAGGCCGGCGCCTGCCGGCGGATTTGCCGGATCACGCCCACAAACGACGATGCACCGTAATCCGGTAGATCATCTCTGTCGACGCTCGTGATCACCGCGTGGCGGAGGCCCATCTGCGCGACGCTCCGGGCCACTCGGGCCGGCTCGAGCGGGTCGTTCCACGTGGGCTTGCCCGTCTTGACGTTGCAGAAGCCGCAGCGCCGAGTGCAGGTGTCGCCGAGGATCATGAACGTCGCGGTCCCGCGCTGCCAGCACTCGCCGATGTTCGGGCACGCCGCCTCCTGGCAGACGGTGTGGAGGTTCTCCCCGGCGATCAGCGCCTGGATCTCGCGGTAGCGTGGCCCGCCGGGGGCCGGGACCTTGAACCACGGAGGTTTGCGCCCGCGGTGGGGCTCCACGTCGGGGCCGAGGATCTCCAGCACGTCGGCGATCCCCCCGGGGTGGGCTCGGGATCTGGTTGCGGGGCGGGTCGCGGGACGGGTCGCCTGACCGGTCGCGGATCTGGGCGCGCGTTCCTTCACAAATCAGAGGCTACTCCCGCGCACTGTTGGCACAGGGCGTTTCACCCACGAAACGCAACCTGGAGTTGCGTCTGAAGCCTCAGGCTCGGGTCACCGGCGCACCGACCGCGACGATCCGCCACGGCTGCTGCTTGTCGTCGGAGAGCCCCATCGTCCAGTGCTCGGTGAAGCGGGCGTGACTCGTCTGGCTCCCTGACACGACGGCCGTCGTGTCGCGATCCTCGATGTAGCGCCGTCCCTCCAGATGCACTTCGATCGTCATCGTCGGCGGCTCGGCGGCGGCGTCGAGGCCCGCGATCCGGATCTGGTCGACCTTCGGCCCGCGAACGACGAGCCGGGTCTTCCCGCTCGGGTCACCGGGGTGAAGCAGCTCCTGGACCACCTGCCCGTCGGCGATCGCCTCGAGGTCACCGCGGTCACCGTCGATCGCTTGCGCCCAGGCCTCGACGGCTCGGCGCGCGGCGACCTCGAGAATGTCCGGCGCAAACCGAGCGTCGGCCAGGCTGAGGTCGTTGGCGGCCGCACGTGCGTCCCCCTGGAAGTCGAGGTCGGCGACCTCCGCGATCTTCGTCCCCTCGGGTACCGCCTCCTCCGATGCGCCCTCAACCAGCGCCTCGTCGTGCATCGCCGTCTCGTCCGCGTCCGGCGTCGCGACGATCTCGTCCTCCAGCTCGTGCTCGCCTTCTCGGGCTTGCTCGATCGAGATGCAAATCCACTGCGGGTCGCCCTCGCCTGTATCGACCCGCTTGGCGAGCGTCCAGTACTCGTATGCGTCGATGACGTCGGACGAGCTCCCGCGGTGCATGATCCGCTCTCCGGTGGAGGTCTCGACGTAGTCGCGCACCTTGGCCTCGACGAGCACCACGACCCGGTCATCCGAGGGGTCGGCCGCGTTGTGCAGGCCCACGTACCCCACCTTTGGCTGGCCAATTGGCTGCACCCGGTTGTGCCAGCCCTTGTGGGCGAAATCGTCGAGACGGCGCTTCCACTCGGCCCACAGCTCCGGGCCCACCAGCTGCTGTAGCCGCTCGCGATCGCCCGCGTCCCACGCAGCCTGAATGCCGAGGAACAGCTGCGCGGCTTGGGCGTGGACCGTGTCGCTGTCGAACGCGGCGTCATCTTCTGCGGCCACCGCTGCCGCCGTCTGCACCCGACGCTCGCGCTCGCGAACGTGGTGGCGCCGGGCCAGCACGAGCATCCGCGCATACAGCCAGCCGCCGGCGAAGATGACGATGACGGCGATCAGCAGCACGATCACCAGGCCGGCACTGATGTGCCCGTTGCCGCCGCCTCCGCCTCCGTAGTAGCCCCCGCCGCCGCTGAAGCCGCCGCCGCTGAAGCCGCCGCCTCCGCCGCCGCCGAAGCCGGCGCTGCCGCCCCCGCCGAGCGCGAGGGCGGAGGAAGTCCCAAGCCATGTCGTGATCGCCCCTGCCGAGAGGGCGATGAGGTTTCTGCCCGTGTTGCCCCTGATCATCTGCAATCGATTCTCTCGCGTTTGCTAGTGAGCCTGCAAGAGGGCGGTCCGGGACTCGAGCCGGTCGCGGCTCACGAGCCGCTGACGACAACCCAGCGACTCGGCGACAGCGAACGCCGCCCTCCGCCGGAAGCATTTCATCTGCCCGGCGAGGCGGCCCGGTCTCCTTGATCAGCGAGGTCATCTGCACGCCCTCGAGCCCGCACGGGGACGATCCAGCCGAACGGCTGCAGGTCGTTCTCGACGTTCACCGCGAAGCCATGCGTGGTCACCCCGCGCTGGACGTGTACGCCGATCGACGCGATCTTCCGCTCGCCGGCCCAGACGCCGGTGAAGTCGGGTCCATCCTCGGGCCGTGCCCGGGCGGTCAGACCCTCCTGGCCGAGGGCCGTCACCAGCGCCCGCTCCAGCGTCCGCACGTACGCGACCACGTCATCGATCCGGACGATCGGGTAACCGACGAGCTGCCCGGGCCGTGGTAGGTGACCTTGCCACCGCGGTCGGTCTCGACGATGTCGATGCCCTGCATCCGATACCAGTCCTCGCCCATCGGCAGCTCGCCCGGCCCGGACCGGCGCCCGCGGGTGTAGACGGGCCAGTGCTCGAGCGTCAGGAGGACGTCGGGGAGGGCGTCGTGCTGGCGGGCGGCTCGAATGCGTTCCTGAAGCGCCAGCGCCTCGGTGTACTCGACGGTGCCGAGGTGGCACACCCACAGCTCTTTCTGGTCATGCACCACGTGATTGATGCTAGGCCGTGACAACGCCCTCCAGGTGGCGCTTGACGCTCGCCAGGAACTGCGCGGCGAGCGCGCCGTCGAGCGCGCGGTGATCCCAGCTCAGACCGAGGATCGTCATCGGCCGGATCGCGATCGAATCGTTGCCCTCCGCGTCGGTGAGCACCACGGGCCGCTTGACGATCGCCTCGAGGTCGAGGATCGCGACCTGTGGCTGGTTGATGATCGGGGTGGCCATGATCGAGCCGTACTGGCCCGGGTTGGTGATCGTGAACGTGCCGCCGCGCACCTCGTCGGGCGTGAGCTCCCGCGCGCGCGCGCGTCGCGCGAGATCCTTGATTCGCGCGCCGAGACCCTCCTCGGAGAGCTCGTGGGCACATGGATCACCGGGACGATCAGTCCGTCGTCTCCGAGCGAGACGGCGACACCTAGGTTGACCTCGGTGTGGGCCGTGTAGCGCTCGCCCTCTAGCCACGCGTTCAGGGCCGGGTGCTCGCGGAGCGCCTCGATCGTCGCTCGCGCGACGAACGCCAGCGCGGTGACGCCGAGCGTGCGCCGGGCGGCTCGACCCGGCCAGGTCGACCTCGATCCAGGTGGTGCAGGTCGCGGCGGTCTCGAGCGAGCGCTTCATGTGCTCGCCGATCTGGCGGCGCATCCGCGAAAGCGTCGGGGTCGCGCCGGGGGTACCCGGCGGCGCGGGATCCGGGCGGTATGGGCTCTCGATGTGGAGCGGCGCGTCCTCGACCGCGGGTGCCTCGACCGCGGGTGCCGCGACGGCGCCCGTCTCGAGGAACGCGAGCACGTCCTGCTTGCGGACACGGCCACCCCGGCCGGTGCCGGTCACCCCGTTGAGATCGATGTCGTGCTCGGCGGCGATCCGTTGCACGACCGGGGAGTAGCGGCGGCCGTTGGGCGGCGGCGCTCCCCGGGGGGACGCGCCGGGTTCGAGGCCGTCGTGCGGGCGCCGGCCGTGGGCGCCGGGGTCGCCGCCGGCCGTGGGCATCGCGCCCGCCGCACCCTCGGCCCCCACGGCGATCCGCGCGAGCACCTCGCCGACGGGCACGGTCGTTTCGAGCTGGACCAGGATCTCGGTCACCACGCCGCTCACCGGCGCGGGAACCTCGGTGTCGATCTTGTCGGTGGAGATCTCGCAGATCGTCTGATCGGCCTCGACCGAGTCGCCGACCTCGACCCGCCACGCGACGAGGCGTGCCCTCGGCGACGGACACGCCCATCTGCGGCATCGTCACGTCGACGAGCGCCGAGGTCGCGCCGCCGGCCTCAGTACGCGAGGAGCTCACGGCACGCCTCCCTCACGCGCTCAACCGAAGGAAGCACCGCCTGCTCGAGTGGCGGCGAGAACGGGATCGGGACGTCGGGGGTCGCCACCCGGACGACCGGCCCGTCGAGCGACTCGAATCCCTTCTCCGCGATCACGGCAGCCACCTGCGCCCCCGCCGCGCAGGTCGAGTTGGCCTCGTCGACGATCACGACCTTCGAGCAGCGCGCGACGGAATCGAGGATCGCGTCCTCGTCTAGCGGGACCAGCGACCGCAGGTCGAGCACCTCGACCGACGCTCCGTCCAGGTCCTCGGTCGCCTCGAGCGCCACGTGGACCATCGCGCCGTACGCGATCACGACCAGATCGCTTCCCGGCCGCGCCACTCGCGCGGTGAACGGCGTCTCGAACACCCCGTCGGGAACCTCGCCCTTCACCCGCCGGTAGAGGTGCTTGTGCTCCATGAAGCAGACAGGGTTGGGGTCGTGGATCGCGGAGTGGAGCAGGCCCTTCGCGTCCTCGGCGGTCGAGGGCGCCACGACCTTGATCCCGGGCGAGTGCATGAACCAGGCCTCGGGGTTCTGGGAGTGGAACGGCCCGCCGGAGAACCCGCCGCCGGAGGGCAGGCGCACCGTGATCGGGACCGCGAGCCCCTGGCGGTAGTGCATCTTGCCGGCGACGTTGACCAGCTGATCGAACCCGCATGAGATGAAGTCCGAGAACTGCATCTCGCACACGGGGCGCATGCCGACGACCGCGGCGCCGACGGCGGTGCCGATGATCGCCGACTCGGCCAGCGGCGTGTCCATCACCCGGTCGGAGCCGAACTCCTCGACGAACCCGTCGGTGACCTTGAAGGCTCCGCCGAACACACCGACGTCCTCGCCCATCACGAGCACGCGCTCGTCGGCACGCAGCTCATCGCGCAGCGCGCTCGAAATCGCCTGGAGGTAGGTGAGCGGAGTCATCGCGCGACCTCGCTTGGCTCGCGCGTGAACCCGCTCCACCGCGGGACGCCGTCGCCGAGCGGCTCTGCATCGCTCTCGCAGAAGACGCCGTCGATCGCCGACGCCGGGTCCGGCATCGGCGCGGCGAGCGCCTCCTCGGTCGCGGCCTCGATCTCGGCCTTCACCTCGTCCACAACCGCGTCGACGTCAACGCCGGCCGCCCGCAGGCGGGCCTCCTGGCTGTCGATCGGGTCACGCTTGCGCCACTCCTCGACCTGCTCCTTCGGGACGTACTTCATGTCGTCGTGGGCGGCATGGCCGTGCATCCGCATCGTCACGGCCTCGATCAAGGTCGGGCCTCCGCCGGCGAGCGCCCGCTCGCGCGCGGCGCGGGCCGCCTCGAATACGGCCTCGACATCGTTGCCGTCCACGGTCACGCCGACGAACCCGTACGCCGCGGCCCGCTCGACCGGATCGACGGCGAACTGCTTGTCCAAGGGCGTCGAGTACGCGTACTGGTTGTTCTCGAGCACGAACACGACCGGCAGCTTCTGGACGCCGGCCCAGTTCATCGCCTCGTGGAAGTCGCCCCTCGAGGTCGAGCCGTCACCGAACCACGTCATCGCGCAGCGGGCCTCGCCCCGGAGCTTGAACGCCATCGCCATTCCGGTCGCGACGAGCATCATGTCGGGCAGCATCGAGACCATCCCCACGCACCCGAGGCGGCGGTCGCCGAAGTGAACGTTGCCGTCGCGTCCGTGGGTGATGCCTGTATCGCGGCCGAGGTACTGCCCCAGGATCTGCGCCGGTGTCACCCCACGGATCAGGTGGGCTGCAAGGTCGCGGTGCAGGATGCACAGGCGGTCCTCGGGCCCCATCGCGAACGCGGCGCCGGCCGAGACCGCCTCCTGCCCGTACCCGTCGTAGAACGAGCCGGGGACCTTCCCCTGGCGGTAGAGCGTCATCGCGCGCTCCTCCAGACCGCGCATCAGCAGCATCGCCCGGAGCAGCCAGACGCGGTCCTCAAGGAGAAGATGAGCGCTGTCCGCGGAGGCCCCGCCCGTGATCGGCACAGCGATGTTGGTCGCCATCCTCTGTTTTTCCCTTCGTCCTTGCCGGGTCGGGATCTCCGTCCGGCCGTTCTGGGCCGCTCCGGGATCTCCGGGCGCGACCCTGGTCAGGATGGCCCGAGCTTACTCCTCCGGGCGGGCGGCGAAGGCGTTGCGGGGCGTCCGGGCCTCGCGAAAACCGGGCGTCACGAAGGCCCATGACCATTACTGTTCGGCCGATGGACGGTGTGTGGCTGTCCCGCTTGCGCTGGAGGCGGCGTGGCGCGTGGCTGTGGCCCGCGTTCATCGCCTTTGTCGCCGTCGATGCGGCCATCGGGCACCTGCTTCCGCCCATCGGCGAGAAGCAGTCGATCGTGGCCGCGGCGATCGGCGGACTGATGCTCAGCCTGGTGGGGGTGATCCTGCTCTCACGGCCGTTCGGCATGCTGCTGCGGCGCCGGCGTCCGGACATCCCGGCGTCGGTCGCCCGCAACTACGGCGGGACGACGGTGGTGGTGCTCGTGTCGCTCTGCCTGCTGGGGGCCGGCCTTGCGCATCGCTCCTCGATCACGAACGACCAGCAGGCGGCGCGTGACGCGATCGTACGCGCCGAGGCGTGGATCGGCGATCGCGCGCCCGATCAGTTCCGGCGCAACGTCGCGCTGATCGACACCGTCGAGATCCAGCCCGGCAGCATCTACCGGATGTGCGTGCCGAGCAGCCGCAACGCCCGAACGTATTGCGTGATCGTCAACACCCGGCTGCCGTTCGCCCGCAGCGTGCGGTTCGCCGGTTACGAGCCGAATTCGTCCGTGGCCTCGGGCACCGGGTAGGTCGCGTTCACCGGGAGGCAGACCTCGACGAAATCGCTGCCGAACGGGGTCAGCTGGATGCTGCGCTGCACTGTCTTGGCGCGTGAGGCGCTCTTCACAGCGTCGAGCACCGACGGCTGGGCCTCGAGCACCTGGTAGGAGGTCGGGTCCTTGAGCGGCTCCTTGGAGAACCAGATCAGCCCGAGGCGATTGAGGTTGTTGAGATACGGGGCGACCCGATCCGGATGGCGGCAGCCGGCCTGCTGGGCGACCATGCTCAGCCCCTCGGCCACGAGCTGGGAGCCGAGCCCGATCAGCTGACTGGTCCGGACGTCGACCGCCGGCTGGGCGCCCTCGCGCGCGAGCAGCCGGAGGATCCGAGCCTCGTCCGGGGCGATCTCATCGAGGATGCGCGCGTAAGCGGGGTGCGCGCGATCGTCGATGTCGACGTCGGCCGAGCGGCGCAGGAGCTCGTTGCCCTTCAGCCGCAGCGCCACCGGCTCGGGCAGCGGGCGCTCGGCGTCGGCGTCCGCGGGGAGCTGTGCGGGTGCCCGCTGGCGCCGGGCGTCCTGATCCCGAGGAACTCGCGAGCGTACTCGCGCAGCCCGTCGACCACGTCGCGGCCCAGCCCGCCGGCCGCCCGCGGGTCGACCGCCGCCCGGGCGACCCGGACCGAGGCGCCGAGGCCCCAGGACGGTGACGAATCCAGGCCCCGGCCGCGGGTCACCCGGCGCGAGCCCGCGCGATCAGCTCCAGCGGGTCTAGCCGCTCTCGCCCGGCGGTCATCCGAAGATCCCCAGATGGATGAGGCCGCCGGCCAGGCCCAGCACCGCGCCGTGCAGGAGCAGCAGCCACTCGTCCTCACGGGTGGCTGTTCGGAGCATGTCCGCGAAGTCCCGGGGGGCCATCTCGCGCATCCGCTCGGCGATCAGCTTACGGATCGTGGCGCTCTGGGTGGCGCTGAATTCGGGGTCGGAGAGCGGCCCCATCATCGTTCGACCGGCTCGGTGGCGAACGACTGCGCGGATGGCGTCGTATTCGCGGGCGCCCACGGCCACCCGGAGCGCGGGACGCAGCGGCCCGGCGGCGCGATCGATCGCCGGCCGCATCGCCGACTCGATCAGCGCCCGCGTGCGGTCCGAGCGCGGCCCATGCAGGAGCTCGTGCCGAACTCGGACACGGTGAGGATCTCGTCGGCCACGATGCTGGCGTACACATCGGCGACCTCGGGCTGGCGGCGGATGAACAGGCCCTGCCAGCGCAGCGGCCCCCATCGCCGGGCTCGGCCGGCTCGTAGATCATCCACAGCGCGACCCAGTTGGTCACGTAGCCGATGACCACGCCGAGGATCGGGAGCAGCCACCAGAACGTGACGAAGTGGGTGAGCAGCCGCCACCGGGATGCCGAGCACGAAGCCGAAGACGAAGCCGAAGTTCTGGATGAACTTCAGCTCGCGCCGGCCCATGTCCAGGAACACCCGGTTGGCCAGCTCCGGGATCAAAGCGCTTGATCACCATCAGCTTGACGTCCACGAGCTGGTCGATGTGCTCGGCGATCTCGTCGGTGAGGAGCGCACGACTCCGGGCAGCTGATCCTGGACGCGCTCGATCACCAGGCCTGGACGCCGCGGGGAAGGTCGTGCCACAGCCGCGGGTGCTCGCGCTCCATCACCCGGTCGACGATCTCCGGGATCTCGTCCCGCGGTGCTGAGCACGATCTGCTCGGCGATCTTCTCGGGGTCGAGCTGCTGGAAGAACTCCTTCGGGGTGCCCAGCTTGGCGATCCCGCTGTCCACGGACAGGCTGCCCATCTTGGCCGCGCGTGAGGGGACGATCCCCTGCCAGCCGATCCCCCCGACCATGATCCCGGGATCTGGCGGAGCTTGTAGGGCAGCGCCGCGCGACGTGCCTGCAGCCAGGGCGCCCGCAAGCCGCGGAAGTGGACCGGGTAGAACAGCATCAGCACGCCGGTCCAGTTCGTCGTGTAGCCGATCACGCCCGTCACGAACGGAACCGTGATCAGGGCCAGCGTGCTGGTGCTCACGGTGCGCGGCAACGTATCCGACGGGCGATAGGCTTGCGCCGCTTTGACCGGGCTACGTAGCCCTGATCACCGGTGCCTCCAGCGGGATCGGCGAGGCCACCGCGCGGCGGCTGGCGCGTGAGCCTGGCGCCGCGGCTGGTGCTGGTGGCCCGCCGCGAGGACCGCCTGCGCGGCCCTGGCCGATGAGCTCGGCGGAGCCGACGGTGTTGGCGCTCGACCTGACGGACCGAAGACGCGCCGCGCGGATCCGCGAGGCGATCGAGTCCGAGCACGGCCAGCTCCACCTGCTGGTCAACAACGCCGGCGCGGCCTGGCGGGGCACTTCGCCGACACGGGCTGGGCGAACATCGAGCGCCACATGAAGCTCAACTTCGAGGCGCCGGTCAGGCTGACCGAGGCGCTGCTGCCGCTGCTCCGCGCGACCGCGCAAGCCGCGCCGGAGTGGCCGGCGGGTGGCGATCGTCAACGTGGCGAGCACGGCCGCGCGGGTGTCGCGGCCCAAGCTCAGGCGCGTACTCGGCGAGCAAGTTCGCGCTGGCGGGGTGGAGCGACGCGCTGCACGCGAGGAGGCGCCAACAGCGTTCACGTCGGCCTGGTGCTTCCGGGTTTCGTCAAGACCGAGGGCTTCCCGGCGCCCGAGTTGTTGGCCCGAGCCGCGACCCGGTGGATCGTTTCGCCGCCGGAGAGGTCGCAGAGGCGATCGTAGGCCGGTCCCGGCGGCAAGGCCGAGCGCTACGTCCCGCGGCCGTACTGGCTCGCGGCGGTGGCGCGGATCCTGTTGCCGCGGCTGTCTCGACGCGCGACCGCGGGCGGTGCGTTCACCACCGCAACGGCCGTGCACGACGATTAAACTACACCGCTGTAAAGAATTGCCGCT
>CAVOIU010000057.1:0-13172 GCA_963695965.1 uncultured Solirubrobacterales bacterium
CCTCGCGGTGGTACCAGTTCATGCTCGGGATCAGGTGCCGGTCGGGGCCGACGCCGGTGGTGATCGTCGCGGCGCACACCGGCGTGACCGAGGGGAACGCGGCGACGCAGTCGCCGACGTAAACGCCTTCCTGCCTGATCCGCTTGAGCGAAGGGGCGCGACCGGAGGCGATGGCTCGGTCGAGCATCGAGGGCTTCAGCGCATCGATCACCACCAGCACGAGCTTCTTGGTGGATCGCTCCTGGGCCACTAGGGTGCCATCCGATCAAGCGGAGGATCCGCAGGCCGGCGTACTTCTGGCCTTCCCGCCGGCGCCCGGCCCACAGCAGCCAGAGCAGCAGCGCGAGCGCGATCGGCCCGATCGGCGGCGCGACGATCGACAGCGCGGCCATGGCCAGCGCGACTGCTTCGACGAACACGGGTAGCAGCGATGCCTCCCCCGCGAGCCGCTTGCGGGCACGGACCAGCAGCGGCCGCGTCGCAGCGATGCCGACGCCGGCGCACACGACGCCGCCGATCAACCCCGGCCAGATCACGTAGTGGCCCCGGCACAGCGAGCCCGCGAACAGGAGCGCCCCCAGCGCCAGCGACGCCACCGCGAGCACGACGGCGACCGGGCCGCGCTCGAGCCGCTCTTCCGGCACTCGCCGCTCCACGCCCGCGAGCACGACCGCGCAGACTGCCATCGCCAGCAGGAATGCCGCGCTCTGCAGGAAAGAGAAGTCGGTGTGGTCGAAGTGGATCTCCGCGTTCGCGGCCGCGAGCGCGCCGACGCCGAGGGTCGGGAGGAACGGCCGGATTCCACCGCCGCGGCACCCGATCCCCTGGAAGATGTCGAAGACGAGATGCACAGTCCTGTACCGTGAAGAGGCGTGACGATAGACGAGAGGACCCCATGAGTGGGGTCGGCGAGCAGGGCGGTTCATCGCCGCGTCGCCCGCGGTCGACAGCCCGGGACATCGAGCGGTACGCGGGACTGTTCGCCTCACGCACCCGAGTCATGAAGTCCTCGGCGATGCGCGATCTGATGGCGCTCACCGAACGTCCGGAGGTGATCTCGCTGGCGGGGGGCTGGCCGGACACCTCCACGTTCCCGCCGGACTCCTACGCCGCGCTGATGAGCACCGTTGCGAGCCGCTCATGCGCCCGCGCGCTCCAATACGGGCCGACCGAGGGGCTCGCGCTCGTCAAGGACTGCGTCGCCCAGGTGATGCGGGCCGAGGGGATGGAGGTCGACGTCGACGAGGTGCTGGTGACGACCGGTGGCCAGCAGGTGATCGACCTGGTCTGCAAGACGCTCGTGGACCCCGGAGACGTGATCGTCTGCGAGGCGCCGACATACCCCGGTGCGGTGCCGACGTTCTGCGCGTATGAGGCGGATGTCGTGCAGGTGACGATGGACCGCGAGGGGATGCGAATCGACGAGCTCCAGGCGACACTCGACGAGCTCGACCGCACAGCCCGGCGTCCCAAGTTCATCTACACGGTTCCCACGTTCCACAACCCGGCGGGCGTGACGATGTCGCTGGAGCGCCGCCGCGAGCTCGTGCGGATCGCGGCCGAGCGCGAGCTGCTCGTGCTCGAGGACAACCCCTACGGCCTCCTGCGCTACGAGGGCACACCGCTGCCGACGCTCCACTCGCTCGACGACGAGTTCGTGATCTACGCCAGCACGTTCTCCAAGATCCTGTCTCCCGGCGTGCGGCTCGGATGGGCCGTCGCACCGGCCCCGGTGCTCGAGAAGATGAACATCGGCAAGCAGGCCTCCGACCTGTGCTCGTCATCGATCTCGCAGTACTTCGTGAGTGCGTACTTCGACTCCGGGCCGTGGGAGGACTACGTGCGCTCGCTGATCGAGATCTACCGCCGGCGCCGCGACGTGATGCTCGACGCGCTGGCCGACCAGTTTCCGCGCGAGTCCGAGTGGACCCACCCCGAGGGCGGCCTGTTCATCTGGGCGACGCTGCCCGACTACATCGACACGACGGACCTGCTGGCGCGCGCGCTCGACGAGCACGTCGCGTTCGTCCCCGGCCGGGCGGCTTTCCTCGACGGCCGTGGCGGCTCCTCGATGCGCCTGAACTTCTCCGGCGTGGGCGAGGACCAGATCCGCGAGGGGATCCAGCGCCTCGGTGAGGTTGTGCGCGACCAGGTGGGGCTGTACGGAACGATCACCGGCGAGCATCGCGTCGTGTCACCACCCCCGCGCGAACGCGGCTCCCGCGAGGCGTCGGTCCCGGTGCGCGAGGACGCCGTGCCGCTCGCGAACGTCCTGCGGCTGCCGCGCAAGCGCGCCTAGGCCGCCGAAGATGCGGGTAGCCGTGCTCAAGGGAGGGCGCTCGCTCGAACGTCAGGTTTCGCTGCGGTCGGGAGCTCGGGTTCAGGACGCGCTCGAGCGGCTCGGCCACGAGGTGTTCCCGATCGACGTCGGCGCCGACCTCGTCGATCGCCTGAGCTCGGCGGCTCCGGACATCGCGTTCATCGCCCTGCACGGGCGGGACGGCGAGGACGGGACGATCCAGGAGCTGCTCGAGGTGATGGGCGTCAGGTACACCGGGTCGGGCGTCTCGGCCTGTATCCGCGCCGCCGACAAGATCCTCGCAAAGCACGCCATGCGCGACCGCGGGGTCCCCACGCCGGGGTTCTATTCGTTCAGCGAAACGGCCTTCAAGGCACTCGGCGCCGCGCAGGCGCTGCCAGCGATCGAGGACCGCCTCAGCTTCCCGATCGTCGTCAAGCCGGCGAGCCAGGGGTCGGCGCTCGGCATCAAGTTCGCCCGCACCCCGGCCGACGTTCCGCAAGCGCTCGTGGCGGCGTTCTCCTATGACCGCAAGGTGATGCTGGAGCGGCACGTGAAGGGTCGCGACCTGGCGGTTTCGATCCTCGACGAGGCGGGCGACGACGGCGCCGCGACTCCCCGCGCGCTACCGGTCGTCGAGGCGGTCCCGACCGGAACCGGTGAGGAGGACTTCTACGACTTCGAGTCCAGGTACGAGATCGGCCGAACGACGTTCGTGTGCCCGGCCGAGCTCGACGACGCCGTCGCCGCGCGCGCCGGCGAGCTTGCCCTGGAGGTGTACGAGCTCCTTGGGCTGTCGGGCTTCGGCCGCGTCGACCTGATGCTCGACCCCACGAGCCAGGAGCTGTTCGTGCTCGAGGCCGATCCGATCCCCGGTCTCACCGAGACCAGCCTGCTTCCCCAGGCCGCCGACGCCGCGGGGATCGGCTTCGACGAGCTGATCGGGCGGATCCTCGCCGCCGTCGTCGTCGCGGCCTGAGCCGCCGGGCGCCGCTACCCGCTCCCGGGGCGCCGCTACCGCGAGCCGCTACTCGCTGCCGCCGGCGAAGTCCTCGGGAGTGACGTGGTCGAGGAAGTCCTTGAACTTCTCTACGACCTCCTCGGTGTCCTCGACCTCGTGTTCGAACTCGATCGCCGACTCCGCGATCACCTCGTCGGCGGCGAAGATCGGCGCGCCCGCGCGGACCGCCAGCGCGAGCGCGTCGCTCGGCCGCGAATCGATCTCGAGATCGCGGCCGTTCACCCGCAGGCTGATCGACGCGTAGAAGGTGTTCTCGCGGAGCTCGGTGACGGATACGCGCGTGCACTCGACCTCGAGCTCGCCCAGCACGTCTGAAATCAGATCGTGGGTCATCGGGCGCGGGGTGGAAGCACCCTGGAGCTTCATCAGGATCGCGGCCGCCTCAGGATGGCCGATCCAGATCGGCAGGAACTTGTTGCTCTCGACGGTCTTGAGGAGCACGATCGGCTGCTTGCCAACCATGTCGAAGCTCACGCCGTAGATCACCATCTCCTGCACGCACTGCTCCTCGCGGTGGGGGCCGCCAAGTATATGCCGGGCCGTCGGCGGCTCCGGACGGGCCTACTCGACCGTTTGCCCGTTCGCGGTGAGCTTCACGTCGATGTTCCCGCGAGTCGCAACCGAGTACGGACAGACCTTGTGCGCGGCTTCCACGATGCGCTTCGCCGCCTCGGGATCCTCCACCTGCGGGAGGCTGACATCGAGCTCCACAGCGAGGTTGAACCCGCGCTCCTCGGTCGGCAGCAGGCTCACCTTCGAGTCGATCGACACGTCGCCGACCTCGGCCCGCTCGCGTCGCCCAATCACGCCGATCGCGCCTTCGAAGCACGCCGCATATCCGACCGCGAACAGCTCCTCCGGGTTGGTGCCCTCCTCCTCGCCGCCCATCTCCTTTGGCAGCCGCAGCTGGACGTCCAGCTCGCCGTCGCTCGTGCGTCCGTGCCCATTCGCGCGCCCCCCGGTGACGGTCGCCTCAGCGGTGTAGATCGGCTTAGCCATGGTCCCTCGCCTTGGTCGTAGTGCAGTCACTCAAGCCTACCTATCGCCTGCAGGCACCTGAAATGCTCAGCTTTTCGGTAGGTTGCTTGATCGCCCTCGTTGTCAGCGTTCAGACGACTGGCTTCCGGTTGGGACCACCATCGATCGGGTAGGTCACCTACATGGCTACGACGCACCCCGATCGTTCCAAGTCCTTCGAGCCCACCTCTCCAGGCACCGATAACAACGACTTGTTCGTGCGCTGGCAGGAATCCGGCGACCCCCGCGCCAGAGAAGAACTCGTCAACCGGTTCCTGCCGTTGGCGCGCAGCCTGGCACGTCGCTACGCCGGGGCCCGGGAGCCGTTCGACGACCTGCTCCAGGTGGCGAGCCTCGGACTGGTCAAAGCAATCGACCGATTCGACGTCGAGCGCGGTGCCGCTTTCTCTTCGTTCGCGGTGCCGACCATCCTCGGCGAGCTGAAGCGCTACTTCCGCGACCTCGGGTGGTCGGTGCACGTCCCGCGCGGCGCACAGGAGCAGGCGCTGAAGGTCCAGGAGGCGCACGAGCGGCTGACCACGAACACCGGCCGTCCGCCGACGGTGAACGAGCTGGCCGAGTACCTCGAGCTGAGCGTCGAGGACGTCCTCAACGCACTCGAGGCGGCCGCGGCCCATCACTCGACGTCGCTCGACGCCCCGCGCGAGGACCGCACCAGCAATGAGTCCGGGGCGCTCGTCGATGTGTTCGGCGAGGAGGACGGCGGCTACGAGCTCGTCGACGAGACAGTCACGATCTCCGTCGCCGCGCGCCAGCTGTCGGTACGTGAGCGGCGGGTGCTCGCGCTCCGGTTCGTCAACGACATGACACAGACCCAGATCGCGCAGGAGATCGGCGTCTCGCAGATGCAGGTGTCACGGATTCTGCGCCGCGCGCTCAACCGGCTGCGCGACCTGACCGAAGACGACGCCCTCCCGTCTGCCGACGGGTAGCCGCACCCTTCCGTCGGCCAACGGGTAGCCGCACCCAGAAATCTTCGCTCGCTCCTACGGGTTTCAGAGCGTCGACGGCCGGGTCGCGCGCTGCGCTGGATGGGGCAACTCAGTCCCGCCACGCGTACGCTCAGGCTCTTGGTCCCGCTCGATTCACCTGATACGAGCCGGCGCATGGGCCTGGTCCGCCGGGCCCCCGGATGGGTGTGCCTCGGCATCGCGGGTTCGGTCCTGTTGACGCTCGCCGGGCCGCGCCTCGCCGGCGGGTCGGTCCGCTGGTGGTTCCACCCCGCGATCCCCCCGGGCGGCGACGCGAATGTCGTCGCGTTGTACGTGGGAATGGCGATGCTCGCGGTCGCCTGGCTCGGCCTCCGGCGACACGCGAGCTCCCCTCACTGCCGGCCCCGCGAGCTCTGGCCCGTCGGCCTCCTCTGGAGCCTGCCCCTAGTGTTCGGCGCCCCCATCTTCAGTCACGACGTGTACAGCTACCTGGCACAGGGAACGATCGCTCACCTCGGACTGAGCCCGTACCACGCTTCGCCGGCGGTCCTTGGCCACCTCGGCCACGCACGAGTGATGGCCGCCGTCGATCCGTTCTGGCGTCACGACACCGCCCCCTACGGCCCCCTGTTCCTGGCGGCGGTCAGCGCGGTGGCCGCGATCACCGGCTCGCACCTGATCGCGGGGGTCCTGCTGGTGAGGCTGATCGAGCTGGTCGGGCTGATGCTGCTGTGGGTGTTCATCCCCAGGCTTGCCCGAGCGCTCGGCGCCGATCCGACCAGGGCGCTGTGGCTGACGGTGCTGAGTCCACTGATCCTCTTCCAGCTGGTCGCCGCCAGTCACAACGATCTGCTGATGGTCGGCCTGATGGTGGCCGGCGTGGCGTTCGCGGCCGAGGGGCAGCCGCTACTCGGCATCGCAATCTGCGTCCTCGCGATGACGATCAAGCTCCCCGCCGGAGTCGCCGCGCTGTTCATCGCCGTCGCGTGGATCCGCGCGCGTGGCGGTTGGCCGGCGCTGTTGCGGGCCGGCACCGAGACGATCGTCGTCGTCGTCGCGATAGTCGCGATCGTGAGCCTCACCACGGGCTGGGGGCTTCATTGGCTCTCGAGCACGCTGTTCTCGACGCCCGCGCGCGTCCGCCTAGCGATCACTCCCACCACCGGGGTCGCGTGGACGCTCTCCTCGCTGCTCCGCGACGCCGGGATCGGAGCAAGCTTCATGCACGTCGAGTCGGTGACACGCGTGCTTGGCGCGGCGATTACAGGCGTGATCGCAATCGCGCTGCTCGCGCGGACCCGCCGGGAGAACATGGTGCGGATGCTGGGGATCGTCCTGATTGCGCTTGCCCTCGGGGGCCCCGCCGCCTGGCCCTGGTATTTGACTTGGGGAGTCGTGCTGCTGGCCGCGTCGGCGCCGTTCCAGCTCAGCCGCGCGATCCCGGTGGCGCTCGTTGCGGTCGCCTTCCTCGTCAAGGCCAACGGGATCCTCGTGCTTCCGCTCCGCAGCGCGCCGATCGTCGTCGGTGTGTACATCGCGATCGGATGCGCCGCTTGGTACACGTGGAGACGGCGCCGTGGAACCAAGCCAACCGCCGGACGTCCCGACACGATTCGATCGGCGTCCCGGTCGGCACTCGCACGGTCCTCGTCCGGATGAGCATCGCGACGGCCGACCCGATCAGGCATCCGGCCGCACCGGCCCGATCCGACGAACACGGCCGCGGGCGCCTGCTCACGGTCGCCGCGGTCGCGGTCCCGACCGTCCTCGCGGCAGCACTGTGCCTCTACGAGATCACTACCCGGAGCCTGTGGCTGGACGAGGCGGCCACGTTCGCGATCGCGAGCCAGCACGGCGCCGCGTTCGGCTCGGCGCTCGCCCACGACGGCGGGAACATGCTCTCCTACTACGCGCTCCTGCATGTCCTGATCGCCGCGTTTGGCAAGGGGGCGCTCGTGCTGCGGTTGCCCTCGGCGATCGCCGCGGCCGTCACTGTCTTTTGCGTCTGCCTGCTGGCGCTGCGGCTGTTCGACCGTCGCGTCGCGTTCGCGGCGGGACTCCTCACCTCGGTGAGCCTGTCGCTCGTCTACTGGGGGCAGAACGCGCGCGGGTACTCGCTGATGGTTGCGCTGATCGCCGGCTCGTTCCTGGCCCTCGTGACGGCGCTCCAGAGCGAACGTCCGCGCATCGCGTGGGTCGCGTACGCGGTGCTGACGGTCGGCGCGGTCTATGCCGGGCTCGAGGCCGTGCTCGTCGTCCCCGCTCAGCTGCTGGTGCTGCTCTGGTATCGGGACCGTGCGCGGCCCCTGGCGCTGGCGCTCGCGATCTGCGCGGTGTGCTGTGTGCCGCTCGCGGTGCTCGCCGCGAGCCGCGGATCCTCCCAGCTCTTCTGGGTGCCGGGACCGAGCGTCACGACCGCCAAGCAGGTGCTCCAGGCGCTCGCCTCCGCCGGGCTTCAGCCAAACTTCCATACCGGCACCGGGGGGATCCTCCTGGTCCTGACGGCGGTCGTCGTGGCCGCCGGGGTGTGGCGGCTGTGGTGGCTCGCGAGGGCTCCCGGGGGTCGCGACGCCGCGTTTGCACCGTCCCTGGTGGTCGGCTGGATGGTGATCCCGTTCCTGCTCGCGCTGATCGAGTCGGCGCTCGGCCAATCGATCTTCCAGCCGCGGTATCTGCTCGTGTCGCTGCCGGCCGTCGCGTTGCTGCTGGCGTGGACGGCGCTCGATCGCAGGGTTCCGTTGATCGTGGGCGTCGGGCTGATCGCGGCGGTGATCGCGCTGCGGGCCGCGCAGCTCGCGCCGAGCTATGGACGCTCGCCCGAGAACTGGCGGGCCGCGACGTCGTACGTCCTCGCCCGCGCCGAGCCCGGCGACTGCCTGGCGTTCTACCCGCTCGACAACCACCAGCCGTTCCAGTACTACGTGGCGGCGCGCGCGGGCGCTCCGCGCTCGATCCTCCCGGCGGTCCCGTGGAGCCAGGTACGCGCGTACGTCGAGGATTACGCGACCCTGGCTTCGTCGCAGGTGACCGCGCTCGCGGCTCACTGCGGACGCGTGCTGCTCGTGTCCAGTCACGAGGGAGAGGTCGGCGGCCCTCCCGTCTCCCGCCAGAACCGCGCGCGCCTGCTCGCGCTCATGGCCTCGTTGCATCGCGAGTACCCGCACTCGCGGGCGATCACGTTCGGCACCGCTAAGACGATCACCCTGACGCTGCTCAGCCGGTGACGCTCGCGTTCAGGGGCGCAGCGTGATCCCTACGAACGTCAGCGCGCTGAGCCCGGCCAGCAGGACTCCATTGGCCGCCAGCAGCCACCCGAACGCCTTCCCCTTGACGTAGTAGGCGAGCACGACCACCGCGGGGAACGCGGTGATCAGGATTCTTGGATTCGGCGGCGTGAACTCGGAGGTGATTGCCAGGAAGCTGATGCCGGCCGTCCACGCGAGCGCCTCAACCGACATCGTCCGGCGCGCCCTGAAGACGAGCACGAGGAGCACGACGAGCAGGATCGCGCCGGCGACGCCGACGACGAGGTTGAGGTTGATAGTCGGGTGGTTGAAGTGGCTGAAAGAGATCTGGTCCACCAGGTGCGAGGTGAGGTGGATGAGTGCCACCGGATCGGTCTTCTCACTCCACCCGATGTGCTGGGTTTGAAAGGTCGCGAACGGAGTGTTCGCCCACGACCACAGGAATGCCCCGAGCGCGACCGCTCCCGAGGCCGACAGCACTGGCGCAACCAGGCTGCGCAGCGCGGCCACGTCGCGCCAGCCCCTGCGACGCAACTCGAGCCCCGCCGAGATCGCGCACACGGGGATCAGGACGAGCGACTCCGGGTCTGTGGCCGTCGCGAAGCCCGCGAGGATTCCCGCGAGCAGCCAGCGACGCCGCTGGAGCGCGAGGATGCACCCCGCCGCCAGCGGGAGCGCGACCCCCTCGGCGTAGACCATCGAGAACACGACCGATCCGGGGAACAGGCAGAACAGGACCGCTGCGCGGCGACCAGCAGCCTTGCCCCACCAGCCCGTCGCCAGCTCCTGCACGATCAGGGTCGTGATCAGACCCCCGATCAGGGAGATGATCACCCCCGCGACCGTGATCGAGTAGACCGCCCCGTGCGAGGTCACGAACATCACCACGCGAGCGCCGACCCACATCAGGAGCGGATACAGAGGGAAGAAGCCGAGCGTCGACTGGGCATGCGTCTCGCCCTGGCCGATGCAGCAGTGGATCACGTGATGCGGGTAGCCGTGGTTCGCGAGCTGGCGGTACCAGAGCCCGTCCCAGTTGGCCAGCTCGTTGAGCACCGCGTGGTGGCGCAGCGCGCCGTTGACGATCGCGACGACGAGCAGCAGCACCCGCGTCCCCAGGTACACGAGGATCGCGAGCCGAAAGCGCTCGAACGCGAGCGCGAGCGGGCTCCGGCGCCACCGCGCTCCGAGGCCGCCGCGACGGCGCGGGAGTACACCTTCAGAGGCGGATTCCACGAGCCGGGAGTGTAGGTAGGCCGCCCCGCGGCGTGACGATGGCTAACCGGACAGCAACGATCCTCCGGCCGCGCCGGAGCTGGTCAGGATGCCGGCGGGCGATCCACTGGAGGCTCGCCGGCCGACATCGGGTCGGGGGGTATCTGCGCCTCGAGCTTGCGCACCTCATCGGCCTGCGCTGTGAGGCGCTGATGCGAGATTTCGTTCTCCTCGATCAGCTGAAACGCCGTCCGGCCGAGGTCCTCGTAGGCCACCTTCAGGTTGCGCTTGGCCTGAACGTCGTCGACGCCCTCCTTGGCCCGCGTGGCCATCTGATCGGCGGCCGACATGGCCTTGTCCAGAAACCCCATCTCATCCTCCTTCGCTCGATGCGAGCGCCCGATGCACCCGGCCTGTGCGGGCTTGAGCGCAAGCATATGCCCGACGGCCGAGTCTCGTCCACCGCTCCGAGCGCGCCACCGCAGGGTTAACGGGACAACTGCTACGTCCGTTCACAAGACCTGAGAGAGTGGTCAACATGAGTTGGAGGGGCTGGGTGCCCGGCGGCCTGATCCGCATCTGCGTCACGACGGTTGTCGCGACGCTCGCATTGGCGTGCCTGGCTGGCACGAGCGCGGCTCGCGCGGCCACGGCGACGTTCAGCGCAAACGGCAGCGCCGAGCAGGTGTACGTCACCGGACTCGGCGCCGGCCAGCGGATGACCCTGGTCAACAGCGCCGGGCGCAAGGTCGCCACGCAGGCCGCGGATTCGCTCGGAGGGCTCCTGTTCCGCAACGTGAAGCCCGGCGCCGGGTACCGCGTCCGCCCGGTTTCGGGGGGTCCGGCCTCCGGCCCGGTCACGGTCCACTCGAACGCAGCGGCGCCGTGGGATCCGAGCATCTACAACCAGTCGATCCCCTCCAGCGGCTACGGCTACATGACGATGCGCGACGGCACCAAGCTGGCCTACGACATCCATCCTCCAACCGACGTTTCGCAAGCGTTGCCCGGAGGCGTTCATGCCCCGGGAGGCGGCGCATCGGCGGCCAACCCGTCTCCGACGCTGATCGAGTACTCGGGCTATGGCTACGCGGATCCGGCCGGCCCGGTCAACGGGATCGCGGTCCTGGCGAACCTCATGGGGTTCACCGTCGTCGACGTCAACATGCGCGGGACGGGCTGCTCCGGGGGCGCCTACGACTTCTTCGAGCCGCTGCAGAACATCGACGGCTACGACGTGATCGAGACGATCGCCCATCAGTCGTGGGTGCTCGGCCACAAGGTCGGAATGATGGGCATCTCCTACGGGGCGATCAGCCAGCTGTTCACCGCCCAGCTGCAACCGCCTGACCTCGAGGCTATTTCTCCTTTGTCGACGATCGACGCGACGGCGACGACCCTCTATCCCGGCGGCATCCTCAACACGGGCTTTGCTGTCGACTGGGCGATCCAGCGCCAGCAGGAGGCGCAACCGGCCGGCCCCGGACCGAACCAGGGTCAGCCATACGCCTACAAGCAGATCCAGAGCGGTGATCAGACGTGCAAGTCAAACCAGGTGCTGCACGGCGAGGCCGCCAACCTGCTGGCGAAGATTCGCGCCAACTCTCATTACGTCCCGGCGACCGCCGACCAGCTCGACCCGATCACGTTCGTCAACAAGATCAAGGTCCCGGTGTTCATGGCGTGCCAGTGGACCGACGAGCAGACCGGCGGCCACTGCCCGGACCTCGCCCAGCACATGACCGGCACGACGCACAAGTGGTTCACGTTCACCAACGGCGCCCACGTCGACTCGCTCGACCCGGCGACCTTCAACCGCTGGTACGACTTCCTCGAGCTGTACGTCGCCCACCAGGCGCCGATCGGCAACTCGGCGGCCGTCCGGGCGGCGTCTCCCGCCGTCTACCAGGCGGCGATGGGGCTCCCATCGAGCGATGTGGTCACGCTCCCGTCCGACCCGATCCAGCAACAGCCGACGTACTCCGGCGCGCTTGCCGCATTCCAGGCCCTCCCGTCGATCCGGGTTCTGTTCGACAACGGCGCCGGCACGTCGCCCACCGGCGCCAATACGCCCGGCGACCCGTATCCGGGATTCGAGGCGTCCTTCCCCTCCTGGCCGATCCCGGGGACGACCGCCCGCACCTGGTACTTCGCAGCGAATGGCGCGTTGACGACCCAGCGCCCCTCCGCGAAGAAGCGGATCAATTGGTACACGTCAAACGCCAAGGCGCTGCCGCTGACCGATTACGGGAGCAACACCGGCACCGGCGGTCTGTGGGGTAACGCATCCGAGTGGCAGTGGAACTGGAAGCAGAACCCCTCGGGCACGGCGGTCTCGTACGTGTCCTCGCCGCTGACAGCGAACACGGTGGTGATCGGCCCGGGCGCCGTGCACCTGTGGGTCCGTTCCTCGACACCCAACGTCGACCTGCTCGCAACCATCAGCGAGGTGCGGCCGGACGGCAACGAGACGTTCGTCCAGAACGGCTACATGCGGGCGAACGAGCGCAAGCTCTCGACCAACTCGAACAACCTCTTCAAGCAGCCGAGCACGCTGCTCGCACCGATTCCCACCGAGCTCGCGTCCGACCTTCAGCCGATGCCCAAGAACCGCTTCGTCGAGGTCGTGGTCCCGCTCTACTACGAGGGTCATGCATACCGCGCCGGCTCGCGCATCCGCGTCACGATCGCCGCGCCGAACGGCACCCAGCCGATCTGGTCCTTCGGCCAGACGGTCCCCAAGGGCACCGCGAAGGTCTCGATCGCGTTCTCCAACAGGATGCCGTCGAGCCTGATCCTCCCGGTCGTCCCGGGCGTGAACGTGTCGACTGGGTTGCCGGCCTGTCCGTCGCTGCGCAACGAGCCGTGCCGGACCTACCAGGCGATCGTCAACCGCACCTCGACGTCGTAAGCGCCGGCGACCCTCAGCCGTGATCGTCGCGGCCGCGGACTGTGTTCCAGCTCTCCCAGGTGATGCGCAGGATCAGCGCGGTGATCAGCAATCCGATGATCGGGTCGGCGATCGGCGCCCCGAGCGCGACGACGGCCGCGCTGAGGATCACCCCGGCGCTGACGATCGCGTCGCTGCGGGCGTGATTGCCGTCGGCCATCAGAGCCGGACTGCGTAGGCGCCGTCCCCCCGCGAGTCGCACGCGAGCGGCGAGCGCGTTGCCGATCACCCCGACCGCACCTGCGAGCGCGAGCGCGAGCAGGTGCTTCGGCGCGAGCGGGTGGATGATGCGCCCGATCGCAAACACCCCGGCCGTGATCGCACTGGCGAGGATCGCGATCACGACCGCCAGGCCGGCGCGCCGTTCGGCGAGCTCGGAGCGCAGCAGGAACGCGGCCGCCAGCGGGATCGCCGTGAGCGCATCGCCGGCGTTGTGAATCAGGTCGGCCAGTAGCGCGACGCTGCCCGTCGC
>CAVOIU010000058.1:0-13866 GCA_963695965.1 uncultured Solirubrobacterales bacterium
GAGCAGCGCTACGTCGAGTATGGATCGAGCTTCTCCGCCAGCAGGCAGTTCGGCGTGCTCCGCTCGCTGACGGACACCGTCTACCGGATGAACGCGGAACACCTCTCAAAGGACGTCGAGACGGTCTACGAGTCCCTCGACGATGCCGATCTCCGCACGGCGGGCACGACCTACCTGATCTACCGGGGGCGTCATCAGCATGAGGTCTCCAACGAGACAGCGCTCGCCAAGATCGTCACCTCGACGCTGTTTCGCCGCACGATCGACGGCCCCAAGGAGCTGTTCTACGCCGACCTCTACGCGAGCCGCAAGACGGGGTGCCGGGGTCAGCTCGGGATGCCGGGGATACGCGACCAGCACACCGGCTGCGTCGGCGCCTACCTGATCGAGCACGACCTGTTCGACTTCCTGTTGTTCTCGCTGCCCGACAACGACGCTTGGTCGCACAAGAACGGTCCCCACGCCCAGGTCACCTCGATCGCGGCCGCCGACCGGCAGCTCGAGCGGCTGATGCACGCGGCCGGGGGACCGGACGCGTTCCTCGACCAGTACGCCGTGATCGTCTGCTCCGACCACTCCCAGGCGGCTGTCGAGGAGCGGATCCGCCTCGACGTCGCGTTCGCCGACTTCGAAGTCGCCACACCAGGAGCCACGAATCCGGCGGCCGAGGTTGCGTTGAGTCCGGCGCAGCGTTCCGCGATGGTCTACGCGCTCGACGAGGAGCGCCGTGACGAGGTCATGGCCCGATCGCTTACGGCGGTGAGCGAGCTCGACGGCGTGGATCTGGTGCTGTGGCTGGCCGGCTCCGACCGTGAGGAGGCGGTCGTCCGCTCGAGCCGGGGCGAGCTTCGCTTTGCCCCCGGCAGCGAGCTCGAGGACGAGCGGGGACGGCGCTGGAGCTTCGAGGGCGACGCCGCGGTGCTCGACCTGCGCATCGACGGCGGGCGGGTGACGAGCGACGATTACCCCGACGCCCTGTCCCGAGCGTGGTCGGCGCTGAAGTGCCCGACCGCCGGCGACGTGCTGCTGTCGGCGGCGCCCGGCTACGAGTTCGTCGACTGGGGGGGCGCCGACCACGTCGGCGGGGGCAGCCACGGCTCGCTTCACCGGTCCGATTCGCTGGGTGCGCTGATGTGGTGCGGAACGGGCCCCGAGACGCGCGCGGGGCGCGAGATGTGGTCGCTGCTCGACGTCGCGCCGATGGTGCGCGAACATTTCGGGTTGCAGCCGGGCCAGGATTAGGACCCTGTTAGCAGCCGGGCCAGGCTTAGAACCGGCTTACCGCGCCCCGCTAGATTCTCGGCCGATGTCCGAAGAACTCACCACCACGATCGAGCTCCCCTTCCACGCGCGCGTGCGCCACGGCGTGCGACGCCCGCACAACTGGCTGCAGTTCGTGCGGTTCGGGACGGTGGGCGCGACCGGCTACGCGGTCAACCTGGGTATGTTCGCGCTGTGCGTCCACGCACTCGGGATCGACTATCGGGTTTCCGCCGTGCTCGCGTTCGTGGTCTCGGTGGCCAACAACTTCTGGTGGAACCGCCACTGGACGTTCGGCGCCAAGCAGGACCATCCGATGGTCCAGGGCGCTCGGTTCTTCGCCGTCTCGCTGCTCACGTTCGGGTTCACCTATCTGATGCTGGTGGCACTCGTGAGCGGCGCTGGCCTGTCGAAGGTCTTGGCGCAGGCGATCGCGATCGCCGCAGGCACGCCGATGAACTTCGTCGGGCAGAAGCTTTGGAGCTTCAGGGCGTAAGCCGCCGCAAGCTCGCCTCGCTGCTCGCGATTTCGAGCGTCCTCGTGGCGCTGATCGTCCCGGCCGTCGCCCCCGCGGCGTCGAAGCCGAGCCGATCGAGCCGGTCGACCTTCGGCGCGACGAGCGCCACGACCGCGACGGATCCCAACACGCCGGTCCTGGTCAGTGACCGGAGCAAGCCACCGGCCGGCTACCGACTGACCGCGGCCAAGGTCGAGCGGATCGCCGCGCGGAGCGCGACGATCCGCGCGGAGCTCCACCGGCATCCGAAGGCGATCCCGTACGAGTACACCAAGGGGCCGGGCCGCTGGCAGGTGAGCTGGTTCTCCGCAGGCCGCCATCAGGCCGAGCTCGCGCAGGTGTACGTCGACGACGCGAGCGGCAGGGTCACCGAGGCGTGGACCGGGTTCCAGGTCGCGTGGTCGATGGCCCGCGGCTATCCGGGGGCGTTCGGCCGGCGGGTGAACGCGTGGTACGTGTGGATCCCGCTGTGCCTGCTGTTCGTCGCCCCGTTCCTCCCGTGGCGCCGCAGGCCGGGGGAGCGCCGCCGCCGGTTCTCGGTGCTGCACCTCGACTTGCTGATGCTGCTGGGCTTCTCCATTTCGTTAGCGCTCTTCAACCACGGCACGATCGGCCTGTCGGTGCCGCTCGTGTACCCGTTCCTGATCTACCTGCTGGTGCGGATGCTGCTGCTGGGGTTCGGCCGCGGTCGTCCTCGCAGGCCGCTGCGGCTGGCGGTGCCGGTGTCATGGCTGGCGGTCGCGGTCCTGTTCCTGGTCGGCTTCAGGATCGGGCTGAACGTCACCAACTCGAACGTGATCGACGTCGGGTACGCCGGGGTGATCGGCGCCGACAAGCTGCTCAAGGGCAAGCCGCTGTACGGACACTGGCCGAAGGACAACGCCAACGGGGACACCTACGGGCCCGTCAACTACTACGCGTACGTCCCGGCCCGCGCGCTGTTCGGGTGGAGCGGGAGCTGGGACGATCTCCCGGCCGCGCACGCAGCCGCGATCGCGTTCGACCTGCTGACGCTGGTTGGGCTGTTCTTCCTGGGGCGCAGGATCCGCGGCCCGACGCTCGGCGTCGTGCTGGCCTACGCCTGGGCGGCCTACCCCTTCACCCTGTGGGCGCTCAGCTCGAACGCCAACGACACGCTGGTCGGGATGCTGATCGTGTTCGCGCTGCTGGCGATCGCCTCGCCGGCCGGACGCGGGGTGCTCGCGGCGCTCGCCGGGCTGACTAAGTTCGTCCCGCTCCTGCTGGGGCCGCTGTTCCTGCGCGGACGCGGGCGCGGATGGCCACCCGCACGCGAGCTCGTGATCTACGTCGCCGCGTATGGCCTCACGCTGCTCGCCGCGATGCTGCCGGTGCTCCTGGACAACAATCTTCACGCCTTCTGGCAGGACTCGATCGTCTACCAGGCCGACCGCACGAGCCCGTTCTCGGTCTGGGGGCTGTGGGGTGGCCTGGGCTTGGAGCAGCACGTCTTCCAGGGAGCCGCCGTCGGGCTCGCGATCGCGGTGGCGTTCGTTCCGCGCCAGCGGGGAGTGGTGGAGGTCGCGGCGCTGGCGGCGGCGGTTCTGATCGCGATCCAGCTGTCAGCCAGCTACTGGCTGTACTCCTACATCGTCTGGTTCTTCCCGGTAGTCGCGATCGCCGTGTTCGGCTCACACCCCGCGAGGGAGCCGGAAACCCTCAGCGAACTCCGGGTGCAGGTTCAAGCACCCCCTCGATCGCCGTCGCCCGCATTGGCTCCTCAGCTCTGATCAGCGCCCCATTCAGCCACGGGTCCTCATCCGAGGTCTCGAATCTGACGGGCATTCGCGTGACCAGCGCCTCGAGCGCCAGCTCGCGCTTGACCCCGATCACTCCGCCGCGCGGCCCGGTCATGCCGACGTCCGTGATATAGGCGGTGCCCCCCGGGAGGACGCGCGCGTCTGCCGTCGGGACGTGCGTGTGGGTTCCGACCACGGCGGTCACCTGACCGTCGAGGTGCCAGCCCATTCCGATCTTCTCGCTGGTCGCCTCGGCATGCATGTCGACGAGCACGTGGTCGACCTTGCCCTCGAGCGAGTGCAGCGCGGCGTCCGCCTCGATGAACGCCGAACGTGTGGTGCCCATGAATAGGTTGCCTGACAGCGAGACCACTCCGAGCCTGGTCCCCTCGCGCTCGACGACGCACCACCCGTGCCCGGGCTGGCTGCGCAGGAAGTTGGCCGGGCGCAGGATCCGCTCCTGCTCGTCCAGGTAGCGGTAGACCTCGCGGTGGCGGTAGGTGTGGTTGCCGAGCGTGATCACGTCAGCGCCGGCGGCGAACAGCTCGTCGGCGATCTTTGGAGTGATTCCGACGCCCCCCGCTGCGTTCTCGCCGTTGACCACGATGAAGGTCGGGGCGTAACGGTCGAGCAGCCCCGGAAGCACGGCCTGGAGCGTCCGGCGGCCGATCCCGCCGACGATGTCGCCCACGAACAGGATCGAGATCTTTTTGCTCACGTCTGCTGGACGCTCATACTTCCAGTTGCATGCGCTTCAGGTTCCCCCGCGTCCTGCCTAGCCGCGTGGACCACGGCGACGAGCGGCCGGAGGGCCGCGAGGGCGCCGAGTCTCGCAGTAGCGAGGCCCCGACGGCGCCGCAGCCGACGATCGGCGGATCCGCCAACCCGGCAGCGCCGACCCCTCCGAAGCTGGTGGTCCCGCGCTGGATCCAACTCGTGCTCCTCCCGCTCGGCGTCCTCGGGCTGTGGGCGCTCGCCCGCGCCTCCGGCCCCGTACTACTGATCCTGATCTTCGCGAGCACGATCGCGCTGATCCTCAACCCTGTGATCAAGCGCCTCCAGCGCGCGAGGGTCCCGCGCGGGCTGGCGATCCTGCTCGTATACGTCGCCATGTTCGCGGGGCTCGCGGGGGTGGGCGTACTGCTGGCAAATCCGGTGAGCAACCAGGTCAACCGGTTCGCCAACGACGTGCCCCACTTCGTCGACAAGGCGAATAAGGACCTGGCCGACTTCCAGCACTGGCTGAACCGCCACGGGATCAAGGTACAGATCCAGAAGCAGGGGCAGACGGCGCTTCAGACGCTTCAGAAGAACGTCCTCAAGAGCTCCGGGAGCATCGTCTCGTTCTCACAGGATCTACTGGGGCGGGTGATCACGATCTCGTTCGACCTCGTGCTCGTCCTTGTCCTGTCGGTGTATCTGCTCGTCTACGCCAAGGACATCGGCAACCTGGCCAGGCGGATCATGCCCCCAGGGGACGGAACGCCACAGGACGACTACCCCCTGCTCGTCCAGAAGGCCGTGTTCGGCTACGTCCGCGGGCAGCTTCTGTTCAGCCTGATCATGGGCGCCAGCGCGGGGCTGCTCCTGTGGATCGTGGGGACGATCGGGATCTTTCCCGACGGCGCCCGCTACGCGGTCTTCTTCGGCGGCTTCTACGGGCTGATGGAGTTGATCCCCTACGTGGGCCCGATCCTCGGAGCGCTGCCACCGGTGCTGGTCGCCCTGTTCAACGACCCGATCAGCGCGCTGTGGGTGGCGCTCCTGTTCGTCCTGCTGCAGCAGCTCGAGGGGCATATCGTGGCGCCGCAGGTCTTCCGGATCTCGTTGCGGATCAACCCGATCCTGATCATCCTGTCGTTGCTGATCGGCAACCAGATCTACGGGATCGCGGGAGCCCTGGTGGCGCTTCCCGTCGCCGCGGTGATCCGCGAGACCGTCCTCTATCTCCGGAGACATCTCGTGCTCGAGCCGTGGATCACGTACGGTGGCCCGGAGGCCGGGCTCACTGCCGGGACCGCGCCGCCCGGCCCCGGGGGACTTCCGCCCCCCGCACCCGGTGAACCGTCGCGCCCCGCTTCGAAGCCCGACCTCGGCCCAGAGCCCGACCTCGGCCCGGAGCCCGACCTGGGCCCGAAGCCCGACCTCGAGCCCGAGGAGCCCGAGGTCCCCGAGGCGCCGGCGGCATACCCGCTGTCCTCGCGTGCTCCCAGGCGCTGACCGAGGTACGCGGGGCCCAGTGCGGAACGCCCTTCGCACCAGACCACTAGCCTCCGCGCGGTGTCGAGCACCGCTCCCACCGGCGACGCGGTCGCAACGCTGGCGGCTCGTTCGCTGACCAAGCGGTTCGGAGCGCGGACCGCGCTCAGCGGCGTCAGCTTCGAGGTCCGGCGCTCGGAGGTGGTGGGGATCATCGGACCCAACGGCGCGGGCAAGACGACGCTGCTGTCGATTCTGTCGGGCGTCATGCCACCCGACGAAGGCGACGTGACGAGCGTGTCCGATCGCCCCCTGGGCTGGGTCCCGCAGCAACCCGCCCTCTACTCGAAGCTGTCGGTCGCCGAGAACCTCAGGCTGTTCGCGAGACTCGAGAAGCTCGCCGATCCCGAAGCGGCCGTCGAGCGGATGCTCGAGCAGACCGGTCTTGAGGATCGCGCGGACGACGAGGTCTCCCGGCTCTCCGGCGGAAACCGGCAGCGCGTGAACATCGCGATCGGCCTGCTTTGCGCGCCGCCGGTGCTGCTGCTCGACGAGCCCTCCGCCTCGCTCGATCCCCGTCAGCGCGAGCGCCTGTGGCAGTTCATCGGCGGGCTCCTGAGCGGCGGGACCTCGGTTGTCTTCTCCACCCACGACGTCGCCGAAGCCGAGCGGTTCGCCCAAAGCGTGCTGGTGCTGGTCGACGGCGAGCTGCTGTTCGCCGGAACCCCCGCCCAGCTCCTGCAGGCCGTGGGCGGGGACCCTCGCGATCTGGAGGCGGCGTTCGTGCGCTTCCTGCACGACCACGGGCACTGATCCGCCGAGACCTTGCGCTGGCTGTTCGTCAAGGACCTGCAGATCCTCCGGCGCTCGCCGCTGCTGGTGGGGCTGCTGGTCATCTACCCGATCGTGATCGCGCTGATGATCGGGTTCGCCCTCTCGAGTCCGCCCGGCAAGCCGAAGGTCGCGTTCTTCAGCGAGGTTGCGCCCGGCAAGGGGGCGATCCATTTCGGCACCCAGCAGATCAACGTATCCAGCTACGCGAACCAGCTGTTCCAGTCGATCCAGCCGATCCGGGTCCACTCCCGTGACGAGGCGATCGCTAAGGTCAGGGACGGGCAGGCACAGGCCGCGCTGATCGTCCCCGCCGACATCGTCTTGCAGATCCAGAGCCTCGTGACGACCGGGGTCGGCAGTCCCACCGTCGAGTTGATCCTGAATACCAAGGACCCGCTCGAGCGGCAGTTCGCCGACCAGGCCATCAACAGCCGGCTGGCCGAGGTCGAGCAGGCGGTCTCCAAGCAGGTGCTGCGGGTTGCGATCAGCGATCTGCAACAGGTCCTGAGCGGCGGCACGATCAACTTCGCGGGCCAGAACGTCCAGCTGCTCGGCCTGAAGAACTCGCGGTCGATCGTCCAGGGGGCGATCTCGGCGCTGCCCCCGCGATCACCGCTGCGCCCGGCGCTCCGGCAGGTCGTGTCGTTCGCCAATCTCGCGATCGAGGGGCTCGGCCTGGCCAGCCCCGTGCTCGGCTCGATCGGCAGCCCACTGACGGTCGAGCGGACCCAGCTGGCGGGCCGCACGACGCCCACGGACACCTACGCGGTGGCGATCGCGGTGGTGCTCTCCTCGATGCTGCTGACGCTGCTGCTGGCGGCCGGGCTGCTGGCGCTGGAGCGTTCGGAGAACGCCTATTCGCGACTCGTCCGGGGGCTGGTCACCCCGGGGCGCCTGCTTGCCGAGAAGATCGCGCTTGCGGCGGCGTTCGCGGGGGTGGTATCGCTGCTGATGGCGGCGTTCGTGTCGTTGTTCGTGCACCTCGACTGGGGCCGATTCGAGCTGTGGGTGATCGCGCTGGCGTTCGCGGGCGTCGCGTTCGGCGCGCTCGGGGTGGCGATCGGCGGGATCGCCCGCGAGGTCAGCGCGGCCTCGCTGATGGCGCTACTGGTGTCGCTGCCGGTCGCGTTCGTGGCGCTCGTCCCCGGCACCTCGGTGTCCGGGGGCGTGAAGACGCTGCTCGACGTGATCGCGTTCGTATTCCCGTTCAAGCCGGCGCTCCAGGCGACGAGCAACGCCTTCAGCGGGACCTCGCCCGGGATCGTCGGGCCGCTCGTGCACCTCGCGGTGCTGAGCGTGGTATTCGCCGTGCTCGCGAGGCTCGCGGTCCGGCGCTTCGCGTGACGCTGCGCTCCTGGTGGGGCCGGGCGAGCTAACGGCTGCCGACGGCGCGACTGAAGCCGAGCCAGCACAGCGCCGCGACGATCAGGGCAACGATCGGGAGCAGCGCGCCGATCACCCCGGCGATTGCCAGCACCAGGCTGACGACTCCGACCGTGCCGGCGACGCCGCCGGCGACCACCAGCCGGTAGGCGCGCTGTTCGCGCGCGCGGCGCGGCGTGTAGCTGCCGCGCTTCTGTAGGTCGGCCACATGTGCCAGCGTACCGGACGTGCACCACGTTCTTTTCTATGACTATGCCGAGGGCATCCTCGAGCGCCGCGAGCCGTACCGCGAGGCTCATCTGGCGCGGATTCACGCGGAGCGCGAGGCCGGCCGGCTGACCCTCGCGGGAGCGCTGGGGAGCCCGCCCACTGCCGCCGCGATCGTGTTCGAAGGCGTCGAGCCCGACTACATCGAGGCGTTCGCGCGGACCGACCCGTACGTTGAGGCGGGGCTCGTCACCGGCTGGCGCGTCGAGCCGTGGACGCTCGTGTAGGCGCCGCCGGCGCACGGTTTGCACGAACGATGGCGATTCCCGTGTCATATGCGCACGTAATTCGCCATCGTTCGCCTCGCATCGCCGCCGGTATCCTCAAATCGATGCCGTTTCCGCAAACCCGCCTGCGCAGGCTTCGCGCCACGCATGCGCTACGCGGCCTGGTCCGCGAGACCCACCTCGACGCAGCGGACCTCGTGTATCCGATGTTCGTCGCTCACGGGATCGACCGTCGCGAGCCGATCGCGGCGATGCCCGGAGTCGATCGGCTGTCGATCGCCCATGCGGTGGCCGAGGCGGGGGACGCCGCCGCGCTGGGGATCCCCGCGGTGCTGCTGTTCGGACTTCCCGCCGCCAAGGACGAGGAAGGCTCGGGCGCGTGGGATGACGAGGGCATCGTCCAGCTCGCCACGCGCGCGATCAAGGAGGCCCACCCCGATCTGATCGTGATCACCGACCTGTGTTTGTGTGAATACACGAGTCACGGCCATTGCGGCGCCGTTCGGCCCGACGGGACGGTCGACAACGACGCCACGCTCGAGCTGCTGGCTCGCACCGCGACCTCCCAGGCGCGCGCCGGTGCGGACGTGATCGCGCCGAGCGACATGATGGACGGACGGGTCGGCGCGATCCGGACCGCGCTCGACGACGACGGCCAGTCCGACACCCCGATCCTCGCCTACTCGGCGAAGTTCGCCTCCGCGTTCTACGGGCCGTTCCGCGAGGCCGCCGACTCGGCCCCCGCGTTCGGCGACCGACGCAGCTACCAGATGGACCCGGCCAACGGCTCGGAGGCGATCCGCGAGGCGCGACTCGACGTCGAGGAGGGCGCCGACATCGTGATGGTCAAGCCCGCCCTGCCGTATCTCGATCTGATCCGGCGGATCAAGGACGACACCGACATGCCGGTCGCCGCCTACAACGTCAGCGGCGAGTACGCGATGGTCAAGGCCGCCGCCGCGGCGGGCTACCTGGACGAGCGCGCGACGGTGCTCGAGACGCTCACCTGGTATCCGCCGCGCCGGGGCGGACATCGTGATCACCTACCACGCCAAGGAGCCGCGAGATGGCTGCAGTAGAGCCGGCTCGCAGCCAGCACGGTCCGAAGCTCCGCAGCCGCAAGCACGGGGCGGCGATCCCGCTCGACGAGCTCGACAAGCGGCTGCTCAACCTGATGCAGGGGTCGTTCCCGATCGTCCGCCGTCCGTATGCCGAGGTGGCCGGAGAAGGCGGGAATCGGCGAGCAGGACGTGATCGCCCGCGTCCAGGAGCTGATCGACGAGCGGATCATCCGTCAGGTCACCCCCATTTACGACACGCGCGCCCTGGGCTACTCGTCGATGCTGGTAGCCGCCAAGGTCGATCCCGAGAACCCGTGGCGTGCCGCCAACGTGATCAACGAGCACCCCGGCGTGTCGCACAACTACCTGCGAGATCACGAGTTCAACATCTGGTTCACGATCGCGACCGAGCCCGACTCCGTGCTGGGGCTCGAGGGGACGCTCGACGTGCTGGGCGCCTCGCCGGGGCCGAGTCGATCCGCCAGTTGCCGACGCTCAAGCTGTTCAAGATCCGGATGGACCTCGAGATGGAGGGCGACACCGACGCTCTCGCCAAGGCGGTGGAGGCGGCGCCCCCCGCGGAGACCGAGCGCCAGCCCTACGACGACTCGACGTCGCCGTGATCCGCGCGACGCAGGGCGACATGCCGGTCGTGGAGGAGCCGTACGCGCCGGCGGCGAGCGAGCTTGGGCTGTCGCAGGAGCGCCTGCTCGAGCACCTGGCCGCGATGAAGGAGCGGCGGCTGCTACGCCGCGTCGCCGCGATCCTGTTCCATCGCCGCGCGGGCTTCAGCGCAAATGGGATGGGCGTGTGGAAGGTGCCCGACGAGCGGATCATGGAGCTCGGGCCCCGGATGGCCGCGTTCCGCGGAATCTCGCACTGCTACCAGCGCCCGACCTACAAGGACTGGCCCTACTCGATCTTCACGATGGCCCACGGCCGCTCCAAGGACGAGTGCGATGCGATCCTCGACTCGATCGCCGAGCAGACCGGGATCAGCGAGCGCTCCACGCTCTACTCCTCGACCGAGTTCAAGAAGATCCGGCTGCTCTACTTCACCGAGGAATTCAGGTCCTGGGAACGCGAGCACGCGGGGTTTAACGACGCCGGAGGCCGAACAGCGGCCTGATAAGGCGGTGCTGGATGCATCGCGAGCATCCCCTTCCTGGAGACCATGCTGACCGAGCTCTACGAACGCGCGCGCGACCTAATGCCTGGGGGCGTCAACTCCCCCGTCCGGGCGATGCGCGCGATCGGCCGCGACCCGATCTTCATCGCCCGCGGCGAGGGCTCGACGATCGTCGACGTCGACGGCAACGAGTACATCGACTGGGTCAGCTCGTGGGGGCCGCTGATCGCCGGCCACGCCCACCCCGCGGTCGTCGACGCGGTGGCCTCGACCGTCACTGACGGGACGACGTTCGGCGCGCCGACGAAGAGAGAGGTGACGCTCGCGGCCGATGTCGCGTCTCGGATTCCCTCGGTCGAGATGCTCCGGATGACCTCATCTGGGACCGAGGCGGCGATGAGCGCGATCCGGCTCGCGCGGGCCGCCACCGGTCGCGAGCTGGTCCTGAAGTTCGCCGGCGCCTACCACGGACACGTCGACGGGCTGCTCGCGGAGGCCGGCTCCGGCCTGGCGACGAGGGAATCCCCGCGAGCCCCGGGGTCCCCGAGTCGCTCGCCCGCGCAACCGTGATCGTGCCGTGGAACAACCCGGAGGCGGTCATCGAGGCGACCGAGCGCTTCCAGCTCGCAGCGATCCTCGCCGAGCCCGTGCCGGCGAACATGGGAGTGGTGCCGCCCGCGGACGGGTTCCTGGAGCTGTTGCGAAAGCGCGCCGATCGCACAGGGCGCGCTACTCGTCTTCGACGAGGTGATCACCGGATTTCGAGTCGCGCGTGGAGGGGCTCAGGAGCGCCTCGGGGTGATGCCCGATCTGACGACCTCGGCAAGGTGATCGGCGGCGGGCTGCCCGCCGCGGCCTACGGCGGCGCCGCGGTGCTGATGGAACAGGTCGCGCCCGCGGGCCCGGTCTACCAGGCGGGCACGCTCGCGGCGAACCCGCTGGCGGTCGCCGCCGGCCTGGCGACGCTCGAGCTGCTGAATGCGGGCGCGTACCGGCGGCTCGAGGCGGTGACCGAGAGGCTTGCCGCCGGGCTCCGGCGGGCGGCCGCCGACGCGGGAGTCGCGCTCACGGTCCAGAGCGTCCCCGGCCTGCTGACGCCCTTCTTCTCCCCCGGGCCGGTTCGCGACTACGCGGACGCCGCCGCGAGTGACCTCGACGCGTACGGCGCATGGTGCCGGGCGCTGCTCGCGCTCGGGGTCTACCCGCCCGCGTCGCAGTTCGAGGCGTGGTTCCCGTCGCTGGCGCACACCGACGAGGACGTGGAGCGGACCGTCGCGGCTGCCGCCGTGGCGTTCGAGCGGATCCGATGAGCACCGGCGTGCTGTTCGAGGAGCTCAGGGCGCAGGGCGGGATGCTCGCGGCCCACGTGCGGGCACCCGCAAACGGCGCCGAGGACCCGGCCGGACCGCCTCAGAAGGCGGCCGCCGGCCCCCCGTGCTGCGGGGCGCGAGGCCGAGTACGAGCTGCTGCTGGAGATGATCCTCGAGGGCTCGCTGCTCCACTACGGAACGCCACGCGTCGTGCACACCTCCGACCGCGACCTCGCGCTGCTGCTCGGCGACCGGTTGTATGCGCTGGGGCTCGCGCGGCTGGCGGCACTCGGCGATATCGACTCGGTCGTCGTGCTGGCCGATGTCATCTCCCAGCTCGCCCAGGCTCACGCCGAGGGCCACGAGGAACGCGCCGGTGCCATCTGGGACGCCGGCGCCGTGGCGATTGGCTGGGGCCGGGCCGAACTGCTCCAAACGGCTCCCAGACAAGGTGTGCGCGGCTCGTGACGGTCGCCTCGTTGTTGACGATAGCCTGTCGTGCCCTGTTCAATCCAGTGTCCCGCTGACGCCGCCGAACTCCTTGCCTGACCGCCGCAAACCCAAGCCCAAGTACACGCTCGAGCGAGACATACCGGGCGCGTTCGAGGGCGAGACAGTCACCCGCCGCCGCTTCATGGTCGGCGCCGCCAACGGCGCCGGTACGGTCGCCACCGCGGCCATCGTGCTGCCGGCTCTGGGCTTCGCGCTCGCGCCCGTGTTCAAGACCACGCCGGACACCTGGCAGGCGATTGGACCGCCGTCCGATTTCACCGAGACCGACTACGTCGTGAAGGTGATCACGCTGGTTCCCGGCATCGGCGAGGCAGGGAAGTCGATCGCCTATGTTCGAGCGCGCAATCCCCAGCTCGACACCGAGCCCGAGGACAAGTACAACCACTGGCTCGCGCTGTCATCACGGTGCTCGACGTCGTTTCCTTTCTCGGCCGGCTCGTCGCCGATACAAGGGTCTCGACGCGGCGATCGACGAACGGACGAAGAATTTTCAAGACCTGGTTTGGGGGCGTTCGGGGGGTGGTTTCGAGTTGGCTGATCGAGGCGAGAATACCCGAAGATCGCCGCGAGAAGTTGGAAATCGATTCGACGACGATTCGCTACGAGGTCTCCATCCGCGTCGATCCCGAGACGGGCGAGCCTGTGTTTGAATCGGAATGCGTCGGCCTTAAGGGAAAACTCTTGACACCGAGCGCTGTTAAGCGATTTCCCGTTGAAAACGAGTTCGCCCGCAACGATTCTCTGAGGGTGCAGGCAACCCTTCGACCCGGATCGTGTCGATGAGGCTGAAGTTGACTTCAGTCTCGGCCTAGTGTAGGAGTTAGAACATTTCTTGCGCTGTTAAGGACCATTGAGGGTGTAACGTACGCTCTCCCAACTGTTGTTACAATTAGTGAAATTCGAATGGAATGGTTCAGGAAGCGCACGTGAGCTAAAGCTGCATCTTTTTATTTCGAAACCGCTTATTTTCAATTATGAAATATTAATCTTATTTCTCTTTAGCCGACTGGTTCGGTTATTTAGACCTAGTCATCTTCGGCTTCACAACAACAACGCAATTCTACTTGTGCAGACGAAACCTTATCATACAAGGATACGACCATCGTAATGGCAGAACAGAGCCTTGAAGATCAAGTTCGCACCTTACAAGCACGACTTGATGCAGCCAATGCAAGGATTTCTAATCTTGAAGCATAGAGGATCTTCTGTCCCTTGCTAGCGTATTCAGGAACGAAGATGATTCAAGCCTTGTTAAAGTCTGCTCATGAAGACCTTACAGCAAACCAGTTCAAGCAGCTCACCAAATTCTTGTCACTCATTCGCCAGCATGAACCTACTGGTAGTACGATTCTTCAGGCATCTGTCTCGAGGCTGTTGGATGATTTCTACGCAGCAGAGCTAGTGCTGTC
>CAVOIU010000059.1:0-3022 GCA_963695965.1 uncultured Solirubrobacterales bacterium
TTCGTGGAGTCCGAGCAGGAGGTGCCGAGGGGTCGACGCGGGGTTCCCGGCCCACGGGGTCGCCCCGAGCGTGCACGCAGGCGCGAGCGACCGCAGCCTGCGGACGATCGACGCGACCTGCCCGCTCGTCACGAAGGTGCACGTCCAGGCCAAGCGGTTCGCGGCCGAGGGCTACACGATCGTCTTGATCGGCCACGCGGGGCACGAGGAGGTCGAGGGGACGACGGGAGAGGCGCCTGACCAGATCGTGCTGGTCCAGAGCGAAGAGGATGTCGACGCGCTTGAAGCTAGACGATCTTCACAAGGTCGCCTACATCTCCCAGATGACTCGTCGGTCGACGAGACGAGGGCGATCATCAACCGCCTGCGTGAGCGGTTCCCGGCGATCGTCGGTCCGCGGACCGACGACATCTGTTACGCCACCACCAACCGCCAGGCGGCCGTCAAGCAGCTGGCCCGTGTGTGCGACCTCGTGCTGGTGATCGGATCGCGCAACTCGTCCAGCTCGAAACCGGCTGGTCGAGGTCGCTCGTGAGCACGGCGCGGACTCCCACCTGATCGACAACGAGCGCCAGGTGCGTGAAGAGTGGCTCGATGGCAAGCGCGTCGTCGGGATCACGTCGGGTGCCAGCGCTCCGGAGGGGCTCGTCCAGCGGCTCGTCGAGTTCTTCCTGAGCCCGTGGACAGCGGATGTCGAGGAGCTCGAGGTGGTACGGGAGGACGTCCGGTTCATGCTCCCCAAGGCGATCCGCCAGGCGATGGCGACCGCCTCGGCCTAGAACGGACTCCGCCCGCTGCGCACGCTGGTCGTCTCGGACCTGCATCTCGGGGCGCGCGGCGAATCCGACGTGCTGCGTGGCCGCGCCGAGCGCGAACCGCTGATCGCGGCCGCGGCGGGGTGTGACCGGCTCGTGCTGCTGGGTGACGTGATCGAGCTGCGTCACGGGCCGCCGCGCGAAGCGCTCGCGGTGGCCGAGCCCGTGCTCCGGGAGCTCGGCGCCGCGCTCGGTGGGTCGGTCGAGGTCGTGATCGTGCCCGGCAACCACGACCACCGTCTTCTGCGCGAGTGGTTGGGGCGGCGCGCGGCAGACGGCACCCCGGTGCCACTCGGCCTCGAAACGGCGGTCGACTGGCGCGAGGACGAGCCGCTGGCGACGCTCGCCGGATGGCTCACGCCTGCGAGCACGCGGGTCGCCTACCCCGGGGCATGGCTCCGCGACGACGTGTACGCCACCCACGGCCATTACGCCGACCGCGAGACCACCGTGCCGATCCTCGAACGAATTGGGGCCGGGCTGACGCGACGGGTCGTCGGCGAGCGGGACAGCGCGCCGGCGAGCTCCGAGGACTACGAGGCCGAGATGGCGCCGATGTACGCGTGGATCGACGGGTCGCCGAAAACGGAGGTCTGTATCGCGGAGAGGGGGGAGCGTTCAGGTGCGGGCGTGGCGCGGCCTCACCGGATCGCGCAGGCGCCGCCTGCGGAGGGGTGCTGTGAAGCTGGGGTTCAGGCGGCCGTGCTCGCGCTCAACCGGGCGGGAATCGGGCCGCTTCGTCCCGACGTCTCGGGGCACGAGCTGCGGCGTGCGGGGCTGCACGCGTTCGAGACGGTGCTCGGCCGGCTGGGGGTCCCCGCGCGGCATGCGATCTTCGGGCACACCCACCGGGCCGGTCCGCTTCCGGGGGACGATCGCTCCGAGTGGGTCGCCGCCACCGGGGCGGCGATGCTGAACACCGGCTGCTGGGTCTACGAGCGAGGGCTCCTGGGCGCGGACCCGGGACGAGCCCTTACCGCCCGGGGTTCGCGGCCGTCGTCCAGAGTGAAGGTGCGCCCGAGCTCGTCAATCTGCTCGACCCGGCGTGAAGCAGACCGCGTAGCACTGGACGCCCGCACCGAGCTTAAGCTCAAGCTCGCCGTCGGTGCTGTGGTCGTGGGAGAGCAGCTCGTAGCAGCCTGGATGATCGACGCGGAGCTCTCCAGCCGTTGACCGCCACTTCGCCGCCGCGGTTGAGCACCGCCGACACGCCCCCCGCACGGTAGGGCCCCGAGTAGGCGCCCTCGACGTCCTCGCTGCTGGGGCTCGAGCACCGCGTCCGGCACGTCCTCTGGGCGGATTGGCTCGAGCAGCGGCCGTTCGATCCCCAGGACTCCTGGATCGCCTGCTCGGTCTCCGCGTAGGCGCCCTCGCCATAGTGATGCTCAAACAGCATCCCCGCCTGGTTGAACAGGTACCGGGCGGGCCAGCCGAGGTTCCCGTAGCGCTCCCAGATCTCGAGCTCGGTGTCGACGACGACCGGGTAGGGCACCTCGAGCCGGGCAACCGCCTCGCGCACCGCGTCGGGATCCCGGGAGGCCTCGAAGCCGGCCGTGTGGACGCCGATGACCGCAGCCCGTGGTCGGCGTACCGTCCGTGCCACGCCTTCAGGTAGGGGAGGTGCGGATCGAGTTCGGCCGGCAGAAGTCCCAGAACTCGATCAGCACGGGGCGCCCGAGCTGCTGATCCATCCGCAGCATCGCCACGTTGAGCCAGGGCGCGTCCGCCGGGAACGGCGGGGCTGCGATGTGGTCGACCGGAGCGCGCACCCCGATCATGGTAATAACCCGCGAGTCCGTCCTTTCGGCTCCTCGGGGGAGGCTCAGGGCTCGACCAGGCCGCGCCTGATCGCGTAGCGCACCAGCTCGAGCGGTCGCGCATGCCCAGCTTGCGCAGGACGTTGGCGCGGTGGGACTCGACCGTCTTCTCGGCGAGGTGCAGGATCTGGGCGATCTGGGCGTTCGTGTGGGCCTCGGCGATCAGCTTGACGACCTCCTCCTCGCGTGGCGTCAAGGGGATCGCGGGTCCCTTCGCGCCGTCCTCCATCCACCCGCGGATGATCGAGCGCTCGGCCGCGTTGGTGAGGAAGGCGTCTCCCGGCCGACCGCCCTGACCGCGCCGACCAGGTCCTGGTCCGCCTCGCGCTTGAGCACGTAACCCGACGCGCCCGCCTTGAGCGCCTCGAACAGATAGTGCTCGTCGTCGTG
>CAVOIU010000060.1:0-6730 GCA_963695965.1 uncultured Solirubrobacterales bacterium
GGACACCCAGCCCGGCGCCAACTACGGATACCCGGGCTCGACCGCGATCGTCACCGTCGGTGCCATGGCGACACGTGGCCGGCGGTAATCCCGAAGGGCGGTACCGACCCCTCGTGGACCCGACCTCGACGGCGACGGACGACAACTATCCGGCCGACATGTACGGCAACGCCGTCGCCCGTCAGGCGATCGGCGCGGTCTCGGACGGCCACGGGTTCTGGCTGACGAGCTCGACGGTCGGTGGGACAGAGCGCAAGGTCAAGGTCGAGAACACGAATCCGATCCTGCTCGTCGCCGGTGCGGAGCCGGCCAACTCCTCGCCGCTCGGCGGCTACAAGATCGACCGCTCGATCACACCTCCGTGGGGAGCGGGCGACGTGTTCATCTCTCCGGTGACGACGCTGCGGGTCGGTAACCTGCCGTTCTTCGCGGTGCCGGGTGAGCCGTATCCGTCGATCAAGTTCTCACTCAACAAGAACATCGCCGCGCCGGTGTCGTTCATCTTCGGGCTGGCCCAGGATCAGCTCGGCTACGCCGAGGAGCTCTCGGACTACAACGGAGCGTTCCAGTGCTCCACCACCGACGAGTGGTTCTTCACGATCTCGCCGGTGTTCGGCTCCGACGTCGAGCGCCTCTCGCAGGCCAACGCGAAGGCGCTCGGCTTCAACATCACCGGCGGCGCTCTGAAGGCCTACCGGCCTGGGACGGTTCCCCCCTCGATCAACTGCACCGAGCAGCAGATCGAGGGTCAGGGGCTGAACGGCCTGCCGGTCGGGTGAGCCGGGGGCGCAGCTACGTGCGCGTCGCCGCGGTGATCGTCACAGCGGCCGCGCTCGCGGGTCCGCTCGCGGCATCGGCCGCCGCCGATCCGGCGGGGCTCGTCGACACCCGCGGCGGCAGCCTCGGCGCCGGATTCCCGATGGTCGGCGCGGCGGCGCCATTCGGGATGATCCAGCCCGGCCCAGACACGGCGCTCGCGAACGGGCAGCAGGACCCGGTCGACTACTGCGGCTACAGCTACCAGGACCCCGACATCCGCGGGTTCTCGCTGACGCACTTCGACGGCGCCGGGATCATGATCGCCGGCGACCTTCCGTTCATGCCGACGACCGGTGCGGTATCTGCGACCGACCCGACCGGGACCGGGTGGGCGTCGCCGTACAGCCACGCGACGGAGACCGCGCAGCCTGGCTACTACGCCGTCACGCTCGCCCGCTATGGGACTCGGGTGGAGCTGACCGGGACCACCCGCGCGTCGCTGATGCGCTTCACGTTCCCGCGGACGACCCAGGCCAACGTGCTCGCCGAGGTCAGCCAGAGCATCAACGGCTCGAACCCCGGGTCGGTGAGCGTGATCGGCGACCGCGAGCTGGAGGGCTGGGTGAAGTCGGACGTCGGCTACAAGCTGTACTTCGACGCCGTCTTCGACCGCGCGTTCGCGAGCTCCGGGGTGACGAACGCGTCGGGGGCCGACGCCGGCGCCCACGTCACGTTCGACACCACCGCCGACCCGACGGTCACGATGCGCGTCGGGATCAGCTACGTCGATCAGGCGGGCGCAGCCGCAAACCTCGCGGCCGAGCTGCCCGCGCGCCGTTCGTTCGACCGGGTGCACGAGGCTGCGCGGGCGGACTGGGACCGGCATCTGAACGACGTCGCCGTCGCCGGCGGCACGCGCTCCGAGCAGCAGACCTTCTACGACAACCTGTACCGCGCCCTGCTGATGCCGTCGGTGCTCGACGACGCCGACGGACGGTACCCCGGGATGGACGGCGCGATCCATCAGGTGGACGCGGGCCACCACCAGTACACGGCACTGTCGCTGTGGGACACCTACCGCTCGCAGACGCCGCTGCTCGAGCTGATCGAGCCGGCGGTCGCCCACGACGTGCTGGCCTCGCTGCTCGCCGACGCCGACCAGAACCACGGCGTGATTCCGCGCTGGGTCCAGGCCAACATCGATCGCGGGATCATGGGCGGCGACTCGGGCTCGGCGACGCTCGCCGAGGGCGCCACCGAGGGGCTGCTCGCCCCGGCCGACGTCCAGCGGGCGCTCGGCGACCTGCTCCGCCAGGCGACCGCGCTCCCGCCGGTGTGGCCGCGAGAGCACCTCGACGCGTACCTGAAGTACGGCTACATCCCCTACGACATCGACGGGATCGGGGCGGCCCTCACCGAGGAGTACGACATCGACGACAACGCGGTGGCGGAGCTTGCCGCGGCGGCCGGGGACGGCACCGACGCCGGCGCGCTCAAGGCGCGCGCGGGCCACTGGCGCAATCTCGTCAACCCCGCCAACCACTTCATCCAGCCGCGCAACAGCGACGGCAGCTGGGCGAGCCCCCCGCACTCCACCGAACCAGGCTTCAGCACCGTGAACCTCCCCGTCCAGCCGCCATATAGCCCCGATTTCCAGGACGGCTACCAGGAGGGGACCGGGTGGCAGTACCTGTGGGCGGTCCCGCACGACGTCGCGGGGCTGGCGAGCGCGATCGGCGGCGCGCCCGTCGCGCTCCGGCGCCTGGACCGCTACTTCTCGACCGCGCTCAACCAGCCGCTCGCCCCGGTCGTTCCGCTCGCGCAGCAGTACTCGAGCTTCTTCGGGGTGTACTACTTCGGCAACCAGTACACGCCCGCCAACGAGCCCGACCTGTGGGCGCCGTGGTACTACGACTGGCTCGGTCAGCCGTGGAAGACGCAGAAGGTCGCCCGCGCCGAGATGTCGGTCTACAACCCGCGGCCTGATGGGCTACCCGGCAACGACGACACCGGCGAGATGTCGGCGTGGTACGTGCTCGCCGCGCTCGGGATCTACCACGCCGCACCCGGCGTCGATGCGTGGGAGCTGTCGAGCCCGGAGTTCCCGCAGGCCACGCTCCGCGAGGGCGCGGGCGCGCGGCTGCGGATCGACGCCCCGGGCGCGAGTGCCGCCAAGCCATACGTCCACGCGCTGCGGCTGAACGGCCGCTCCGTCGACCGCACGTACCTGACGAGCTGTGAACTGTTCGCGGGCGGACGGCTCGCGTTCGACCTCGGCGCTACCGCCGACCGGACATGGGGGACCGGCCCCGGCGCGGCGCCGCCGTCCGCGAGCGCGCCGCGGCCGGACGTCGAGCGCTGCGCGTCGGCGCTCGCAACGGGGACCGCGTGATCGGCACGCTCACGGCGGTCGCCTCGCTCGCGCTCGGCGTGCATGCGCCAGCGAGCACCGGGACCGTCGCTCGCGCCGGCGACGCCGTCGCCCAGGTGCGTGGCACCGAGGTCGTGCTCGCCGACCACCAGATCCGGCAGAGCTGGAGCATCGGCCCGCGGGGCCAGGTGACCGTCACGCAGGTCGCCGATGAGGCGACGGGGCAGAACTGGTCGAGTGCCGGCGCCCCCGAGTTCTCCCTGCTGCTCAACTCCGTGGAGACGTCATCGGCGCTCGAGTGGAAGCTGATCGGCGCGAGTGCGCAGCGGATCCCGCCCGATCCCGCCCGACCCGACGCGGGCACGGGCGTCGAGATCGTGTTCCGCTACGGGCTTGCGGCACGCGCGGGACTGATCGAGCTCGACCGCACGTGGAGCTTGTATCCCGGGGCCGCGGTCGAGGGCGTCAGCTCCACGCTCGTCAACCGGACGCCGGCGGCGTTCCGGGTCGGCAAGTACTCGCTCGCGCAGCTGACCTCGCCGGCGAGCGTGACCGCCCAGGTCCTGGCCTTCCACGGCGGCTCGGACTGGCGCCAGGACTTCCGCTCCACCACCACCGAGCCCGGGACGTTCGACGACGAGGGCGAGATCGCCCGCTTCGACGTCGGGAGCGGTGCGGGCTGGTTCCTCGTCGGCCAGCGCCGCGGGGGAGCGATGAGCCGCGTGGGTCGCGACTCCTATGGCCGCACGTGGGTCGGGGTCGACAACGCCCGCGACCTGTTCGACTGGGGCCCGCTGATGTCGAGCCCACCGAACTACAACCGTCAGGACAACCCAGCGTACCCGGCGCCGGTGCGCCAGCGCACGGTCCTGCCGCGGGGGACGCTGGACCTGGGCCGTGCCTACCTCGGCGTCTACCACGGCGGCGCTCAGCAGGCCGCGGCCGCGTTCGCGCAGGACTTCGCGGCGCACGAGATGGCGGCGAACACGCAGACGGTCGACCTCAACACGTTCCACCCGTGGGAGCACGGCCCTGGCCTCGCCGACTCCAACCTGAGACCGCAGGCGGCGATCCTCAAGGCGCTCGGGGGCGAGGTGTTCATGCTCGACGACCAGTGGCAAGGGTCGAGCTCGGGCGACTGGCAGTGGGACACCGCGCGGTTCCCGATCTCCGGCTCGGACGGGGTGCCGGATTTCGTCAAGTACCTGCACTCGCTCGGGCTTCAGCTCGGGCTGTGGATGTCGCCGGCCGAGTTCAACCCCTCGAGCGCGACATACAAGGCCCACCCCGACTGGGCCTGCGCCCCCACCGGCGACGTGACCGCGCAGATCCCCGACGACGCCGGGCTCGGGGTCTGGAACATGACCAACAAGCACCTCCAGGCGTACATGACCGGGGTGATCGACCGCCTCGTCGCCCAGGACGGGGTCCGGGAGTTCAAGTTCGACTACGTCGCCTGGGTGGACTGCCCGCCGCACGACTACCTCGACTACGAGGATGCGTACGCGTCCTGGGTCCACGAGCAGCAGGTCCGCCATCCGGGCGTGACCTTCGAGCTCGACGAGACCAACGACCAGCGCCTGTGGGCGCTGCGCTCGGCCGCACTCGGGCCGTCGTGGTTCGACAACGGCCATCTGCAGGGCTCCTCTTACCCATCGCGGCTGCTCCACGACGTGTGGTCGGCCGCGCCGTGGATCCCGCCCTCCTCGCTCGGCTTCGGGACCTACGACGACAGCGTCCTGAGCACGTACTCGGTCGACTACCTGATGCCGATCGCGCTGCTCGGCCACGTGACCTTCTGGGACGACCTGGCGACTATTTCTCAAACCGACCGAGCCGAGACCGCTTGGTGGGTGTCGTGGTACGAGGCCCACCGCGCCGACCTCGGGGGGCTCGTCTACGAGGACTCGAGCGCCGACCCGATCGACGGGAGCTCGTGGGCTGCGCTCCAGCCGTGGCACGGCGACCACGGCTACGTGTTCGCGTTCCGCCAGGCCGGCGCAGCCGACACGGACAGCGTCTCGCTCCAGGGCGTCGACCCAGGGACCAGCTACACGGTCACGAACGTCCGCACCGGCGCGGTGCTCGGCACCTTCACCGGCCAGCGGCTGGAGCAGGGGCTGACGGTGACGCTACCGGCCCAGTTCAGCGCGGTTGTGCTGTCGGTGTCGCGGGGATAACCTCGCGCCACGGTGAGGAGGAGCGGTCCGTTCCGACCGGGTGTAGCCGCAGCGGCGGCGCTGCTGGTGGGGCCGGCGGTTGGCGCGGCGGGGGCTGCGCCGCGGGTCCCGTCACGATTCGGCCTCGCCAGTAGGTGCTTCGCGGCCCAGAGCACGGTCTCGAAGCGGTTCCTCACCAGGGCCGGCGGCGGATACCGCGCGTCGGCGGCGCGCCTGCGCGGCGCGATGCCGCTGTACTTCAAGGCGACCTCGCTTGGTGTGTACATGCTTCAGGACCGCGACGGTGGGCTCGTCAGCGTGGGCAGCGGGAGCACGGTCGCGCCGACGCCGACGCCAGGTCCGGCGGCGACGTGGGCCGCCGTCCGCTCGGGTGCGCGAAGCTTCTCGCTGCGCTCGAGCACCAACGGGCGGTGGCTGACGGTCGAAGGGAAGGCCGGGACGATCGTCACAGCCGGCACGGCCGGGACGCGGCTCCCGGCTGCAACCTCCTTCGCGCACAGGCTGCCGGCCGTTACCCGAGGCGGGGCTGAACGCGGTCGGTCCCGTGCGCAGTGGTGTCAACCCGGACGGGACGGTGTTCGGCTACGCAGACCCACACCTCCACATCACCGCCGACTACCGCGCGGGCGGAGAGGTGCTCTCAGGCGAGAGCTTCGACCCGTTCGGGGTGACCGTGGCCCTTGGCGTGGCGCATGACGAGCAGGTGCTGGGGCCGAACGAAACACTGGACCTCACGGGTGATCTGCTCCGAGGCGACGCGGTGGGGTCCGCGCATGACCCGCACGGTTGGCCGACCTTCGTCGGCTGGCCGACGTTCGACACCTACACCCATCAGCAGGTCTACTACCGCTGGCTCCAGCGGGCATGGATCGGTGGGCTGAGGCTGGTGACCGCGCAGCTGGTGGAGGACCAGCCGCTGTGCGAGATCGAGCCGCGGCGAAGCCACTCGTGTGACGAGACCGCAACGATCGAGCTCGAGCTCGAGCACATGCACGCGCTCCAGGACTACGTCGACGCGCAGAGCGGGGGGCCCGGGCGGGGGTGGCTGCGCCTGGTCTACGACCCCGGGCAGGCGCGACGCGTGATCGAGCAGGGCAAGCTCGCGGTGCTGATCGGCGTCGAGGCGTCGGACCCGTTCGGCTGCAGCGAGCAGCTCGACCAGCCCAAGTGCACCCGCGCGGACGTGGACGCCGGTGTTGCGCTCTACAGGCGGCTCGGCATCCGTAGCATGTTCATCGCGCACTGGGTCGACAACTCCTTCGCGGGAGCGGCGCTCGAGGGCGGCGCCACCGGCCGATTCATCTCGACGCTGCAGGTCGCCCAGACCGGGTTGCCGTTCGAGACGAGCCCATGTCCGGAGGCGGGGCAGGGGACGTCGTGCAACAGCAAGGGCCTCTCCCAGCTGGGCGCCTACCTCGTC
>CAVOIU010000061.1:0-11478 GCA_963695965.1 uncultured Solirubrobacterales bacterium
CGCGAAGCGGGACGCTCGCAGTCGGTGCCGAGATGCCCGTCGCCGAGTGAAAGGAGGTCTCGCTGTGGTGGGGCGGCGGTCAGGCGGCGCTGGGCGGGGCGGGGGTAAGGCCGTGGCGGTGCATTACCTCGCCGAGCGCGGCCAGGTCCGGGGGGCCGCCGGCGCTGGCGGTGAGGATCTCGCCGATCTGGCGGAAGTAGGCGGGTCCGAACACGCCCGGCGTCGCGATCGCGAGGAAGGTCGCGTCGACGTCGCCGTGGTTCTGAAACTCGTGGATCTGTCCGCGCCGTACGCACACAGCCTCACCGGGTCCGACGTCGATCGTCTCGCCGTCGATCGTCCAGGTCGTGGTGCCTTCGACCCCGTAGATCGTCTCCTCGAAGCCATCGTGGCTGTGCGGCACCGGCATCCGGGAGTTGGCTGGGACGTAGCACTCGAACACCGATGCGGTCCCGTTCGAGTCGGTGTCCTCGACCAGGAAGCGCACGCCGAGCGCTCCCACCGTGATCGTGTCGTTATCTGTGGTCTGCATGGTGGTCTCCTTTCGCCCCGGAATGCTGTTGAGTAAAGATACTTGACCAGTGTATACTCGGGCCGATGAGTTTGTCAAGTAGCTTTACTCAAGCTGATGGAGAGACCCCAGCTCCTCCGCCGCTGATCGGCGCGCTCCTGCGAGTCCCGTTCGAGACCGTCCGCGACCGGATGCTCGCCAGCCTGCACGAGCGCGGCTTCATCGATCTCGTCCCGGCCCACCTGGACGTGTTCCAGTACCCCGGCCCCGAGAACCAGCGCCCGCTGCAGCTCGCAAGCCAGACGCGTATGACCAAACAGGCGCTCAACTACCTGCTCGGCCAACTGCAGCACCTCGGCTACCTGACCCGCGAAACCGACGAGGGTGACCAACGCTCCAAGCGCATCCGCCTCACTGCCAAAGGACACGCCACAACCAAAGCAATCCGCGAGATCGTCCAAGACGTCGAGACCGAATGGGGACAGCAACTAGGAGCACGAAAGTTCGCGCAGCTACGCGACCTCCTCACGCAGCTCTACGCAATCGCCAGTCCCACGAACAACAACCGGGACTAACGACCAGCGCGCGCATACGTGCCGATCTCCCACCGTCCTCCGGATGTTCCCAGAACGCAATTTGGAACGCTCGCAGCGCCCGGGCGACCCAGCGATGCCCGCGCCAACACCAAAACAGGGCCCAGCGTCCACCTTGTCCTGGTCGCGCACCTCGCAATACGAGGTCTCCCGCCAAGTACTTGATCGGGCAAGTCCCGCAATGGGACATTCGTCTAACGACCGTCTGGTGTTGTCGTGCCGATTACCTGCGCTCGGGAAAACGTGGCCGTGGCGGCAGTGAAACTAATCAGCGGTGGTGGCAGCCGAGATGTTCGAAGTCAGCCGTCGTCTTGTAGTAGCGGCCAAGCGGGTAGTAGGGCCCCATCTCCGCTCGCTCGTGACCCACGTCGACGTTCTGAATCGCCTGCGCGAAGTGGGGAGAAGGGAGCATGTTGCGGAGTATGACGACGGTCTGCCCGGGTGGGCCGGCGGGCAGCCACGCGATCCCGCAGGCTGCTGTCGCATTGGCTGGCCGTGCGGCGGCGGTGGAGATGGCGAGCGTGAAGTAGCGGTGGCGGTCGATTGGGATGTCCTTGTCGACGAGGCAGTCGTACGTCATCGTCGTCTCGACATCACCGGAGCAGATCGACCAGAACCGCAGCTGACCCCCGCCCATCTTGCGTTGGCCGTCGAATGTTCGCGGGGTTGTGGGCAGCTTGGCTCGGAAAGTGAGTACCTGGCCGAAGTCCATCGAGATCGTTGTGGCGATGTACTTGTTGTAGATGTTCTCGAAGAACCCGGCGGGCAGCTGGTAGGTGTACTGCGTCCCCGGCCCGTATACGGCCGCGCTGAACGTGTCGTTATCGACGAGCGCTCCGAATACACCGGTCGCCGCGTTCACGAACTTGCGCCAGATGGGGGTACGGTGGGCGACGAACGGTCCGGTGCCCGGGAGGACGTTGGTTTGCGGCCCGGTCGCAGCGATGGTCTCGGTGTAGCCGGGATCGCCGAGTGTGTCCGTGCAGGTCGGCGTGGGGATCCGCTGCCCAGTTGCACTCACCATCGTCACTGTCGGTGCGGGTACTCCGGCCATGCGTCCCAGCCCGCGGTCCGGAAGGTAGTAGCGCAACGTGATCAGGGCCGTGCCCGGCAAGGCCCTGACACTTCCGTCACTGCTGCTGCTGTAGAGAGTGTTCGAGGCGGGACCATTCGCCGGGACCGCCGTGTCAACCGCCCGTAACGTGTAAGCCCGATTGCGTGCACGGCGGTTGGCGCCGTACCGGAACGGATTCCTTGACCCGGGGTCAGACGCGATCTGATAATCAGCCCAGCCGTTGATGTTGCGTCCATTGGCACCGGAGCTCTGGAAAGAGAAGAACCGGGCGTGGGGGAACTGCCCCGTGATCTCGGTGTACCCGCCCGGGAGAATGGGCACGTACCCCGCCTCGTAGGTGGTCGTGATTTCAGGCCAGATGATGTTCTCCCGGTCAGAGGTGGGCTCGGCCCACAAAACGCAAGGGCGGGTTGTCGCCGCGGCCGGGACCGCGGCTGATCCCCACACGACCAGCATCACTACCGCGAGACAGGCGGCGAGAACGCCATCTCTCTTCAGGTTGCCGTTGATCGCGTCGGGCGAGATCGCGTTGTCGAGCTCGTCTAGCCTCACGCTGCCACGCGTCTTAGCAGCAGCCGCGGCCCTCGCGCGCCGGTTCGCGCACGTCACTTAGGTACGCGGCCAACGTCCTCGCCCCGCGGACGTCAGGGTTCGCACATGTCAGCCGCCCCTCTAGCAACGCGTGGCCCAGCTTGCGCCTGGCAACGGCACCGGGATTCGAATCCCCAAATCCCTTCATTACAAAATCGCGTATTTGCAGGCTTTTACCTATTTCTTCCGTCTTCTGAGTTCGCCTGGGTTCGCTGAGATCGGGTCAGAATTGCGCAGTTCGGGACAAAATTCGGGACAAGATTCTTCGAACTCGGTTTCCGCGCTAAAGGGGGCGCGGTGGTGCGCTCCAGATGCTCGCCGCATCGCGGAAGGAGGCCTCAGCCTCGCGTTCGCCCCGTACCCGCCCGAGCTCGGTCGGCGCCGCACACTCTGCTGAGACAACGAGGCAGTCCTGTGTCAGTGAACCGTCAGCCTGCGGGGAAGACTTCCGTTTGGCAGCAGGGCACCATCAGCTGGGTTGAAGAAAACCCGGTAAGTACCGCTTCTCCGGATCCGCACGCGCTTGCGGTACTTCGACCGCGGGACACCATTCACCGGGATGGCGGCCACCAGCTTCGTCTGCGCAATGGTCTTCCATCCAGTCGCGGTCTTGCGCTGGATCTGCAAGCTCCTGCCGCTGTAGGCCGGAAGCAGGAACCCCGAGAAGCGCACCAGCTGACCCGCGGCCGGGTGGGTGCTACTGACGCCCAGACTCAGCCTGACGCGCACCCCCACGAGCGCGTTTGCGCTCGTCGTCGAGGGTGCGGTCTTGGCGATCACCCGGTACAGGGTGTTGAGCCCAGGCGTGACTGTGAAGCTGTAGTGGCCGGTCGCGTCGGCCGTGGTGCTCGCCACCTTCGAAAACGGAGCCTTGTACGGGAAAGGCTCGCTTTGAAGATCTACCGTGGCACCAGCCGCCTTCTTCCCAGTCACCTGGCCCGTAATCAGAGACGAGGAGCCGAAGACAACCGGATTCGGCGCCGCCGCGATCGTCACGGCGCTCGGGGTCGGCCCCGGCGGCTTAGCCACCGCAGGCTGGCCCAGCACAAACGCCGAAGCGACTAACACCATCATGGCCCTTCTCATGAGCTTCCTCCCGATATGGCTCTTACTATCTAATAGAACGCGACGCGCACCCCGAAGTTGGGTGCCATCGTTCGCTTTCTCACGTTTACTGACCCTCTACCCCGAAGCCGGCAGGATCACAAGGCGCGCACCTAGGCCAGTAGCGTGCGGCCAGCGAGTACCGGCGAGGAGCGCAAAGCAGGACGCAACGCTGGCGATCCAGTACCCGCACCTCGCCAATCTCGGGACAGATCTCGAGACACGCCACTCCAAATCCCAAGCCCGCCTTCGGACTCGAACCGAAAACCTCTTCATTACAAGTGAAGTGCTCTACCAGTTGAGCTAGGCGGGCGCGCCTCGCGAATCAGTTTCGCACGAGGGCGGACGGCGGGCGAACGAGCGATCGAAGCTCGAGGCTTGTCGCAAAACGTGCCATATGGTCACGTTTTGCGCATGGGCTCGTGCGGGCGCGGGCTCAGCCGCCCGCCCCGCGGCCCGCCCGGAGCACGGCGGTGACCCGGCCCCGGCCTGCCGCCCGCCCCGCGCTCTACTCCGTCGCCTCGGCTGTGATCGCGGCCTCGAGCGAGCCGTGGCCGTTGCTCGAGAAGTCGGTGTCCGCCAGCGGTGGGGCCGGCTCGGGCACGGCGTTGAGCCGGCGCTCGAGCTCGCCGAGCGATCCCGAACACGAGGTGCCGGGTCGTCGCCTGGGCGAAAGCCTTGCGGTTGCCCGCCAGCTTTGGGAGCTTCTTGCGGGCCGGATGGACGCGATCGGCGAGCGAGGCCAGCGGCCAGCTGGCGAAGTTCTCGGTGAGCCCGGCGACCGGCCCGCGCAGGACGGCCGGGAGCGGCACAGCGGGGGCGACGTTGGCGTAGATCGCGCCGAAAACGGCTCCGTTGAGAAGGTGCAGCGCGAGTCCGACCGGATACCAGCCGTCGCCGCGCACGACCGCCCGGCCGAGGATCTCCACGTCGTCGTAGGCGCTTCCGAGCACCGTCTTGTCGAGCGGCTGCTCGATCGCCCAGGCGGCCGCCGCGACGGCGCCGGAAACGGCTCCTCTGAGCGTTCGGGTGCGATACATGGCGGTGCCCAAGGACCGCAACTGTAACGGCCGCGCTAAAGGCGGGTAGGCAAAGTGCGATGGATCACGAAGGCCTGCACAAGCGCGCACGGGACAAGGGCGTGAATCTGCTCGTGTACCTGATCGTGCGAGCGATCTTCCAGCCTTTCTTCCATGTCTACTTCCGGATGGCGCGAATCGGCCGTGAGCACCTCCCGGCGGAGGGCCCTGTGATCGTCGCCGCCAACCACCGCAGCTTCCTCGACCCGTTCGTGATCGGGACGATGGCCCGCCGCCCGATGTACTACGTCGCCAAGGAGGAGCTCTTCCGCAAGCGCTGGATGGCGTGGATCCTGAGCGCGCTCGGAGCTTTCCCCGTCAAGCGGGGTGCCGGCGACGAGGACATGATCGAAACCGCCAAGGCGATCCTCGCGCGCGGCGACATCGTGCTGATCTTCCCCGAGGGCACCCGCACCCGGCCCGGCTCGCTCGGCCGGCCCAAGCGCGGGGTCGGCCGGCTGGCGCTCGAGAGTGGCGCGCCGGTGGTGCCGATTGCGGTGATCGGGACCGAGGACGTGCGCAAGGGCTGGAGAATCCGCCCCCGCAAGGTCAGGATCCGCGCCGGCCGGCCGCTGCGCTTCCCGCAGGTCGACCAGCTTCCCCGCGCTCGCCGGCGCGGTCACCGACCGGATCTGGCCGTGCGTGATGCTCCAGTGGGAATGGCTCGGCGGGCTCGCACCGATCCGCCGCGCCGCGGTGATCGGCGCCGGGTCGTGGGGGACCAGCCTGGCGGTCACCTTCGCGCGAGCGGGACTCGAGGTGGACCTCGGGTGCCGGACCCAGGAGCAGGTGGACGAGATCGAGAGCGCGCGCAGCAATGAGCGCTACCTGCCTGGCGTCGATTTGCCGGACTCCGTCCGCGCGCTGCGCGCGTCCGAGCTGGAGCCGGGCCATCACGACCTCGTTTGCCTGGCGGTGCCGGCCCGGGCGCTGCCCAGCGTGATGGCCGCCCACGGCGAGCGGATCCCCAGGCGCGCCGGCGTGCTGGTGCTGTCGAAGGGCCTTGTGCCGCCGCTCGGCACGCTGCCCTCGGCGTTCGCGTCCGAGCGCTGCTCGGCGCGCGCCGTGGCGCGCTCGGAGGACCCGCTCACGCCGCGGAGGTGCTCGAGAACGGAGCCTCGGTCGTGCTGGCGACCCACGACCGCGGGTTCGCGCGCCAGCTCAAGGACGTGATGCGGTCCGCGGGGCTCGACCTGTCGATCACGACTGATGTCACCGGCCTCGAGCTCGCGGGCTGTGCGAAGAACGCGGCCGCGCTCGCCGCCGCGGCCGCGTCGGCGGCCGGTCCGAACATCGCCGGCGCCGCCGCCGGAAAGGTGTTCAGCCGAGATCGATGCGCTCGCCCGCACGCGCGGCGGGAAGCCGGAGACGTTCGCCGGGCTCGCCGGAGTGGGCGATCTTGTCGCCACGGTCGGATCGTCGAGCTCGCGCAACCGGCGCGCCGGTGAGCTCCTCGCCCAGGGCGTGCCGGGATCCGAGATCGGTCACGCGCTCGGACAGACCGCCGAGGCGGTCGACTCAGTGCCGCTGCTGGCGACCGTGGCGCGGGATGCGCAAGTCGAGGCCCCGGCGTTGAACAGCCTGGCTGCGTTGGTGGAGGGACGGATCGCGCCCGAGCGATGGACGGCGACCGTCACAGACCCCGCGTGGCTTCGTCGAAAGAGCACTGTCCGCGCGGCCTGACCGCAGCTACGCTCCCATGTGTGCTCGAGCCAATCCCCAAGGACAAGGCGGAGCTCGACGCGCGGTTCTCGGAGCTCTACCGGGCGCACCTTCGTGACGTCTACTCCTACAGCTACTACCGCGTCGGCAACCATCACGACGCCGAAGATCTCACCGAGCAGACATTCCTCCAGGCCTACCGTCACTTCGAGCGCGCCCTGCGCGAATCGAATGGCCGGCCGCTGCGCCCCTGGCTCATCCGCATCGCGCATAACCTGGCCGCGAACTTCTACCGCGACCGGTCTCGAAAGCCGGAGTCCGCGATCGAGGACGCCGATATGGTCTCGGCGCCGCACACGACCGAGTCGCTCGTCGAGGGCCGCGAAGAGCTGGCGGCGATCCTCGCGGGGGTGGAGAAGCTTCCCGACGACCGCCGGGAGGCGCTGATCATGCGCTTCGCGCTGGGAATGGACAATCGAGAGATCGCCCGAGCGCTAGGGCGCTCCGACGGGGCGACCAAGGTGCTGCTGCACCGCGCGATCCGCCAGCTCGAGGGGATCGTCGCCGAGGGCGCGGGCAAGGACGAGCGATGAGCGCCAGCGCCCCAGACTTCGAATCGCTGCTTCGTCAGGCATTGGCTCCCGTCGAGCCGCCGGCCGATCTGGTGATGCGGCTCGAGCACACGCTGGTCAGCCTCACCGAGCTCGCGCAGGAGGAGCTCGACTCGTGGGAGCTCTCCGCGATGCGAGATCCGCGTAATTGGGTCCGGCCCGCCGCCGCCGCCGTGGTCGGCGTCAGCGCGGGCACGGCGCTCGTCGTCCTGCGGGTGAGGGCGCGTCACCGCTCGCGACGCCAGCAGTCGCGCAACGTGTTCGAGCTCGCCGGCCGCACCCTCCGCGACGCCGCCGACGAGGCGAGGAAGATCAGTCCCAAACGCTAGGCGGCAGGCGCGCTACGTGCCGCCACCCCGCTGCTAGCTTCACCCGAAATGCCTGTCTGCTACCGGCATCCCTCGCGCGAGACCGGCGTGTCCTGCTCCTCGTGTGGCCGTCCCATCTGCCCAGATTGCATGACGCCGACGTCCGTCGGCATGCGGTGCCCCGAATGCTCGCGCGATCGCACCAAGGTCAGGACCGCGAGCTCGATCTCGCGCAGGCCGATCGTCACGCAGGTGCTGATCGCCATCAACGTGGCCGTGTTCCTGGTCGAGACAGCGTCGGGAGTCCCGCTCAACGGCTGCTCGGGCGCGTGCGGGACGGTCTGGACCCACGGCGTGCTGTTCGGTCCCTCGATCCACATCAGCCACGACTACTGGCGGATCGTCACGGGCGGCTTCCTCCACGACGGGATCTTCCACATCGCCGTCAACATGTTCTCCCTGTACTTCGTCGGGATGGTGCTCGAGCCGGCGATCGGCCGCCTCAACTTCGCGGCGATCTACGTCGCGTCGCTGCTGGCGGGCTCGTTCGGGGCGTTGCTGTTCCAGCCGGATGTCCCGACGGTCGGCGCCTCGGGCGCGATCTTCGGGATCTTCGGGGCGCTGATCATCGTCGCCTACCACCGCGGGATCCCGATCTGGCAGAGCGGCCTGGGGTTCGTGCTGGTGCTCAACCTGTTGTTCTCGGTGACCTTCTCCGGGATCTCGATCGGGGGTCACCTCGGCGGGCTGGTGGCGGGACTGATCTGCGGCGAGCTGGTCGTCCAGTTCACCGAGCGCCGGCGCCTGCCGGCAGTCGCGCTCGCGGGCTACGGCGTGGTGGCGATCGCGAGCGTCGTGCTGGCGCTGGTGGCCGCGGGCGGCCACGGCCTCACGCCGAACGGGCTGACCCTCTAGCCGGCCGAGTCGCCAGCAGGGAGTCGTAGAGCTCCTGGATCGAGCCGAGCAGGCGAGCCGCCGAGAAGCGCTCGCGGACGTCGAGGGCCGCGGCGGCCCCGAGCCGCTCGCGGAGTTCAGGCTGATCGAGCAGCTCGGCCGCGACTCGCGCGAGGGCGGCCGGGTCTCCCGGCGCGATCAGCCGTCCCGTCGTGCCGTCACGAATGATCTCCGGTAGCCCGCCGTGGGCGCTTGCGAGGACGGCGCAGCCCGCGGCGGCGGCCTCGATCGCCGCCCCCGGGAGCGGATCGGGTGCGGTCGAGGGGACGGCCACCAGGTCGGCGGCGCCGAGCAAGGTCCCGACGTCCTCTCTGAACCCCAGCATCCGGACGCGGTCCTCGACACCGAGGGTCCGTGCGAGCTCGAGCACCGTCGCCGTGCGCTGCTCGGAGCCCGGCCAGGCTTCCCCTGCGATCAGCCCGACGGTCGAACGGTCTCGCAGCGCCGGCTCGGCGAGCGCCCGCACGAGCACGTCCTGTCCCTTCCAGTCAGAGATCCGGCCGAGCACGGCGATCACCGGCTCGTCCTCGCCGAGCCCGAGCGCCCGCCGGGCGACTCCCCGCGCGGCTCGCGCCGGCTCGCGCGCGAGCCCGTCGTGGATGACCCGCACCGGGTCGGAGTCCCTGAGCTGTGCGGCGGTCGCCGCCGACACGCACGGCAGGGCCGCGGCGGTGCCCAGCAGCGAGCGGTACCTGGGCCAAAGGCGCCCGAAGCGCGAGTAGATCTCGCGGACGTGCCAGACGTGCGGCACGCGTCCAAGTGCGGCGGCGCCCGCGCCGCCCAGGACCACCGAGGTGTTGGAGTGGACCAGAGCCGCCCGGCGCTGCCTGACCAGAGCACCGAGCCGCATCGCGTCACGCACGGCCGCGCCCGCGATCGACGCCGCGCCACGGGCGCTCGCGAGCTCCCGGCGGAGCACGCTCAGCGGCCGCACCAGCACCTCGACCCCGGCGGCGCGCAGATCGCTCGCGAGCGCGCCCTCGCCGGGGAGCACGACCAGCGGCCGGTAGCGGGAACGATCGAGCCCGCCGGCGATCAGCAGCAGCTGACGGTCGGCCCCGTAATGCCCGCTCGAGGAGTGGACGTAGAGGACGGTCGGTGGGGCCGGGCTCAAGCTAGACGTCGACCGTCAGCGCCCGGCCAGGCGCCTGCGCCACGAGGTCCGGATGGAGGATGTGCGCGAGCAGCTCGAGGCCGTCGATGATGCGGGGGCCCGGGCGCGAGAAGTATGCGGCGGCGTCGACGGCCACCACCTCGCCGGCGCCGACTGCGGCCAGCTCGTCGCGGTGCATCTCGGCCTCGCGGTAGGCGAGCTCGTCGTCGAACCCGCACGGCATCACGATCACCACGTCGGGCTGTGCGCCCGCGATCTCCTCCCAGCGGCGCTCCTCGGAGTGCTCTCCCGCGAACCCCAGGGCGTCCTCGCCGCCGGCGTACTCGATCAGCTGTGGCGTCCAGTGCCCGGCCACGAACGGCGGATCGAGCCACTCGAGCGCCGCAACCCGTGGGCGCTTGGCGCCGCGGACCGCGAGCCGGACGCGATCGATGCGGGCGGAGGCGTCGCGTACGAGCTCCACCGCCGCGTCCCTGGCGCCGGTCGCCTGGGCCAGGGTTCGCGCGTCCCCAAGGACCTCTCCGACGGTGTGTGGGTCGAGCGAGATCACCTGCGGATGGGTGTCGAGCCCCTCGGCGATGGCGCGGACGTCGTCGTAGGACACCGCACACACCGCGCACAGCGCCTGCGTGACGATCAGGTCGGGACCGAGCGCGTGCAGCTCCTCGACGTCGAGCTCGTAGATCGAATCGCCGGCCAGCGTGCGCTCCTTGACCGCCGCATCGATCTGCGCCGAGCTCAGCCCCGCTGGCAGCACGTCACGCGTCACCCTCGGAAGCTCGAGCGCGGCGGCGGGAAAGTCGCACTCGTGGGTGACGCCGACCACGTCCGAGCCCAGACCGAGCGCGTACAGCATCTCGGTTGCCGACGGGACGAGGCTTACGATTCGCATGGGCAGTGTTTGCGTCCGTGCGGGAGACGGGAACCTGAGGGATTAGCCACTCCAACCACCGGCGAGGGGGACGTTATGACAGATGTTCTGAGCGACGACGACATCGGTTCGAGGCTAGAGGACAGCGAGTGGCAGCGCGAGGGCGATGAGATCGTGCGTGAGCGGAAGTTCGAGGACTTCGCGGCCGCGATGGCATTCGTCAACCGCGTGGCCCAGGAAGCGGAGGAAGCCAACCACCATCCCGACATAGTGGTTCACGGATGGAACAAGGTGCGCCTGTCCCTCACCAACCATTCGGCCGGCGGCCTCACGGACGCCGATTTCGAGATGGCCTCCAGGATCGACCGGCTCGGCTGAACACGGTCCTCGGTGACTGCTAGCGTTTCCGGCGTCGCTGCATGAACGACGACCCACCCCGAAGTAGCGGCGCTGCCGGCGAGGGCCCGAGCGCGCCGCAACCGTGAAGGTCCTGTTCGTAATCCTCGCGGGCCTGCTGGTGCTCGTCAACGCGTTCTTCGTGATCGCGGAATACGCGCTCGTGCGCTCGAGCCGGGCGCGGCTCGAGGGCATGGCCGAGGACGGGGCCAGGGGCGCGCGGCTCGCGCTCACGATGCTCGACGAGCTCGGTGACTACATCTCCGCCTGCCAGGTCGGGATCACGATGGCGTCGATCGCGATCGGCGCGCTCGGCGAGCCCGCTATCGCGCACCTGCTGGAGGGAGCGTTTGGCGGCGGCGGCAAAACCGACGCCGCCGCGGTGGCGATCTCGGTGGTGATCTCCACCTGCTGATCACGAGCGCGCAGAGCGTCATCGGGGAGATCGTGCCGAAGCTCTACACGATCCAGCACGCGGAGGGCCTGGCACGCCGGATCGCGCCGCCGCTGAGGTTCTTCCGAGTCCTGTTCCACCCGTTCATCGTCGTCTTGAACGCAGCCTCGTACTCGATCCTGCGGAGCAATACATGTATTGAGTCAAGGGGCACG
>CAVOIU010000062.1:0-16985 GCA_963695965.1 uncultured Solirubrobacterales bacterium
CACTGACGGCGTGGAAGAACAGCGTCGCGGTGGCTGCGGGCCTGCCGACGCCTCGACCGGTCTTGCTACAGCCGGCGATCGGTCGATTCGTTTTCGCGAGGGCTCACGCGATTGCCAGGCGCGCCACCACGCTTCGCATCCTGGTGAGGCCGAACGCCCGCGGCCGGCGGTTGGTGGCGCACCATCGCCGCGGCACCACGCTCCGGCTGTGGATCAGCTACACACCGGCCGGCGGGAACCCGGGCAAGATCGGCTACTACGGGCTGCGCCTGCCCTGAGCGGCGCCTCAGCCTGCGCGCTTGACGACGATCAGTGCCGTCCGCTGTCCGGGCCCCGAGATACGGTCAGCCGCGATGGAGTGGACAAAGCGCGTTCGGCTGCGCTGGATGGTGGCGGCCTACTTCACGGTGGGCCAGGTATACGTGTGGTGGCAGTTCCTGACGATCACCGCGGGTCATCACCGCACGCCGGCGGAGGTCATCGTCCCGGCCGTCGCCGAGATCGTGACCGCGCTCGTGATCGCGGGCTACGTGATCCTGAGGTACAGCTCGCTCGTGTGGGTCATCCTGGCCACCATGAACGCCGTCGTGCTGCTGGTCGTGGACTTCTCGATCTGGTACATCTCGATCGGCACGACCGCGAACTGGGCTCCCCGGCTGACGCGGCTCGACGGCCTGGCGATCGCACTCGGGACGCTGACGACCGCCGGCGCCCCCGGAATCCTCCCCCACTCAGAGCTCGCGCGGCGCATCGTCACCGTGCAGCTCGTCGTCGACATCGGCGCCGTGATCGTCCTGTTCGGGTTGTTCGTCGGTAGGCTCGCGAGCCGCGCGAGCGTGTCGGCACCGAGCTCCGGTCGGTTGAAACCCGCCGAAGCCGCTCCGGCAACTCCCTCGCCGCGCCCCGAATAGGGCGCACGCCTCGTTGCGCGCTCCGAAAAATCCGCAACACCGACCGGAAACCTGGCTAGTCTTCCGCCGGGGCATGGCTAGCGTTCTCTACCGCCTGGGCGGCTGGACCTTCGACCGACGACGGACGGTGGTCGCGATCTGGGTGGCGGTGCTCGTGGCGCTCGGCGTGCTCGCCGGTGCCTTCGGCGGCCACGTCAGCAACTCGTTCTCGGTGCCCGGCACGGAGAGCCAGCGTGCGCTCGACCTCCTCAACAAGGAGTTTCCCGGCAGCGGTGGGGCGACCGCGCGAATCGTGTTCGCGGCGCCGCCCGGCCACACGCTGCTCGAGCCGCAGTACCGGAAGCTGATCGCACCGACGATCCGGCTCGCGCAGCAGGTGCCGCAGTCGGTCGGAGGAGTGCAGGCGTTCCGTCAGAGCTTCAACATCTCGAAGGACCGGCGGATCGCGTACGCCGACCTGCAGTTCTCTGTCCCGGTCGACAAGATCTCGAACTCGACTAAGGCCGCGCTCGCGAAGGTCGCCGCCCCGGCGCGGAAAGCCGGCCTCGAGGTCGAGTTCTCCGGGGGCGTCGTCACAACGCATTCGAGCGGCGAGGGGATCGGCGACATCATCGGGCTGGTCGTGGCGTTCATCGTCCTGGCGATCGTGTTCGGCACGGCGCTCCCGGCGACCCTTCCGCTGATCACCGCGATCGTGGGCGTGAGCGCCGGGCTGCTGCTGATCAACATCTTCGCGAGCGTCGTCGACGTCTCCTCGACGACGCCGACACTCGCGACGATGCTCGGCCTCGCCGTCGGGATCGACTACGCGTTGTTCATCCTCACGCGGCACCGTCAGCACCTCGCCGACGGGCTCGAGCCGCGTGAAGCCGCCGCGCGGGCGGTCGCGACCGCGGGGGGCTCGGTCACGTTCGCGGGGACCACGGTCGTGATCGCGCTGCTCAGCCTGGCGGTCGTCGGGATCCCGTTCCTGACGGTAATGGGGTTCGGCGCCGCGGCGACGATCGTGGTCGCGGTGCTGATCGCGCTGACGCTGACGCCCGCCCTGCTGGGGTTCAGCGGCGCGCGGCTGCGCAAGGGCAGGAGCATCGATCCGCACAAGTCGATGGGCCATCGCTGGGCGAAGACCGTGGTGCGCTACCGGATTGTGGCGTTCCTCGGGGTGATCGTCGTCTGCCTGGCGGCGGCGATCCCCGCGCTCCATATCCGCCTCGGGCTGCCGGACGACGGGACGAAACCGAAGGACACCACCGAGTACAAGGCGTACGAGCTGCTCAGCCAAGGGTTCGGGCCCGGCTACAACGGTCCGCTGCTGGTGGTGTTCACCGGCAACGCCAGCACTCCGGACCTGGAGCGACTCGGAACCCAGCTGGACACCGCGGTGCGGAGCCTACGAAACGTCGCGAGCGTGTCGGACCCGATCCCCAACGAGAGCGGAAGCGTGGTGATCGTCCAGGTCACGCCGAAGACAAGCCCCCAGTCCGAGGCGACCAAGACGCTGGTTCAGGACATCCGCAACCGGGCGCAGCCGCTGCGCAAATCCGGGGTCGACGTGCTCGTCACGGGCACCACGGCGATCAACATCGACACCGCTGACAAGCTAGCCGCGGCGCTGCCCGTGTTCCTGCCGCTGATCGTGATCCTGGCCCTGATCGTGCTGATGCTCGCGTTCAGGTCGGTGCTCGTGCCGATAAAGGCGGTGCTCGGGTTCCTGCTGACGATCGCGGCGGCGTTCGGATTCGTGACGTGGATCTTCCAGGACGGCCACCTCAACGGCATCCTCGGGGTCCCTGCGACCGCACCCGTGACGAGCTTCCTGCCGATCATCATGATCGCGATTCTGTTCGGGCTGGCGATGGACTACGAGGTGTTCATCGTCTCGCGTATGCGTGAGAGCTACCTGCGCAGCAAGGAGGCGGTCCCGTCTGTGATCGAAGGCTTCTCCGCCAGCTCCCGCGTCGTCACCGCCGCCGCGATCATCATGTTCGCGGTGTTCGCGAGCTTCGTGTCGAGCGATGACCTGATCGTCAAGTCGTTCGGCGCGGTGCTTGCGTTCGGCGTGCTCGTCGACGCGTTCCTGGTACGGATGACGCTGGTGCCCGCCGTGCTGGCGATGGTGGGCGATCGCGCCTGGCACTTCCCGGGCTGGCTCGCGCGCCACGTCCCGGACCTCGACGTCGAGGGCGAGCAGCTGATGGAGCAGCTCGAGCACCACAGCGAACCTCCCGCGACACCGGCGCCGCCGGTCACCGAAGCGCCCGCGGGCAGCTAGTCCGGAAGCAGGGGCACCCAGGGACCCGGGTCGCGGCCCACGAGCGCCCCGCGTGTGATCGCGCTCGACCCGAACCGATCCCGGATGCGATCGATCGTTTCGTCGAGCTCGGGCCCCCGATCGAACGGCAGCCTCAGTTGGACCCCGCCGCGGTCGCTCAGGTTGGTGAGCGCCACCCCGATCAGCGTCAGCCCGCGCCGGCCGATCATGGGCATCGACAACGTGAGCAGTCCCGTCGCGAGCGCCAGGATCGTCTCGGTCTGCGACGTGGGCTCGAGCATCGTGCACGAGCGGGTGGCTCTCGAGTAGTCGGCGAATCGCAGCCGCAACACAACCGTCCGGCATGACCGCCTCGCGGTGCGCAGCCGGCGCGTGACCCGATCGACGAGGATCATCAGTACCGCGGCGAGCTCCTCGCGGGGCCGGGGCCGGCGCCCGAGCGCGCGCTGCGCGCCGATCGATCTTCTTCGCCGGCGGGTGTGAACCGGTCGCGGATCCCGGTTGTGTGAGAGGGCGTGGAGGTGGCGGCCGGTCCCGCGGCCGAGCATCGCGACGAGCGCCCCCTCATCCAGCGCGGCCATCTGACCGACGGTGGCGATCCCCCGCGAGTGGAGCTTCGCGGCGGTGACCCGTCCGACGCCCCATAGCCGCTCCACCGGAAGCGGGTGAAGGAACGCGAGCTCGCGGTCCGGCTCGACGACGAGCAGCCCGTCCGGTTTGGCGACGCCACTCGCGACCTTCGCGAGGAACTTCGTCCGGGCGACGCCGACCGTGATCGGGAGCCCGACGCGATCTCGGATCTCTTCCCTGAGGCGCGCCGCGATCTCGGTAGGGGTCCCCGAGATGCGATCGAGTCCGCGGACATCCAGAAACGCCTCGTCGATCGACAGCGCCTCGACGACCGGAGCGACCCGCTCGAACACCTCGAACACCGCCTTGCTCGCCTCGCTGTACGCGGTCAGCCGCGGCGGGACGACGATCGCGTGCGGACACCGGCGGCGTGCTTGTGCTCCGCCCATCGCCGTCTGCACGCCGTGGGCCTTGGCCTCGTAGCTCGCGGCGAGGACGACGCCGGCGCCGACGATCACCGGCCGGCCGCGGAGCCGAGGGTCGTCGCGCTGCTCGACCGACGCGTAGAACGCATCCAGGTCCGCGTGCAGGATCGAGGCCTCCTGGGGCACGAACACATGTTCCCATCAGCCCAAGACGGGACGCCACCGTCCCGGAGGTCCGGCAAAGCGCCGGGGCGGCTGAGCCTGGTCGCTCAGCCGCCCCGTACCGCCTGGAACTACGCCGGTTGGTCTACGAGGAAGACGACGGAATCGGCGAGTCCGTCCCGGCGCCGGCGCAGTAGCCGGTCCCCTCGTTGGCAATGTTGCTCCACAGCGACTGGACGGCGAACGTGTCACCGGCGTTGCCCTGGATGTCGCCCAGGGCGCCAGGGATCGGCTCGGGCGGTCCGGTGCCGGTGAAGAGGTTCTCACCGACCCACGCGCACTTTTCGCCGTTCTCGTTGGCGTCGAGCGTGTCGTACCAGCCGCCGAGGTAGGTGGCGCTCGAGCCGACGACGTCCTCGGCGCCCGGATCGGTCACCGTCTCCTCGATCTCATGACCGAGCACGATCGAGCTGCCGTCGAGCTTCCCGCGCGCATCGGAGTTGACGGCGTTCTCGCCACACACGTTGGCACCACCCGAGTTGATCGCGAGCTGGTAGGGGATGTTGCTGTATGCGATCCCCTGGGTGAGGCCGTTGTAGACGTTGCTCTCGACGCCTGGCCAGACGTAGTCGTGGAACGCGCAGTAGCCCTGTGACAGCGCATTCGGGTCGCTCAGGCCCGGCGGCTGCACGATGATGATGTTGGAGTTGGCGAGGTCGGTGATGCCGAAATGCGCCACCGCGGCCTGCGCCTCCTGCCCCAGCACCGTGAGCGTGTTGGTCGAACCGGCGGCGTTGCTCGAAGAGGTCTTGGGCAGCGTGTTCGGGTCGGTGTCATCGACCCAGATCCCGGCGAGCTGCTCGGCCGGGTTCGTGATGTGCTGCTGGGCTCCCGACGAGTCGGTCTGGAAGTACTGGGTCTGAACGCCGGCCCAGTTGGTCCCGCCCATCTGCTGGACGAAGTCCGCCATGTACTTACCGGCACCGTCGGGGTCGCACGCAAGCGTTCCGCTCAGTGAGCCCTCGGTGATCGTCTCCGAGCTGCAGGTCGTGCCGTTCGGCCACGCGCCGCTCTGTCCCCAGCCCCAGTAGACCAGGTACTCCTTGGGCGTGACCTGGACGTGCCCGCCGTAATAGGCCATGTTGCCCATGAACGGGAGCGTCGAGGCGGGGGTCTCAGGCAGTGGCGTACAGGACGCCGACGGATACTGTGGGCACGGAGGCGCAGGCGGATTTATCGCTCGCGCGGCGCGCTGCTGCTGGATCTCCTTGGTAACGGTGGGCATGAAGATCGGGTTCGCAGACGCGCTCCCGGCCCACCCGAGCAAAGCTGCGACCGCAACGACTCCGGACGCAGCCGACAGACGACCGATTCTGAACACAGGCTTCTCCCGCTAGTGCTGGATTAGTGGCCCGGTGGATGGCCGGGCCGAGGGCGCAGGATAGACCAGGGGTTCCGGGGCTAGCAAGCGGCAACCGGATGGCATTCGGGCCGTTCCACGGCGAAACCCGGGCCCGGCTCCGGAGGTGCCGCTGCGAGTACCGTGCCCGCCATGACGACTCGGATCGAGCTCTCGGGTCACGATCTGGCCGGCCTGCGGGCGGCCAACCCCGGGCCGTTCACGCTCACCGGGACGAACTCGTGGGTCCTCGGACGCGATCCGGCGTGGCTCATCGATCCGGGCCCGCTGCTCGACGAGCACGTCGACGCCCTGGCGGCCGAGATCGAACGGCGGGGAGGGCTCGGTGGCGTCGCCCTGACGCACGACCACGCCGACCATGCCGAGGCCGTCCCGGCGATCCGCGAGCGGTTTCCCGACGCGCCGCTGGCGGGGGCTCGCGGCGAGGTGGATGTGCGGCTGGCCGAGGGCGGCCGGTTCGGCCCGTTCGAGGCCGTGGAGACGCCGGGTCACGCGCCTGATCACCTGGCGTTCGTGTCAGGCCGGATCGCCTTTACGGGCGACGCTGTGCTGGGGACGGGAAGCGTGTTCGTGTTCCCGTACCCGGGCGCGCTCGCCGCGTACCTCGCCGGGCTCGAACGGCTCCGCGCGCGCGACCTCGAGGTGCTGCTTCCCGGTCACGGGCCGCCGGTCACCGACGCCCCGGCGAAGCTTAAGGAGTACGTCGCTCACCGCCTGGAGCGGGAGCGACGGCTCCTGGCAGCGCTCGACGCGGGCAAGCGCAGCACCGCTGAGCTGCTCGATGACGTCTGGGATGACGCACCGCCGGCACTCCGGCCCGCGGCGACCTGGACGCTCGCGGCGCACCTGGACAAGCTGGAGGCCGAGGGCCGGCTGCCTGAGGGCGTCGAGCGACCCGAGGTCAAGCTCTAGCGGCTGCCAGACGACGCCGCGCCAGCTCCATCGCGGCGGTGAGCGGAGTTGCGCCGATCGACTCGGCGTCGTCGAAGATCCGGCGCAGGGTGTCGGCGATCCCGCGCACACGCCGGCGCGCCTCCGCCGGGTCGTATCCCCCGAGCTCCTCGGCGATGTTGATCAGGCCGCCGGCGTTGACGACAAAGTCGGGGGCCCACAGGATCCCCCTGGCCTGGAGGATGTCGGCGATCTGGTCGTCGGCGAGCTGATTGTTCGCCGCCCCGGCGACGATCTGGCAGCGGAGGCGGGGGACCGTGTCGCTGTCGAGAATGCTGCCGAGGGCGCATGGCGCGAGCACCTCGACGTCGGCTTCGAGCGCTCGCTCGGGGGTGACCCAGCGAGCGCCGAGCTGCTCGGCCAGCCGGCGCCGGGAAGGATCGAGGTCGGAAACGAGCAGCCGGGCCCCGGCGCGCCTGCAGCGCCTGGCCACCCGTGAGCCGACATGTCCGAGCCCGACCACGCAGATCGTCCTGCCGGTGAGGGAGCGGCTGGAGAACACGCGCTCGCAGCACGCGCGAATCGCGTACTCCACACCGAGCGCGGTGATCGGGCTCGGGTCCCCGGATCCCCCGTGGCTCTTAGCGAGCCCCACCACGTGCTTGGTGCGCTGCGCGATCACCGCCATGTCCCGGCTCGAGGTGCCGACGTCCTCGGCGGTGATGTAGCTACCGCCGAGCGTCTCCACCGTGTCGGCGAAGTCGAGCAGCGCGGCGTGGCGCCGTTCGGAGCTGATCGGCGCCTGACCGTGGAGCATGATCACGCCCTTGCCACCGCCGAGCGGCAGGTCCGCGACCGCGGCCTTGTAGGTCATCGTGCGTGACAGACGAAGGACGTCACGCAGCGCGGCGCGTGCGTCGTCATACCCCCACATCCGGCAGCCCCCTAGCGCGGGGCCGCGTGCCGTTGAGTGGACCGCCACGAATGTGAACAGGCCGGAGCGCGGCCCTCGCCGGACGACCACCTCGTCGTGGTCGAGCTTCTCGAGGTAGCGGTCGATCTTCCTACCGGCCGGTGGTCGCGACCGGCGCTCGATCTTCGGCCGTCTGGCTCACTTGGACGGGGTGCCGGACGAGCCGCCGCTCGAGGAGGTGGAGCCGCTTGTGGAGCTCGTGCCGGTGCTCGAGTTTTCCGTGTTGCTGGTGCTTCCACCCGTGCCGGTCCCGGTGCCGGAGCCCGTCCCGCTGGTGCCGGAGCTCGTGGTGGCGGTCGGCCCGGAGGACGGGCTGCCCGAGGACGGGGAGCCGCTGGTTGGCGACGAGCTGCCCGTGTCCCCGCCGCTTGGCGTACCGGAGCTGCTCGAGGACGACGAGGAGTCGGTGCCCGTCGGTGACGTGCCCGTCCCCGTAGCGTCCGAGCCACCGTTCAGCGTTGCCGCCAGGGACGATCCGGGGTCTACAAGGCCGGTCGAGGAGCCGTCGGCAGAGGTCGAGGAGGCGGGGGAGGTGGTCGACGCCGTGGTGGATGAGCCCGATCCCGGCTGAAGCTGATGCTGCCTGGTCTTACCGGAGCTGTCCTGGGCCGCGGCCTCGGCCTTCGTCTGGTTGGCGAGCGACGCACCCGCGGCCGTTGCCGCGGCCGTCTGGGTGCTCGAGGCCTCAGTGGGCGAAACGCCACCCTCCGCGTCGAGCGTGGCTGCGCTCTGGGTGATCGCGGGACGGGCGTGGACGGGCTGTGCCGGAGGACTCGAGATCGCTACGGCGCCCCCCGCCGTCGCCACGGCGGCCGCCAGCAGCGTCGCGACGTGACCTGATCCGACCACGAGCGCACCCGAAGCGATGGCTCCGCCACCGCTCGCGCCGCCGATCGCCGCCGCCCCGCCGCCCGCAGCGCTCGCGCCGCCGGCGGTCGCGCCGCCGGCGCCGGCGCCGCTGGCCGTGGCGCTGCCGCTGGCGCCCGCTCCACCCGGGAGCCCCAGCATCTTCGCGAGCATTCCAAGCGGTCCGAGGGGAAGGAGGGCGGCGAACTGCCGGTTGACGGCGCGCAGCTCACGCCTGAAGCCCCTGCATCCCGAGCAATCACGCATGTGTCGCTTGGCGGTGGCGTTGGGTCGCACGCCGCGGTCGTGGGCTCCCGCCAGCTCTTCCTGATCTCCGAGCAGGCCGTGTCCCGCGCGGCCTCGGCCTGCGCCAGCGCGATCCTGGCGCGCACCAGCAGCGACTTGACGGCCGGCACCGACGTTCCCAGCGAGCAGGCCAGCTCCGCGTACGACATGCCGCCCATCTCCCGCATCAGCAGCGCCGACCGCTGCTGTTCGGGGAGTCGACGGACGTCGACGATCAGCCGCCTGAGCGATTCGCGGCGGTCGGCCTCGGCGACGGGGTCATGAACCGGCCGTGCCACGAGCTGGAGGACCTCGGGCGGTGGCGGCGTGGGCCGCCGCAGCTCGTCGATACACCGGTTGTGGGCGACCCGGAAGAGCCAGGCCCGAAGCGCGAGCTCGCGGTCGCTCGCGCGGAGGCCCGAGTAGGCGCGCACGAACACGTCCTGCAAGGCGTCCTCGGCATCCTGGCCCCGCGGCAGCATCTGGCGGGTGTAGGCGAGCAGCCGCTTCTCGTATCGATCGTGGATCGCCCTAAAAGCCTCGTCATGGCCGGCCCGGAAAAGCGCCACCAGCTGCTCGTCGGAGCGCAGCCGCAGCATCGGCGTTCCAATCGCGATCCGGGTACGGGCTAGCCCTGCCGGTGCTTGGAGTGTCGAAGCTTCCACGCGATCTCCCCTACTGCACCCTTAACGTACGGAACGGGCGAAAGTTCTCTTGGAGAGGCGATTCTCTCCAAAGTCAAGACAAAGAGACCATCACGTGCTTGATCTCGGTGTAGTCCTCGACCGCGTAGATGCTCAGGTCCTTGCCGTAGCCCGACTGCTTGAACCCGCCATGGGGCATCTCCGATGCCAGCGGGATGTGGTCGTTGACCCAGACGCAGCCGAAGCGGAGCGCTCCCGACACGCGCATCGCCCGTCCCACGTCGCGTGTCCATACCGAGGCCGCCAGCCCGTACGGGGTTCCGTTCGCCCACGCGATCGCCTCCTCCTCGTCGGAGAACGGCTGAACCGTGATCACGGGGCCGAAGATCTCGCGCTGGATCATCTCGTCGTCCTGCCTCAGGCCGGCGACGACGGCCGGCTCAAGGAAGAACCCGGGTCCGTCTGGCTCCGTCCCGCCGGTCGCGAGCTCGGCGTGGTCTGGGCGCCGCTCCAGGAATCCCTCGACTCGCTCGCGCTGGCGCGAGGAGTTGAGCGGGCCCAGGGTCGTGTCGGGCGAACGCGTGTCCCCGAGCACAAGGCCCTTGGCCTGCTCGACGAGGCCTGAGACCACGTCGTCATGGATCCGGGCGCCGGCGAGCACCCGGGTAGCCGCCGTGCAGTCCTGGCCCGCGTTGTAGTAGCCGGTCGCCGCGATCGTCTCGAGCGCTGTGTCCATGTCGACGTCGTCGAACACGACGACCGGGGCCTTGCCCCGAGCTCCAGGTGGACGCGCTTGAGGCTGTCGGCGGCGTTGCGGGCGATCCACTTGCCGGTCTCGACGGAGCCCGTGAGCGACACCATGTCGACCTCGTCGTGGGTGACGAGCGTCTGCCCTGCGGGGCTGCCGTGGCCAGTGATCACATTCAGGACGCCGGGGGGCAGGATCTCCGCTGCGTACTCGGCGAGCTTGAGCGTCGTCAGCGGGGTCGTCTCCGCCGGCTTCAGCACGATCGAGTTCCCGGCGGCTAGCGCGGGACCGATCTTCCAGACCGCCATCATCAGCGGGTAGTTCCACGGCGTGATCTGGCCGACGACGCCAATCGGTTCGCGGCGGATGAACGACGTGTAGCCACCGACGTACTCGCCGGCACTACGACCCTCGAGCGTGCGAGCCGCCCCGGCGAAGAACCGCAGGTTGTCGACCATGAACGGGATCTCGTCGTCGCGGAACGCCGAGATCGGCTTGCCGGCGTTGTCGGACTCGAGCTCGGTGAGCTCGTCGGAGTGCTCCTCGATCGCGTCCGCCAGCTTCAGCAGCGCGAGTGCACGTTCGCCGGGGGTCTGGGCGGCCCATCCTGGGAACGCCCTGCGCGCCGCATCGACGGCCCGGGAGACGTCCTCGGCGGAGGACACCGGCGCTTGCGCGATGACCTCCCCGGTCGCGGGATTCAGGATCGGCTCGGTTTCGCCCTCGGCCGAGTCGACAAACCGGCCGTCGACGAAGTTCTGCAGCGTTGTGGTGGTCGACATCGCTTGGGCAAACCTACCACCGCGAGGTCGCGTGGTCGTGGAGCTCCAGGGGGCCCCTGGTAGCGATGGCGGAGGAGCCCCGAATGGCGCGGTCCGGGCGCTAGTCTGGTGCGACGAAGATGGTGGACGCAGCCTCTGGCATCGGAATCCCAGTGGCGTTCGGCGCGGGGCTGATCTCATTCCTGTCCCCGTGCGTGCTGCCGCTCGTGCCGGGCTACATCTCGGCAGTGGCCGGCGTGGCCCCCGATCAGATCAAGGCCAGGCGCGTGATCGGGCCGAGCCTCATGTTCGTTGCGAGCTTCTCGGCGATCTTCATCGCCCTCGGGCTGCTGGGGCAGCAGGCGCTGCGAGGCTCGCTCACCGGCCCGACCGCGCAGAAGGTGTCCGGCGGGATCATCATCGCCATGGGGCTGCTGTTCCTGCTCGCGCCGTTCGTGCCTCGTCTCGCCCGCGAGTGGCATTTCGATGGGCTGATGAAGCGCGCCGGACGGGGCGGCCCGGTCCTCACCGGCGCCGCCTTCGCGCTCGCCTGGACGCCGTGCACGGGGCCGACGCTCGGGGCGATCATCACCGCCGCCGGCACCTCCAATTCGGCCGCCCACGGCGCGTTCCTGCTGGCCGTCTACTGCGCAGGGCTCGGGATTCCGTTCCTCCTGACCGGACTGGCGTTCGGCTCGATGACCTCGGCGCTGGCGGTCGTCCGGCGCCATTACCCGGTCGTGATCGGCACCGGCGGGGCGGTCCTGATTGCGATGGGGGTGCTGATGTGGACCGGCGAGTTCACCCAGCTCAACATCACCGTGAGCCACTGGCTTCAGAGCCTGCACCTGCCGAACCTCAATTCGGACACGTAAGGGGGTCGCTCGGGGCCGCTGGCCTGCGGCCGGGGTCCGGGAGGCGGCCGGGGTCCGGGGAGACCCGGCGGCCGCGGAGGCTGGGGAGGCCGGGCGTCCGGGCAGGCCGGGGCGGCCGGGCGGCCGGGGCGGCCTCGGAGGCCGGGGCGGCCGGGCGTCCGGGCGGCCTGGGAGGTCGGGCGGCCGGGGAGGCGGAGCGGCCTGGGCGTCCGGGGCGACCGGGCGTCCGGGGTCGACAACAACGTGACTGCACTCGCATCCCACGCAGGTTCGTGTCACGTTTGGTCCCGTAGGCGACCATAACGTGACCCAACGGCGCTGGCGGGTGCGAGTGTGTCACGTTGTGTCGCTCGGCGACGGGTACGCGCGCGTCCGCCGCGCACCGCGTCCCCGCCACACGCCTGGATGCGCGTGCGCCTCCCCGCGGGCACGCCTGCCACGGCCCACGCGCGTCGCCGCGCACCCCGTCCCCGTGCACCACGTCCCCGCGCCCGCCCTGCCACGCCCCACCCCCAACTCCGACCACCAGACTCGGAGTTAGGCGACCCTAAGGTGGTACGCTGACCGCGTCCAGTCATTAGGGCCCCCTAACTCTTTGTAAGCAATGTCGTTTCCCGAAACCGTTGCGCTAGGAGCCCTCGCGGGCTTCACCATCTTCATCGGGTTGCCCGCGGGGCGGCTGCGGCTTCTGAGCACCCGCGCCCGGGTGGCGCTGGCGATGTTCTCGGTCGGGATCCTCGCGTTCATCTTCGTGGACGTCCTCTCGAACGGCCTTCACATCGTCCACACGGCACTCGATCAGGTCAAGAACCACCACCAATCGGTCGCCTACCTGATCTTTCTCGTCGCGCTGCTGGCCGCCGGCTTCCTCGCCGGCACGTGTGGGCTCGCTTGGATCGAGCGGCGAATGCGCCCGATCGGTCCGCGAACCCCGCCGATCGCCGGCGGGTCAACCGCGACGGCGGTCACCACCTCTGAGGCGGAGGAGCTCGCCCGCGAGCTCGAGGTGGCTCGGCGGCGCTCGCTGCGCACGGGCCTCACGATCGCTGGGGCGATCGGGGTTCACAACTTCGCCGAGGGCCTCGCGATCGGCGTGTCCGCCAGAGCGGGGGCGATCAGCCTCGCGACGGTGCTGATCATCGGCTTCGGGCTCCACAATGCGACCGAGGGCTTCGGGATCGTCGGCCCGCTCGGCGACGTGAAGCCCTCGTGGCGCTGGCTCGGGCTGGCGGGATTGATCGGCGGCGGCCCAACCTTCCTGGGCACGATGGTGGGCTACGCCGTCACCAGCAACGCGCTCGAGCTCGCGTTCTACGCGGGGGCCGGCGGCGCGATCATCTACGTGATCGGTGAGATCTGGAACGGAATGCGGCGCTACGGCTACCGCGAGCTCGGATTGCTGATGCTCGGCGCGGGGTTCCTGCTCGGCGTCGTAACCGACCTGGTCATCACCTACGGCGGGGGTTGAACCCGCCGGCTACGGGGGCTGATCGCCGCATAGCGCGCGGATCCCGGGCATCGCCGCGGCTCCGGTTAGGCTCTCCGCGGCACTGTGACCCCCAGCATCCCCATTCCGCCGCACGACGCGCCGCTCATGGGTGGGTCGCCGTTTCCGCCGATCGCGGACTACGCGTTCCTGTCCGACTGCCACACCGGCGCGCTGGTGGCGCCTGACGGGAGCATCGAATGGATGTGCCTGCCGCGGTTCGACTCGCCGAGCGTTTTCGGCGACCTGCTCGACCGGCGCGCCGGCAACTTCAGGGTCGGCCCATATGGCCTCGTGGTCCCGCTGTCGGTTCGGTACGTCCCTGGGACGATGATCGTCGAGACGACGTGGATGACCCCCTCCGGGTGGCTGGTCGTGTACGACGCGCTGACGATCGGTCCGTGGCGCAGCGGCCACTCCGACGAGGCGTCGCACACCCGGCCGCCGACCGACCAGGACGCCGACCGCATGCTGGTCCGGATGCTCGAGTGCACGCAGGGGCACGTGCAGGTCGAGGCAATCTGCGAGCCGATGTTCGACTATGGCGAGACGCCGGCCGCGTGGGAGATGTGCAACGACGCGTGGACGGCTGCGCAGGCCTCCTCCGGCGACCTGACTCTGCGGATGAGCTCCGATCTGCGGATCGGGATCGAAGGGAACCGGGTTCGGGCCAGGCACACGATGACCGAGGGCGAACGGCGCTACGTCGCCCTGGGGTGGGCGCAGGACCTCGAATGTCCCGCCGACGCCGAGGACGCCTATCAGCGCATCCAGGTGACGTCGCATTTCTGGCGTGACTGGCTGGCGGGGGGGCGGTTCCCAGACCACCGCTGGCGCGCCCATCTCCAGCGCTCGGCGCTGACGCTCAAGGCGCTCACCTATGCACCGACTGGCGCGACCGTCGCCGCGGCGACGACCTCGCTGCCGGAGACCCCGGGAGGCGAGCGCAACTGGGACTACCGGTACTGCTGGATGCGCGATGCGACCTTCACGCTGTGGGCGCTCCACGCGCTGGGACTGGACTGGGAGGCGGATGACTTCATGCAGTTCGTCGCCGATCTCGAGCGCGACGAGAATGGGGCGCTGCAGATCATGTACGGGCTCGACGGCGAGCGCGACCTGACCGAGAAGACGCTCGACGACCTGAGCGGATACGACGACTCGACGCCGGTGAGGATCGGGAACGGCGCCTTCGCACAGCACCAGAACGACGTATTCGGGGCGGTGCTCGACTCGTTCTACCTGCACACGAAGATGGGCGGGCACGTCCCCGAGCGGCTGTGGTCGGTGATCCAGGACCAGGTTCGGTGCGCGATGGCCGTCTGGCGCAATCCCGATCAGGGCATCTGGGAGGCCCGCGGGGCGCCCAAGCACTACGTCTCCTCGAAGCTGATGTGCTGGGTCGCGCTCGACCGCGGTGCGCGGCTGGCCGAGCTCGAGGGCGAGCCGAAGCTGGCCGAGGAGTGGCAGGCGGTCGCCGACGAGATCCGGGAAGACATCCTCGAGCACGGGGTGTCCGAGCGCGGCGTCTTCCGCCAGCACTACGAGACCGACGCGCTCGACGCCTCCACCCTGCTGGTCCCGATCGTTCGCTTTCTCTCGCCCGACGACGAGCGGGTGCGAGCGACCGTGCTGGCGATCGCCGACGAGCTACAGGAGAACGGCTTCGTGCTCCGGTACAAGGTCGACGAGACCGACGACGGGCTCCACGGGTCCGAGGGGACCTTCCTGATCTGCTCGTTCTGGCTCGTCACCGCGCTTTCGGAGATCGGAGACGCCGAGCGCGCCAAGGCGACGTGCGAGCGGCTGCTGGCGCACGGCTCGGTGCTAGGCCTGTACGCCGAGGAGCTCGACGCCGCCACCGGCCGGCACCTGGGCAACTTCCCACAGGCGTTCACGCATCTGGCGCTGATCAACGCGGTCATGCACGTGATCTCCCAGGAAGAGGAGGAGGCGGAGGCCGGCAGGCCGCGCACCACCCTCGCCAAGGCTCGCGGCGCCGCCCCCCGGGACGCCAGCTAGCTGCCGACCAGCCCCTCCGCGCGCGCGGCGGCGACCATCTCCTCGAGCGTCTCAGTGGCGTCGTGACGCGGTCGCCAATCGAGCTCGCGGCGTGCCTTGGCGGTGTCCATCAGCACTGGCACGCGGAGGCTCTCGATCCACTGCGCCTGTGCCGGGACCTTGGGCACCCGTGCGACGAGCTCCGCCACCCCCTCGAGCGCACCGGCGGGGATCGGGACGCTGTACCAGCCGAGCGCCGCGGCGAGCTGGGACATGGTGAGCTCGCCGGGGGCGGCGAGGTTGTACACGCCGGGCTCGCCGCGGCCGAGCACGGCCGCTCTGAGCGCCGCGGCGACATCGTCGTGATGAACGAGCTGGAAGGGGACGCCGGGATCCGGAGCACGGGCTTCACCACCGGTAGTCGCTCGAGCGCCTGGCCGATGACGTCCGACAGGCCGGAGCCGCGCAGGAGATTCCTCGCCTGGACGTACGGGATCATCCTGATCATCGCCAGTGCGTCGGGGCCGGCGACGATGCACGGTCTGAACACGTAGGCCGAGGTGGCCGACCCCTCGATCACGCCGTCGAGCACCCGCTCGAGCTCGGCCTTCTGCGCGGAGTAGTAATGGCGGTCGGTCCCCCGCGGCTCGAGGTCCTCGGTCAGCGGCGACGGATTGTCCGCGTGGAATCCGTAGGCCGCGACCGAGGAGGCGTATACGAGGCGCTTGGCACCAGCCGCGACCGAGGCCTCGAACACGCCCAGCGAGCCCTTCAGGTTGACCTCCTCGGTCTCCTTCAGGCCTCCGACGATCACGAACGCGAGGTGGACGACGACGTCCGCGCCCGCCACGAGCTCGTCGACCGCATCGCGATCGAGCACGTCCCCCTGGCGGTACTCGGTCCTGTGCAGCCCATGGGTGGCCGGGTCGAACGGCCGCCTCGCCATCGCGAGGATCTGACCGATTCTGTTGCTCCGCTCGAGGCTTCGCAGGAACGAGCGGCCGATGTCGCCGGTGGGCCCGGTGACCGCGACCGTGAGCTTGGGCTGGTCCGACTCGGGTGATCGCGCCTGGGCCATCAGCTGCGCCGCGCCAGCTCGTCGGAATGCTTCTAAGCCTGAAGCATTCTTGCGGACCGCGACGAATATCTCCCCACCTTTCTCGTAAGGTTCTCGGTATGCAAATCCGGTCTTAGGATTGCGGTCAATCTCACCAGTGACCTGATCAACTCGGACGGGAACGAAGAGATTCCTTGAGAAGTAGCACATCAAGAGACCATGGTGGCCAACAGCACCAACTAAGTAGTCGCCCTTGCAGTAGTTCGAGAGGCCGAACATGCCTTCGGTGGAGTTGAAAAACTCCAAAACTTCAGGAACGCCGAATCGATCACGGAACTTGTGCCACACGTCGGGCCGTAGGCCATTGCCATACATGCCCCTCACATTGTGGGGGTCGTCTAGTGGAGATGGTGGTGCAGCGAGTAAATATCGAGCGGTCTCGCCAACATAGACGAACCAAGTAGCTTTGAGTCGCGAATATCTGACCAGAATCTGGATGTGCTAAACTTCTTACCTATGCAAAGTGCGTAACCTCCCATCAACAGGGTCACTGCAGTAACGCCACCAGTACCGTGGTAAAGAGGCATACAGTCGTACCAGCGGTCGCCGTCACGACTAAGTGAGAGGCCGGATTGTACCTATCATTAGTCCGAATTAG
>CAVOIU010000063.1:0-53358 GCA_963695965.1 uncultured Solirubrobacterales bacterium
CCGCTGCCTCCGGGCGGCGAGACGACGCTCGATCTCGAGGTCCTCGACGGGATCGTCCCCGACCTCGACGAGCTCGAGGTGTTCGAGAACAAGAGCGACACCGCCGGGCTGCTGCGAGCCGTGGTCCAGCCGTTCGTCACCCCGAACGCCAAGCCCCAAGTGATCTCGATCTCGCTCGGTCTGTGCGAGGCCTCCTCGCAGTTCGCCGACAACGGCGTGTCGATCCGAGCGGCCGAGAGGGAATTCAGCCTGATGGCCGCGACCGGCATCACCGTCCTCGCCGCCAGCGGTGACTCGGGCTCGGCGGCGTGCTTCACCGGCACCGGGGCGCCAGCCGACGCGCTCGCGGTCTCATACCCCGGCTCCTCGCCCTGGGTGACCTCGGTCGGCGGCACCAACCTGCTGCTCAACGCGGCCAACCAGATCCAGGCGCAGCTCGTCTGGAACGACACCGATGAGAACCCCGGAGCGGCCGGGGGCGGCGGCGTCAGCCGGCTGTTCTTGCGTCCGTCCTATCAGCGCGGGACCGTTGCGGTGAACCGCCGGGTCGTCCCCGATGTCTCGGGCCTCGCCGACGTCTCCCCGGGGTACGTGACCTACTGCACCGCCCGGCCGTCGTGCATCAACTCGCAGAACCCGAGTCCCTGGCAGACGGTGGGCGGGACCAGCGCATCGACGCCTCTGCTCGCCGGCGGGATTGCCCTCGTCAACCAGGACCTCCACCGCCAGGGCAAGCAGTTCGTCGGTCAGCTCAACCCGCTGCTCTACCTCCTCGGGCGCTCGAGCAGCGCCCGCAGCATCTTCTACGACGTCACCTCGTACGGCAACGACGTCGGGCCGTACATCCCCGGCAACGGGCAGCCGCTCGGTTGCTGCAGCGCCGCTCCCGGGTTCGATGCGGCATCGGGGTGGGGGAGCGTCGATATCGCCGGCTTCGACCGGGCGGCGGTCCAGCTGCTCCCGAAGATCCCGAACGTGTCGCTGTCGGTACCGGTAAATCAGCGTCCGGTCCGCCGCGGGCGGATCCTCGTGACCATGTCCTGCTCGGATACGTGCAACGCCGCCGCTCTCGCCGTCGTCGGCATCACCGGCGGGAAGTCCTTCACCGCGCAGTCGAAGACCTACAAGCTGGGCCGCAACCAGCGCAAGACGATCCCGATCGTCTTCAACCGCGCGCAAGCGTCGCAGCTCCGCACCGCGCTGGCCAAGCATCGCTCGATCTTCGCCGAGGCGTTCGGCGCGCTGCTCGACGGCGGTGGGAACTTGGTCAAGCTCACGGCCGCACGCCGCATCACGATCGCCCGGTAGCGGTGTTCGCGGGGAGGGGCATGAGCGCGTCCCGCCACGCCGATGTGATCGTTGTCGGCCTAGGCGCGATGGGCAGTGCCGTGTGTGCCCAGCTGGCCGCCCGCGGCGAATCGGTGATCGGGTTCGACACCTACGAGCCGCCCCACCCGTACGGATCAACGCACGGCGACACTCGGATCACCCGGATCGCGATCGGCGAGGGTCCCGAGTACGTCCCGCTGGTGCGCCGCTCGCACGAGCTCTGGAGGGAGATCGAGGAGGAAACGGGCGACCAGCTGCTCACCGTCTGCGGAGGGCTCGTCCTCGCGCCCGCCGGGAGCCTGTTCCTGACCCAGACCCGAGCCTCGGCGTCCACGTACGACGTCGCCCACGAGTCCCTCTCCGCAGACGAGATCGGCCGGCGGTTCCCGATGTTCTCGATCGACTCGCGCACCGAGGGCTACTACGAGCCCGAGGCGGGCTGGGTCCGCCCAGAGGCGGCCGTCCGGGCGCAGCTTAGGCTCGCCCGTCGCCGCGGCGCTCAGCTCAGGGTGGGAGAGACGGTCGACGGCTGGGCGGCGGGAGCCGAGGGTGTGAGCGTCACGACCTCGGCCGGGGCATACAGCGCGGACCAGCTGGTGATGTGCGCGGGTCCATGGCTTCCCGGGCTGGCCCCGGAGCTCGGTCACCTGTTCGCCGTCTATCGCCAGCTGCTCTACTGGTTCCCGATCCGCCGCGGATATGAGCTGCTGCGCGAGATGCCGATCTTCGTGTTGGACTTCGGTGGCGGCACCCACGACTTCGTCCACCTCGACGGGTTCTACGGGTTCCCCGCCGTCGACGGTCGCTCCGGCGGGGTCAAGGTCGCCACCGAGAGCTACGAGCACACCACGGCGCCCGACGGGCGGCAGCACCCCGCGACCCCGGCGGAGATCGACGACATGTACGCGCGGTGCATCGCCCCGCACCTGCCGTGGCTGGGACCCGAGCCACTGCGGACCGTCTCGTGCCTGTACACGAACACCCGTGGGAGCAGGTTCGTGATCGACCGCCATCCGCAGCACGACTCGGTGCTGGTCGTGTCAGCCTGCTCGGGGCACGGGTTCGAGCACTCGCCGGCGATCGGCGAGGCGGTAGCCCAGCTGGTGAGCACGGGCGCGAGCGACATCGATCTCGCCCCGTTTAGTCTCTCGAACCAAGCATGACCAGCGACCTGGTGTTCGTCGAGCGCGCCGGTCCGGCGGCGCTCGTGACGCTCAACCGTCCGGACAAGCGAAACGCGCTGTCGGTGGAGCTGCGGGTCGCGCTCGCGGACGCGCTCGAGGCGCTGGCGGCCGACCCGTCGGTGGCCGCGATCGGCGTGACCGGGGCGGGCAGCGCGTTCTGCGCCGGCATGGACGTGACCCAGTTCGGCGGTGACGCCGGCCACAAGCGTCGGCTCGTCGAAACCAGCGTTCGCGCGTTCGACGCGCTGGCCGAGTGCCCGAAGCCGACCGTCGCGCTCGTCAACGGCCCCGCGATCGCGGGCGGGTTCGCGCTCGCGCTCCTGTGCGACGTGCGCGTCGCCGCGCCCGGCGCGCGGTTCGGCTTCCCCGAGCTCGGCCGCTTCATCCCGCCCAGCTACGCCGCGGCGGTCCTGGCGCTCACACCCGCGGTTGCAGCCGACCTATGCCTCACGGGCCGGACGATCGACGCCGCCGAGGCGCTCTCGCTTGGGGTCGTATCCAGGATCGACGAGAGCCGCGACGTGCTCGATCAGGTCGCGAGCGCTCCCGCTCCGGCGACCGCCGAGGTCAAGCGCCGGATCCTCCTGCACCGCTCGGGCGAAAGCGCGCGGGGGCTGCTGGCGGAGGAGGAGCGGGCGCTAAGAGCCGCGCTGCTGGGCTAGCGACGGGACATCCAGGGGGCCGCGCAAGGTTGGCGGAGCCCGGACGCACGCGATCGGGCTGCGCGCTCCGGTCGCCTTCTGAAACGCCGGGGTGATCCAGCGCACGATCAGCCAGAGTCCCTTCGAGGTGCGCGAGACTTCCGCGTCGCATGAGCGTGTCTGTGATTCCCGCCCGATGTCGTATCCGCGTTGCCCGGCTGTGGCCGTTGCTGGTGGTGGGCGTGATGGGGCTGCCCGTTGGGTTACCGGGCCCTGCGCAGGCGCACGCCCTCACCGTCGAGCGTGTTGGCCCCGCCACCGCTGTGTCCGGATTCGACTTCCCGCCGCTGAGCCCGGCGCCGTTTGCCGAGATCCCGCCGTGGGTGATCTACCACAGCGGCATCTATCGCTACTTCATCACCACCGGGCGCACATACGAGTGTGTGGCCACGGATTCGCTGCTCAGCGGCACGGTCAACTGCAGTCGCGATCGCACCCGGCTGGTGACAGAGGCCGAGGAAGACAGGTTCGCTCGCGCGGCGCTGATCCCCCCGGGTACTGCATACAAGCGCAACTACGAAGGCGTCTTCAGCGCGCAGCTTTTCAGCGGCACGTTGGTCGCAATCGACCACGGGGAGAACAAGAACGAGATCCGCCAGCAACAGATCGACGGCCGGATAACGAACGTCCGCTACCACAACACCGTCCAACCGCACCACACAAGCTGCTGGTCGGGCTTCATCGGCGGCGTCTACCGCAACTGCGATCGGGACTACTACGCGTTCATCGCCAGCTCAACCGCGCCGGCAACTCCCGCGACTGCCCCCTGGCACGACCACGGCCCGATCCTATGGCCCCGCAACGGCTATCTAACCCCTCGCGGCAGCCAAGCATCGTGGGGCGTGCGTCACCCCTACAGCATCGTCGCCCGCGGCTACCTCTACGTCTTCTACCTCGATACAGGTAGCGCCCGCCGCGACCCTTCCGGCCTGCCAACACAGGGACTCGGCGCGGGAATCGCAGTCGCCCGCTCCCCCGCGAAGGACCTCGGCAAGCCGGGCACGTTCAAGACCTGGGACGGCCGTCGCGGCTGGCTAGCGGCCCTGCCACACGGATTCACCGTCCGCACAGAGCGCCGATACTTCGACCGCCCCGGCGGGCGATCGAGTCCGCTGCTCGGCACCGGGCGCGGCAGCTACTACTTTGCCGTCGCCCGGATCAAGGGTCCTTCTCGATGGCGCTACCTCGGCCTTGAGCACTACTCAGTCGCGCACAGCCGAAGCTGCCATGGCCGCGGCACAAGCCTCCAGGACGCCCTATGGGAATCCAACGACCTGATCCACTGGCACCACCGCACGACGATCCCGCAACTCACCTCCTGCGGCGCGAACCAGCACATTGCCTACAACAACTCACAGCTCCGCTTCCCCCACTTCCTCGATGCGGCCGGCGCGCGCGAGGACGCGATCGACCCCGCAAACTTCTACCTGATCGGGACGAATGCGAGCGGCACGACGGTCATACGCATGAGCGTTAGCCCATAACAGGAGTCCAAGCCGTGTCAGCGACGTGTGATCAGCGCTGCAAACGGGGTGGTGATCCTGTCGGCGGTGACGCTGAGGTGCAGCAGGAGCGGCGCTTTACCGCGGCTGATCGGCAGGCTGAAGTCCTTCGCCTTCGTGCTCAGCCGGAAGCTCCGGCGGCCGACCGTGAGTGTCGCCGGGATCGACGCGGCGCCGCGCAGCGTCAGCATCCGGACGCTGCGGCTGACGTGATTGGGGATCGTCAGCTTGAGGAACGGGAGGTTGACGTGATTGACGGTAACGGTCAGCGTCGCGGACGCGGTGCGCCCAGCGGGGTCGCGAGCTACGAGGCGGATGTGGTTGACGCCGGCCGGCAGCGGTCCGGCGCTGATCGCAGCCCCAGTACCGAGCAGGAACGGCCCGTCGAACCACCGCAGACTGCCCGCCGGCAGGAGTTGCGCGGCCTGATCGACCGCCTGGCCGGTCAGCTGCAGTCGCGCATCGCCGGGGAACCGCGTTCCCCTCCCGAGCTGGGTCAGGATCGTCACCTGTGGCGGCGCGCCAAGCGCCGTGAACACGCCCGAGACCGCATTCGTCTCGTTGAACCCGTCGTTGATGCGCACGCGCACGCGGGCGTTGCGTGACGCGGTGAAGAAGAAGCTTTCGAGCGAGACGCGACCCTTGTTGGGTCCAACGAAAACTGTTCGCCAAGTCCGCCCTCCGTCACGCGAGTAATCGACCATCGCCGTCAGCGCGAGATGCTCGGGGTTGGTCGCGGTCCAGCGCACGAGCACGGTGCGCCGCGCGCCGACGCGGGCGCGGGCGCGGGGGGCGAGCACGTTGACCCGCGGGGCTCTCGCCGGGCGGTCGCGGGTTGCTATCACGGTCCCGCTATTCGCGATCTGGATGCTGTCGACCCCGCGCGAGGACACGTCGCCGGTGATCTGGACAAGCGGGCTGACCTGGTCGATGTGGCCGCCCGTCGTCGCCGCCATCGGCACGCTCGCGAGCACCTGCCCGTGCGACCCGCGGGCCCTCAGCGTAAAGCTGTCGGCCGAAGTGCCGTTTGGCGGCGCAGGCCCGACCTGTGGCCCGACGTTCGTGATGTCGACGCCCTGGCTGGTGACGAACCCGAGCACGCTCAGCCGCGCCGCATCGACCCGTGCAGTCGCCGCGAGCGGCCCTCTCTCGGCAGCGGCTCCGCGGGCGGCACTCGCGGCGGTGGCCACGTCGGCGGCCGCACCGGTTCCGAAGTTCGAGATCAGCTGCCGCCAGTTGCGCGGTGACACCCAGTCGTTCGGGTCACCGCCACCGACATTTGCACAGTAGGACATCACGTCGTACGCCTGGGGGTTGCCGGGGAAGCTGGGGGATCCGGTCGCGATGAACTGGTAGGGGTAGGTGGTCGGGTTGAGGCCGATCCCGTCGAGCTGCCCGATTCCGTCGTTGGGCGGGTTCTCGGTCGGTTCGCCTGGCGCCGGCGCGAGCGGCTGCCACGACTCGCCAGTCTGGCCGATGTCGTCTCCGTCGCCGTCCTGACCGCCGCCGCACTCGTTACTCGCGTGCACGAGGCCGAACTGGTGGAACAGCTCGTGGGTGACCGAGGTCAACGGGCGCGCTCCGGGGGTACCCGCGGGGCTACCGTTGACGACCGAGTAGGTGGCGGTGCCCGAAGAAAACATGCCGCCGGGGCGCTTCCCGTTCGTGGGCGTCGTGTTCGTGTCGCCGTAAGCCGTGCCCAGCGTAACGCCGACCACCTCACAGCACGCGCCGAGGTCGTAGCTCTCGAGGCGGCCCAGGACTGCCGCGTTCTTTTGGCTCGCGCTCTGGCTACTGTTGGCGATGTCGGTGATATCGCCGGTCGCGTAGTAGGGCACCACACCACCTACCGAGCCGTCCGGGAGTGGGGTCGCCGCGCCGGCGTCCGCGAACACCTGGGCAGGCGGCGGCGGCTGTGCGCCGTTGACCGTCATCGCGACTGGCACGATCTCCGCCCCGTAATTGTGTCCCACCTCGTTGAATGTGACGTTGGTGAGCGTGAACGTGTTGCTCGCAACACACGAAGCGCTCCCGGGGCCGCTGCTGGCGTAAGGCGGCAGGATCTTGCCACTCAGCCTGATCGGGCCCGGGCTTGCCGGGTATTTCCCTTGATTGAGGTAAAGGGAGCCGCCAACCCAGCCGTAGGGCAACGTGAACGTGTAAGCGTTCGCATCACTTTCCAGTTCACTGTCAAGGACGACATCGCTGTAGTTACTTGACGCGAAGGGGTTGGTGTCGGGAAGTGCAGTTGGTCCGTAATCAGGCTCGAGTGGGCTGCCTGGCAGCGGGCTGCCGTTCTGGGAGTAGCCGTACAACAACGCGCTCGTGCCGGCCACCCCCTCGGGATTGGCGGGGGCATCTGCGTACAAGCGGACGACGGTTACCTTGCCGGCTACCAACGCGACTCCCTGATAGGAGCCGCCGGACTGGCCCGTTCCGCTCGGAGTCAAGAACCCCGTATCCGGCTGGATGCCCTGCGTGACATACAGTCCCTGCGCGACTAACCCGGTGCGGTGCACGATGACGCTCACCGAGACGGGCGGGGCGTTGCCATTGGTAGCGGTGATCGTGATATCGAGGTCTCCCGAGCCGGCGGCCGAGGTTCGCGCCAACGACAGGTTCACGACGGCGCCGTCCCCGCCGGCGGGAGGAACCGAAGAGCTCGCCAGCGAGTCGCTCAGCCCGGTGGCGTCGCCCCTCGCGGTCAACGTCAGGCTTGTCGGGGTCGAGACCCCCGATCCCGTGGTCACCACCACCGGCACAATCGTGTTCGAGCACGGCCCCATCGGCACGGTCAGGCCGCTCACGTTGCCCGTCGGTCCCTTGAGCTGGAGTGACAAAGCCGCCGCGACCGTGAACTTCTCGTTCACGGGGCCGCGAGAGCCACTCACGTCGGAGCTGGTCGCCGTGATCGTGAACGGGGCATCGCTGACCAGCGGCGCGCTCGGGGCGACCGAGAACTCCAGCGTCGTCGTATCGCTGTTCGCGGCGATCGTCGTGCCTCCTGTGACACTCACACCGCTCGGCAGTCCGGAGACCGCAAGGTCAACTGGGTCGTTCGCGCCGTTGAGACGACCAATCGTGAACGCCAAGCTGGTGCTTTCGCCCTGCGAACCAACCGGACCGTAGAGAGCGCTGGGCGGGAGCACGATGTCAGGCGGTGGCGGCGCGGCCGGCACGACAAAGCTCAGGTCGTCGACCTCCAGCGTCGGCGTCTGAGGAGATCCACCGTCGGGGACCGCTACCGAGAAGTACGCGATGTTCGCTGTCGAGGAGCTCACCTGCAGCAGCGTGTCGTCCTTGGCGCCAGCGGTACTGCTGTCGCTCAGCACCACGTTCCCCTGCGGGTCGTAGCCGGTGAGGTCGACGGTCTCGCCGCCGGGATACCCGCCCTGAGCGCCGACGTAGAGGCTCACGCTCGTCGTTTCGGTGCTCAATTGCGCGAAGAAGTTGGCGCTGGCCGATTCCCCCTCTGAGTACGAGAGATGCGCGTAGAGCACCTGCGTGCCCGAGTGCGCGTTCGCGGTGTCGCGATACAGGTACGGCGGCGAGAAGGGGCCAGCGAACCCGACCGGGCTCGCGACAGGAGAGGTCGACGGATCGATGAACTTGACGCCCTGCGATTCGTACTGGTTGCTCAGCGCCGGCCCAAAAGCCGGCGAAGTCGTGCCGGCGATCGCCGGCGCCTCGAAGTTGATCGTGGTCGTTGTGTCCGCCCGGGCGACCCCAGGCACCAACAGCGACATCGCAGCGACCGCGATCAAGCCAAGCCACACGGCCCGCAGCACCGCCGAGAACCGGGGCGCCAGCAGCCCCGGAAATCCGACCGCCCACACCAGAGGCCAACCATACGCCCGCCGGCTACAACGTCAGGTTAGGAGTCCGTGTTGGGAGGGCGCCGGCCCTAAAAAGCTAGTGTCTCGCTACGGCGTGACGCTCTGCGGCTGCCCGGAGATGTCGGCGAACACGTCGAGCCAGTGCCGGGCGCCCGAGGAGTCGATCCAGCCGCGGGTGTCGCGATCGGGCGTGGCCTGCGGGCGGCCGAGCAGGTCAATCCAGCTCGCGGGCTTGATCACGCCCCGGCCTGGCACCCACACCGCGACCGCCGGACCGTCGGCGGCGAACGTCGTGTCGGTCGGGGCCGTGCACTTGATCGTGTCGGTCGTGCCCTCGGGGTTACGAGAGAGCTTGCCGTCGGGCAGGACGTAGCGGCCCTGTACGACCGCCTCCGACGAGGCCGCGTGCTGGGAGAGGATCCCCACCAGCGCGGCGCCGACGATGTTCCCGGCCTTGTCGTTGACCGCCTCTGAATCGTCGGAGTGGCCGCAGCCGAAGCGGTCGGTGCCGCTCGCCGTGGGGTTCTTGGCGACGTGCTGTCCGGGCACTCCGGCGTCGTTGCCGCGCGGGAAGATGTATCCGATCATGTCGTTGTCGATGCCGTCGAAGAACCGCCACGGGGTGTGCATGTACGGCAGCGGCCACGCCGGCATCCCGTATTGCGGATAGTTCATATCTTCTGGCCCAACCGGGCCGCGGAAGAACGTGAACGGGAACACCTCGCCCGGCGCGCCGATGAACTCGGCATCGCCGATCCGCCACGCCGCCACCTGGGATTGGACCGAGGTGCCGGCGGTCTGGCCCGTGGGCGCGACGGGCATCTTCTCGACCTTCCGGCATCCGGGCAGGTACGCGGGACGCTCGGCGAACGTGCCCCCGATCGCGGCGGCCTTGAACAGGGCGTTGGCTACAGGCACGCAGATGTTGACCGTGTCCGCCCAGATCGTGCTGCTCTGCGACCACGACGAGCCACTCGACAGCGCGCCCTCGACCGCCCCCGCCAGGTCCTGCCCGAGCTGCTTGGTCTCGCTGAAGTAGCCGAGCGGGACCTTCGTGGCGCCGGCCGGGGCGTTGAACAGCGTCCGGCAGCCGGCGGGATGCCCCTCGTCGATGAACTGCTGGGGGGTGCGTGACAGCGGGGCCTGCGACCCATCGGGGTTCTGGAACACCTCGGGCGTCTCGACGCTTCCGACCGCGCCGGCCATCTCGATGCCGACGCCGCCGTAGGTCGACTCGAGCGCCGAGCGGAACCAGTACGGCCAGTCGCCGGTGACCCACTTGTTCTCCTGATCGAGCGTCGCCGGCGGCGAGCTCGGGTCGCCCGGGTCGGCCTGCGAGCCGCCGTTGAACCCGAGCGTCTCCGTGTGCTGACCGACGCTCGCCAGCGTCGCGATCGTCTGACCGTCGTCGCCGACGGCCTGGAGCACGGGCATCAGCTGGTTGTCGATGAACGGGTAGGAGGACCAGCACTGGCGCAGGTTGGCCGGCTCCCGTGCCTCGGCGTAGCGGATGTGCGCCGGCCGCCTGTTGTTGTAGGCCTGCTCGATCGCGAGCGCGGACTGCTGCACGAGGTAGTTGACGAAGTACTCGTTGGTCCCCGAGATCACCTCGTCGGTGCCGCCCAGCCCGATCGAGTCCGGCGCGGACTCATCGTGGGTGGAGGAGATCTGGATGTTGTCGAGGTGATAGCCGTCGGCGGCGACCTTCTCCCGGATCCGGTCGGCGTAGACGTTGAAGAGCCCCTCGTTGTCGACGACCTCCATCGCGACCGTCTTGTCCCGATTGGAGATCACCAGCGCGCGTGCCCCGGCGGGGTCGGCGACATGGTCGTAGTAGCGCGGAGCGTTCCCGCCGCCCCCGAGCGTGTCGCCGTCCCAGCGGCCGTCGTGGTTGCAGTCGATGAACGGGTCGCCCGGGTCGTAGTGGCCGTCACCCTGCTGGTCGATGTACGGCTCTTCGAACGCGAAGTAGCGCTTGCCGGTGAATGCGCTGTCGGCCGCCGTCACGCAGTCGGCCGGGTCCGATTGCCCGGCCCCGGCGGCAGGCGGCGTGTAGCTCTCGACGGCCGCCCCGGCGTCGAAGCTCGCCGCCGACGACTTCGGCTTGCTCGACTTATGCGCGCTCGCGCCGGCTGTGGCGATCGCCATCGTCCCGACCGCGAGCGCCACCAGCACCGCGACAATTCCTGCCGACCGCTTCTTCACCACTCCCGCCTCCTGTACACACGCAGGAGAGCCCCGCGGCTCCCTGCCTCCCGTCTCTACTGGATGGACCGGATCGTAGTGCGTCGCGGCGGCCGCGAACCCAGCCCCTGTACGAATCTCAGCCTGTCTACAACCCCCGGCGGGTCACGCGCGAGGTCTCCACGCGCGTCGGCGATGGGATCTGGACCTCGATCTGGATGCTCACCTTCGACGTTGCACGTGTACGCCTCCTTGCCGCGGGCCTGGCCACGGGCGACCCTTGGCCGGTGCCTCTATCGAGCCTGATGCCGAGGACGAGCACGAACCCATGAACGGCCCGAGAGAAAGGAGCGGCAAATGTGCCGCTGGCTCGCATACTCCGGATCCCCCATCCTCCTGAAAGACGGTCCTCTACGGCGGTCCGAACTCATTGGTCGACCAGAGCCTCCACTCGCGCCTCGGTGCTGAGCCGACCAACGGTGACGGCTTCGGCTTCGGCTGGTACGGCGCCCCGACACTCCGGGCGTGTTTCACAGCATCGAACCGGCCTGGAACGACAACAACCTTCGCGAGCTCTCCGGGCACATCAGCTCGCCACTGTTCTTCACCCACATCCGGGCGGCGATCGGGAGCGCGGTGCAGCAGACCAACTGCCATCCGTTCCGTCACGACAACTGGCTGTTCATGCACAACGGATACATCAACGAGTTCGCCACGATCAAACGCGATCTCGTCCTCGCCGTCGACCCATCTCTCTATCCGGAGATCCAGGGCCAGGCCGACACCGAGGTGCTGTTCCACCTCGCGCTGACGCTCGGTCTCGAGGACGACCCCCCGGCGCGATCGCGGGCGCGATTGGCCTCGTCGAGGCGATCGCCGGCCGGCACGACGTACCCCATCCGTTCCAGGGCACGATCGCGACCACCGACGGCGAGAGCATGTGGGCGTTCCGGTACTCCAGCGAGCACAAATCGCGCTCGCTCTTCTACACCACCGACGTCCCCACGCTGCGGAAACTCTATCCCGAGCGACAGCTGTTCAAGGACGTCTCAGAGGACGCGCGGCTGATCGTCTCGGAGCCCCTCGGCGACGTCGCCGGGGTCTGGAACGAGGTGCCCGAGTCGAGCTGGGGAGTTGTCAGCCCGGACCGCGTGGACATGCAGACGTTCACGCCCAAGGCGCCGGGCGCATCGGTACCAGTCACCGCGTGAAAACGGTCGCCCAGTCGTTCTTCCGCGCCAGCATCACCTCGTTCGGGTGATGACTACCCGTGGGGTTGCGCGGAGCATCCGATGGATCCGCACGGCATCACGTGCGTAGCGTCATGAGCCCCAAGGTCAAGCCCAAACGCAATGCACGCAAGTCCGTCAACGGCGGCAAGCCCGCTGCCAAGGCCAACGGGCAAGCGGCGGCCGCGCCGCAGAGCGCGGCCGCGCCGTCGCCGTTCACGCCGATCGCCGACTATGGGTTCCTGTCCGATTGCCACACGGGCGCGCTCGTGGCACCCGACGGCACGATCGATTGGCTGTGCGTTCCACGCTTTGACTCGCCCAGCGTGTTCGGATCGCTGCTCGATCGCGGTGCCGGCGCGTTCCGCCTCGGCCCGTTCGGGATCAACTTCCCCAGCGGCCGTAGCTACGAGCCGGGGACGAACACGCTGATCACCGCGTGGAAGACGAAGAGCGGATGGGCCCTCGTGCGCGACGCCCTGACGATGGGCCCCCGGCGCGGCGAGGACGCGATCACGCCCCATACGCGGCCGCCGACCGACGAGGACGCCGACCACGTGCTGGTGAGGACGGTCGCGTGTCTCGAGGGCAGCGTTGAGATCGAGCTCGTCTGCGAGCCGGGATTCGACTACGGCCGGGTACCCGGCGAGTGGTCGCTGATGGATGATCGCCACCGAGCCGTGGCGACCGGCGGCGGTCAGACCATAAGCCTGCAGACCGACATGCTGATCGGGATCGAAGCCCACCATGCCCGCGCGCGCCACGTCCTTCGCGCAGGAGAGGAGCTCTACTGCGCGCTCTCGTGGGATGACGGAGCGCCGGTACCGGCCAACGTCGAGGAAGCCAACGCGCAGCTCGACGCGACGACCAGCTTCTGGCGTAGCTGGCTTTCACGGGCACGCATCCCCGATCATGAGCTGCGTCCGCTGATCCAGCGTTCGGCGCTCACGATCAAGGGGCTCACGTACATGCCGACGGGCGCGACCGTCGCCGCGCTGACGACGTCTCTCCCGGAGACACCCGGTGGAGAGCGCAACTGGGACTACCGCTACACGTGGATTCGAGACTCGACGTTCACGCTGCAGGCGCTGCACTACCTGGACCTCGATTGGGAGGCCAACGAGTTCATGCAGTTCATCGCCGATCTGGAGACCAACGATGACGGCGGGCTGCAGATCATGTACGGGATCGACGGCCGGCGAGACCTCGCCGAGACGTTCCGGGAGGAGCTCTCTGGCTACGCCGGCGCCCACCCGGTCAGGATCGGCAACGGAGCCTTCGACCAGCGCCAGAACGACGTGTTCGGCGCCGCGCTCGACTCGGTGCTGCTACACACGCGCCGCAGCCAGCGGCTGCCGCGGCGGCTGTGGCCGCTGGTGCAGTCGCAGGCCGAGTGCGCCAAGGCGGTGTGGCGCAAGCCGGATCAGGGCATCTGGGAGGCGCGCGGCAAGCCGCAGCACTACGTCTCCTCGAAGCTGATGTGTTGGGTGGCCCTCGACCGCGCGGCAAAGCTCGCTGCGATCCGCGGCGACGACGAACTCGCCGCCGGGTGGGCCGAGACCGCCGTCGAGATCAAGGCAGACATTCTCGAGCACGGGGTCGACGGGCGTGGGGTCCTACGCCAGCACTATGCGACCGACGCGCTTGACGCCTCAACCTTGCTGGCCGCGATCTTCGGCTTCCTGCCGGGCACCGACGATCGCCTGCGTGCCAGTGTGCTCGCGATCGCCGATGAGCTCAGCGAGAACGGGTTCGTCCTGCGCTACCGAACGGACGAGACAGACGACGGTCTGTCTGGCAAGGAAGGCACGTTTGTGATCTGCTCGTTCTGGCTGGTCTCGGCGCTGGCGATCATCGGCGAGATGCAGCGGGCACGAGATCTGATGGAGCGACTCGTCAAGGTCGCCTCGCCGCTTGGGCTCTACGCCGAGGAGTTCGACGTTGAGACCGGCCGGCACCTCGGCAACTTCCCTCAGGCGTTCTCGCACCTCGCCCTGGTCGAGGCCGCCGGGCGAATCGTCCTGGCGGAGCGGCTAGAGGAGATCAGCTGAATTGGCGACGGGCATCGCCCCTTCGCGATAAGGAGTTCGGCGCGAACCGGTCACTAGCCCAGGTGGTATGTTGCTGCAAGGAGCCGGTTTCGCGGTCACTGATCGTGGCGAGGGCTTCGTGCATCGAACCGGAACGACGGAGCGGTCACACGATGGCCGCGGGGCGTTGGGCCGTAGGTGTTCTAGAGGTCGAGCACGCTTCCAATGGGTCCCGGAGGGCCAGACATTCGTCCGTCAGTGCACGCGTCGCCGCGGTGGAGGGCAACCGCCGGATGAGCGGCATCGCCGAACAGCCGCGAGTCACCGGGGGCGTTGCGGACACACGGGCTCCCGTCTTCTCCAGGAGCCTGATGGCCGGCGCGTTCCCGATCGTGCTGGCCGCGTGCGTGGCACTCGTCACCGTGGTCGCGGTGCTCGTTCTGCGCACTCCGGGCGACGCACCCAAGCTCGCCGTGTCGGTGCTGATCGCAGGGGCTGCTGTCGTGTTCGGCGTTGGCCTTTCGGATCTCGCGCGCGGGCGCGATTTGCGGTTCGCGCGGGCGCTCATCGCCACCGGCCTGTTGTGGTCGTTGTCCGCCCTCGCAGCATCTCGCGAGCCGGCCCTCTACAGCGTTGGGCGCGTGTGCCAATGGCTCGTGGACCTGGCGATCGTGTACCTGCTGCTGACCTACCCCTCCGGGCGACTGGTCGACCGGACCGCCCGCGTCACGTTCTCCGGCGCCGCGCTTCTCGTAGGCCTGCTCTACCTTCCGACCGCGCTCGTCGCGCACGCCTTCCCGACTCCGTCGGTGTGGGCCCCGTGCACGTCCGGGTGTCCCCACAACGCGCTCGCGTTGGGGGGTTCGGCACCCGGCTTCATCCACGGTCTGCTGATCCCGGCGCGTGAAGCGCTCTCGGTCGGCGTGTATCTGGCCGTCCTCGTCGTGGTGCGACGGCGGGGGCAGAGTGCGGGTCCGCTGATGGGTCGGCTGTATGCGCCGATCGCGTGGATCGCCCTGCTCAGACTGCTGACGCTGACCCTCTACTTCCTGACCCGGCGGATTGACGGCATGTCCTGGGCGCTGCCGCTGCTCGGCTGGGCGTACGTGCTCGCGCTCCCTGGCGTCGCGCTCGCGTGCCTCGCGGGAAGGATGTATCCGCGCCTGTTCGCCGCAAGCGCGCTTGATCGCCTCGCGCGTTCGCTGGGCTCGAGCGCGACGGCGGCACACCTGAGTCAGGTGATGGCCAGGACGCTCGAGGATCCCTCGCTGCGGATCCTCCACTCGTTCCCCGGCGACTCCGGCGCCTGGGTCAATGAGTCGGGCGCAGCGGTTTCGCTACCCGAGGCCGCGGCCTCCCAGCGGATCACCGAAGTCTCGACCGGCAACTGGCGGATCGCCGTCGTCCATGGCGCCGGCCTCGCGGAAGATCCTGTGCTCGTCCGGACCGCCGGATCTTATGCCCTGGCGGCGCTCGAGAATCACAGCCTCACCGGCGAGCTCCGGCATTCGCTCCGGGATCTCGACGAATCCCGGGCGCGTCGCGTCGCCGCGGAACAGAGCGAGCGTGAGAAGATCGAGCGCGACCTCCACGACGGCGCCCAGCAGCGCCTGGTGGCGCTCCGGGTGAAGCTTGCAATGGCCGCCGAGACGCTGAAGGCGCGCGACCCCGTCGGCTCCGAGTTGGTCCGCTCGATGGAAGACGACGTCGACGCGGCGATCGATGAGCTTCGCGCGTTCGCCCGCGGTATCTATCCGGCGATTCTCGCCCGGGGAGGACTCGAGCAGGCCCTTCGCGGTATCAGCCGCGACGCCCCGCTCCAGACCACGGTGAACGCGGGTGGCGTTCGCCGATATCCGGCCGACACCGAGGCGACCGTGTACTTCTCGTGCTCGGAGGCGCTCCAGAACGCGTGCAAGCACGCAGCCGGGGCAACGTCGGTGACGATCTCCGTCTGGCAGGACAGACGCGTGCTGCGCTTTCAGGTCCAGGACGACGGAGCGGGGTTCGATCCGCGCGCCAATCCGTACGGAACCGGTCTGACCAATCTCAGCGATCGCCTCGGCGCGCTCCGCGGCTCGATGGAGATCCGGTCGGCCCCCGGTTACGGGACCGTTCTGACGGGCTCGATCCCGCTCGCCTGAGCACCGGACCTCGCGGGCACGCCGGTCCGCTCGAGCGTGTCGGGTGCTACGACGATTACGACGGTTCGTGCGAGAACGTCCGCTATCGCTCTGCGCCGAGGGCTCCAGAGAATCGGGAGATAGCCCCAGAACAGCGGCAGCGAGATCACCATTCCCCCGAGCCGGACGAGCGAGGCGATCAGCCCCAAGCGGGAGCCGTCGGTGCGGGTTACCCGGATCTGCATGACCCGGCTACCCGGCGTCTGGCCGGTGGTCGTCCAGAACACAACGAAATAGCTCACAACCCACACGACGAACAGCGCGATGGCGAGCGCCGCCGCAATCCCGTGGTGTTTGTGCGACAGCGAGAAGACGGACTCGACAAGGAGCACCGCGCCGGTCACCGCGAGTGCCGCCACATTGATCAACGCTGCGTCGATCACGATCGCGATCGCCCGGGTGACAAGGCCCGCGTAGGCGACGGCCGATTCGCCCCCTGGCCGGGCTACGGTCGTCATCAAGGCCCTGACGCCGGTTCGCCCCCTGGGTCGCCCCTGACACCGGGGAGGCGGCTCGCCAGCCGTGCGGCCAATCGCTCGAGCCGGTCGTCCGCGCTTCGTGAGTGGTCGCGTGCCACCCCCGCCATCTGGCGAGCGAAGCCGGCGCTCTGGTGGCTGATCGCCTCCGTGACGTAGGGGCTTTGCGCGATCTCCTCGACGAGCACCCAGAGCCCATCGCTCTCGAGCAGGCGCTGGACCACAACGTCGATCAGGCGGCTTTCGATCACACGTCCCGCGAGTTGTTCGGCCTCGGGGCTGTCGAGAGCCTCCGACACGAGCCGCTCGAGCTCAGCGTTGTCGAGAAGCTCGAGGACCAGCCGCGAGCGGACGTCGTCCACGACCGGGCTCGTCAAGGTCCTCGCGAGCACCTCTCGGGCGAGCGACGATGTCAGGGTCCTATCGACGACGGCGAGCGCGACATCGACCGTCGATAGGACAGCCCATCGAGTGGCCCTGGCGCCGAGGGAGGCTAGCGTCGGCACCGCCTCACCTCACTCAGCCCGCCAGCAGTCGCGCTTTCTGAGTGCTGAACTCCTCGTCTGTGAGCACACCCTGCTCGTGGAGCTTGCCGAGCTCCTGGAGCTTCTGGACGGCGTCCGAGCTGATCCCGGCGCTCGCCGCCGGTGCTGCTTGCTGCTGGCTCTCGACAGCCTCGAGTCGCTGCTCCTGGTCGGCCGCCTGCTGCTGGCCCTCGGCGCGGCGCCTGCCCATCATGTAGGCGCCACCGCCCACCGCCGCAGCGCGGAGCAGAGGACGACGTCGCATGAACATCTCAGACCACCTACTCCGCGCCCTCGGGGAGCGCGAGTCCGAGCGCGAGCATGATCTCAGGCGCTGCCGCAACAACCTTCGGCCCGCCGACCTGTGGTGCGACTGCCGTGAGCACTCCGAGGATGTCCTCCGGGGTCGCGCCTTCGTCCAGCGCGTTCGCCACCTGCCAGGCATATGACGCCGGCGGCGCGTCGAGCGCGATCAGGGCAGCGATCTTGACGAGCGCGAACGTCCGCGTGTCCAGGGGTGAGCGCTCGGCCTGCGCGTCGCGCAGCCCGAGGACCTCGCCAAGCATGCCGACATCGCCTGTCGCCACGCCGGTCAGCGTCTCGTGGGTATCCGCTCCAACCACGGGCATGGAGCTCTCCTTTCCAAGCTTCGAGGGCGGGTACTTCTGGCCCGACTATGGAGGCGATTGCGCCGTGGCGCATCAACCGAAACGGGTGATATGGGACGGATCAGACCTCTGCGCGCGCGCCGGAGCCCTCGCCGGCGAGATACATCAGTGTCGCCCTAACGCGCCGGCTCGTGTCCTCCGTCTCGCGGAGGTTGAGCTTCATGAAGATCGCGTTGATGTGCTTCTCGACAGCTCGCTTGGTGAGGAACAGCGACGCGGCGATCGCGGCATTGCTCTTCCCGGTTGCCACCTCCGCGAGCACCTCGCGCTCTCGCGACGTGAGCTCGTCCAGCGGCGACGCGGACGCGCGGGCCCGCTCCGCGATCAGCCCGTCGATGAGCTTCGAGTCGACCACCGACCGATGCGCCGCGACCGCCTTGATCGCATCGACGAGCTCGCTGCGGTCGCCTACCCGCTCCTTGAGCAGGTAGGCGCGTCCACCGGATCCGTGTTCGAATAGCTCGAGCGCGAGTGCCGGCTCGGCGTACTGGCTCAGGATCACGACGCCGATCCCCGGATGGGTGTCACGGAGCTCCGCCGCGACCTTGATGCCCTCGCGGTCACGAAACGGCGGCATGCGGATGTCGGTGAGGACCACGTCCGGGGCGTCGCGCTCGATCGCCTCGAGCAGGGTGTGCGCGTCACCGCAGACCGCGACGACCTCCACGTCCGGGATCCCGGTCAGCAGCTCGCCAAGCGCCGTCCGGATGAGGTAGCTGTCATCCGCGAGCACTACGCGCAACGTCGTCCCAGCGTCCGGCGCCATACCGATGCCTCTCTCCACGCGCTCGGCGCTCTCCCGATCCGGCGCTTCGCACGATAGCGCGACGGGCTCCGCCGCCGGCGACGTCACCCCGTCAGCATCGCCTTTTCGGCGGCGAACTCGGCGTCGGTCAGCGACCCGGCCTTGTGAAGCGCGGCGAGCCGCTCCAGCTTGTCGATATGACCCCCGTTGCCAGCAGCCGGCACCTCGCCGGTCTGCTCGTCCGTTTGTCGGCCCGCCCCGTACACGGTCCGGAACGCCTGGATTGGGCTCCCCGCTTGAGCGTCGGGGAACTCGCGCATCGTCTGGCGGCGCAACGCGGCCACCCCCAGCGCGAGCAACACGACGAACAGGACGATGTCGGGGAGCTGTCGCGTGGCCGGCGTCGGGCCCCAGAACACGATGAGGAGGAACACGACGTAAACGGCGATGTATGCGGTCGCGGGTCGGGCCCGTAGCGTGGGGGCGAGTGCGGCCCGCAATGCCGTCGCCGGGCGCGTCTGACCAGCGAGCCAGGCGGCGATGACGATGACGATCCCGTAGACGATCACCGCAACCGCGATGTCGTAGAGCAGGGTGGTGGCGATCGCCCATGCGTCGTGGGCCGCGGGCCTGTTGGCGGGGTTCTTCGCCAGTGCGTTGACCACGGCGTTCCCGATGAGACGACGGGCGAGCAACGCGACCAGGCCGATGCCGACGAAGCACCAGCCCATCCGTCGCAGCGCCTCGCGCCTGCGTCCCTTCGACAGCCACACGCCGAGGCCGAAGAAGACGAGCGTCAGCAGCGGCAGGATGAGTGCGAGGCTCTTGATCGCCCCTCCGATGTCCTGGACCGTCTTCAGCTGGCTGGATCGCATGATCACCAGCTTCCCGCTCGACGGCGGGAGCGTTACGCCGAGCTTGGAGGCACCGGCTCTGATCTTCCCCGCGCTTCCCTTGAGCTTCGACTGGACCGCGGCGACCTGCTGCTGGACGCCCAGCGTCGTCGCCAGCTGGGCCACGATCGCGTGTAGGTCGAGGGTGACGACGCCTCCGTTCGTCGACGCCAGCGAGCCACCCCCGTCGATGATCTTGACCAACGTCGCGTGCGCCCGCCGGTTCGCCACGCGCCAAGCGCCCTGCACCGGCGCGGAACCGAGGATCTTCGGCGCGACTTGGCCCGCGACGTCCTGCAGTCCTGCGGTCAGCGGGCCGGCGAGCGGCTGAAGCTTCGCCGGCAGCGCGGCCTTGACCCGCGCTTCCGGCTCCCCGGACTTGAACAGCTCGGCGACCGCATATCCAGCCACCGCGTTGCGAATAAGTGGGTCCGCGAGCAGTTTGGAGCTCGTGCTGGTCCAGTTGTCGGTGTTGAGCGCCTGCCGATTCGCCCACACCGCGTGGACCGCCACGAGGCCGAAAATCGTCCCGAGCACGAACAGCGTGGCGATCAGGGCTCGACGCCAGCGAGGGGCGCGCGCCGGTGGCGGGCCCGCATCCGGACCAGGATCGGTGGCGCCGCGTGCTGACTCGTCGGTCATGCAGCGAGCATCCGTCCCGCGAGGACGCCTGGCAAGCAAGCGTGCCGGTCGGTCACGGCCCTGCCGGCACCACCATTCCGAGTTGAACGCCTCGCTCTAATTCTCCTGCCGCCTGGCAGCGAAGTTGCCGATCAGCAGCCCGATCACCGTGACGAGGTACAGCTGGCCCGTCAGCATCTCGATCACCGCCACCGCGTGACCGGCCGGCGTCGCGGCGGTGAAGTCCCCGAAGCCGGTCGTCGTGAGGACGCTGAAGCTGTAGTAGACCTTCTCGCCCTGCGTTCCGCTCGTGTGCTGGGCGAAGTAGGGCGTGTCGCTGACCTGTGCGATGAAGCCGACGATCCAGGCGAAGATCAGGCCGGTGGACAGGTAGATCGCGAGCGACCCGGCCACCGCCTGGGCCGTTACGCCGTGCTTGCCAAGCAGCCTCACCAACCCTCGGATCAGGGCAATGGGCACCGCGGCGGTGACCACAATCGCGATCGACGAGGTGAGCCAGTGAGGCAGCACCCCCAACGCGACCAACACGATCACCGCCACCAGTGCGGCACCGACGTTGAGCGCCATGCGACGGCGGACGGCCGGGCGCTCGCGCGAGGTCCCGATCGTGATGACCAGCGCCATCCCCTCGATCCCGAGCGCGAGGGCACGCGACCAGTCAGCTGTCGGCGCCGCAATCGAGAACACAACCGCTATCAGCGTCAGTACGAGCACGGCCGCGTACCGGAACTCCGGCTGGGTGATGCCGTCCTCGCGGGCCGCCGGCGCCATTCCGCCCCGACCACGGGCGGGAGGGCTCACACCACTCGCTGCGGAATCCATGCCTTCATCTTGGCTCGTACCGACCCGATCGGTGTCACCCGATCAGGGCGAGGCCGGGATGTGAACATGCTGGGAACCTGAATCTGACGATGAGCGGCGCGCGCGCCTCCGAGACCGAGCAGCTGCTTCGTGGCCTGGCAGCCGGCGATGAGAGCTCGCTGCAATCGGTCCTGGCCGTTTCCCGGGCGAGGATGTGGCGTCCACACGCCCATGGGCGCGACCTCTCCCCTGCGACGAGCGCGTTGGTCAACGTCGCCGGGCTGCTTGCGGCCGGCGGGTCCACGACCTCGCTGCGGTGGGCCGTCGAGCTTGCGTTGGAGGCGGGCGCAGCGGACGAGGAGATCGTCGAAGTGCTCGCGATCGTGGCGGCGGTCGTCGGTTCGGCCCGGGTCGTGGCGGCAGCCCCCCGGCTGGCGCTGGCGATCGGATACGACATCGAGGTCGAGGGCTGGGACGGCTACTGATCGGGCGCAGCCAGCACGTGCACGTAGCCCTACGAGCCGAGGAGTCCGGCTTCGGTCGCCTGCGCGACCGCTTCTGAGCGGGACGACGCCCCCAGCTTGCGATACACCGCGTGGACATGCGTCTTGATGGTGTTCGAGGACACGTGGAGTCGTTCCGCGATCTCCTGGAACGAGTAGTGCGTGGGGAGGAACCGGAGGACCCGCAGCTCAGCCGTCGTCAGCGTGGCGAGCCCCGCGAGCGACATCTCCGCCCGCGCGTCGAACTGGTCCCAGGCATCGTCGAACCAACCCTCGAACACCACGACATCCTGCGTCCGGCGCCCGAGGCGCGATGCATCCGCGAGCAGCTCACGAGCGCCGGCCACATCCCCGAGCGCCAGCGCGACCCGCGCCAGCACGATCCGGACCTCGGCGCCGTACCACGAAAGGGAATCATCGAGGCGATCGCACAGCCGCAGACAGCGAGACACCGCTGCTTTTGCGGCGTCGACCCCGCCAGCCCGGATGTCCGCCGCCGCGACCGCGGCGAAAACGAGCGCCGAGATCGGGTAGTCGGCCAACCCGTGCTCTTCCACGACCGAGCTCGCGCGCCGGGCGAAGTCGGACGCGAGCTCCGTCTCGTCTCGCTGCGCCGCAAGGACGGCCGACTGCGCCAGGCAGAGCGCTGTGGCGTCGGGGGCCAGCACGGCACCGCGAACGGCGCCCTCACGAAGGCGTCGCTGTGCGCCGGCCTCGTCGCCGGTCAGCAGAGCGGCTGTCCCCTCCAAAAAGCAGCAGCTTGCCCGCCACGGGCTGTCCTCCGGCAATTGGTCATACGCACGAGCGGCGTCCCGTCCCATCTGCTTGGTGCCCAGCCGAGCTGCCCAGGCGTCGATGATCGACACGCAGGCCCGCTCTTCGTCCGTCGATTCTTCGGGCGCACCGCGGAGGCTCACGGCCGCCGAGCGAGCCCATTGCTCCGCGATCTCGAGGTGCCCCTGGGCGAGATTGCTGTGCGCCGCGGCGAGCGCAAGCGGCGCGCACCCGGTTGCCCGCTCCGGGGTCACCCCCTTGAGCCAGCGCTCGACCGTGTCGTTGCGTCCTTCGCCGAGGTACTCGAGCAGGTGTGTCCACAGCAGCTTTCCGGTGCGATCCAGGTCCTCTCCAATGCGGGCATGCTCGAGGGCGCGTTGGACGTCTCCCGCTCGGAGGTGCCAGTCAGACGCCCGCCGGTGAAGCGTGGACGGGAGCTCGGGGTCACCCCGGCGAAGCTCGGTCTGGAGCATCTCTCTCAGCAGCCCATGCACGCGATACCACTCGTGGCTCGGGTCGATCGGCTGGAGTGGCACGTTCGCACCGGCGAGCTCTGCAAGCACGATCGCCGACCGCTTGCGACCGAGCACCTCGTCACACAGCGGTCCGGACAGGCGGTCGAGCACCGAGGTGCGCGTCAAGAAGCGCACCGTCGCGGGTGAGAGCGCCGCCAACACCTCGGCCCGGAAGTATTCGGAGAGGTGGTGATCGTCACCGCGAGCCTGCAACCCCGACACGGGCTTCCGAGGCCCGTGCGCGAAGGGGACCGCAGTCAGCTCGAGCGCCGCCGGCCAGCCCTCTGCCCGGCGGAGGAGGGTCTGAGCGGCTGCGAAGTCCAGGTCGACACCGGCCTTTCGGAGCAATTGGGCCCCCTCGAGGGCCGACATCGAGAGGTCCTCGGCGCTCAGCTCCACCAGCATCCGCTGAGCCCGCATCCGACCCAGCGCCAGTGGCGGTTCGCGGCGCGACGCCAGGGCTACCTGTGACCCGTCCGGAAGCCAGCTCAGAAGACCGAGAACCGTGTCTCTCAGCGGCCTGGCTTGGGCGAGGTGAGCATCATCGAGCACCAGGCTGAAGCTGCGTCTGAGACCCGGTCGGACCCCGATACCCGCGAGAGCGTCGGCGATCACATCTGCCAGGACCCGGGGGTCGTCGTCGACTTCGCCGAGTGCCACCCACGCGGCGGGGCGCCGGGTCTGTTCGATCCACTGCGCGAGCAGGGTGGTCTTGCCATATCCAGCCGGGGCGCTCAGCAGGATCAGGCGCCGATCTTGCGCTTTTGCCAAGCGGCGGAGGAGCCCTGTCCGGCGCACGGAGTCGATCCGCACCTCAGGAGCTGTGAACCTGGGCTCGGCGAAGTCAATCTCGAGGCCCTGAAGAGCCTGTTCGAGCACGATTGGTCCTTCGTCGAGCGTGGTTGCAACGGGCATTCGAGCTAAGCGTCCAGGCGATCGGTAGCCCGGACAAGGTGGTGCGCCTGCGTCATGGACGGATGCGCCTACCACCTTGACCCCCCGAATCGCCGAAATCCGCGGTCGGTCAACACCCGATTTCATCCACTTCAGGCGAGGCGCGCCGCGCACCCCGACCTAGCATCAGTAGCCGTGGATCCGGCAGAAGAGCTCCTGCGCCGCGTGGCGCTGAACGACGAGAAGGTGATCGGGATGGTCCTGACGCGGCGGATGGGCACGGATCGCCCGGCCGAGCTCGGCTCCAAGGTCGAGGCGCTCGTGAGGTTGGGTGCGCTGCTGGCCGTCGGGGCCGCCACGCCCTCCCTGCGCGAAGCCGTCGGGCAAGCCTCGGCGACCGGCGCCACATCGAGCGAGATCGTCGGTGTTCTGGTCTCCGTCGGTCCGACGATCGGGATTGCGGGCCTGGTCGCCTCGGCACCGAGGCTCGCGATGGCGATCGGCTATGACCTCGAGAACGGCGACGGCGAAGACCGCGGTTTGGGGCAGCGGGCCGGGCTGGATGACGGGATTCGAAGCTAGGCGCTTGCCTTGCGGTCCTCCGCTGTGAGCGCGCCGGACCCCGCCGTGTGCGAGGTCGGGTCGCCGCCCCGTCCTCGCAGGATCACCGCACACCCCACCGCGATCGCCGCGCCGATCAGGGGACCCGCGACGTATACCCAGTACGCCGTCCAGTCGCCGCTGACCAGCGCCGGGCCGAACGAGCGCGCCGGGTTCATCGAGACGCCGCTGACGGGCGCCGCCCACAGACCGGCGAGTGCGATGTAGCCGCCGACTCCCAGCGCGCCGATCGCACCCACGTTCTGCGCCGCCGACGCGGTGCCCAGGATCACGCTCAGCAGCCCCGCAGTCACCGCGATCTCCATCAGAAACGCCTGCCAGCTGTGGTAGCCGGCTCCAGGCAGCGTCGCGCCAAGATGGTCGACGTTGCCAAACACGGCACGCAGGAACAGGCAGGCCAGCGCGGCACCGAGCAACTGCACGATCACATACCCCGGTACCCGCCGCCACGGGAAGTCGCGCCTCACGGCGAACGCCAATGACACGCCCGGGTTCAGATGCGCGCCCGAGACCGCACCCATGAACAGGATGGTCGCCAGCACCATCAGCCCCGGGGCGACCACCGCCGCGGCGAGGCTGATCTGCCCCTTGGCGTGCAGAATCCCGCCACCGGCTGCCACGAGCACGAGCAAGAACGTCCCCAACAACTCGGAGAACAGGCGCCGGTACTCGAGCTTCGGATCGTCGAACTGCGCCGGCGAGCCGAACTCCAGCGTCAGCAGGCGCTGTGCCCGCTGGGCGTCGTGTGTCGCCAGGGTTACCGGCTCCCGATCAGGCATCAGCTTCCCCGGCGATGAGCAGGAAGCGGTTCGAGTGCGCCGACCGCGCCGCTCGAGAGGTTCAACGTCACCCCGTCGGTCTCTAAGCGTTCGATCGCACCGGCTGGGATCGCGACCACCCGCTTGCGCCAGAGGTGACCGTGCTCGAGGACGAGGTGCTCGATCTGCTCCTGCCCGTCGACAACGATGCCAACGACGTGGCCGAGGTGATCGCCTTCCGACGAGTTCACGGGGCTCTCGCGACGGATCTCCACGCACCCCTTGGGGACACGGTGGTAGCTCACCGCCACATGCTGGTCGTAATCGATTTCCATACCCGCGCCCAGCGACTCCGCTGGGCCGAGGCTGCCCGATCCGGGGAGCGGATGCATCTCCTGGACTCCGACATCCCAGTCCGACTCTCCGGCGGGGAACTCCCCCGAGCGCAGGTAGGCGAACTCATCGATTGACTCGAGCGCGGTGACCTCCGCGATCGTGCATCCCAGGGAGATGGCGTCGACTGCCTCGCCCGCATTGACGTGCTCAACCGCGACCAGCCGTGGGTGGTCGTGCCGGTCCTGGGGTCTGACAACGAGATGCGTCAAGCACCGCGTGCCAGGGTCGATGACCAGATCCGTCAGGTCGCCGAATCCCCCATCGGAGCACTGGACTGACATATCGAGGTCGAGCCGCATAGAGGCCGGTCCCGTACCGGACCGAGATCGAATACTGCTCGCTGGCGGAAGCGTCGGCGTCATCCGATGCGGGTGACGTCCACTCGCGCGAGGTGTGGTGCTTGCACCATCGTCGCCTCCCGATGGTTGTGGGAGCATCGAAACCAGTTTCGATTCGACCGAGAGAGGCAGCGATGGAAACCGCACCGGCGATGCTGACCAATGGCAAGGCCCGGGCGGCCTCGAACGGCCCCGGGGCGGCACAGCTCTCGGTCGCCGAGCGGGTGGCACGGGGCAAGGCGGCGCGGGCAGAGGTGCCGCGCTCGAGTCACGCCGCGTTCGAGCCGGCTCCCGGGCGACCCGACCCGATCAAGGTGCTGCAGCGCCAGGCAAAGACGCGCGTGCCCGAGCTGGTGCCGATCCGGTATGGCCGGATGCTCGTCTCGCCGTTCACGTTCTACCGCGGGGCCGCGATGATCATGGCCGGTGATCTCGCTGCGACGCCGCGGTCGGGGCTCACCGTCCAATGCTGCGGTGACGCTCACCTCTCGAACTTCGGCGTGTTCGCCTCGCCCGAGCGTGCGCTGGTGTTCGACCTGAACGATTTCGACGAAACGCTCCCCGGGCCGTGGGAGTCGGACGTCAAGCGTCTCGCCGTGAGCATGCTGATCGCGGCGATCAACAATGGCTACACGGTCAAGGACCAGCAACGGGTCGTGCTCGCGACGGTGGCGGCGTACCGCAACGCGATGAACGACTTCTCGGCGATGAGCAACCTCGGCGTCTGGTACGCACACATGGAGGTCGAGACCGCGGTCGCGGAGCTCGGCTCGCAGCTCAAGCCGAAGATGGCCAGGCGCACTCAGAAGACGCTTGCGAAGGCTCGCACTCGCGACAGCGTGTCCGCGTTCTCCAAGCTGACCGAGCGGGTCGACGGCCAGGTCCGGATCGTCGACCAGTCGCCACTGATCGTCCCGATCGAACGGCTCATCGCCGACGGCGCATCCGCGGAGATCTACGACGGGCTCAATGATCTGCTCAGTCAGTACCGCCGCACGCTCGAGTTCGACCGCCGGGTGCTCATCGAGCAGTTCGAGCTGGCCGACTTCGCCAGAAAGGTTGTGGGCGTCGGCAGCGTTGGCACGCGCGCGTGGATCGCGCTGATGCTCGGCCGGAACGGCGAGGATCCGCTGTTCCTGCAGGTGAAGGAGGCCGAGGCGTCGGTGTTCGAGGAGTTCCTCGGCAAGAGCGAGTTTTCCAACCACGGCGAACGCGTTGTGGTCGGGCAGCGGCTGATGCAGGCGAGCAGCGACATCTTCTTGGGGTGGCTGCACGTCGCGAGCGGGATGGACGGCCACGCCCGCGACTTCTACGTCAGGCAGCTCAAAGACTGGAAGGGCTCAGCGGAGATCGAGCAGATGGTGCCCAAGGGGCTGGCCCTGTACGGCGGGCTGTGCGGGTGGACGCTCGCGCGGGCCCACGCCCGCAGCGGCGACCGGATCGCGATAGCCGCTTATCTCGGCACTGGGCCGAGCTTCGATCGCGCGATCCTCGAGTTCTCAACTGCCTACGCAGAGCAGAACGAGCGCGACTACGAGGCGCTGAGCGCCGCCGTCGCCTCGGGCAAGATCAAGGCCGAATCAGGGCTCTGAGCCGCAGGAGCGATGGGTCGGGTATTTGCGCTTGGGTTCACAGCAGCCCTGAACCCGACCCTGCTCGCGGCGACGACGGTCATGCTGACCCTGTCGAGCCCGAAGCGGCTGCTGTCCGGCTACCTGGTTGGAGCATTGGTCACCAGCCTGACCTGCGGCTTCATACTGGTGTTCGCACTGAGCGGCTCGAGCGCGTCGAGCACGTCGAGCACGGGGCAGCACACCGTCAATCCGATCATCGACTTCACACTCGGTGCTCTGATCCTGTTGATCGCGTTCATCGTCGGAACCGGCCGCGACAAGCGGCGCCGAGCACGAGCCGCGCGCAAGCGCGAGGAGGCGAAGACCAAGCCCCCGCCGCGCTGGAAGCGCAAGCTGAGCGGAGGGTCGGCAAAGGACACGTTCGTCGTCGGGGCGCTGCTGACATTCCCCGGAGCTTCCTACATCGCAGGTATGCACCTGCTCTCCAAGCAGAAGGTCAGCACGGCTGTGGCGGTGCTCACGGTGATCGCGTTCAACATGATCATGCTGGCGCTAATCGAGCTCCCGCTGCTCGGCTACGCCACCCGGCCGGAGTGGACGGCCGTGACCGTTCGGCGCTTCAACGGCTGGTTGAGCCGCAGCGGCGGCCGCGCAGCCCTGATCGGGGCGACGGCGATCGGCCTCCTCCTGATCCTCCGCGCGGCACTGACTCTCTGAGCTGTGACCTGGACCGCTCCGGGGTTACTTCACCGCCACCGAGGCCGGTACGCCGGCGCTCGGCGGTCGGGCGGCAGATGACCGGGTCGACCTCGCCGCCTGAACCGACGACAGCCAGAGCGTGGCCAGGTATGTGACGACCACCGCGACGATCGTCAGCGGATCGACCCCCGGCCCGGCCTTCGATGTCAGCAGCGCCGCGACCACGATCGCCGACAGGGGCAGCCGCAGGATCGCCACCGTCCCTGCACCGATCCCGACCGCGACCGCTGCCGCCATCGGGAACCCCGGCAGGTGCGAGGCCATCAAGCCCCCCGCGGCGCCGAGGAAGATGGCGGGAAACGTGGGACCGCCGCGGAAGCCGCCCAGCGAGATCGAATAGCCGAGACCCTTGAATACGATCAGCAGCGCCAGCGCCGACAGCGACCACGTCCCCGCACCCGATACCAGTCCGGGGAGGGCGTCCTGGCCTGAGAACAGGACCTCGCTCGTGCCCTTGCCGGTGGCCTGCGAGAACGCGATCGCCAGCCCGGACACGATCAGCCCGCAGACCGGCAACAGCAGGAGTTGACGCGACTTCACGACGCGCTGGGTCCCGAGTCCGCCCATCCTGATCAGGTGGGCTACGACTGCGATCACGAGTGCCAGTGCGATTGCCCAGCCGAAGTTGGCGATCGTCGGCTGGTGGAATGCCGGTAGCGCCAGCGGGCCGAGCGCGTAGGCGCTGGTGCTCAGCCCGGTGAACGACCCCATGCCGATTGAGATCAGCGATCCGATTCCCGCCCCGAGGAGACCGGGGAGCAGGACGACCGGGAGCCTGTCACGACCCAATCCGGTCGCCTCGATCAGGATCACCGCGGCGATGATCGGCGAGCTGAAGACGAACGACAGCGCGGCGAAGCTGCCGGTCGCGGCGACGACGACCAGCGCCTGCGGAGGCATCTCGCGGCGGGCCAGCTTGACGGTGGCCACCGCGAGCCCCGCTCCGAGGGCGATCAGTGGGGCCTCCGGACCGATCACCGCCCCGAGCCCGATCGAAGCCAGCCCCGCCAGGATGATCCCCGGGAGCTCGATCGGCCGGATCTGGCCGCCGCCGACCTTGAGGCCCTCGGCCGGTATATGGCCGCCCGTTCCGGGCAGGCGCACGATCGCGAGCGCGGTGATCAGACCGGCGATCGCCAGGATCGGGAGGGACCACCAGACCGGCGGACCGTGCTGGTAGCCGAGCGCGCTCGGGAGGTGGTGGTACAGCTCCCGCTGCATCTGGTAGACGAGCTCGACGAAGCACCATGCCGCGAGCGATACGAGGACGCCCACCACCGCCGCGATCATGAGCAGGGCCACGAACCCCCTGCTCAGGAGCGTCGAGCTTGGATCCTCCGGCGTCGTGGAACCTGCGTCTCCGCGCGCATCGGCACCGTCCTCAGCCATGCGATGACTCGCGCAGATCCTGCATCGCCGACAACGCTACGTGGCTCGGTGCCCCGGGCGTCATCCGGATCGGGTGACGCTGCGCCCTGGCTCTGAGCACTCCCCACGCACCTGCGCGCACGCCCGACCGCCGGGTGCGCGCAACCTTGCCGGAGGCCCCGTCCAGATCGAGACTTGCACTGCACTCGCGGCGTTCCGCGGCGGGCGCCGCTACCTGAAAGGGGCGCTGCTATGACTGTTCTCTGGGTTCTGCTTAGCGTTCTCTACCTCGTGGTTCTGATCACTCTGGGTCTGGCCACGCTGCGCAAGGGCCACCTGATCCTGTTCATCCTCGGATTCTTCATCCCGATCATGTGGCTCGTCGGTGGGCTGATGCCGCCGACGCACCGGGCCTCCGCAGTTCTAGGTGAGTGACGGCTGCCGCTCACGGCGGCGGCGACGGTCTACAGGCGTGCGAGCACCGCGGCGGCGGTCTCCTCGCCTGACCGGATCGCGCCGTCCATGTATCCCGGCCACAGCCCCGACGCGTCCGAGCTCGCGTAGTAGAGCGCTCCTACCGGCTCGGTCAGCGGGTCCTGCAACGAGGTCAGCACGCCCGGCGGGTTGAAGCTGCCGTACGCGCCCCGCGTGAACGGCTCCTGCGCCCACATCAGGTCGACGTAGCCGATCGGGTGAAGCGCCTGGGAGCCGAAGTACCGGGCGAAGGACTCGAGCGCGGCCTGGCGGCGAACAGACGGCGCCACGCCGTAGAACTCGCGGCTGTCGTTTCCCTCCATGAAGCCCACCAGGATTCCCGGCTTGCCGTCCGGTGGGGAATTGTCGTAGGTGATCCGGATCGGCCCCGTGTCCGATACGGCCTGCCCGTTGAGGCCCGCGTTGCGCCAGAACGGCGTCGAGTAGATCGCGTTGACCTTCAAGACCGAGCCCATCGGCTCGCGCTGGAGGAGCTGGTCGTGTGCCGGAGGGAGCGCCGGGCTGTAGGTGACGCGGCCGGCGAGCGTCTTGGGGATCGTGACGATCGCCCGGCGCGCCGCAAACGTCTGGTTCGAAGCGTGCAGCGTCACATGGGCGCCCTGCTCGATCGCCCTGATCGGGACGCCGAGGTGAACGGCGCGCCCGAGGCGGGTGGCGAGCTTCTCGGACAGCTGCTGCGGGCCGCCGACGAACCGGATGCTCTGGGCCGAGCCGATCAGTGTGTTGAAGTCGCCGCCGACGCCGGTGATCGCCTGGAGCAGGTCGAGCAGCGAGATCTGCTCGGCCTCCTCTCCGTAGACGCCGCGAACTGCAACCTCGGCGAGATTCAGCGCCTCCGAGGTGTGGAGGTTCTGGTTGAACCAGGTCTGGATTGTCTCCTGGTCCCAGCTTCCGGCCTGCGACGCGGTCCACGGCTTGTCCGCGGGAACCGAGGCGGCCATCTTGTTGAGCTCCACGATCAGCGCCTCGAGCTCGACCAGCGACGCGGGGTTGGCGGGCGGGATGTCGCCGCTGTAGGTCTGAAGGTGCCCGTTCGCGTAATAGACGCTGTTGCCGTCGGAATACGTGTCGAACGTGGCGACGCCCAGTTGCTTGGCCAGCCCCAGCACGCGGTCCTGGCCGGGCCCCGCCCATTCGCCTCCGAGCTCGGCCACCTTCCCCGGAGCGATCTGATGATCGAAGTTGCGACCACCCACGCGGTTGCGCGCCTCGAGCACGATCACGGACTTCCCGGCGGCGCGCACGGCAGTCGCCGCATTCAATCCTGCGAGGCCGGCGCCGACCACCGCCACGTCGTAGACCTTCGGCTTCGGTACGCGCTTGCGCGGCGGCGGGGTCTTGCCGAGCGCGGTGGCCGCACCGGCCAGCGCGCCCGCGGTGGCAGCGCCTGCGCCACCCGCGAGTAGCTCGCGGCGCCTCACTCCCTTGCCTGCCACGCGAACAAGGTAGCGTGGGCGCATGCGCTGGCGCGCCGGGCTGTGGTTCGTGTCGATCGCGCTCTGGCTCGGCTTCGCGGGTACCGCAACGGCCGCCGCTCGCTCCGATGTCGTGCGCGCCGGGCCCGCGCGGTTCGAGGTGCTGACGCCGACGCTGATCCGGCTCGAGTACGCCCGCGACGGGCGATTCGAGAACGGGCGGACGATGACCACGAGGGGGAGGGGCACTTGTCGGCGCCGGCGTTCGCGACCGGTCGCTCACGCGGTTGGCTGACGATCCGCACCGGCCGGGTGACGCTCCGCTACCGGCTCGCGTCCGGCCCCTTCTCTGCGAGCAACCTCAAGCTGACGCTCACCGCCGGTTCCGCTCGCACGACGGTCCACCCGAGCGCGGCGAACTCCGAGGGCAACCTCGGAGGGTGGCGGCGGGCGCTCGACCTCCTGACCGGGCCAGTGGCGCTCAACGACGGTCTGCTCTCACGCGCCGGCTGGTACGTGCTCGACGACACCTCGACGGTGCTGCTGACCGGGGGCGCCCCGGATTCGCGGTGCGCCCCGAGCCACAACGGGCCCTATCAGGACTGGTACCTGTTCGCATACGGCCACGCTTACACCACCGCCCTCGGCGACCTGCGCGCGCTGACCGGCCCGGCCCCGCTGCTGCCCCGAACCGCGTTCGGGGTCTGGTTCAGCCGCTACTGGCCCTACTCCGAGCAGGACTACCACGATCTGCTCGCCCAGTTTCGCACCAACCGGGTGCCACTCGACACGCTGTCGGTCGACACCGACTTCAAGCGCGAGAGCGACCCGACCGGGGCAGCCGCCGCCGCCGCTGCGATCGTCGCGGGCGCTCCCGGCAAGCCCTACAGCTGGGACGGGTGGGAATGGAACACCGACCCTGTTCCCCGACCCCAAGGGGTTCATCCAGTGGGCTCACTCCCAGGGCGTGTCGGTCGCGCTCAACATCCATCCCTCGATCTCGACCAACGACCCGCAGTACCCGGCGACGAACGCGGCCGCTGGAGGCCTGACCAACTCGAGCGGCCAGTGCCGGATCCTGATCGCCGACCCGACCGCCCAGTGCGGCGTGTTCGACTGGACCAAGCCGAAGCAGATCGCGGCGTACTTCGCGTTGCACCGCGGCTTCGAGGCTGACGGCGCCGACGTGTTCTGGTTCGACTGGTGCTGTGACGACTCGAGCGCGGTCGCTCCTGGTCTGACCGCCGACACGTGGATCAACTCTCTTTACGCCCGCGAGCAGCGCGACCGCGGAACTCGCTGGCCCGCGTTCGCCCGGGTCGGCGCGTCCTACAGCGCCTCGGCCGCCGACGACGGGGACGGCCTGAACGGAGGCGCCGGGATCTTCGCCGAGCACCGGTACACGATCCAGTTCACCGGCGACACGTGCGCGACCTGGCAGATGCTCGCGTTCGAGGCGCAGTTCACCGCCGAGGAGGCCGGCGTCGGCCTGCCGTACGTCAGCCACGACATCGGCAGCTTCAACGGGCAGCCCGAGGCGGGCCAGTGCTCCGCCCAGACCGGGCTACTCAACGAGCAGCTCCCCGACGACCTGTATGCGAGGTGGGTCGCGTTCGGAGCCTTCCAGCCGCTCGATCGCCTGCACTCCAACCACGGCGACCGCCTCCCGTGGGAGTATGGGACGGCGGCGGACGCCGCGGCGTCGGGGTTCCTGCGTCTCCGCGAGGCGCTGAACCCGTACATCTACACGCTCGCGCGTCGGGCATATGACTCGGGGCTCCCGCTCACCGGGCCGCTGTACCTCCGGTGGCCCGGACTGAGCGCCGCCTACCAGCACCCGTCCGAGTACACGTTCGGGCAGGACATGGTCGTCGAGCCCGTGACGGCCGACGGCGATCCGGCGCCCGCGACGGTGTGGGTCCCTCCGGGGACGTGGGTCGACTACTTCACCGGCCGGCGCTATCACGGGCCGAGCCTCCAGACCCTGTCGGTCCCGCTCTCGCAGATGCCGGTGCTGGTCCGCGCGGGAGCGATCGTCCCGACCCAGGCTTATGGCCCGTTCACGCCCGCCGGTCCGCCGAGCAAGGTGATCCTCACCGTGTACGCGGGCGCGCAGGGCAGGTTCGACCTCTACGACGATCAGGGTCTCGGATACGGCTACACGCGCGGTGCATTCACGTGGACGCCGATCGTTCACACCGAGCGCCGCCGCGGCGCCACGATCACGATCGGCCCCGCCCGGGGCCGGTTCCCGGGAGCGCCGCCCCGGCGCTCGTGGGAGGTGAGGCTCGTTGGGGTCTCGGGCCGCACGACCACCGTCGACACGGGCCCCAAGCCGACCGACCGCGCGGTGACCGTCACGCTTCGTTGATCCCAGCTCGCGGGAGGACCCGCCAGGCGCGTTCGATCAGTGAAAGACCAGCTTCAGCGCGAGGATCCCGAGCCCGAGGAGCCCACCGACCGCCGTCTGAAACAGGAGCGCCGCGCCCGACAGCTCCGCCTCGAGTCCGGCGGCCACGTTGATCACGACGAGCGTCACGGCCGAGGTCCAGACGCCCGCGGTGAGAGCGCCGGCGAGCGTGCCCCCGCTGATCCACCAGATCACGACCACCATGAGCGGAACCGCCGCCCCGACCAGCATCGACGCCTCGTGGGCCATCTTGCTGCCGATCAGCTTGAGCGACAGATGCTCACCCTGCGCGAGTCGCTGTCCCGTGACCTGCGCGTACACGTGTGCGAGCCACAGGAGGACGACCGTGATCGCGACACCCGCGACCGTCTCCGAGAAGGTCTCCGTCTTGATCCCCTCGGCGTCCAGCACCGCGCCGACGATGAGCGTGCCGTACACGAGCGGGCCCGGCGAGCGGAACATCGGCGCATTGTCTTTACGGCGCCGGACTGATCGGCGCCGAACCTGAAAGCATCGCCGGATGCCCGCGGCGGGGAAACCACGGCTGGGACGCGGTCCCGCCTTCGCGGTGGTTGCCTACGCGTTCACCGTGGTGATGCTCGGGACCACGCTCCCGACGCCGCTGTACTCGGTCTACCGCCAGCGGTTCGGATTCTCGCTGCTGATGATCACGGTGATCTTCGCGACCTACGCGGTCGGCGTGATCGCGGCGCTGCTACTCGCCGGCCGGCTCTCGGACGAGATCGGGCGCCGTCCGGTGCTGCTGTTCGGGCTCGCCGCGTCGGCGCTGAGCGCGGTCGCGTTCCTGGTCGCCGAGGGTCTCGCTCCGCTGCTGGTCGGCCGCGCCATCTCCGGCGTCTCGGCAGGGATCTTCACGGGGACCGCCACCGCGACGCTGGTGGACCTCGCCCCTGAAGGGCGCTCGGGCCGCGGCACGCTGGTGGCGACGGCCGCGAACATGGGCGGGCTTGGATGCGGTCCGTTGCTGGCGGGTTTGCTGGCTCAGTTCGCCGGGTCTCCGCTACGGCTGCCGTACTGGGTGGACTTGGGGCTGCTCGTGCCGGCGACGGTTGGGATCCTGCTGATGCCGGAGCCCGTCCGGAGATCCGCCCACCCGCGTCTGCGCCCGCAGCGACTGGGTGTGCCAGAGCGCGTGCGGCCGATCTTCCTCCGAGCCTCGCTCGCGGCCTTTGCCGGCTTCGCGGTCTTCGGGCTGTTCACGGCCGTCTCGCCGGCGTTCCTGGGAGAGGTGCTCCACGTCACGAACTATGCGGTGATCGGCGTCGTCGTGTTCGGAGTGTTCATCGCCTCGACCGTCGGTCAGGTCCTCCTCGACGTAATTCCGCCGCGGCTCGCGCTGCCGGGAGGGTGCGGAGCGTTGATCACGGGGATGGGCTTCCTCGCCCTCGGCCTGGCCACCTCCTCGCTGGCGCTGCTCGTGCTGGGAGGCGTGATCGCAGGCCTCGGACAGGGCGTCAGCTTCCGCGCGGGTCTGGCCGCTGTCAACGCGGCCTCTCCGGCTGAGCAGCGGGCCGAGGTCGCATCGAGCTTCTTCGTGGTCGCCTACGTGGCGATCTCCGTGCCCGTGGTCGGCGAGGGGTTGCTCGCCCAGGCCTCGGGCCTGAAATCGGCCGGCCTGGTGTTTGCCGCGGTCGTGGCGGCGCTGGCGACCGTTGCCCTGCTGCTGCTCGCCAGGGAGCCGAAATCCGGCTGATCTTCGTTGACGGGTCGCCTGGCCCAGCGGAAAATCCTCGCCTGTGCGGGAGCGTCGCGCAAAGCGGCTGTCGGTCCTCGGCGCGTCGCTGACGGGCGCGCTTGTCGCGCTCGCCGCCGCGCTTGCCCTTGCGACGACCGGCGCCGCGGCCCAGGGGTCCGCGTCATCGCAGCAGAGCTGCGGCTGGCTGTTCCGGCTCTCCGGCGACCAGGTCAACGTCGCCTTCCCCGACGAGGCGGCGCGCTACTGGGTGGCTGATTTGCCGATACCACCGGGCTTCCACATCGAGGTCGACGGCCAGTTCCCGCACGCGCGCTACATCTCGTTCATCACCTACGACCCCGCGACCCGGGCGATCGACGGAATCCACGACACGCAGATCGTGCCCGACGCAGGCTCCACCAACCCGTTCATCGCCGGCGCCAGCCGGACCGCCATCCACCGGTCATACGCGGTGTACGTGCGCAACGAGGCGGTCCCATCCGGCGGGCGCGCCCAGAACACCGTCTACACCGACAACGGCCAGGCCCCGCCGCAGACGAAGACCTCGCAGCCGACGCAGACCGCGACGCTCATCTACCGCGTGTACGAGGCCGATCAGGGCCTCGACATCATGGGCGGAGTCGGCCTGCCGGGGCTCAGCCTCGTCTCGGATGACGGCACCCGCCGCGAGCAGCTGCCCGACTGCCCTGACCACTCGCTTCCCAGCACCCAGAGCGTCACCGACGGCCTTGCGGGAGCGGGCTCGGGGGCGGGTAACGACAGCGTCCCGTCGACGGAGCTCGGCGGCCAGGACCCGCCGGTATGGCTCAGGTACACGAACGCCGTCGACGGCGTCGCCAATGGAGCGCTCAACAACCCGCGCACGGGCGCGGCCTGGCCGCCGGTGCAGCAGGCCACCAACATGCTTCCGTCGGGCGGCTTCTACGAGAACGTCGACAACGCCTACATGACCGCGTTCGACACCTCGTCCTACGGCGACGTGCTCGTGTTCCACGGCAAAGCGCCGAGCACCCCGAGCACGTACCTGCCGTCCGACACGAAGATGGGTCGCGGGCAGCTGCGGTACTGGTCGATGTGCTCCAACATGTCGACCACGCAGTACCTTGCGTGCGTCAAGGACGACGACGTCTCACTCGATCGCGGCGGCTACTACACGATCGTGATCTCGACCGCCGCCAACCGTCCCGCCACCGCGAAGGCGAGTTGCGGGATCGAGTGGCTCCCGAAGGGGCCGCTGCCCTCAGCCCCGATCATCCTGCGCAACATGCTGCCGGATCCCAAGTTCGTCCACGCGATCCAGGACGTGCCCGCCCAGGGGCCAGGAGCGGGCGACGCTCGGGGCCTACTACCCGGACGGCTACTACTTCGACCACGCCACGAATTTCGACGCGTTCGTCGCGTCCAACGGCGGCTGCGGCGGCTTCAGCTGGCCGTACTCGATCCCGCCCAAGAGCTACCAGCCGCCGACCGTCCCGTAAGGTCGCGCTACGGCCCTTGCGGGTAGGCCTGCCTGCGCGGCGTAGGCCCGACGCCGCGCAGGCAAGTCGTTACGCGGCTAGCGCCGCACCACTGTGTCTTGCTCACTGGCGGCGGAGGTGCCTCTGTCGGGGACGCGTGTCCGGTATCGGGTCTCGATGCCCTCAGGTGTATCGACCGCAGTGTCGCGTGCCGGAACAACGCGAGGGCCGAACAGGCCGAACCGCCGGCGTCCCACAGGCCGAGTCGCAGTTGTACCTACGCGTGTGCCGACTTCCGCACCGGTGCCCGCGGCGGCAGCGTCCGGCGTCGCGACAGCCGCTCGCCGGAACGCCAGACCCGGCAGCGCGTATGCGGCGAACGTCGCGATCAGCACGCCGAGACCGGTGTGGTAGGTCAGCATCTCGAGCATCCGCGTGCCCTTGGGGCCGTGCGGAAGGCCGTACGCATCCGAGGCCCAGAGCAGGCTGACGGTCGGGCCGATCGCGAACCAGGCACCGCCCGCCAGCGCCAGCAGCGCGCCGAGCCTTCCGCCGGCCCTGGGGCCGCTGCCGAGGAGCATCAGGCCGCCCAGCACTGCTGCGGCCGCGGGCAGAACACTCAGATAGAGCCGGCCGCTCGTCCACGTCCAGCTGTGATTCGGGCCAAGGGCGAAGTGGAAATACGGACCGACGAACGGGACCGATCCGCCCCATAGGCCGGCAATCAGAATGACAAGCCCTGCGACTCTGGTGGTGACGCTCCTGAACATGAGATCCTCCCTTTCTCTCGTGGGGAAGCCTGCCCGGTGCCGAACCGCTCTAACCGGTCCGGCATGGGTTCTGACAATCGGAGGTGGACCGGATGGCGACGGTTGAGACTGTGGACGGACGGATCGACGTCGAAGAGCTGGGCCTGACGCTGATCCACGAGCACTTCTTCTCCAGCGACGAGGCCGTGACGGCGCAGTGGCCGCACGTCCGCGAGCGCGACAGGGAATTCGAGCTCGCGCTCGAATCGGCCGAGGCGGTCAAGGGCCACGGCGTCAAGACGGTCGTCGAGCCGACGGCGATGCTGCTCGGGCGCGACGTCCGGGCCTCGCAGCGGCTCGCGCAGGAGACCGGGCTGCAGATCATCGGCTGCACCGGGATCTACACCTACGACCACCTGCCTCAGTTCCTGCTCAACCGCTCAGAGGACTACATCGCCGACCTGTTCGTCCACGACATCGAGCAGGGGATCCAGGGCACCGAGATCAAGGCCGCGTTCGTCAAGTGCGCGGCCGACGAACCCGGGGTCAACGAGCGCGTCGAGAAGGTCCACCGCGCCGCCGCGCGCGCGTCGGTGCGGACGGGCGCCCCGGTGATGGCCCATTCGCGGCCGGCCTCGGGGACGGGCCCGCGACAGGTAGAGATCCTGCTCGAGGAGGGGGTCGCGCCGGACAAGATCCAGATCGCCCACACCGGCGACACCGACGACCTCGACTACATCGAGCGGCTGCTCGAGACCGGCGTCTGGATCGGCATGGACCGCTACGGGATCGACCTGTTCCTGCCGACCGACAAGCGCAACGCGACCGTGCTCGAGCTGCTGGCCCGGGGCTATGCCGAGCGGATGTTCCTCTCCCAGGACTTCGACGTCCCGATCGCCGAAGGACTGGACTGGTATCCCCCGGAGATGGTCGAGCAGTTCGAGGCGGCGGGCGCGGCGACCGACTGGAGCATGACGTTCCTGTTCGAGGGAGTGATTCCGGCGCTCAAGGAGGGCGGGATGACCGACGGGCAGCTCGAGACGATGATGGCCGAGAACCCGAAGAGGTGGCTCGGGGTCTAGGCGGCGTGAGGGGCTGGGTTCGTGCTCGGGCTACCGCGGCTCGAGCACGAACACGTTGATGTGTCGCTGCGTCCGGTCTTGGTAGTCATCGAATCCGGCGTACTGATCGTTCATCCGCCGCCACAGCTCATCGCGCTCCTCGCTCTCGGCGATTCGCGCCCGTACGCTGCGGCGACTGCCGCGGACCTGCACCTTGGCATCCGGATTCGCCTCCAGGTTGAGCGCCCAGGCCGGCGGGCGCTCGTTGCCGGCGTTGGAGCCGATCACCACCAGCCGCTCACCGTCGGCGAGGAACACAACCGGCGCGGTTCGGGACTGTCCCGACCGACGCCCGGTCGTCGTGAGCAGGAGCACCGGCGCGCGGCCGACGCGCCCCAGCATCCGGCCGCGGGTCATCCGGTAAAGCGGGACGTTCAGCTTCCCCAGGTTCCGCAGCGTCCGCGCGGAGATCCCCGTCGTGAAGCGCGTGTAAGCGTGGTCGCTCGGCACCGCGCAAGCTTCTCACAGGCGGCTCGGCCGCGGCACGGGCGGCCTGCACGGATCGCATGATCGCGGGCGGTCGTGACGATTTCAGACCTCAGACTCCCCGCAGCGCTGTGACCTCACCGGCGTCGACGGCCTCCGCCAGTCGCTGGTGATCGAGCTCGTTCTGATCGGCGTATGTGGCCGAGAAGCGGGCAATCGCCCGATCGAAGCTCCCCCCGCGCCCAAGATACGCGGCAATCGCCAGCCGATCGCCTGACCGGGCGTGCGCCCTCGCGAGTGACCAGCCGCACGCACGCGCGTAGGCGTGCAAGCCGGCGTAGTTCATCGTCGACAGGTCGCTCGACGCCTTCCAGTCCCAGAGCTGACGGATATAGAAATCGTGCTCCTTGCCGTCCAGCCCCCTGCTGCGCTGCCAGCTGAGGAACACGTCGGGCGCGGCCTGGTCCATCCGCTGGCCGCGGACCACGCGTTCGCCGTGATTCTCGAACTCGCTGGGGCCGAGATATGGCTCGAGCACCGATGCCTGCGCCTCCTTGGCCTGCAGCACGAGCGGGTCTCGTCCGCCGCGGCCGGCGAACAGAAAGATCCACGCACGGGTGCCGACGCTGCCGACGCCGACGACCTTGCGGGCCGTGTCCACGAACCGGTGGGTCCCGAACAGGTACCGGCGGTCCGGGTCGAGCCCGGCGGCGTATTCGTCGAGCACCCCGCGGACGTAGTCGGCCTCCTCGCGTTCGTCGTCGACGCTGATCAGCTCGCGAAGCGGGACCAGCAGCGGCGGGACGCTGCGGAAACGCGGCTCCCCATGCGAGACCTCGGTTAGCTTCTTGACCGCGCGCAGGCTCGTCTTGCGGCGAGCCTTGGCGAACGGCGCGGCGAACACGACCCGGCCCTGCTTCCCGAGCCTGCCGCCGAAGCGGTCCACGAGCTCGCTCGCGTTGATGCGTTTGTACCAGACGTCGAGGTGGCTCATCCTCGCGAAGCCGCGCATCGCCTCGCGGTACTCGCGTACGCATGCGATCACGAGCCGTTCGCGTCGCCCGGCCGGCAATTCGACGTCGCGGCCGGCGATTTCGACGCTTGCCGCCATCCGCTTGACGTCCCATTCCCACGGACCCGGCAACGTCTCGTCGAAGTCGTTCGGGCCGAAGATCAGCCTGCGATCGGGAGCGGCGAACCCCCCGAAGTTCGAGATGTGGGCATCGCCGCACGCCTGCACGACGATGCCCGAGCGCGGCGTGCCCGCGAGGTCCGCGGCCATGACCGCCGCGGCGCCGCGGTAGAACGTGAACGGGGAGACGAGCATCCGGCCGTAGCGAATCGGAACGAGCTCCTGCACCCGGGTTCTCGCCTGTTGCTGGAGCAGCGCGACGGGATCGGCCCGGTCGGGCGCGGGCGACCAATCTCCGTGGCTCGATCGGGGCGCCTTCCGGCGCGCCGCGCGCCCGTGCTCGGCCGACTCGCCAGCCTCCAAGGTCGCGGACTTCACCGCCTCAAGCTCATCGCCATCGAACGCATCCCGCATCACCCAGATCGGGTTACCGGCGGCTAGACCGTGAACACGATCTTCCCGACGACGCTGCCATCGAGCAGCGCCTCGAACCCCTCTCGGGCCTGAGCCAGCGGCAGCGTCCGGTCGATCACCGGGCGCACATCCTTGGAGACGCACAAGCGGATCAGCCGCTCGAGCTCGTCGCGGGTGCCCATCGTCGAGCCGATCACCGACAGCTGGAGGAAGAACACGCGGCTCAGCTCCGCCGGAGGGGAGTCGCCGGTGGTCGCGCCCGAGACGACGAGCGTGCCCCCGGGCTTGAGCGAGCGGATCGAGTGCGACCAGGTCGCCTCGCCGACGGTCTCCACGACCGCGTCGACGCGCTCGGGAAGCCGTGCGCCGGACTCGAACGCCTGATCGGCGCCCAGCTCGAGCGCCTGCGCGCGCTTCCCCTCCGAGCGCGCGGTGACCCACACCCGGATGCCGGCCACGCTCGCCAGCGCGATCGCCGCGGTGGCGACACCGCCGCCCGCGCCCTGGATCAGCACGGTCATTCCCGGCTCCACGCCCGCGCGGGTGAACAGCATCCGGTAGGCGGTCAGCCACGCCGTGGGCAGGCACGCCGCCTCTTGGAAGCTGAGCGCCGCCGGCTTGGGGAGGACGTTTCGCCGCGGGACCGCGACGCGCTCGGCGAGCGTGCCCTGGTAGCGCTCGGACAGCAGCGAGCGCTTGGGGTCCAGCGTCTCGTCGCCGCGCCAGTCGGGGTCGCTGATCACCGAGTGGACGATGACGTCGTTCCCTTCCTCGTCGACGCCGGCGGCGTCGCAGCCGAGGATCATCGGGAGGCGCTCCTCCGGGAGGCCCACGCCGCGCAGCGACCACAGGTCGTGGTGGTTGAGCGACGCGGCCTTGACCGTGACCGTGGTCCAGCCCGCCGGGACCTCCGGCTCGGGCCGGTCCTCGACCCGCAATCCGCGCAGCGGATCGTCGCGGTCGATGTGGGCGGCGAAGACGGCGAGCATCAGGCCCGAGTATCTCGGAAGCGCCTCAGGAGCCGAGCTCGACGACCTGCTCGAACGTCCCCCGGTCGAAGAACGGCATCGGGGGCGGCGACTCGGCCCCGAGCGCGCTCTGCGGGAACATCGCGCGCGGCGCGCGCCACTTCGACGGGTCGCTCGAGTTGAAGTGCGAGGAGAGCGCCGTGAACGTCGCCGCCGCTGCCCGCCGCCACGCCGCCGGGCCGAGCGTGCGCAGCGCGTACGCCTGGCCGAGGTCCACGTCGAACACGTGCTCGTCGTTGGGCTCGCCGCCGCCGATCAGCTGGCCCGCGGCGCCAAGCGGCGCGAGCGCCAGCGTCTGGAGCTGATCCTTGAAGTCCTGCCAGGCGGCGACGCCGGGATCGACGGTCCCGCTCGAGTCGGTCTCGTTGTAGGACCCGTCCCAGGCGAGAATCGTCCGCAGCACGCTGGCCGCGGGCCCCTGCGCGCCCTTGAGCGCGCGGCGCAACTGCCGCGTCGCCAGCGGCCGCTGCTCGGCGACCGTGCCCTCCTGGTGGATCATCTGGTTCATCGCGGCGAACGACGGCCTCCGGGCGACCGCTGAGGCCAGCCGGTTCAGCCACGCGATCCGGAACCAGGGGCCCCCGAGCCGCTCGGACGCGGGATCGTTGCCCGTCGTCCATCCCTGCGAGGGGATGTTGTTCCAGTTGCTCAGCCAGTGCTTGGCCGGATCGATCACGTGGGGACGCTCGGACACGGGCAGGAAGCCGCTCCATTCCGCCTGGCCGTCACCGGGGTAGGGGAGGCGCTCGTCCCAGGTCTTCGGGCGGACCGGGAGCAGGCCCGGGTGCCAGTACCCGATGTGGCCACGATCGTCCGCCGCCATCAGGTTCTCGTTCCAGGTCAGCTGCGCAGCCGCGCGGTTGACCCCGGCGATGTTGGTCGCAGTGTCAACGTCGGCGAGACCCTCGAGCGTGCCGATCTCCTTGCCCCAGGTCGCGTACCGGCGGGCGTAGGCGATGTTCCCGACTCGCTCCTGCACCGGTCCGTGGATCGTCCGGCAGAGGCGGACGGTCACCGAGCCCGACTGCGGTGTGCCTGTGGGCAGGCCGCCGGTGGGGAGCAGCGACGTCGGCGAGGGGCGGTAGGCGAAGGTCTCGTCGCGGCAGTTCATCTGCAGGACGTGACCGCGGTAGTAGTACTCCTCCGGCTGTCCCGGGACGAGGTGCTCTACGTACAGCGCGTCGGTCTGTGACAGGCCGCTCGTGAGCCCGAACGCGACGTGAGCGTTGTGGCCGATCGCGATCACCGGGGCGCCCGGGGCGGTGACCCCGCGGGCCTCGAGGCCGGGGCCATGGACCTCCAGCTCGTACAGCTCCTCGGGCGCCGAGAAGCCGAGCTCGGGGCCGCTGAACAGGAACGAGTGGTGGGTGTGGAGGTTCCCGATTGCGACCATCGAGGACCCGCCGCGATGGATCGGGGACATCGGGTTGATCAGCCCGGCGCCGTCGTCGGCCGCGGCGGCGTCCGCGGCGGAGGACTCCGTCGGCATCGTCCCGCTCACGTACTCGGTGCCGAGGTCGCTGGCGGCTGGCACCGGCAGATGGCGGACGTAGGCGTATGACCGCGTGAGTGCGGTTCGCTCCTGTGCGGCGGTGCGACCCGGAACCGATGGGAACAGTCCGTTGGCCCGTGGGATCGTCGAGATCTGCCCTGGGACCCTCAGCGGCAGGATCCGGTTGAACTTGGCCGGACCGCCGGCCTGGATCGCCTGCATGTCGAGCAGATCGGTGCCGTCGGTGTTCGGCGTGGTCCTCGCGAGGTAGACCCCGATCGCGATCAGGTCCTCCGGGGTGAAGTGGTTCGGTCTGATGCCCAGCGCCGGATACTCGGCGGGCATGGCGGTGGGGGTCTGGTTGACGTGGTCGACCCATGCGTTGATCCCGTCGGCGTATGCCGTGTACCGGGCCTGGAACGCGGCCGGCAGGCTGTCGAACATGGCCGTCAGCTCGGCGGGCGTATAGAAGTCGCGCCGTACGGCGATGTCCATCGGGACGTAGCTGGCGCCGAGGACCTCGGCGAGGTGGCCCGTGGTCGCGCGGCGGAAGATCTCGATCTCGAACAGCCGGTCCTCGGCGGTCGCGTAGCCCGCGCCCCACCACACGTCCTGATCGGTCGTGCCGGTCACCGACGGAACGCCGTAGGAGTCACGGACGATCGTGACGCCGGGCATCGGCACGCTCTCGGGCGTCCCCGGCTGGCCGAACATCGCGTCCTTGCGGTTGAAGTCGATGAACGGCTGCTGTTGGTCGTACAGGTGGGGCGAGCCGGTGCCCGAAGCGACGCCCAGCACCGAGACGAACCCGCTCTCCCCCGGGGGAAGCAGCGAGGTCGCGTTGACAATGCGGGCCGAGGCGGGGGTGGGGGTGGGGAGCGCCACGGCCGTCGATGCGGCAAGCGCGAGCGCAGCGCGCACACCGGCCGCGAGTCCCCTGCTCCGTGCGGACATGGCCGGGGATTGAACCATCCGCCGGCGGCGCGGCGCGCCGGCAGGCTTTCGCTAGCCCGCTTCGACCGCCTGCTTCAGTTCGCCCGCGCGGGCGCCTGCGAGCTGGCCCCGCAGCACGTTGACCATCGGGCCGCGGATCAGCATCCCGAGGACGCGCCCGAGGTCGACCTCGATCTCGTAGGTGGCACGGGTCCGGTCGCCGCCGAGGTCCTTGAGCTCCCAGCGACCGTCGACCGACTTCAGCTCGCCCTTCTCCTGGCTCCAGCTGAGCGTGGTCGGGCCGTCATAGCTGAACCGGACGAGCGATCTGATCGTCCTCACCTTGGCGTCTGTCTCGGCCTCGCACAGCGTCGCGCGGCCGTCCGGGTCCCGCTCGAGCGCCTCCATCCCGTTCATCCCGCCCTGCCAGTCGGGCGCCTTCTCGACGTCCTCGACGAGCGCCCACACCTTGTCGATCGGTGCGTCGATCTCCTCGGTCGAATTGCCGGCGATCTTTCCCATCGGTGCCTTCTTACCGCAAGAGGGTGGTCACAAAACGCAACCGTACGTCGCGGTTGGTGACGAGCCTCGAGGACGAGGGCCGCAAGGCTCCCGGGAATAGGCTGCGTGGATGCCCCGGGTCGCGGTTGTCGGTCACGTCGAATGGGTCGACTTCGTCGAAGTGGAGCGGATGCCCCGGCCCGGGGAGGTGCTCGCCGCCGACGGCGCGTTCGCGCGGGCGGCGGGCGGCGGCGGCGTCGTCGCGGTGGACCTCGCCGAGCTCGGGGCCGAGGTCGACTTCTTCTGCGCGCTCGGCGAGGACCCACGCGGCCACGCGGCGGCGGAGCAGCTTGCCGAGCGCGGCGTCGAAGCCCACGTCGCGTGGCGCGCGGACCGGCCCACGCGCCGGGCGGTTACGTTGCTCCAGGGCGACGGGGAGCGGACGATCGTCACCGTCGGCGAGCGCCTCGAGCCCGTTGGCTCCGACAAGTTGCCGTGGGATCGCCTCCGTGGCGCCGACGGCGTGTACTTCACCGCCGGAGACGCGGGCGCGCTGGAGCACGCTCGCGACGCCCGTGTCGTTGTCGCCTCGCCCCGCGGCCGCGAGGCGCTCGAGCGCCCTCGGAGCCCGATCATCGACGCGCTCGTCTACAGCGCCCGCGACGCCGACGAACGCCAGTGGGCGCGGCGGCTGGCCTCGCGCGCGCGGCTGCTAGTCGAGACGCGGGGGGCGGAGGGAGGGACCTGGTCCGGGGCCTCTGAGGGCAGGTGGGGGCCGGCGGCGCCCGAGGGCCCTCCGCGTGACTCCTATGGCTGCGGGGACTCGTTTGCGTCGGGGTTCACGTTCGGCCTCGCGAGCGGGCTCACCGTCGCCGAGGCCGCGGCGATCGGCGCGCGATGCGGCGCGCGTTGCCTGACGCGTGCCGGGGCGCCCTGATCGCCCCCGATCCCTAACGCACGGGCCAGTGTCCCGAGTGCGCCCGGTGCGCAAACCGCCGCTGCTGCATCTCCGCCAGCGTCATGACCGGACCGAGGGCGCGGAGCGTCAGGCTGGGAAAGCACTCCGAGAGCCGCACCAGCGCGCCGCGCCAGCGGGGAATTGTCAACACCGGACGGGGACGGTCCAGCAGCGTCACGATCCGCCCGGCGACCTTCTCCGGACGCATCATCACGCCGGAGAACGAGGCCGCGGCCCCGGGGTCGTCCAGCTTGTCCTGGAGCATCGGCGTCCAGATCGCGTCGGGGCAGGCGCAGCAGATCTCGACCCCGGTGACCCCCGCGAGCCGTAGGTCCGCGAGGGTGGCAAGGCTGAACGCGATCGCGGCGTGCTTCGAGGCCGAGTAGATCGCCTGGCCGGGCACCGCGATCAGCCCGGCCAGCGAGATCACGTTGACGATCGTCCCGCGGCCGGCGGGGCGGATCTGCTCGAGCGCCGCGAGCGTCCCGTTGATCGTCCCCGCGGCGTTGACCTCGAGCATCAGCTGACGCGTGCGCTCGTCCTGCTCCCAGGCGGGGCCGGTGACCATCACCCCCGCGTTGTTGACCCACACCGCGAGCGAGCCGGCCCGCCTGACCGTTCTCGAGGCCGCCGCGCGGCATGCGGGGAGGCTGCGGACGTCGAGCGCCGATGCGAACGCGCGCGGCCCGAGCTGCTCAGCCGCGCGGGCGGCGAGATCCCCGTCGAGGTCGGTGACGTGCACGGCGTGCCCCCGCGCCAGGAGGAGTCGTGCGAGGTGGAGCCCCAGGCCGCCGGCGCCGCCGGTGATGAGGGCCCCTCCGCGGGTTGGTGGGTCGGTCGACACGCCCCGGTACGCTAACTACGCGGAAGGCCATGTTCTCGCACACTTGTCAGCGAATTGGATCTGGCGAGGCGCCAGCGCGCTGGCCCCGGCCAACACGCTCGCCGCATTTGACGCCGCGCTGGAGGTCGGCGTCGACATGGTCGAGTTCGACGTCCGGGCCTCGAGGGGTGAGCTGGTGCTCGCGCACACGCTCCTTGATGCGCGGCTCCCCGGGCAGGCTTCGGCTCACGAAGCGCTCGACCATCTCTCGTCCCGGCGCTTCGACGAGATCGAGCTGAACGTGGATCTCAAGCGCCGACGGGCTGCGAGCCGGCGCTGATCGACGCGCTGCGCAGCGCGCGGATGCTCGAGCGGACGCTGATCTCCTCGCAGGTCCCGGCGGTGCTGGATCGGGTGCGAGTGCTGGAACCCCATGCTCGCTGGGAATCTCGGTCGGCGGTCGGGTGCGCCCGCCAGACGCCCGCTGGCGCGACTGGCGCGCCCAGGTACTCGCGGGGCTCAATGAGCGCCGATGGGACGCGGTGATGGCACAGCACCGGCTCGTCGATGCGATGCTGCTGGACGATGTCGCCGCCCGTGACGGGCAGCTATTCGCGTGGACCGTGAACGACAGGCACGTGATCGACTCGCTCCGGGGCATGGGCGTCCACGGGATCGTCACCGCCGATCCGCGGCTGTTCGCCTGACACGGCGTGGACGGCGCCGGGCTGACCGAGCTGGTCGAGCGGCCGCCCGGGGGGCGGATGTTCGGGCAGTTGGTCCGGCCTGGGTTTGCCGACTGTGCGCCGAGCGGGCGCGTGCGGCTCGACGCGGTGGCCCGCTGGCTGCAGGACGTCGCCTACGCCGACGTGGAGGACGCCGGGCTCGCGGAGAAGGCAGTGTGGGTGGTGCGCCGCACCCGGATGCGCGTCGAGCGGTTCCCCCGGTTTGGTGAGGAGTTCGAGCTGGCCACCTATTGCAGCGGGATGGGGAAGATGTGGGCAGAGCGTCGGACGACGGTCACGCGGGTCGGCGCCGAGCACAGCGAGATCGAGACGGCGGCGCTGTGGGTCCACCTCGACCCGGTGCGGTGGCGGCCGGCGCCGCTCGGCGAGGACGAATTCGAGCTGTACGGGTCCTCTGCGGCCGGCCGCAGGGTCACGGCGCGGCTTCGGCACCCCGGGCCCAGCTCGATCGAGAGCGAGTCGGAGTGGATCTTTCGCGCCACCGAGCTCGACATCGCAGCGCACATCAACAACGCCGCGTACTGGCAGCCGCTCGAGGAGGAGCTCGTCGGCGAGGCCGATCCAGCCGAGATCGACGTCGAGGTCGAGTTCCGCAACCCGGCCCTCCCGGGCTCCAAACGTGTGCTGCGCGCGGGTCCTCGGCGCTGGATCGTGAACGGCACCGGCGAGGTCCACGCCTCGTTCCTGATTGCGGACTCCTGAGGTGCTACGTTGCCGTCTGCTTGTCGCAAACCGTGGCGAGCAGGGGCAGCGAGATTGGAGCCGAGGGGGGGCCGCGGCATCGGAAGCGATCTGAAGGTCAGCAGCCGCACCGAACGGGGGGCGACGGTCCTCGCCGTCAGCGGCGAGCTCGATCTGGCGTCCGTCGACACGCTCGAGCACGCGATTGACACGATCCGCGCCACCGACTCCAAGCTGGTTGTGCTGGACCTCGGCGAGCTCGAGTTCATGGATGTCGCGGGCCTGCGAGCCGTGCTCCGTTCCGATCAGCGCCTCCGAGAGCGCGGACAGCGACTCGCGGTTGCCGCTCCGGCCCCCGGAGTCAGACGCTTGCTCGCGCTGACCGGCCAGGACGACGCGCTCAGCGTGTTCGAATCGACGGCAATGGCACTGTCCTCGGCGTGATCTGAAACCTGCTCTGGGCCGCAAAGAGGCCTGCTCCGGAGCACAAAGATTCCCGCCCGCGGGGTTAGAGCGGGTCTGCGGCGGCAATACTCAGGTTGAGCGAACGCGGGTTGGGCTCGAAACGCTCCGCCGGCAGGAGGTTCGACAGCGGCGATGACGGTCATCAGCGGCGAAGATAGGCAGGCCAACCCGGTTGAAACCGGGGAGATGCACCTCGCGCTGTTCTACTCGGGTGCTGACGAGTACATCGATGGCGTAATGCAGTTCGTCACCCCGGCGCTCGAGGCGAACGAGCCGGTCGCGATCGCGGTCCCGCCCCAGAGGACCGAACTCCTCAGCGACAGCCTCGAAGGAGGCTCGGGCGTCGAGCTTTTCGACATGGTCGCGCTCGGGCGCAACCCCTCGCGGATCATCCCCGCCGTCGAGGGGATGCTCGCCAGGCACGACGGACAGCTTCTGCATTACGTCGGCGAGCCGATCTGGCCGGGGCGCTCGCCCGAGGAAATTCGCGAGGCGACCAAGCACGAGGCGCTGATCAACCTCGCGTGGCCGGGCGCCCGCATCCGCGTCCTGTGTCCATATGACGCCGACGCGCTCGACCCTTACGTGCTCGTCGACGCCGCGCGGACTCACCCGCATCTGATCCGGGACGGCGTGACCGCACCGAGTCCCGAGTACCTCGGCGCCGACGCGCCTCCAGGGTGTGGGGATCCGCTGACGGAGCCGCCGGCCGACGCGCTGACGCTCCCGTTCGGCCTCCCCAACCTCTATGCGGTCCGCTCGCTGGTCTCGTGGATCGCCACGGAGGCCGGGCTCGTGCCTGACCGGATCGACGATCTGGTGCTCGCCATGAACGAGCTCGCCACCAACACGATCAGGCACGCCCACGGGGGCGGCATCCTGCGGGCGTGGCGCACTCCAGGGCATGTGGTCTGCCAGATCGAGGACGCCGGTCACATCCACGATCCCCTTGCCGGCCGGCGGGTGCCGGCGCTTGAAGCCGCCGGCGGCATCGGTCTGTGGACGGTCAACCAGCTCTGCGATCTGGTCCAGGTGCGGACGAGCGACGCGGGGACCACGGTCCGAGTCGATACGGCGGTCGGCTGAGCCGCTTGCAAAGCGGCGCTTGCGGTTGAAGAATCAACTCCCTGAGCGCGACCGCGGGGCGTCCGTTGACCGCGACACACGAGGCTCATGCCGAGCCGAGAGGAGGACTCATGTCAGCCACCGATGATCCGAGCCAGGGCTTTGGTGAGGCCGGCGATGACCCGATGTCGACCGGCGCTCCGGCGCAGGAACACGAGGATCCGAGCGAGGGCGGGGAGTACGGCGAGGATCCGACGACTGGGGGCGAGCCGGGCGACGACCCGTCCGAGGGCGGCGAGTTCGGCGAGGATCCGACAGCGCCGTAACCGGCGGCGCCATCGCCGGCGAGGATAGGCGCACTCAGGGGTTTGTCGAGCCCTCGAGCGGGACGCTCGGGGGCTCGAGCCCGAACGCCTCGGCGATCAGCTCGTAGGAGCGCCGGCGCGCCCCGTGATCGTGGGTGATCGTCACCACGATCACCTCCTCGGCGCCGTACTCGCGGCCAGCACCTCCACAGCTCTGCGCGGACCGTCTCCGGGTGAGCCGATGATCCCGCGCCGGCCGGGTGCACGTCCAGCCCGATGGTCAGTCGAGCTTGCCCTCCCGCGCGCAGGAACTCGGTCGCCTTCTCGGGCGACGGCACCGCGATCAGCTGCCCGCGGCGCAGCAGCTGCATCGTCATCCGGCTGCTCGTCGCCAGGTGCTGGGCCTCGCTCGTCGGTCGGGGCGCACAGCACCCACGCCGCGACCGCGGTGCGCGGAGCCTGCGCTCCGTGCTCGGCGGCGAAGCGCTCGCGGTACAGGGCGGCGATCTCGGCGCCTGCCGGGTTGATGAAGTCGGCGAACGCGTATGGCAGTCCGAGCTCTCCCGCCCAGATCGCGCTCTGGGGTGAGGAGCCCAGCAGCCACGGCTCGGGGAGCTCGGGCGGCCGGGCAGCATCGCGGCGAGCCGGTGGAACGGATGGTCGGCGGGCAAATCGTCATCGAGGTAGGCGAGCAGCTCGGCCAGCTGCTGGGGGAAGTCGTCGGGAGACGCCTGCCGGCGGTCGCGCTGGAGCGCAAACGTGGTCAGTGGGTCGGTGCCGGCGGCGCGTCCGAGGCCGAGGTCGATCCGCCCGGGGTAGAGCGCGGCGAGGATCGTGAACGTCTCGGCGACCTTCAGCGGGCTGTAGTGCGGGAGCATCACGCCGCCGCTGCCTACCCGGATCCGCTCGGTGGCGGCCGCGATCGGACCGATCAGCGCCTCGGGGCTGGCGCTCGCGAGCATCGGGCCACCGTGGTGCTCGGCGACCCAGTAGCGGTGGTAGCCGAGCTCGTCAGCGAGTGCGGCCAGGTCGAGCGTGTTGTGGAGCGCATCGGCGCCGGTCGAGCCCTCGGGGATCGGGGACTGGTCGAGCACGGACAGGCGCATACCCCGATGGTAGGACGCCGCGCCTGGGTGGCGTGGCGGGTCTCGCGCGCGTCCCGCCGGATCAGAGCTGGTCCGGGGGCGCCATCACGGAAGCTTGCCGTGAGCGGCGTTGTACACGACCGAGTAGGCCGGCCGCGGCAGACCGGTCGGCCCGAGCAGGCCGGAGTCCCAGGGCGCAGTTGGCGTGCCCTGCCACTGATAGTGGTAGATCCGGGTGATCCGTGGGAAGCGCTTGGGCAGAGCGAACAGGTAGCTCTCGTCACGGCCGGCGGCCGCGGCCGACTGGTTCTTGTACTGCCAGTGGCCGCGCGTCAGCACGCCGCTGATCTCGTCGAACCAGATCGAGCCCTTGGTCACGCTCTGGAAGGCCTGGATCTGCTTGGTGTTGTGGCCGCGAACGTCGTCATAGGGGTGGAGCGCCCACGCCGCCGGCTTGTAGTGCAGGCCCTTGGAGTACGCCTTGACCCAGGCGGCGAGGCCCTGGTTGGCGGCCAGGTAGACGTCGCCGGCGACGATCGTGCAGTGGTGGCAGTTCTGCACGAGCGCATTGAAGTAGGAGGCGGCCAACGTGGGATGCTTGGCGAGCGCTGGGCGGTAGATCCAGTCGGGCTCGTTCCAGGGGGTGTAGATCTTCACCTGCGGGAAGTCGCGGATGAACGCCTTGACCGCGGCGGTGTAGACCTTCACGCTGGGGATGTAGTTGCCGTTGCCGGCGAACGAGATCATCGGCGTGACGTTCGCGGCCTTTGCGGCGGCGAGCCAGAGTCTCGCCTGGGCAAGGTAGGTCGTGTCCTTCAGCACGGCAACGTTCCAGAGGACCACGTCCCGGGCGGTCGTGATGTCCATGCGCAGGAACTCCGGCGAGGTGAACATCGCTGGCGAGTTGTCGCTGATCCCGACGGCGAGCTTGGCGCTCGCGGCCGCGGGCAGCGCCGCGCCGGCGATCGCGCACGCGCAGGCAACCGGCAGCATCAACCTTCCGACTCGTCTGACCATGTGGGTCGCTGTCTCCTGACTGGCTTCGCTATGACGAGGCCCCCGTGCCGGCCGACCGGGCCTTGGAGGCACTTTAGCGGCTCGCCCCTGGGGCGGCGTGGCCTGAAACGGCAAGGCCGCCGGGCGCCTCGAGGGCGCCCGGCGGCGGTGCTCTCTCCTCCTAGGCCTGGCCTCTCGCTCAGGTCAGATTCCCCTGCGCGGCGCTGCGAACCGTGTAGTAGGCGGGACGCGGCTGTCCGTTGGGGTTGAGCAGGCCGGAGTCCCAAGGCGCCGTCGGTGTGCCCTGCCACTGGTAGTGGTAGATCCGGGTGATCTGGTGGAACTGCTTCGGCAGCGAGAACAGGAAGCGCTCGTCGCGATTGGCGCCGGACACGCTCTGGTTCTTGAACTGCCAATGTCCGCGCCGCTCGACGCCGCTGATCTCGGTCAGCCAGATCTGACCCTTCGCGTAGCGCATCAGCGTGCGGATCTGCGCGGTCTTGTGGCCGCGGACGTCGTCGTAGGGATGAAGCGCCCACGCCACGGGCGGTAATGAAGCCCGCGCTCGTATGCCTGGATCCAGGACCCAAGCTGCGAGGCCGGCCGGTAAACGTCCCGGCGGCGATCGTGCAGTCGTGGCAGTTCTGCACGAGCGCGTTGAAGTAAGAGGCGGCGAGCGTCGGGATGGTCGGCGAGCGCTGGGCGGTAGATCCAGTCCGGCTCGTTCCAGGGGGTGTAGAGCTTCACCTGCGGGAAGTCGTGGATGAACGCCTTGACCGCGGCGGTGTAGACCTTCACGCTCGGGATGTAGTTGCCGTTGCCGGCGAACGAGATCATCGGCTGACGTTCGCGGCCTCGGCGGCGGCGATCCACTGTCGCGCGCGGAGTTCGAGGTAGGACTTGTCCTTGATCACGGCGACGTTCCAGAAGACGATGTCGCGAGCGGTTCCGGGTGAAGCGAACGGTGAACCTCGGCGATGAGAACATCGCCGAGCCGTTGTCGCTGATGCCAACGGTGAGCTTGGATTGGCGCCTGCGCCGGCGGGCGCCGGACAGCCCATCGCGCATGCGCACACCAGCGGCAGCGCGAGCTTGCACAGAGAATTGATCATGTCTCGGTCGTGCCTCCTGAGCTAGTGGTCTCGGACGAGGCCCCGTGCCGGCCGACCGGGCCTACGTACACAGTGCTTCTGCACCGGCAACGCGCTGAAGCACTGACAACGTGCTAGAGCACCGACAGCGCGCTGATGCACAGACAACGCGCCGAAGCACCGAAATCCGGGTGCTTTGGACGTTCAAACCCGGAGAAAGCCGGGGCATACCCGCGAGGGCAGATCCTTAACCAGAAATCGCTATAGAGGCTTCAGCGAAGCCAGCTCGGGCCGATCGCGAAGATCGCGGCGACCGCCAGCCCGGCGACCATCAGCGCTCCCGCGCGGCGCGTGTGCGTGAACACGAACGCCGCGAACCACAGCGGCCAAACCGGGAAGCGCCGTGGGGGGCGCTCGGGACGCGGG
>CAVOIU010000064.1:0-56403 GCA_963695965.1 uncultured Solirubrobacterales bacterium
CCTTTGGGCTCGAGCTCCAGGAGCGCGTCGTCGAGATCAACCGCGTCGCAAAGGTCGTCAAGGGCGGCCGGCGGTTCTCGTTCACTGTGCTCGTGGTCGTCGGCGACGAGCGGGAGATCGTCGGGATCGGCTACGGCAAGGCCAACGAGGTCCCGGTCGCGATCCAGAAGGGCGTCGAGCGCGCCAAGAAGAATCTCTACCGCGTCCCCAAGCACGGCTCGACGATCACCCACCAGACGCTCGGGATCTTCGGCGCCGGGCGCGTGCTGCTGAAGCCCGCCTCGCCCGGTACCGGTGTGATCGCCGGCGGCGGCGTGCGCGCGGTGCTCGAGCTCGCCGGGATCCACGACATCCTGTCCAAGAGCCTTGGCTCGCAGAACCCGATCAACCTCGTGAAGGCGACGATGGCCGGGCTCGAGTCGCTGCGGACGCCGCTCGAGGTCGCCGAACTGCGAGGGCTGTCGGTGAACAAGGTCTTGGGGCTGACCACGGATCCACGCCCGCTGACACCGCTGGCGGCTCGAACGGCCGAGGGAGGCGGACTCGACGCAAGTGTCCGCGGACGAGGAGCCCGCGTCCACCCAAGGCACACGCACCGAGCAGCCTGAGGAAGCCAAGTGAGCACCCTCAAGGTGAAGCAGACGCGGTCGCGCAACGGCAAGGACAAGAGCCAGGCCGCCACGCTGCGCTCGCTCGGGCTGCGGCGGATCGGCCAGCAGGGTCGAGGTTGCGGACTCGCCTCAGGCCCGCGGGTGATCGCCAAGGTGCGGCACCTCGTGGAGGTCCTCCGAGGATGTGCCCTGCATACCAAGGAGCGGATCGGGCTACAATCTTGAAGCCCGCCCCCCGGGTCCGCCGGCCACGCAAGCGCGTCGGCCGCGGCGAGGGCTCCGGCACCGGCAAGACCGCCGGCCGTGGCCAGAAGGGCTGGGGCTCGCGGTCGGGCGCCAAGCGCCGGGCGCGGTTCGAGGGCGGGCAGAACCCCGATTCACATGCGGATGCGCAAGCTGCGCGGCCCGCACATGAAGAAGTCGATGCCGTTCGAGAGGTTCCGCACCCGGACCCAGGCGGTCAACCTGATCGACCTCGAGGCGCGCTTCGACTCAGGCGCGGAGGTGACGCTGGAGGCGATGGCGTCCAAGGGACTCGCCAGCCGCAAGGGGTCCCCGTCAAGGTGCTCGCCAAGGGCGAGATCTCCAAGCCGCTCACCGTCCACGCCCACGGGTTCAGCAAGGCCGCGCGCGAGCAGATCGAGGGCGCCGGCGGCACCTGTCAGTGATCGTTGCGACCCGCGCCGGGGCCGGAGGCTCGCGGAGGACTGACGGGATGATCTCCACGATCCTCGGTGCGTTCAGGATCGGAGAGATCCGTAAGCAAGGTCCTGTTCACGGCCGGGATCCTGTGCGCTGTACCGGCTCGGGACGCTACATCCCGGCGCCCGGGATCAACGCTCCAGGCGGTCAACGCGATCCAGAAGAACTTCGGCGGCAGCAGCATCCTCGGGGTGCTGAACCTGTTCTCAGGCGGAGGGCTCGGGCGGATCGCGATCTTCGCGCTGGGGATCATGCCCTACATCACCGCGTCGATCATCCTGCAGCTGCTGACCGTGGTGGTGCCCTCGCTCGAGAAGCTCTCAGAAGGAGGGCGAGGTCGGTCAGGCGCGGATCACCCAGTACACGCGCTACCTGACTGTCGGCCTGGCGTTCGCCCAGTCGATCGGGTACGTGTTCCTGTTTCGGAGCTTCGAGAGCCAGGCCGGCGTCACGCTGATCAGCAACTTCAACCTCGCCAAGGTCTTCCTGATCGTGGTCTCGCTGACCGCCGGGACGGTGCTGCCGATGTGGACGGGCGAGCTGATCACCCAGCGCGGGATCGGGAACGGGATCTCGCTGCTGATCTTCGCGAGCATCGTCGCGCGGATCCCGCAGCGGCGTGCAGTCGTGGTGGAACAACCCCGACCAGATCTTCAAGGTCGTGATGCCGTTCATCGTGATCGCCGTCGTGGCGGCGATCGTGTTCGTCCAGGAGGGCCAGCGGCGGATTCCGATCCAGTACGCAAAGCGCGTGATCGGCAGGCGAATGACCCAGGGTGGCCAGACCTACCTGCCGCCGCGGGTCAACATGGCCGGCGTCATCCCGGTGATCTTCGCCGCCTCGATCATGGCGATCCCGCCGACGATCGGCCAGCTGATCGGCCAGAACACGCAACAACTTCGCGACCCACCTGGCGACCTTCTTCAGCCCCCAGAGCTGGCACTACGTCGTCGGCGAGAGCATCTTCATCATCCTGTTCACGTACTTCTACACGGCGGTGACGTTCAACCCCGTCGACCAGGCGGACAACCTGAAGAAGTACGGCGGCTTCATCCCGGGGTGAGGCCAGGCAGACCCACGGCTGAATTCCTCGATCGGATCCTGGCGCGGCTGACGTTCCCGGGAGCATTGTTCCTGGCCGCAATCGCCGCCCTGCCGACTCTCCTCATCACCCAGACGGGTGCGACATTCCTGTTCGGCGGCACGTCGATCCTGATCGTCATCGGGGTCGCACTGGACACGATGAAGCAACTCGAGGCGCAGCTGATGATGCGCAACTACGAGGGCTTCCTGAAATAGGCCCAGCCGGGCGCGCGACGGGAGACGTGCGCCCGAAGCGCGGCGCGTCGAGGAGGAGGAGGAGGCACGCTCGGCAGTTCGAGGAGTGAGCCCGGCAGTTCAGCCCGGGGTCTATTCGGCCAGCGCCGCCGTCAGCTCGCTGCGCGCCTTGATGTCGAGCTTGCGGTAGGTGTTGCGAAGGTGGTACTCGACGGTCTTGGGGGTGACGAACAGCGCTTGGGCGATCTCGCGGTTGCTCTGCCCGGAGGCGGCGAGCTCGGCGATCCGCCGCTCGCTCGGGGTGAGCGACGCGGGGCCGCTCAGCAGCGCGTCGCGCCGGGGGCGCGCGCCGGTCGCCGCGAGCTCCGTGCGCGCCTGCTGGTAGAGGGCCAGCGCGCCCCCGAGCTTCGCGTTGTCGGCGCCCTGCTGGAGCGGCAGCCGCGCCTCCGAGCGCCGGTTGGCGCGCCGCAGCGCGGCTCCGAGCTCGACGAGCGCCCGGATCGTCTCGAGCCGCGGCGATGAGCCCGATGCCCAGCTCGACGGCGGCGCGCAGCTTGCGCGATTCCGTCGCTGCCTCCGGCCGCCAAGCCGCTGATCCGCAGCGCCTGGATGCGCTCGTGGAGGACGTCTGTGCGCTCGGCGCGCGCGAGGGCCTCGGCCGCGAGCTCCGCCGCGCGATCGTGCTGTCCGAGGACGATCGCGGCCTGTGCCGCCGCCCCGCGCCACGGGCAGTAGCCGAAGAACTCGACGCTGCTCTCCGTAAAGCTTCCGACCGCGGTGGCGAGGTCGAGCGCCTCGGCGGCGGCACCTTGCGCAAGCCGGAGCTCCGCCAGCGAGTACATCCGCAGCGCGTCCTCGAGGTCGAGCGGCTCCTCGAGCGGGCCGTCCTCGGCCAGCACCCGCTCGGCATCGTCGAGCTCGCCACGTTCCAGCAGGCACAGCGAGTAGTGCGCGGCGGCGGACCGGCTGAACTCACGCCAGCCGTAGCGCCGAGCGTCGCGGGCGTGCTCGAGGTCCGCCATCGCCTCGCTGACCCGGCCCTGCCAGAGCTGGGGGAGCCCCCGGACAAAGCTGACCGTCGCAAATCCGAGCGGCAGCCCGCGGCGGCGCGCGTCGTCGAGCGCGGCGCCGGCGACCTCCATCGAGCGCTCCAGGGCTCCGCTCAGCAGGAGCACCGAAGCGACCGTCCGCCACCCGATCCATTGCGGGTTTGCCTCCTTGAGCATCCGTCCCTCGTCCCACGCACGCTCCGCGAGCGCGTTCACGACCCGGGCCGTCTCGCCGGTCGACGCCGCGTGCACGGCCATCTGCGCCAGCAGGAGGCGCTGACCCTGAGTGTGCGGGCGCTCCGCGGTCGGCTGAAGCACACCCGCCGAGCGCTCGAGCGCGCGCGACTGCAGCGAGGGAACGATCGCGGCGGTCACCACGTAGGCGGTCTCGAGCTGGTCGCGGAGCTCCCGGTCGGCGGGGTCGCTCGGGTCCGCCGGCAGCTCGAGCAAGCCCTCGTCGTAGACGGCGCAAGCCTGCTCGTGCATCCCGGCCGTGTCGAGCGCGCGACCCCGGCGCAGCGCGAGCTCCGCGCGGCGTCGCCGGTCCGTCGTCGCCGCGGCCGCGGCGGCGAGATGCTCAACCGCGTCCAGGCGGCCGAGCGCGGCCTCGGCGATCCCCAGCTCGGCCAGCACCTCCGAGCGTACGTCGGGCTCGGGCGGCTCCTCCAGCGCTCTGGCCATGTAGCCCACGACGGACTGGGGTGCGGCCCGCGACCCGGCCTCGCGGGCAGCCGCGCGGAGTCGCTCCACCACCCAGGGACTGCCCTCCGGCCGGCCGAGCAGCAGGTGTGCGGCGACATGCTCGGCCCCGGAGCCCTCGGCGTAGAGCAGGCGCGCGGCGTCGAGGTGGCGACCGACGCGCTGGGAGACCGGGATATCCTGCTCGATCGCCTGGCGCACCAGCGGGTGCACGAACCGAAGCGGCTCGCGCGCGAGCAGCACCTCCACGCCGGCCAGGGCGTCCGCCGCGCCTGCGGCCTTCGCGATCTCGAGCCCCGACAGCGCGGCCGCGTGGCGGAGCGGAACGTCGTCGCCGAGGATCGCCACCGTCCGCGCGAGCGAGGCCGCGTCCTCGCCCAGCCGGCCGACCCGGACCCGCAGCGATCTCGTGACCGTGTCGGGCGCGAGCGCCCGCGCGAGCCGCGCCAGCTGATCGCTGCCCAGCCCCTTCTCCTCGCTCAGCGCCAGCAGCAGCTCATGGAGGTAGAACGGATTGCCCGCGGTGATCTCGTGCGCAGACCTCGACGAGCGGCTTGGTCGCGCGCGGCCCAAGGGCTCCTTCGACCAGCTCCCCGACCGCGTCCTGCCCGAGCGCGACCAGCGACTCCAGCTCGACGCGCGGGTGCGCGGAGATCTGCGCAAGGGCGCCCGCCGGGTCCTCGGGCCCCGAAGGACGGGCGCTCATCACGAGCGCAACCGGCAGCTCGTCGAGCCTGTGAAGGAGATACAGGACGAACTCGAGCGAGGCGGTGTCGACCCAGTGCAGATCGTCGATCGCCACGATCGCCGGCCGTGACTCGGCGGCGCTCGCAAACAGCGAGAACAGCCCGTGAGAGACGGCCAGGTCGTCACCCGGGTCCGGCTCGTCGTCCTCCTCGTCGATGCCTTCGAGCGTCCGCACCCGGCTCGGCGCCTGCTCCAGGAGAGTGATCCGCTCGGTGCCCGGCAGCTCGCTCATCAGCGAGCGCAGCAGCTGCGCGGCCACGCCAAACGCGAGGTTCTGCTCGAGCTCGGAGCCCGCGGCGCGGAGCACCCTCAGCTTGCGCGCCCGGGCCCGGTCGAGCGCCGCCTCGTGCAGACGGGTCTTCCCCATCCCCGCGTGGCCGCACGATCAGCAGGGCGCCGCCCCCGATGTCGCCGCGGGCGGCGGCCAGTACCCCCTCGATCGCCTCCAGCGCCTCGTCGCGCTCCAGCAGTCCCGCCCGTCCGCGCAGGGGTCGCCCACGTCTATCTGCCTGCTCCCGCACGGGCATGGGGGAAATATATGCGCTTTCGCACTAATCCTGGGGGGTTCCCTGGTGCGAACCGGACGCGCCCAAGCGATCATCCCCGCATGACACGGGACTCCAGGGAACTGCACCTGTCGATCGAGATCGATTCGGATCCGATCACGGGGCTGGTGTCAGTCGGCGTCGGCGAGCCTCGGGGGTTCTGTGGCTGGATGGACCTTGTGGCCGCGATCGAGGCGGTGAGGCACAAGGAGGGGGCAGTTAGAGCTGGGGGTGAGGATCGAGTGGCCGGGGGCGCGGCTCGATAAGAGCTTGGCGGCGCGCGAGGGGGGTCTCGTCGCCGCCGCCAAGCCCCGGGGGCAATCCGGGGTGATGTCGGAGAACCCCCCGGTGTGACGTTGGGGCACACGTCACATCGGGGGCTCCGGCGCGTCCGTCGCCGGGTGCTTCGAAGGTGTCCGTCAACGGAGCCGTTGCACCGCCGTATGTGCCCCTGAAATACGAGGACACGAGGCCTTCTGTCCCGCTACAGTGACCATTCCGTGTCCGAGCTCAACCTGATCCTGTTCGGTCCGCCGGGCGCCGGAAAGGGGACCCAAGCCGAACGTCTGCAGGGCGACTTTCAGCTGCCCTACATCGCGACGGGCGACATGCTCCGAGAGAACGTTCGCGATGCAACCGGGCTGGGCAAGAAGGCCGAGGAGTACATGAACGCGGGCGACCTGGTGCCCGACGAGCTGATCGTGGCGATGGTCGGCGAACGCCTCCAGGAGGCCGACGCCCGTGACGGGTTCATCCTCGACGGGTTCCCGCGCACGATCGCGCAGGCCGAGGCGCTCGACAGGCAGCTGTCAGAGCTCGCCCGGCGGATAACCGCGGTGCTGTTACTTGATGTCCCCGACGAGGAAGTCGTCACGAGGCTCTCCGGCCGCCGCGTGTGCGTGAAGGCCGGGCACAACTACCACGTCGAGCTCGATCCGCCCAAGCGCGACGCGGTCTGCGATCAGGACGGCTCCCGCCTGATCCAGCGCGAGGACGACAAGCCGGAGGTGATCCAGCACCGGCTCGAGACCTACCACGAGAAGACCAAGCCGCTGATCGGCTACTACGACGAGCGCGGGCTGCTCAAGCGGATCGACGGGACGCGCGATCCCACCGAGGTCCACGACCACGTTCGCGCGGTGATCGCGACCCTTCGTCTCGAGGAAAACGTCTGAGCTCGGCGGGTGAGCGCGTGATCATCAAGAAGACTCCCGAGGAGATCGAGCGGATGGCCGCCGCCGGCGCGATCCTCGTCCGGACGATGAACCTGCTGGCGGGGAAGATCAGGCCCGGCGTCACCACGCGCGAGCTCGACCAGGCCGCCGAGAAGTTCATCCGCTCGCAGGGGGCCGAGCCGGCGTTCAAGGGCTACCGGGGCTTCCCGGGTCGATCTGCGCGTCGCCCAACTCGATGATCGTGCACGGGATCCCCGGGCCCTACAAGCTGGGGCGCGGCGACATCCTGTCGGTCGACATCGGCGTCGTCCGAGAGGGATGGGTGGCCGACGCGGCGCGAACGTTCCCCGTCGGCCCGATCTCGCCGATCGCGCGCAAGCTCCTGACGATGACCGAGGAAGCGCTGCACCAGGGGGTCGACCAGTGCCGCCCGGGCAACCACCTCGGGGATGTCTCGCACGCGATCCAGCAGCACGTCGAGGCCGCCGGCCTCGCGATCGTCCGCTCGCTGGTGGGCCACGGGATCGGCCGGAGCATGCACGAGGAGCCCGCAGATCCCCAACTACGGGGACCCGGGTACAGGAATCCTGCTCGAGGAGGGGATGGTGCTGGCGATCGAGCCGATGGTCACGGCCGGCCGTCACGCCGTCCGGGTAGGCGATGACCACTGGGCGATCTACTCCCAGGACGGGTCGCTGGCGGCTCATTTCGAGTTCACGGTCGCGGTGACGGGGGAGGGGCCGCGGATCCTCACTCCCTGGCACGAGGCGGGCGGCGCTCAGGCCCCGGCCCGCTCGGGATCGCTCGCACGCTCGCGGTCATAGTCGCCGGGCGCATGCGCCCCGGCGCGGGTGCGCGCATGCGCGCACCCCGGGGTCGGTGCATGCACCGACCCCCTGCTAACATCGATCGGTGCGCTCGCAGCGCGTTCACATGTGCTGCGTGCCCCTTCAGCCCGGTAGCGGCGACCCCTTGCGGTCTCCAGAGCCAGACTGAGGGCACTGGATAAAAAATTTCGACCCCAGAAGAGAAGGGCGACCGTGAAAGTACGACCCTCGGTCAAGCCGATGTGCGAAAAGTGCAAGATCATCCGCCGCAACGGGCGGGTCCTCGTGATCTGCTCGAATCCCCGGCACAAGCAGAGGCAGGGCTAAGCGATGGCGCGTATCTCAGGTGTGAACATCCCGCTGAACAAGCGCGTCGAGGTCGGCCTCACCTACATCTACGGAATCGGCCGCTCGCAGGCGAACAAGCTGCTCGCGCAGGCTCACATCGAGCCTGACCGCAAGGTTCGCGACCTGACCGAGGACGAGGTCGTCAAGTTGCGTGAGCTGATCGACAACGACATGACGGTCGAGGGCGATCTGCGCCGCGAGCGCTCCCAGAACGTCAAGCGGCTCCAGGAGATCGGTTCCTACCGCGGGCTCCGCCACCGCCGCGGGCTCCCGGTCCACGGGCAGAACACCAAGACCAACGCGCGGACCCGCAAGGGCCCCAAGCGGATGCAGGTCGCCGGGAAGAAGAAGGCGGCCAAGAAGTAATGCCGGCTCCCAAGCGCCCTGCGCGCGGCCGCCGTCGCGTCCGCAAGAACATCCCGATCGGGCAGGCCCACATCAAGACCTCGTTCAACAACACGATCGTGTCGCTGAGCGACCGCGAGGGCAACGTGATCGCGTGGGAGTCGGCGGGCGGCGCCGGGTTCAAGGGCTCGCGCAAGTCGACCCCGTTCGCGGCGCAGGTGACCGCCGACGCGGCCGCCCGCAAGGGCATCGAGCACGGCCTCCAGAAGGTCGAGGTGTTCGTCAAGGGTCCCGGCTCGGGACGTGAGACCGCGATCCGCTCGCTCCAGGCCGCCGGCCTCGAGGTGCTCGGCGTCAAAGACGTGACCCCACAGGCCCACAACGGCTGCCGCCCCCGCAAGCGGCGCCGCGTATAGGAAGCAGAGAATTGGCCAGAGATACATCGCCACAGTGCAAGCAGTGCCGTCGCGAGGGGCAGAAGCTGTTCCTCAAGGGCGAGCGCTGCCTGACCGACAAGTGCGGCGTCGAGCGACGCTCCTACCCACCCGGCGAGCACGGGCGCGGGCGCCAGAAGCAGAGCGAGTACCGCGTCCAGCTGCGTGAGAAGCAGAAGGCACGGCGCTACTACGGCGTCCTGGAGAAGCAGTTCCGCAACTACTACGCCAAGGCCTCGCGTCAGGATGGCGTCACCGGCGAGAACCTGCTGCGGATGCTCGAGTGCCGGTTCGACAACGTGCTGGTCAGGCTCGGCTTTGCCGCATCGCGGCGTCAGGCACGCCAGCTGATCCTCCATGGGCACTGGACGGTCAACGGCCGTCGGGTGAACGTCCCCAGCTACCAGATGCGGGACGGAGACGTGATCGCGATCCACGTGCGGTCGACGGCCGGCCAGGTGATTCGGGACGCCACCGAGCTCACCGGGCAGGTGCCGGCGTGGCTCCAGGCGGACCACGACGCGCTCACGGCGAAGGTGCTCCGCAAGCCAGAGCGGCGAGAGATTGCCGCCCCGGTGCAGGAGCAGCTCATCGTCGAGCTGTACTCGAAGTAACAAGCTTTTACTCCGCGCCGCCCTCGGCGGGTGCGCGGCCCGACAGCCGCCTCGGCGGCGCACGAACCCACGACGTTAGGACCCTGATGCTCGACTTCCAAGTCCCCAGAATCTCCACCGAGTCCGTCGATGACAACCGCGGCTCGTTTACGATCGAGCCACTCGATCGGGGCTTCGGATACACGTTCGGAAACTCGCTAAGGCGGGTGCTGCTGTCGTCTCTGGCCGGCGCGGCCGTGACCAGCGTCCGGATCGAGGGCGTCGCGCACGAGTTCTCGACGATCCGTGGCGTCAAGGAGGACGTGACCGACATCGTCCTGAACCTCAAGGGCGTCGTCTGCCGGATGCACACCGACGCCACCGAGGTCGAGGCGCCGCTGGTCGTGACCGGCCCGGGCGACATAACCGCCAAGGACATCGATCTCCCCGCCGGCGTCGAGATCCTGAACCCCGACGCCCACATCGCGACGCTCGAGAAGAAGACCAAGCTCGAGGTCTATCTGACCGTCGGACGCGGCCGTGGCTACCGGCCGGCCGAGGAGAACAAGTCAGCGGACCAGCCGATCGGGGTGATCCCGATCGACTCGATCTTCTCTCCGGTCCGCCGGGTCGCCTACAGCGTCGAGCAGGCGCGTGTCGGCCAGCGCACCGACTACGACAAGCTCACGCTCGACATCGAGACCGACGGGTCGATCGATCCGCATGCGGCGTTGCGGGAGGCGGCCGAGATCCTGATCTCCCAGCTGGCGATCTTCACCGACGCCGACCGCGTGGTAGAGCTTCGTGAGGCCGGCGTCCCCGGTCCGCTCGAGCCCGGGCAGCCCGGGGGTCCGGCCGCGCCGGGCGCGCCGGCGCGTCAGCCCAACGCGCTCGACGACATCCTGATCGAGGAGCTCGAGCTTGGCGTTCGCTCGTACAACTGCCTGAAGCGGGCCGGGATCCAGACGGTCGGGGATCTCGTGTCGAAGACGGAGAGCGAACTGAACGCGATCCCGAACTTCGGCAAGAAGTCGATCGACGAGGTCGTCGAGACGCTTCACGCCCGGGGGCTCTCGCTCCGCGACGACTAACGGGTAACGTCTCCCCCTGTCATGCGCCATCAGCGCCAGCGTTACCAGCTCAGCCGCAGCGCCTCGCACCGCAAGGCGCTCCTGATCAACCTCATGAAAGAGGTGATCGACCACGAGCGGATCGAGACGACCGAGGCGAAGGCCAAGGCCGTCAAGCCCGAGGTCGAGAAGCTGATCACGCTCGCCAAGCGCGGCGACCTGCACGCCCGTCGCCAGGCGCTGACGGCGCTCGGCCAGGACAAGTTCGCCGTGTACAAGCTGTTCGAGGAGATCGCGCCGCGCTACACCGAGCGACCCGGGGGCTACACCCGGATCCTGAAGCTCGGGCCGCGTCGCTCGGACTCGACGAAAATGGTGCTGCTGGAGCTGGTCTAGGGGCTCGGCGCGATGCCGAGCGGTGGACAGACCCCGGATGCCGTCTCCCGGCTGCTGCTGGAGTACGACGGTGGCGGGTTCGCCGGCTGGGCGCGGCAGCCCGGCGCGCGGACGGTGCAGGACGAGGTAGAGCGGGCGCTGGGGGCGGTGCTGCGGGCGCCTGATGGTGTCGTGCCGGTCGTCGTCGCCGGGCGAACGGATGCGGGAGTCCATGCGTGGGGTCAGGTGTGCAGCTACTCGGGGCCGCCCGCGGCTGTCGGGTCCCTGAACGGGCTGCTGCCGCTGGACGTGGCGGTTCTGTCGTGCTCTGAGGCCGATGAGGGGTTCGACGCTCGGAGGGACGCGACCTCGCGGGCGTACTGCTACCGCGTGCTGGCGCGGCGATCCCGCAGCGCGCTGCTCGTCGGCCGCGTCCTGCACTGGCCGGGGCGTCTGTCTTTGGATGCGCTTGATGCGTGTGCGCGCGCGCTCGTCGGGACGCACGACTTCACCGCGTTCACGCCGACGGAGACCGAACACGTCCGATTCGACCGGGACGTGTTCTCGGCCGAGTGGCGTGCGGGGGCGGCCGGCTGGCGGGCGGGGGCGGGCCGCGATCCCGACGGGGCGGCCGGCGGTCCGGCGGGGGCGGCCGGCGATCCCGAGGGGGCGGCCGGCGATCCCGCGATGCTCGAGTTCTGGATCGAGGCGGACTCGTTCATGCGCCACATGAACCGCGTGCTGGTGGGGACGATGCTCGAGGTCGCCGGGGGGCGGCGGTCGGTCGCGTCATTCGTTTCGCTGCTGGAGGGCCGGCCCCGGGGCGAGGCCGGCCCGACGGCGCCGCCCCATGGCCTGCATCTGGCGGGGGTGGGGTACGGGGGGGAGCGGGTGCTGGGGGGTGTCGGTGGCGGGGGCTCAGGGGGGTTCGCGGGTGCGCCTCGTTGGCGCGGGGCCCGTTCGCCTCGTCTCTGCAACAAGGCGCAACGTGCGTGCGAAAAATCTGGTGGGGAACGGTGAAGAGTCGGCCGGCGGTGGCGGATCGTGCGGGATGCTCGTGGGATGGCGGGGACACCATCGGACGAGTCAGAACGTGACAAAGCTTCGAGGACCGGCGCGGATGGTCACGTTGTTGTCCGCTCCGACACCAAACGTGACGATGATTCGGGAGAGCAGAGAAGTAGTCACGTTGTGATCGCCGGGGAGGCGGCCGAGCGGGTGGTCGGGCGGCTCGCTTCGCGCCAGCGTGGCGTCGTGAAGCGAGCGCAACTTCTCGCGGCGGGTATCGGCCCGGGAGTGGTCCCGCGGCTGATCAGAACCGGTGTCCTGCGCCCGATTCACCGCGGCGTCTACATCGTTGGCCATCTGGCGCTGGCGCCGCACGCTCGAGAGACTGCGGCGGTCATGGCCTGTGGTGAGCGCTCGTCGATCAGCCACCGATCCGCCGCGCGAATGTGGGGACTTCTTCCGGACGCGCCGGGGGAGATAGACGTGACGGTTGTCGGGTCTCATTGCCGTCCCAAGCAAGGGGTGCGCCTCCATCGCGTCGTGATCCTCGACGACCGTGACCTGCGCCGGCGCCACGGCCTGCCGATCACCTCCCCGGCCAGAACCATGATCGACCTGGCGACCGACGCGAGCGATCGCGAGCTGGAGGACGCGGTCGCGGAGGCGCGGGCGCAGCGTCTGATCCGCAATGGCGAGCTCGAGGCCGCGGTCGACCGGGCAGGCCAGCGGCGAGGCGCCGCGCGAATGCGCGACTTCCTGCGAGCCGAGGGAGGGCCCGCGATCACCCGATCGAGGGCCGAGCGGCAGTTCCGGGCGCTCCTTGGACAGGCCCAGCTGCCCCGGCCGAGGCCGAACGTGCGCATCGGGCGCTTCACGGCCGACTTCCTGTGGCGGCCGGAGCGGGTCGTCCTCGAGGTCGACAGCTGGCAATTCCACGGCCACCGCCGGGCGTTCGAGCGCGACCGCCGGAAGGACATGGCCCTCCACGACGCCGGCTACCACGTGATCCGGATCACCTGGCGCCAATTCACCGAGGAGCCGTTGATGCTGACCGCCCACATCGCCCGAGCGCTCGATCGAGCCACCCGCTCCCACGGCTAGGATCAAACGAGCCATGCACGTACTGCTGACCAACGACGACGGGATCGAGGCCGAGGGCCTGCAGGCGCTGAGGAAGGCGCTCCTCGAGGTGCCCGGGATCGAGCTGGCGGTGATCGCGCCCGACGGGAACCGCTCGGCGATGGCGAGGTCGATCACCACCCGCCGGCCGCTGTGGGTGCAGGAGGTCGACTTCGGGGACGGGACGGTCGGGTACGCCACCGACGGGACGCCGGTGGACTGCGTGAGGCTCGCGCGACTCGGGCTGGTCGAGGGCTTCGAGGCCGAGCTGGTGGTGTCCGGGATCAACCACGGCTCGAACCTCGGCGACGACATCACCTATTCGGGCACCGTCGCGGCCGCGCTCGAGGCGATCGTGCTGGGGCTTCCGGGGATCGCGGTGTCGCAGCAGTCGAGCGCGCTCGAGCTCGACTTCAGGGCCGGGGCCGGGTTCGAGTTCAGCGTCGCGGCCGCGTTCACCGCCCGGCTCGTGGCGGAGATCGAGAACGTCCCGCTCCCGCAGGGGACGCTCCTGAACATCAACGTCCCCGGGGGGGACCCCGACGGGGTCGAGGTCGCGCGGCTGGGCAAGCGCGTTTACCGGGACGAGCTGGCGCTCGTCGACGAGGGAGCAGGTGCGACGGCGCCTCTATCGCATCTACGGCGACGCCAGCTTCGAGCGCGACGAGACCGGGACCGACCTCGCCGCCGTGGCGCGGGGCAAGATCGCGGTGACACCGATCCACTTCGACCTCACCGATCAGGAGGGTCTCACGGCGCTCCAGCGCTACGACCTCGCCAGGCTGGTCGAGCCGGCCGCCAGCGAGATCGAGCCGTGAGGCCAAGGGCGACGGCGCTGCGGAGCGCGCCGCCGAGCTGCGCCAGCAGATCGATTACCACAACTACCGCTACTACGCGCTCGACGATCCGGAGATCGGCGACGACCGGTACGACGTTCTGCTCGATGAGCTCCGGGCGATCGAGGCCGAGCACCCCGAGCTCGTCACGCCGGACTCGCCCACGCAGCGGGTCGGGCGCCGAGCCGATCTCGGAGCTCGAGAAGGTCCGCCATCCCCAGCGGATGCTGTCGCTGGCAAACGCCCGATCGGCCGAGGAGCTGCAGGCGTGGATCCAGCGGATGCGGAACTTCCTCTCCCGCGAGGGGATCACCGACCCGCAGTTCGAGTACGTGGTCGAGCCCAAGATCGACGGGCTGGCGATCTCGCTGATCTACCGCGACGGGCTCTTCGAGCGGGGGGCCACCCGGGGAAACGGCGAGGTCGGCGAGGACGTGACCCACAACCTCAAGACGATGCCCTCGGTTCCGCTGAGGCTGGACATGGAAGATCCGCCGCCGATGATCGAGGTCCGGGGCGAGGTCTACATGTCGCTGTCGGACTTCGCCAAGCTGAACGAGCGGCGCGCCGAGGCGGGCCTGTCGACGTTCATGAACCCGCGCAACTCCGCCGCCGGGACGATCCGGCAGCTCGACCCGAAGCTGGCCGCCGACCGCCCATTGCGGCTGTGGTCGTACGGGATCGGAGCGACCGAGGGGATCTCGTTCGACGACGCATTGGGATGCCCTCGAGTGGCTTCGAGAGCACCGTTTCCCGGTTCACGCCGAGGTGGCGAAGCTGAGGAGCGAAGACGAGGTCGTCGCGCGGTGCGCGGCGTGGGAGGAGCGAGCGGGGCTCGCTCGACTTCGAGATCGACGGCGTAGTCGTCAAGGTCAACGAGGTCGAGCTGCAGCGCAGGCTCGGCGTCGGTCGGGCGCGAGCCGCGGTGGGCGATCGCGTGGAAGTTCCCGCCGACGACCGCGGTCACGACGCTCAAGCGGATCGGCTGGAACCCCGGCAAATTCGGCGACCTCCACCCGTACGCGATGCTCGAGCCGGTGCACGTCGGCGGCGTCACGGTCAAGCTCGCGACGCTCCACAACGAGGAGGACCTCGCGCGCAAGGACATCCGCGAGGGCGAGGAGGTGATCGTGCTGCGCGCCGGCGACGTGATCCCGCAGGTGCTCTCGCCCGCGCCGCATGTCGCCGAGCGCAAGGACCGCCCGCCGGCGCCGAAGCCGCCGGAGCGCTGCCCGGTATGCGACACGCCGACGGTCAAGCCCGAGGACTCGGTGTTCACCAAGTGCCCGAACCGGGAATGCCCCGGCAGGCGGTGGCAGCTGCTCAAGCACTTCGTCGGGCGATGGACATCGACGGTCTCGGGGAGAAGCAGGTGAGCCTGTTCATGGACCTCGGCTGGGTCCGCACGGCCGCCGACTTCTACCGGCTCGACGCCGAGCAGATCGCGGAGCAGACGGGCTTCGGGCAGGTGTCCGCCGAGAAGCTGGTCGGCGGCGATCCAGGACTCGAAGCGCCAGCCGTTCGGGCGGGTGCTGTACGCGCTCGGGATCGAGGAGGTGGGCGACGTAACCGGCCGCAACCTCGCCCAGCAGTTCCGTACTATCGACGCGCTGCTGGCCGCGACGCCCGAGGAGATCGAGGAGGCGCACGGGCGTCGGCCCGAAGATGGCGCGCAACGATCCACGACCAGCTCCACGACGAGCAGATGCGCGCGCTGATCAAGGACCTGCGAGCTCAGGGTCTGCGCATCGAGGAGGAGGGACCCCCACCCGGAGAAGGCCCGCTCGCCGGCAAGACGTTCGTCCTCACCGGAACGCTTCCGACACTCACCCGGGAGGAGGCGACCGAGGCGATCCTCGCCGCGGGCGGACGCGTGACCGGCTCGGTGTCAAGCAAGACCGACTACGTGGTCGCCGGCGAAAGCCCCGGCTCGAAGCTCGCCCAGGCCGAGCGGCTCGGCGTCGCCGTGGTCGACGAGGACGGGCTCCGCGAGCTGCTCGGGTAGGTACGCCGTTCGGGTAGGCGGCTACCCGGTATAGCTCGCCACTGCCACGGCCATCTGGTTGGCCTCGACGGAGTGGACGTAGTCGGAGTTCGAGATCGAGTTGATCAGGAACGCGAACGCGAGCGTGTGGCCGTCCCGAGCGCGGCAGTAGCCGACGAGGTTCGCGACGTCGTGCAGCGTGCCCGTCTTGCCATGGCAGTTGCCCTGGGCAACCGTGCCGTTCATCGAGTCCTGGAGCGTCCCGGTCTCGCCGCCGATGGCGAGCGAATTGAAAAAGTCCCGGTTGCCGGCCATCTGCTTGAGCAGGCTCACCACCTCGATGGGGCTGCTGTAGTCAGAGCGCGAGAGGCCAGAGCCGTCGTTCAGCTGCGGATGGATGCCGAACTGGCTCGAGAGCTCGGCTCGGACGACCGCGGCGCCCGCCGACGTGGTGCCGGCGCCTCCGAACCGCGCGCCGATCCCCTTGAGCAGCATCTCGGCGAGATAGTTGTCAGACGGCGTGTTGGTGAGCTGGATCAGCTTCGAGATCGGCGGAGAGTGAACCGAGGCGAGCCACTCTGCGCGCATCGGCGCCTTACCGGTGTAGACGGCAGTGTTGGAGGGCACGCTCACCCCGCGGGCCTGAAGCGCGGCGACGAACTGCTGGGTCGCGTACAGGGCCGGGCGCGACTGCCCGACCGTTCCGTCGAAGGTCGCGAAGCCGCGGTCGTAGGCGAGCGCGTCCAGCAGGCCCTCGACGTCGACCAGGTCGGGCTGGTTTCCGGTCGCGGGCGTGCCTCGGTCGGCGTCGAAGTATGTGTCGTCCCCGACGATGCGGCCTTGGATCGACTTGATGCCGGTATTGCGGATCAGGTTGTCGGCGAGCTGGCCGATGGTCGCGCCGGTCCCGTACGCCGATTGGTCGAAGCTCGCCGATCCGAACGTCGGGTCACCGCCGCCCTTCAGCCACAGGATCCCGTGGAAGCGGTGGTGGCGGTCGAAGGTCCCCGCCGCAAGCACCCTGGTCGTGAGCGTTGCATTCGGTCCGAAACGAAGCAGCGCGGTGGAGGTCGTATACAGCTTCTCGACCGACGCCGGGAGACGGCCGGCGCCGGCCACCCAGGAGAACAGCGCCTTCCCGGTGTTGAGATCGAGGACGTAGGCGCTGCCGGCTCCGCCGGCGTTCCGCATGCCCTGGGCGAGCGAGGCGCTGAGTGACTGCTGGGGTGAGGCAGCGGGCCGCGCCCGGGGTGAGGCCGCGGGCCGCGCTCGAGCCGCGGGCTGACGGGCGCCCGCCGCCGGTGGACCGGCCGCGACAAACGTGATCAGCGCCCCCAGCGTCAGCACGAATCTGCGCATCCGCCGATATGAAACACGCTCGCTGGCGAAAAGGCGCGGCCCGTGAATCATGGGAGACCCAGGCGCCCCGCGTACAATCACGTCGAGCATGGGCAAGGTAGTCAAGCTCGAGTCGGTAACCGGGGATCGGCCGGGCAAGGGCTCTGAGAAGGGCAAGCGCCGGCCGCGCTCCAAGACGGCGCTCGTGCTCGGCGGCGGGGGCTTCACGGGTGGTGTCTACGAGATCGGGGCGCTCCGGGCGCTGGATCTCCTGTCGGTCAACAAGACCGTCAACCAGTTTGACATCTACGTCGGCACCAGCGCCGGCGCCTTCGTCGCCGCCGCGGTCGCCAACGGCGTCACCCCGGAGGAGATGATGCGGGTGATCGTCCAGCAAGTGCCGACCCCGTTCCCCGATGCTCGGGTGAGCGCCCTGCTGCGGCCCAACTACGCCGAGTTCGTGACCAAGGGCATACAGATCCCATATCGGCTGGCCCAGGTCGCCCGTCGGCTGATCCGGGACCTCGGCCAGATCTCGGCCGTAGACCTGGTCGTCGGACTGGCGGAGGCACTCCCGTCGGGGCTCTACTCGGGGGAGGGGATCGAGCGATATGTCAAGCGGGTCCTGTCCGACCCGGACCGCACCGATGACTTCCGGCTGCTCGAAAGCGAGCTGTACCTCGCGGCGACCGATCTCGACACGTGTGAGCGGATCGTGCTCGGCGCCGAGGACTGGGACGACGTGCCGATCTCCAAGGCGGTCAGCGCCTCTGGCGCGCTGCCGATGATCTACAAGCCGGTCAAGGTAAAGGACCGAGAGCTCGTCGACGGGGGCATCGTCTCGACCACGAACGTCGACATCGCGGTGGAGGCCGGGGCGAAGTTCATCGTCGTCGTAAATCCCCTGGTCCCGTTCGTCAACGACTTCGAGAAGCGGATCCCGTCGATCACCGGCTCGCGCCCTCGCCACGTCTCTGACATGGGCTTCCCCCAGATCGGCTATCAGTCGTTCAAGCTGCTCGCATACCAGCGCCTGCACGAGCTCGCGCAGCGATGGGAGGAGCGCTATCCCGGCGTCGACATCATCCTGATCGAGCCCGAGCCGAACGACGAGCTGATGTTCCAGACGAGCATCATGAACTACACCTCACGCGTCGATATCGCGCGCCACGGCTTTCAGTCGGTGACCTTGAAGCTCGCCCACGACTACACGCGCTTCAAGCAGGTCTGCGCTCGCCACGGGATCGAGATCTCCGCAACGCGCGTGCGGAAGGTCGTCAAGCACTTCGCCGCCGAGCGAGAGAAGACCCGCGCTTGGCGGAAGATCCTCGAGCAGACCACATCCACGCTGCTCCGTCAGTCCGCTCAGGACTGACGGAGGCGCACGCGGTGTGGTGGCAGGCCTCCCGGTGGCGGGCCGTCGGGAGGCCTGCGGGAAGCGGAAGCGCTACGCGCCGGCCGGCTGTGGACTCTGCCGCGGCTGTGGCGAGAGCGAGGGCTCTCGCAGGCTGGAGAGAAAGAGTGTCTTGTCGATTCGACCGTTGAAGATCGGGACGCCCAACTCGAGGCACTTAGAGATCACGTCTCGGCGCTCCAGCCCGGATTCACGTGCGAGCTCTGTGGGCGTCAGATGATTGGCCATCGATGCTCTTCCTCCTTTGCCGCTTTCACATCCAAGGAAGTATGCCTGCTCGGGCGGATGCCCTCAAGCGGTTCGTACGCGAATTGCGGAAATCGCCGATCCCGGGAACCGGCACGATTCTCCTCCAAAAGCGGTAGAGTGCGCCCGCGCTAAAGCTGGGGTCGGGAGCCCCGTGCGAATGGCGCTTCCAGGTTCATGACGATCGCCCTGCAGGGGACCTCTCCGAATACGTGCACCGAGCACGAGCTCGTCGCTGCGGTCAGGCGCGGTGACGACCGTGCGTTCGAGGTCCTGTTCTCCCGGTATGAGCGGCGGATAACCGGGTACGTCGCCGGGATGGTAGGCGACCACGCCCGCGCCGAGGACATCGCGCAGGACGTGTTCATCTCGGCGCTGCGGAGGATCCGTGCAACCGAGCGTCCGATCGTGTTCAAACCATGGATCTACGAGATCGCCAAGAACGCGTGCATCGACGAGTTCCGTCGAGCGCGTCGAGCCCAGGAGGTGTCGTTCGACGAAGGCGACGGATCGGCGTTCGCGGCACGGAGCGTGTACGTGCACGCGCCCCCGCCGCAGACCGCGATCGAGTCCAAGCAGCGCCTCGACGATCTTTGCGGAGCCTTCGGCGGACTGTCGGAGAGCCATCACCGGGTGCTGGTCCTGCGCGAGCTCGAGGGCCTCTCCTACACGGAGATCGGCGAGCGGTTGGGGATGACCCGGGCGATGGTTGAGAGCACTCTGTTCCGTGCCCGCCGGCGCCTGAGCGAGGAGTACGAGGAGCTCACCAGCGGCCGGCGCTGCGCGCGGGTCATATCGTTGATCGAGGCTGGCGGGGAGCAGCCGCTCACGTCGCTCGGGATCCGCGATCGGCGCCAGCTGACGCGTCACCTCGCCCACTGCCCGCCGTGCCGGCGGCGCGCGAGGATCGACGGGGTCGACGAGAGCCTCCTGGAGCCGCGCCGCGGGATCGCGAAGATCGCGGCGTTCCTACCGCTGCCCCTCCTACGCTGGCGCCGCGGCGCTTCCAGCGACGAGCAGGTGGCGCAGTCCGGCCAGCACTCATTGGCCGTCGCGCAGTCGCTGCAGAACGTCGCGCAGCTCGTCGATCCGAGTGGGCCTGCGGCAGCTCTCGGACGCGCCGCGGCGGCTGCGGCCGCGATTGCGATCGCGGGCGCGGGCGGCGGTCTCATGGTCAACCTAGGTACCAGCCACGGCACACCCGCCCCGACCGCCGTGGCGTCCGCGCCGGCGGCGCCGCGGATGCAGGTCCTCTCGGTCACGAAGATCCTCGCTCCCGTGACGCCATCCGGTTCGGCCGCTCAATCCGGCTTCGCAAGCCCATTCTCGGCGCCCGCCGCCGCAGGCGTGAGCTCCGGCGCAGCGGAGAGCAAGGGCATCGTCCCCATACAGGGCGATGGGACGACTTCGATCGTCGGCTCGGGCGCGGGTCACTCACCCAGCGCTAACGCCCCCGCGCCCGGCGGCGCATCGGGCGGCGCGACGCCTCCGTCAGGCGGGGGCGAAGGCCTGCACGGCGCCGGCGCGCCTTCCGCGCCTGGCGGCGACGTTTCGGTCCCGTCCGGAGTCGGCGGCTCGGGCTCACCCTCCGGCGGCGGTGGCCCCTCGGTGCCGTCCTCCTCGCCGCCGGCGCCTCCGAGCGTCTCGGGCCCGCAGGTGCCGAGCAACCCCCCGAGCAACGGGCCCGGCGTCCCGGTGTCCGCCCCGTCCGCCCCCGTATCAGCCCCGTCCCAAGTCCCGTCGGTGGGGCAGGACCCGTCGTCGACCGTGACGCAGACCGCGGGCGCGGTTCAGCAGCCGGCGCCGACGCCGCCGGCGACCCCCCCAGTCAGCGTCCCGCCGGGGGCGTGAGCGTGGTTTACTGACCCGATCGGGGCGTGGCGCAGCCTGGTAGCGCGCACCGTTCGGGTCGGTGAGGTCCCCGGTTCAAATCCGGGCGCCCCGACTAAGAAAGCCCCGCAAACGCGGGGTTTTTCTTTAGTCGAGAGCCGCACTTCGATGGGCAGGGATTGGGCAGTAACTGCCTTTTTCACTTCTTCGTTGGCGCCTGGGCGGGCCGAAATCCCTGCAATCAGTGACGTTCTGACCCGTAGCCCGCACCGGCGGCCGCGGTGCGGTCCCCGGTTCCCGAGCGCGTCGATCGCCCGGCCGGCGGCATCCAGCGCAACATCGGCCGCCACGGCTCCACATCACCCACCAGCCCAGCAGCACAAGCAAGACCGCGTCGCCGGGCCACCGATGTTCGCGCGGGATGCGGAAGTGTTCGCTCCAGTAGGGGCACGTGCCAGCAACGAAGCAGGACCTCGTCGACACGGCCGAGTGTTTTCGCAAATCGGCAGACGCGGATCTGGCGACGTCAGTGGCCCGCTCAGCTCGCCGGGGTCGATGCTTTCGGCGCCGAGCAGAACGCTCCTTGCCCATGGAGGGATGCTTGTCGGTGAGTCAAAGGAGGTCTTAGCCGAACGGTTTCGGATCCAGCGATCACTCGCCGTGGTGATCGGTTTCGAGTGTCTCCAGGCCTTCCTTGATGACGAGCGGTACGAGGACGAGCGCGGCGGCGGGGTCGGCCCACCACCAGCCGAACGCGATGTTCAGGTTCAGGCCGACGAGCACGGCGGCGGAGAGGTAGGCGCAGAAGATGGATTCGGCGGCGTCCGTCAGCAGCATCTGGCTGCCAAGAGCGCTCCCAGTCCGTCGCTTCAGGAGGGAGAGGACGGGCATGACCAATAGTGCAGCAGCCGACACCGCCGCACCCGCCACGCTGCTATCTGGTCGACTGGACGCGATGAGCGTGGATGCGGCGTCGGCAATGATGTAGGCCGCGAGCAGGAAGAAGGTCAGGCCGATCACGTGCAGCGCCCGCCGCTCGGCGCTGTCGCCTCGACCGGCCTGCTCGGCACGGAATGTTTTCAACACCACGAGCGCCGCCACGAACTCGATCACCGAATCGACGCCGAACGCCATCAACGCGACGCTCCCTGCTGCCACCCCCGCCGCGACCGCAACAGCCGCCTCCGCGGTGGTCCACGACAGCGTGAAGATCTCCAGCGCGATACCGCGTCGGACAATTGCCTCGCGGGCGGGGGTAATTGTCAGGTGCCTGCGTGCCGGCGGGCTCAGCGTTGCGGGCCTGTCGATCGACGCGTCGCGGCGTCGTGTGGGGCTGCGTGACGCCGGCTGTGCTCGGGCTCGCTGAGTTCGGGTTCGCGTGGAGCGCTGGTCGTGTCCGCCTGGTCTGGGAGGGGCGGCTCTTCGGCGCGCCAGACGCGTGAGTAGCTCGCGGCGATCGCGGCGCCGGCCGCGGCGACTTGGTTGAGCAGTTGAGCGGCGAGGCCTGGGCGCTGCATCGACTCGGGACCTTACAGTGTAAAGTCGGCCGTCAGGATGCCGCTTGCAGCCAAGTCCACCCCGAGGCGCCATCAGGGACCGTTGAACCGGGCTGCGATCCTCGACGCCGCCGTGTCCCTGATCGAGCAGGACGGGCCCGGGGCGCTGAGCATGCGCCGCCTCGGAACTCGGCTGGGCGTTGAAGCGATGGCGCTCTACCACCACTTCGACGGTCGCGAGGAGCTGCTGGCAGCGATCGGGGATCGGCTATTGGAGCCCCTTCACGAGCTCCCGTTGACAGACGACTGGCGCGAGGCGTGCCGGCGGTTTGCGACCGCGTTGCGTGACGTCGCGATTGGGCATCCATCGACGTTTCAGCTGGTGGGCCTCCAGCCGCTGGACTCGCCGGCGTCGTTGCGGCCTGTCGAGCGGCTCCTGGGCGTGCTCGTGGGGCGCGGGTTCAGTCCGAGCGAGGCGCTTGCGATCTACCGAGCGACGGTCAGCTACGCCCGCGGCTACGCGCTGGCCGAGGCAACCGGCTTCACCGTGGACGCTGCGCGGGCGGCAGGGCGCAGACGGCTCAAAGCACTTCCTGGCAACGAGTTCGAGATCCTCGCTGGTCGAGCGGGCGAAATGGTCGAGCTCGACGCCGAGGCCGCGTTCCGGTTCGGACTCGACTCGCTGCTGAGCGGGATGCGCGATCCCCGGTCGCGGTGATCGCTCGGCGCACCCGATGAGCCCGAGCCGACGCTCGAGAGCCGCGGGCGTCGCCGGCCATCACCGGCCAGCGCTCCGAGCGCTGTCCGACTGGCTGGCGGCCTCGAAGTTGGGGTTGGTCGTGATGGCGTTGGTGGTCGGGTTGGGGACGGGGTTCGCCGCGGCCGCGTTTCGGGAGCTGATCTTCTTCATCACCTGGCTGTTCACGGGCCACGAGACGTTCGGCCAGCAGGGGCATGCCGCGAGTACGCACGTCCCGTTCCTCGGCGTGGGCTTCGTGCTGATCGTCCCCGTGATCGCCGCGGTGCTCTATGGGCCGCTGATCTATCGGTTCGCTCGCGAGGCCCGGGGACACGGGGTGCCGGAGGTGATGGTCGCGGTCGCCGAGAACGGCGGACGCATCCGGCCACCGGTGACCGTCGTCAAGGGGCTGGCATCGGCGCTATGCATCGGCGGCGGCGGGTCGGTGGGTCGCGAGGGGCCGATCGTGCAGATCGGTTCGGCGCTGGCCTCCACGCTTGGTCAGCTGGTTCGGATGAGCGAGGGACGGCTGCGGGTGATCGTCGCTTGTGGCGCGGCCGGGGGGATCGCGGCGACCTTCAACGCGCCTCTGACGGGCGTGTTCTTCGGCTTTGAAATCGTGCTCAAGGAGTTCTCGCTGGACGCGCTGGCGGCCACGATCGTGTCCGCCGTCACCGCTGACGTGCTCAGCCGCGCGTTTTTCGGCGGGGCGCCGTTCTTCGCCTTTGTCCCCCACGGCCTGAGTGTGACCAACGACTTCACTTACCTCCTGATCGTGCTGCTCGGGATCGCGGCCGCGCTGATCGGCGTCGCGTTTCAAAAGACTCTCTACAAGGGCGAGGACGCGGCCGACCGCGTCTGGCGAGGCCGGCCGGAGTGGCTGCGTCCGGTCGCGGGAGCACCGTTGCTCGGGCTGGTGCTGCTGGCGCTTCCACAGATGTACGGGGTCGGCTACCCGGTGATGGACCGAGTGCTCGGCAACCACTACGTCCTGTGGTTCGTGGTCATCCTGATGCTCGGCAAGATCCTCGCCGCCAGTCTGACGCTGTGGATCGGCGGGTCCGGAGGAGTATTTGCACCCTCATTGTTCATCGGCGCCGCCGCCGGGATGGCCTTCGGAGTCATCGTCCACGATGTGTTCGGCGCCGCCGTCGGCCCGCCGGCCCTGTACGGCGTGGTCGCGATGGGCGGCGTGTTCGCTGCCGCTGCGCAGGCGCCGCTGACAGCGATCGCGAGCGTGGCAGAGATGACCGGAAACTTCACGCTGATCCTGCCGATCATGCTGGCCTGCGGAGTCGCCGCCCAGCTGGCCAAGCGCATCACCTACGGCAGCATCTACACGACCAAGCTGCTGAGACGCGGAATCGACATCGAACGCCCCAAGGCTCTCGGCGCGCTGCAAGCCCTCACCGTGGAACAGGTCATGCAGCCGCTCGATCATCAGAACGGACAGCCGAGCATGACCGCCGCCGCACACCGCCGGCCCGTGGATGAGCCAGACTGGGAGCGGCTCGTCGGTCCCGTGACCCTCCGCCGCTCGCCACAGGTGCTGTTCGCAGAAGAGGACCTCGAGGACGCACGGCGCCAACTCGTCCTCTACGGACGCGACGGGCTACCCGTGCTCACCCGCGACGGAAAGCTGCACGGATGGCTGACCCGCGCCGACGTGCTGCGGGCGCTGGCCACCAGGCTAACGTCCTCCGAAGCGGAGATCGAGGAGGGCGCGGCCGCGGCCGAATTCGCCGTCACCGACCCGCAGGCCGCGATCCACTTGCCCACTTCGCCAATGCGCGGCTACGAGATGCTCGAGCTCAGGATCACGCCTGACTCGCCCGCACGCGGACGACGCATCGCCGACATCAAATGGCCACCCGATGTGATCGTCGCCGCCGTAACCAGCGGCCGCGAGATCCAAGCCGCTCGGCCAGACCTCACGCTTGAACCCAACGAACGGCTGATAGTCCTCGCACCCACGAACCAGAAACGCGAACACCACCGGCCGGCAACCGCTGCCGTCAGCGCTGACGCCGAGCCCTGACCCGCTCGCGCGTGAGGCCAGGCTCTGAGCGCCGCCTTGGCCATAGACTTGGCGACGGAGTGCCGGGAAGCCTGGTCGGCGTGCCCTTCGGGGGGAGACCAAGGTGACCCGCACACACGACATACGACGCTCCGCTCGTCTTGCGCCTGCGGCGCCGCGGTCCGACCCGGCGGGAGCCTGACGGTCGTGTCCGATCCATTGCTGGTGCTCGCCTTCGCGGCGGCGGCGCTAGTAAGTCTTGGCGCGAGTTGGGTGCTCGTGTCGCGGTTGGAGCGAATTGGGGCGCGGCTGGGGCTCACCGAGGCGTTATTGGGGATGATGGCGGCGCTGGCGGCCGACGCCCCGGAGATCACGGCGGCAGTGACGGCGCTCGTTGGGCATCAGGCACGGCTCGGGGCTGGGGTGGTGGTCGGGTCGAATGTTTTCAACCTGGCCGCGTTGCTCGGGCTCGCGGCCGTGCTCGCCGGGGAGATTGCGCTGCACCGCCGCGTGGTCGTGTTCGAGGGCGCCGTGGCGTTGTGGATCGCCGCGACGGCCGTCGCGGTGGTGGTGGGGGCATTGTCGGCCGCGGCGGGGCTGGCGGTCGTGCTGGTGGTGCTGGTGCCGTACCTGCTGATCCTCGGGGTCAAACACGATCGGCTGCGGCGAGTCGGGCTTCCGGCGGCTTGGGCACGGTGGCTGACGGGCGCGATCGAGGAGGAGGAGCTTGAGCTCGTGGCTGCGATCCATCCTCGCCGGGGCCGCGCGCGGGACGCGGTCCTCGCCGTAGCCGCGGTGGTCGTCGTGGTCGGCGCGAGCATCGCGATGGAGCAGGCCGCCTCCACGCTCGGCACCCGCCATGCGGTCCCGGAGATCGTCGTCGGCGCGCTGGTCCTCGCCGTGGTGACGAGCTTGCCGAACGCGGTCGCGGCCGTGTATCTCGCCCGCCGCGGAAGGGGCGCCGCGACGCTCAGCACGGCGATGAACAGCAACGCGCTCAACGTCGCCTTAGGGTTGCTGCTCCCCGGCGCGGTCGTAGGCCTCGGCGCGTCGTCGACAGCCGCGACGCTCGTGGTCGTGTGGTACTTCGGTTTGACGGCATTTTCGCTGGGCTGTGCGTATGTGGGCGGCGGGCTGCGTCGCGGCGAGGGCGTTCTGATCGCGTGCGCGTATCTCGCGTTCGTCGGCCTGATTCTGACGAGCGCGTATTCGTCGACGGTCGGCATGCTGCTCGGCACCGCACTGCCGGTCGTGGTGGGGGTGGGACTCGGGGCATGGCTGCTCCGCCGCCCCGGCCGCGAACCGACGGCCCGGCCCGAGCCGGGAACAGGACCGCGTCGGACGATCGAGCCTGACGCGAGTCGACCGCGAGATTCCTCGTGACGCAACACTAGGATCGCCAGCGTCCGGCAACCACGAACGGGAGCGCGACGGCGGGCTCGCCATCACCCGACGATTGGTCGCTCGTTTCTGGCTGGTCCCTCAACCGGGTCTTCTATCTAGCCGTCATCCTCAGCTCGCTGATCGCCGCGGCCGATGCGGCCCTGGGGGGCACGTGATCCTGGTCGGCGCGCTGATCGTGGGGCCATGCTCCGGACTGCTCACCGGCCGCTGGTCCCGGACCGCAATCGCTGGGGGAGTCGCGGTCTTGCTCGCTGCAGTGCTCGGCCTGCCCGATAGCCATTTCGGCTCGCTGACGCACCTCGTGTACCTCGGCGCCGTCGTGATCGTGACCGTCGTGGCCACGAGCTCAGGCGCAGTTATCGAGACTGCTCGGCGGCGCGAGCGCCGCTGACCGAGGCAACGGCGCCGTTGACTCGACCGCCCGTGGGTGTTCGGCTAGGACTCGCCACGGGCCGGGTAGTCGGTAGCGGACCAGTAGTCGATGCCCTCGAGCAGGTCGCTCAGCCGCGGGCGCCCGACGGGCATCGAGAGAATCGATTCGTAGTAGACGGTGTGGTCGGGTGAAATAAGGAATAGCCCGGGTTCGTTGAACAGCGTTGGCTCGTCGTCTTTGATTCCGTGGGAGATGAATAGGCCCCAAGCGCGCATCTGCTCTTCGGTGAGGCCGTATGCGAGGGGGAGGCGTTCGAGTTTCCACGCTTGCGCGAGCCTGGTGGTGCGCTCGTGCGTCTCTCCGCTGACGGCGATGACGTTTATGCCGCGCTTGTCGAGCTCATCGAGGCGGCGATCAAGTTCAGTCAGCTGAGCCCGGCAGACCGGGCAGTGAAGGCCGCGGAAGAATACGACCATCGTGAACAGCTCCGGCTTCTGATCGTCGAGACGGTAGGTGCCTCCGCGCAGAAGCGGGACGATGAGATCGGGGGCGGCCTGGCGCGGGCGGACGCCGTGGGTCACAATCCGGGCGGTAGTGGACATGGTGCGGCCTCCTCTGTCGCTGTGGGCAAGCAGACCCGCGACGGTGTCGCGTTACTTCCGCTCGTCTCTGATCTTGGACTACTCAGTCCAATAGAAGGGAAGCACAGCGCCCCTGGACTATCAAGTCCATTCTTGGCCCGCGTCTCGGGTAGCTTGGGATCACCCTGAGCTGACCGAGTGGCGCGCCCACGCCTTCGGCGGCTCGGCAGACCTCGCGGCCTACCGCACGGTCGCTGCAATCTGCTCGGTCGCAGGGAACCAGCGCGTTCAGGACGCGGCGCTGCGCAGGACGATGCGCGCGGCGTCCAAAGCGATTCGCAGCTGATGCGGGTCTCGTCGTACCTGGGTCAGCAGCAGGCCTCCCTGGAGCGCGGCCATCGTCGCCGTGGCGAGGGTGGTGGGGTCGGCGGCCGCTCGTAGCTTGCCGCGCCTCTGCATGCGCTCGAGTCCTTGGCGCAAGTGCTGCTCCCAGCGGCCGAGCCCGTCGGCGATCGCGGCGCGAGCTTGCGGGTCGCGCTCGGCGAGTCGCCCCGCGAGCGTGCCGATCGGGCAGCCTCCGCGCGCCTGGCGCTCGACCTGCAGGTCGACGAGCGCCTGGAACCAGCGGTCGATCCCGGCCCACGAGTCGAGGTCGTCCAGCAGCCCGTCCTGAGCGCCTAGGACTGCCTCGGTCGTGGTATCGATCGCGGCGCGGATCAGGTCGTCACGGTCGTCGAAGTAGTGATAGAGCTGGCTGCGGCTCGCGCCCGAGCGCGCGCCGACGTCGTCCAGGCTCGTTGCGGCCGCGCCCTTCTCCGCCACGAGTTCGGCAGCCGTCTGCACGATCCGCCGGCGGGTGGCGCGGCCCTTCTCGGTAGTTGGCGTCAATGCAGGCATACGCCGAGATTATCGCCATTGGACTTGACAGTCCAGTCGGTTCCTGCTTGTCTTCACATCTCCACGACTGGACTATCTAGTCCATTAGCGCCAAGGAGACGCCATGAAACTCGAAGGCAAGCACGCGCTGGTTACCGGCGCGACGTCCGGTATCGGCCGGGCGACAGCCGAGGCGCTGGCAAGCGAAGGAGCGACGGTGTTGCTGAGCGGGCGCGACCGTGCCCGCGGGGCCGAGGTCGCCGCGGCGATCGAGCGCGCCGGCGGCAAAGCCGAGCTCATCACCGCAGACCTGTCCAAGCCTTCTGAGGTTGCGGCGCTCGCCGACCGCGCCGGCGAGATCGACATCCTCGTCAACAACGCCGGCGTGTTCCCCGGGGGCGCGACCTCAGAGATCGACGAAGCGACGTTTGACACGACCTTCGATGTCAACGTCAAGGCGCCGTTCTTCCTGACTGCGGCGATCGCGCCGCAGATGGCACAACGGGGCGGGGGAGCGATCATCAACGTCACGACGATGGTCGCCGAATTCGGCATGGCCGGACTCTCGCTCTACGGCGCCTCGAAAGCCGCCGCTGCGCTCCTCACCAAGGCGTGGGCCGCCGAGTACGGTCCTCAAGGCGTGCGCGTCAACGCGGTGTCCCCAGGGCCGACTCGCACCCCGGGCACCGCCGCGATGGGCGACGGCTTCGAGCAGCTCGCGGCCACGGTCCCCCTGGGCCGCGCAGCCGACCCCGGCGAGATCGCCGCGGCGATCGTGTTCCTCGCCTCCGACGGCGCCAGCTACGTCAACGGCGCGATCGTGCCCGTCGACGGCGGCCGTGTCGCGGTCTGAGGTCGAACCCGCATCGCGCTTGGCAGCTGGACCACTGACGAAGCCCAAGGAGCAACAAATGAACGACTACCCGTCACCAATCGTCCCCGTCAACCACGTCGAGCCAGCCCCACGCCGGGGTCCGGGCGGTCCTTGCCGGCGAGACGATCTTCGATACCACACGGGCGAGCTACGTCTGGGAGTGGCCCTACTACCCGCAGTACTACATACCGCTGGAAGACGTACGTGAGGATCTGCTCGTCGCGGAAGGGAACACGCAGGCGACCAGACGGGGACCCGTCGAGCTGTACGGGTTGCGTGTCCACGACATCGAGCGGGCCCGCTCCGCCAAGTTACACGCCGAATCACCGACCGACGGGCTCAGCGGGACCGTGCGCTTCGACTGGGACGCGCTCGACGCGTGGTTCGAGGAGGACGAGCAGGTGTTCGTCCATCCCCGCAGCCCGTACGTCCGCGTCGACGCGGTGCGCTCGACCCGCTCGGTGCGAGTCGAGCTCGACGGCGTCGTACTCGCCCGACTCGCCCTCGCCGGTGATGGTGCCCGCTTGATGGCGACCTCGCCTTTATAGCGCTTGGAGTCGATGACCCAGACCCCGGATGGGGCAATCGCGATGTGGTCGATGTTGGCGCGGCTGCCGGGAATCCGGCGGTCGTGAAGCACGACAACGTCAGCGCCGAGGTATTTCCCCAGTTGCTGGGCGACCCGCGCTTCGCCTGCGGCACCAGTCGCCCACGCTCGCTCGTGCGCGGGCTCGTTCTGGAGTGCCAAGAGGACTCCGCCGATGCGCGGGTGCTTTGCGCGAACGTCGCGCTCTCGCCGTCCCTTGCGCCTGGCGTGCTCACGGCGAGCGCTCGCTCCCGCAGCCCCGCGATCGAAGCCGTCGCCATCGTCAAGTTGGCTCATCGGGTGTCGTTACGGTCGGCACAGTGGCTTCCTTGAGGAGTGAGGCAGCCAGCCGACAGATAGCCGGTGGTCACCCTATCGGCGGGGGCTTCGCGCTCGGCGTTGCCTTTGGCCCGACCGAAAAGAGGTGCATTGCAGCTGGACGAATGTCCGATTGCGCTCTCGGGGTCGTATGGGGATAGTGCCGCGTGCTCGTCCGATTGAAGGATGGTCGAGCTGTGGGGTCGGGGCGGTGGGGCGAGATCATTAAGGGACGAGGGGATGGGGTATGCGCCGGGCGGGATGGAGGGTTGGTGGGGTTCTAGTTGTGGTTCTGGCGTTCTTGGCTGGGCCGTCGCTAGCGTCGGCCACGGATTACACCTGGAGCGGCGCTGGAAATTCCCAGCTCTGGTCGAACGGTACGAACTGGGGTGGAGTCGCTCCGAGTGGTTCGGTGGGCACGCTCACTTTTCCGGACCTCAGCGGCGTCTCCGCGTGCACTAGCAGTCCTCCTACCGAGGCGTGCTACCAGAGCTTCAATGACGTAAGCGGCATAACCGCAAACGCTCTCTCCATCACCGGCGGCCCGTACAACCTGTCTGGAAACGGAATCACCCTCGGGACTGGCGGGATTACCGCCGCTGCAGGTTCAGGCGCGTTACCGTTCGCCTCGTTGAGTACGCCTCTGGCCCTCAGCGGCCCGCAGACCTGGAGCGTGTCGGGCGAGAGCTTGTCGATCAACGGAAATGTGACCGGCAGCAGCCAAGCGCTGGCCCTTCAGGGGACCGGCGGCTCGTTTGACGACGTGAGCGACATCGAGGTCGGGCCGATCACCGCCGCCACTGGAGCGGACGTCTTGCTTAGCGGGCCCGGAACGCCGTTGCTCAACTGGACCGACGGGAATCCGGTCACCTTCAATAGCGCCTGGCTTGAGATCTACGAACCCGCCAAGACCGGGCCCATCTCGATGACCGGGTCGAGCCACCTCACAGGCTCGCCCGACGCGGCGCAAACGCTCACTGTCAACGGGGGCGTGAGTTTTTCGTCCGGGACGGTCGTCGACGAAAACATCTTGAGCTCTGGCACGACAGCGGGCACGAATTATTCGCAGCTGACGGCGAGCGGGGCTGTGGATCTGGGCGGGGCGAGTTTTGCTGTGCATGGTGGGTCTGGGGCTTGTCCGACTCTCAATGTCGGTGACGTGGACACGATGATTCAGACAACTGGCAGCGTTAGCGGAACATTCAGCGGCCTTCCGGATGGCAGCGTTGTCTCGCTGGTCAGCTGCTCTGGCTCCGCGCCCACCGTCCGGATCAACTACACCGCGCACACTGTGACGGCCACGGTCGTTACGGCAGGCGGCGGCGGTGGTGGAAGTAGCTACGCCCTCTCGGTAGCTGCGAACGGCTCGGGCTCGGGCGGGATTACCAGTAGCGACGGGAACATCAACTGCGGCAGCACCTGCTCACATGTCTATCCGAGCGGCACGTCCGTAACTCTCACTGCTACCCCGAGTGCCGGTTCGACTTTCGCAGGCTGGTCTGGCGGGGGATGCTCGGGCGCCGGTAGCTGCACCGTCACGATGACACAGGCCCAGACCGTCACCGCGACGTTCAATGTAACCCCCACACCGATCTATGAGCTCACGATCAGCGACGGCGGATCGGGCTCAGGCGCCGTGACGAGCTCCGACGGGACGATCAACTGCGGGAGCGACTGCTCACACAACTATACGAACGGGACCCTCGTTACGCTCACCGCCAGCGCGGCGCCCGGATCGACCTTCGCAGGCTGGCTGGGGGCTGGATGCTCGGGGAGCGGGGCATGCGTCGTCTCGATGACAACGGGTCAGGCCGTCGCAGCGATATTCAACACTGTTCCGCCGCCGCCACCAGCACCGCCACCCGCGCCGGGCTATTCTGAAACCGCTGGGGGCCTCGCTCACACTTGGACCAACTACCTGAACGCCGGCGGAACGCAAGGGCCGTCAATCCAAGGCGGCCAGACGGTAGCTGTCGCCTGCAAGATCCAAGGCTTTAGGGTCGCGGACGGCAACACTTGGTGGTACAGGATCGCCGCCAGTCCGTGGAACGGGAACTACTACGTCTCTGCGGATGCGTTCTACAACAACGGCCAGACCAGCGGCAGTCTTCGCGGGACACCGTTCGTCGACAACAGAGTGCCCGACTGCGCCGGCGGCGCTCCGTCTGCGCCTCCGCCACCTCCGCAACCGGCTCATACCTACCCGGTGATGAACGCGGCCGGTGGTGTGTACTGGCGATCCGGTCCCGACTGGAACACCGCCGTCCGCATAACTGGAGATGGTTTCTATCCCGGAACGACTGTCACCGTCACGTGCTTTCGGCTCGGTGCCGGAAACGTGCCTGGATCCGCGAACCGGATGTGGGAGCAGGCTCGCTGGTACAGCGGTCGCGGCACCGGCTACGGTTGGATCAACGAACACTTCATCGACGACGGGGTAGGAATCAATCAACATTCACCAGGCGCACCTGCCTGTAGCGGCAGCGGCTCCGGACCCATTGTGGAACCACCTCCCAGTCCAACGCCCGGTCCGCCTTCCACCCCACCGCCATCGTTATTTGGATCAATGGGCGGTCCGACGACGCGACGGGTGTCAGTCATCAACCTCGCGGGTGTCCCGCAGCGAGACATCTCGGCGTTCGAGACCGCTGCCCAGCACATGATCAACGGCGACTTTCACGCTGCGTGGGGACGATCCGACATCGAATTGGGTCCGGAAGCTCGACTCGACTGCTGATCGTCAATAACAATGCCCTGGTAGCACAGTACTGCGGCAGCCCGCAAGCCGCTGGGTGCCACCAAGATGGAGCGATTGGCCCGTATGCTCTGGCCAATGTAACGGACGGGAACGGCTGGCAATACGTCGCTTCTCACGAACTGGAGGAGATGTTTGTGGATCCAACCGGGGGCTTGTGGTGGCCACGGGCGGACTCGCCGCGTGTGGCGTGGCACGTCGAGGTCTCCGACCCAGTCCAATGGTGGTTTGTGAACGTCAATGGGGTGCACATCGCAGACTTTGTGTATCCAGCCTGGTTTTACGACTCAGGTGGTCGACAGGATGAGCTCTCGCGGCTCGGCTCGGGTCGGTACTGCATGTCAACCAATGGGGACGACGCTTACTTGCTTGCCAACGGTTCGATCGGCCAGGGGTATACTCGTTCCTGCTGACTCGACTGCGTACCGGTCGCGGATATTCGAAGCGACTACCCGGGTGACTCTGACGCCGCGCAGGTGGTCCCCGCTAAGTCGGGCCGATCCTGCCGGGCTCGGGTTGAGAGCATGGTTTAGGGATCGACGATGTTTAGAACGCCGTCCTGCATCCTAGCGATGAGCGAACGAGCGTCGAGGCTCAGCGCCAGTTCAATGCATCAGCAACGCATTGGCGGACCAACGGGGACGCCGGCGGGTCATCGTTCCCGGCTAACGACCGCTCCTCCTTCGGTTGCTATCTCTGGCGCTGCCGCAGGTCGATCATTCCAGAAGCAGCGGCAGAGCTGGACTGGACGCTATTTCGCTCGCACGGCGAAAAGCACGACCTGCGTCCCGGACCTTTGGTCGGAGAAGCGGGCGTGCACGACCGTGAGGATGATCCCGAGCCCATATCCGGCGAAGCTGCCGTAGCCCGGACAGTTGCTTAGCGGAACCTGCACCGGGATCTGGTCGCACGCCAGCTTGTCTGGTCGAACACCGAATTGGGCGAGCAGCGTTCGTGCAGAGCCATTGGTCAACACCGGAATTGGAGTGGTGTTCCAGAAGCAGATCGCAGGCGCTGGAAGAACAAGGGATCGCAGGACTACGAGGCGAACTGCCGACCCACCACCGCTCGTACCGATGAAACCTGTGGGTGGGGCTATCCGTTCCAAGGCGTCCATCGCCGCCGACTTCTGGGCGGCCGTCAGTGGACGAGCGGTCGGTCCAGCAGCAGACTCATTGCTGGCTGACCCGCTCCTGCGAGAATCGAAACGACGAGCGCAGCGAGGATCGCTAGGAGCACTGCAAGTCGCAGCTGCCGCCACCCGATAAAGGTCGTCACACCGCCGATATCGGCAACGCCCCCGGCCTTGACCAGCACTACGAGCGAAAGTGCTCGTTTGGTCTATGAGCAGCAGCGGATCGCGCTCGTCCTGAACGTGCTGAGCTGGTCGGGCCCCGAGACTGCCGGAACTCGATGCGGGCTCCACCGGTGACTGCACCACCCTGGTTATTTCTGATTGTCCCATCCGGTTCTGAACTGTCGAGCGGAGAGGGTCGTTGTCCGAAGCGGGTCAGAGCTCGGTGGTGCTGGTGAGCCCGTCGATCAGTTCGGTGAGTTTCTCGGCGGGGTGTCCGGAACCCGAGCGTTTGGCGGGGCCGGTCGTTGAGCTTGCGGGCGACCTCGTCGAGCTCTGCCTGATTCACCCCGGCGAGGCTCTTGCCTTTCGGGAAGTACTGGCGAAGGAGGCCGTTGGTGTTCTCGTTGGACCCGCGCTGCCACGGGCTGCGGGGATCGCAGAAGTAGACCTCGACGCCGGTCTCGACGCTGAACCGACGGTGCGCTGCCATCTCCTTTCCCTGATCCCAGGTAAGCGAGCGGCGAAGCTGGACGGGCAGCGTCTGATGCTCGCCTTGAGCGCGTCGCAGACCGGCTCGGCGCTGGTCCCCTCGGGCAGCGCGACGAGTGGCAGTAGCGGGTCTGGCGCTCGACCAGGGTCGCGATCGCGGTCGTGCGTTCCCATCAGCAAGTCGCCCTCCCAGTGCCCGGGCACCGCGCGGTCGAGACCTCTGGTGGGCGCTCGGAGATCATCACCATCCCGCGATGCTGCCCGGGCCCTGCCCGCGCTTGGAGTGCGTCCGGGCATAGCGCTTCTCCGCCGCGGTTCGCAGATGCCGGGTGAGCTCGCGTCGCAGCGACCCCCGCGCCTGGACATACAGCGCGCGGTAGATCGTCTCGTGCGAGACCTGCATCGGCTCATTGTCGGGGTATGAGAGCCGAAGCCAGCCCGAGATCTGCTGCGGAGAGTGATCCTGCTCGAGCCGCTCCGATCACAAGCGACACAGCTCGCGACACAGCTCGAGCTTCGACGGCTCGCGGGCGCCGGCCCGCCCCCAAGCCTCCGCTCCGCTGCATGGGCGCGATAGCGCCCCGGCCGCCGCAACGGTTGATCTCACGGGAACCGTGGTGTGCGAGCGACCCAGGCGCGACCGATCGCACGGGCCGAGTCTCCCCGAGCGATCCCACGCGAGATCTCCTCACGCTCATCCAGCGTCAGGCAGCACTCAGCCCGACGGCGGGCCTCGGGCGTATCCCTCCCACCTCTGCAGATACTTACTCACCGTCCGCTTCGGCATCACGAGCCGGCGGCCGATCTCCGCCTCGCTCAACCCCTCCGCTCGCAGCTCCCAGATCGCGTCCTTCACAGCCTCGGCTCAACGGTAGTGACCCCTCGGCATCACCACACCTCACCTCGTTGGTCAGCGAATCGCTGACTCTCTCCGGGTGGTGCAGACACGATTTGAATCCACCGCTAGATGCGACAGCCGAGCGCGTGCCCAAACGGTATGCGAGCGGTATGAGATCGCCGGAATCCCAGTGTTCAAGGGAAGTTCGTCCGGGCACCCCGATGTTCAGAGAGCCCCGCTAGCGCGGGGTTTTTCTGTGGCCTGAGCGCCCTGGAGCGCGGTGATGCCCCGTCGACCGCAGCGCCCCCCCCGAGGGCTGGACAGGTCCCGTCGCGGACCGTACGATTCCCCGACACCGAGGGCTCGGAAGTTGGGGGAAAGGAAGGGGCGATATGAAGCGGTTGTCTGTTCTGCTTGCTGTGGTGATCGTGGGCGCGGCTGTCGCGGCGCTCGCCAGCGCGAAGACGATCAATGGCTGTGAGATCAAGCCGTACACGAACTGCCCGCGAGCAGACCTGAGCCGCGAGATCCTGGACTTCTCCCCCCTCAGCCACTCGAACCTGCATGGCGCCCACATGTCCCTTGCCCACATGATCTACGTCGACCTGAACTACGCCGACCTGAGCGAAGCGGACCTGAGCGAAACCCAGCTGCTCCGTGCAAAGCTGAGCTACGCCAACCTGGAGCGCGCCGACCTCTACAAGGCCAACCTGCGCTACGCCAGCCTGGAGGACTCCAACCTGCGCCACTCCAACCTGCGCGGCGCCTACCTGAAGGACGCCAACCTGCGCGATGCCGACCTGCGCGGCGCCAGGCTGGCGGGCGCCACGTTCTGCAACACGACGATGCCCGACGGAAGCGAGAACAACTCGGATTGCGGCGCGCTTGCCAGCGCTACGCCGACGCCCGCGCCCACGATCAATGCGAGTGCGAGGAACTGCGATAAACGCTTCATGCGCGCGCTTTCTTTCCCCCTGGTCATAAGCCCCGTCCTTGGAACACGCTACACGCGCGGGGATACCGGCTCGACGGCGGCCCGGAGCTCGTCGCGCTCCTAGCTAACTAGCTGATCAGCGACTGCCTCAGCGCCTCCGCGACGGCCTGCGTCCGCGTGTCGGCGTGAAGCTTGCGCACCAGATTGGTGATGTGAGTGCGAACCGTCAGCGGCGAGATCGTCAGCTCGAGCGCAATCCGGTCGTTTCGCATTCCGTCGGCGAGCAGCTGGACGATCTGGCGCTCTCGCGCGGTCAAACTCGGCAACCTCGCGACCCCATCCGGCGTGAGGAGCGTCCTCGCCAGCGAGGGGTCAACATACGTCCCCCCGCGTGCGACGAGCCGGATGGCGCGAAGCAGGTCGTCGAGCGGGGCTTCCTTCAGCAGGAACCCGCGAGCGCCGCTGTCCAGCGCTTCGACCAAGAGGGCCCGATCGCCGTCGCCGGTGTAAAGAATCACGTGCGTCTCGATCTGCCTCTCGCTGAGCTGGCGAACGACCTGGATCCCGTCCATCCCGGGCATCCGGATGTCGATCACCGCGACGCTTGGGCGCAGCTGCTCGATCAGCTTGATCGCTCGCTTGCCATCTCGCGCGGTTGCCACGAGCTTGAGACCGTCCTGCTCCGCGATCCAGCGGCTGACCGCGTCGAGGATCGCGGGGTGGTCATCTGCGATCAAGCACCCGATCGGCTCACCGCCTTCGACCCCGACGCTCACGCCCAGGCCTCCGCGAACGGACCTGGCGCCGCCAGATACAAACCCTGCCCGCGACGCACCCCTAGCGACTGCAGAGCCTCGAGCTCTTCGCGCGTCTCGATCCCTTCGGCGATGATCTCTGATCCGAGCTCTCCGGCAAACCCGATCAGGCCGACGGCGAGCGCTCGCCGGCCACGGTCGTGGTCGATCCCTCTGGTCAGCGATAGGTCGAGCTTCAGAAACTCCGGCGCCAGTTGCAACGTGTGCCGGAGACTCGCGAACCCGGCGCCGGCGTCATCGACGGCGAGCCTTCCACCCGCCGCTCGCAGCTTGGCGATGTGAGGCTGGAGGGCCTCGTAGTCGTCTATCACCGCGTGCTCGGTCACCTCGATCACGAGCCGCCGGGGACCGGCATCGGCGACCAGCGGATACGCGCTCGCCAGCGAGTCGGGCGAGAGGTTGACGGACAGGAAGGCGCCCTCCGGGAGCGCGCCGACCTCCTCCACGGCGGCGCCGGCGATGGCGAGCTCCAACTCGAGTCCTAGATTCACGCGCCGCGCGTCGGCGAGCCACCGATCGGGTCCCTGCAGCGGCTCCCCGGAGAACCGGGACAGCGCTTCCACGCCGACAGCCTCACCCGAGCTCAGATCCACGATCGGTTGGAACACGCAGTTGAACCGGCGGCGGTCGATCGTCTCCTGAATACGCATCCGCAGGGTCTGGCGCGCCTCATGCTCGTGATCGTGCTGCTTAATCTGCAGCGCGAGCTCGTCGACTACTCCTCCCGCCACCTCCGGCGAGAGCACGGCCTCGCCACGGGCGACGTGCAGAAGCTTGGCGATCACCTCGTCAGCCGGTGCACCCTTGACCAGGTAGCCGCTTGCCCCCGCGCGGAGCATGTCGAGGACGATTCCGCGATCGTCGTCGGCGGAATATGCGATGACCATCGTTCCCGGAGAGCACTCGAGAATGCCTTGGGCCGCACGCGGGCCTCCTCCCCGTGGCATTCTCACGTCGATCACCGCGGCGGCCGGATGCACCTCCGAAGCGAGTTTGATCGCCTCCTCCGCGTCCGTCGCGGCTCCGACCATCTCGAGCTCGGGCACCGAGGCGACCAGGTCCGCCAGGGCCTCGAGGAAAACCGGATCGTCATCGGCGATGATCACCGTCGTCGGTCTCACAACGGCGCCCGTGTCCGACTGCTGTCGGGCAGCCAGAACTCGACGGTGGTCTCGCCCGGTCTGCTGGAGATCGTCAGCTGGCCGCCGGATAGCACCGCGCGCTCTCGCATCGCCGAAAGGCCGAGGTGCCCCGCTCCCGGGGCGCTGATGGCCGCGTCAGGATCAAAGCCGACCCCGTCGTCGGTCACACGCGCCAGAACCCCGCCGTCTCGCGTCTCGAGGGCTACGTCGATCCGTGCCGCCTGGGCGTGTTTGCGGGCATTCGCAATGGCCTCCTGGATGATCCGGAACGCGACCGTGGCCGCGTCGGGATCCGGCTCTGGGTCAAGGGCGCCGGAGAGCGAGCATGTGATCGCGAAATCCCGCTCGAGGTGCTCGAGCGCAGCCCTGACCGCGGCCGTGAGGCCGAAACGCTCAAGCTCGGGAGGCTGCAGCCCGGTGAGCAGGCGACGCAGTCGCCGGATCGTCTCCCGGACGCTTGCCTCCAACTGGTCGATGACGGCCCGCTCATCAGGGTCGGAGATCCGTCTGGAAACCATCCCGAGGCGCATCAATACGGCCGACATCGCCTGAAGGGCGTCGTCGTGGATCTCCCCGGCGAGCCGGTGTCGTTCCTGTTCCTGAATGCTCACGATGTCGGCAATCTGCCGTCGGCGAGCATCGGCCGTGCGCTCGACCTGATCCAGCTGGGCACCGAGGCCATCGAGCTCGCGAAGGTGCCGAGCAAGCAATGCCTGCGCTTTGCCAGTGGCCTCCGTGGCGTCGTCGAGCTGCTCATCGAGCCGGCCGAGCTCGCCTGCCTGGCGTTCGATCAGTGAGCGCAGATCGGCAACCGTGGCTCTTGTTTCGACGACCTCGGTGTAGGCCATCTGGAACGACGCCAGCGTTTCTGTGAAGAAGGTCGTCGCACGCCGCAGTGACGCGGGGTCGACGCTCGCAGCCCAGGGCGCCGTGAGCAGATCGCGGTGGATCGCGAACAGGACGAGCGGGCCCAGGCCGCTGTCCAGCGCCTCGCGCCCCAGTTCATACGCCGCCTGCAGCGAGCCTTCATCGCCCGAGGCGAGGTAGCTGCTGACAGCAGCCTCGTACTTAGCCGCGAAGTCCGAGGCGTCGCTCACAGCTGCGCGCCCAGGTACTTCGCCACCACTACGAACCCGTCACCCGAGCCTGCTGCGAGCGGACGGCTGGCTACACCGAGTTGCACGAGCTCCCCCGTCGCGAGCATCATCGGCACGGGGACCGCGTGGCCCGAGTCCACTCACAGGCTTCAAGGCCCGCGATCAACTCGGCGTGCTCGACAGTGACCAGTCCCGTAGGCAGCCGAGCCAAAAGAAACAGCTCGACCATGCGAGTGATCCTGCCACATTGGTGGAACCGATTCTCGATAAACGGAGGTTTTTGAGCAAAAACGTCAGTCGCCTGACGTCATCTCATCCGATCTGAGGATGTGTCATCTCATCCGATCTGAGGAGGTCCCCGGAGGTCCCGCTTGCGCTGTGCTCGCGAAGCGGTTCGGCGTCAGCCCCGCCCGGCGCGCCGCGTTGTGTTCGCCTTCTTGTGGCCACGCATCCGGCTTCGGCGGCGTTCGCGACTGTATTGGCGATACGGACGGAGAACTGGCCGCCTGGTCACCGTCTTGAGCGGGATGATGGCTGGTATTTGAGTGGTGTTTGAGGTGGTTGCGGTGGTCGGTGGTGGTGAGGTTGGGTAGGGGGCTTGGATTGCTTGGGTGAGGCCCTTCAATCTGGCGGTGGCGGTTTCGCCGGTGGGGTAGCTCGAGTAGGTGTCGTTGCCGGCCTGGCCGTAGGTGCCGGGGAATGAAAACCAGAGGATCAGTTTGGGGTGGGCGTTGAGCAGCACTTCGTTTCGGAGTTGCAGCTGGTCGCCGGGAGTTGGATAGGTGAGCTTGGCGTAGCAGGAATCTCGGGTGTCGGCGGGCGTGCAGGCGCCGACCGCTTCGCCGTCGGCCAGGTTGTCGCCCCAGGTGAACGCTTGCAGGATGAATGCCGATTGTTTGCCGGCGGCGTCGGCGGCTTGCTGGGTCTGGCTGGCCCATTGCGCGACCGAGTTCCACGCCGACTGGTGTGAGCCCACGGGCATCAGCGAGCTGGCGGTGACGGGGTAGTTCTCGGCGCCGATCACGTCCGCGATGCCCTCGTAGGAGCTCCCTTGCTGCTGACCGTAGGCGCCGATCATCACCGTGTGAGCCACGTCCTGCTGCTTGATCTGCGCAACGTAGCTGGCGACGCCGGCCTGATCGCCCGGCGCGAGCATCGAGTCATCCGCGGCGTAGTAGCCGTAGGTGCCGGGTAGCCGCGCCAACCAGTCGATGGTGTACGCCAGCAGCGGCCCGTTCTGGTTGCAGCCGCACGCGGTCGCGAACGCCTGAAAGGCGCCGGCCGCCTTGGTGCTGGTTGACGGGTCCTGCCACCACGTCGGATTGCTGATCTCCCACATCACCGACATCCCCAACTGGTGCGCCTGCGACGCATACGCGCTCAGCGAGTCAAGCGACTCAGACATCGCCGGCATCACCACCACCTGCAACCCCGCTGCAGCCATCGCCTGCAAACGCTGCTCGCACGTCTGCAACTCACTGTCCAGATGGCAACTCTCAAACACGCCCTGGGTGGGGAGCGTCGCGGCGGGCGCCGTAGTTGCGGCCCGGGACGCGGCGACGTTGAACAGACCGGCACTCGCGAACGCGAGCGCCAGCACCGACACCAGGCAGCGTGCGCGGGCGCGAGGCCGCGTCAAACGGTCAGCGATCCGGCCGTACGCGATCAGGGTTTCGACGAGGCTCATTGATGCCTTTCATTGCTCTAAGAAAGGCATCGACTGGGACCCGCGTCCGAGAGATCGCCGCTTAGGACGAGGCCCGATCGTCTCTTTGTCGTAGCCGCTCAGCCAAGCAGCCGCTACCAACGGGCGATCCCGCTCGCCTCAACTACGCCGCCGGTGGGGGCGGCAGCGGGTTCGTCAGCCCGTTCGCGGTACACGGCTCGTTTCCGGGTGCCAGGGAGTCCGGAAACGGCAAGGTGATCGTCACCTTCTCCTAGACCCGCGTCACCGACCGATCGCCTGCGGGAAGTTGAAGTAGTGGCTCGGGTCCACCTGCTTGCGGATCGACTTGAGGCGCTGGAGGTTCTGGCCGTAGTACGCGTTCTGCCAGTTGGTCAGTGACGGGTCGATGTAGTTCTGATAGGCCTGCCCGGATACGTAGGGGTGCATCTTGCTCCGGGCTTGGTCGATCCACGCCGCCGTGCTGCCGTTCCCGTAGTACTGAATGCAGAACAACTCCTGGCGGTGGACGAACGCGGTCGCCGTAGGAGCGATGCGATTGATCGCGCCGCCATATGAATCGCACAGGAGGGCGCCGGAGCCAGGCGCCTCGACCGCGGCGATCATGGCTGCTCGCCCGGCGTCCGGAAGCGGCTTGCCCACATAATCCGACTTGGCGTTGAACGTATTGCGCGGAAGCGTCCCACCGGGGCTGGTGCCGACGGTGTGGCAGGCCGCGAGGCCGTGTGAGCATCCGGCCAAGAGGAGCTGGAGCGGCAGGTAGGGCATGTCGAGGTGGCTGCTCAGGTTGGCGCCCGGGACTGCGAGCAGCGGCCCGAGCAATCCCGCCAGCGCGCCGGAGGATCCGAGAAATTGGCCGTTGGCGTTGATCGAAGGTTGGCTACCTGAGTTCAGGTGCAGGATCGAAGTCGCGCTATCGGTCGTGTGGGGCGCCCACGACTGCCACGCGGCGATCGCCTCACCGGCCGAGGACCAGGGCCAGGTGACGTTGAAATAGGCGGCGCTCGCGGGTAACGGATGGACCTTGAACGTGAACTCCGTGACGATCCCAAAGTTGCCGCCGCCCCCGCCCTTCAGCGCCCAAAGGAGGCTTGGATCCGAGCGAGCGTTGACGGTTCGAACCTGCCCGTCTGCGGTGACGATCTGTGCGGCGATCAGGTTGTCGCTGGTCAACCCGAAGCGCCGGGCGGCGAGGCCAAAGCCACCGCCTAGCGTGACCCCGGACACCCCAACCGACGGACACGACCCTGCCGGCAGCGTCGCCCCGGCCTTGGCCAGGCCGGCAGAGATGTCGATCAGCTGGGCGCCGGCTCCGACCGCGGCCGTTCCGGCGCGCTTGTCGACCCGGATCGAGTTCAGCTCGCGCAGATCCAGCACAACTCCGTTGGACAGCGTCGAGTAGCCGGCGTAGCTGTGCCCGCCCGAGCGAGCTCGCACCTGTATGTCTCTGCCGACGGTGAAGCGAATCGCGCTCCGGACGTCATCAGCGTCGACGGGTCGGGCGACGGCGGTGGGGAGGACGTTGTCAAACCGCGGGTCGTAGATATGCGCGGCCGCGCTGTACCCGGGAGAGCTCCGCTCGAATACGTGTCCGCGGATGGCCTGCTGGAGCGAGCCCGGGAGCGGTTTCGGAACCGTGGTTCTCGTACCCGTGGTGGCTCGCGTGGCCGTGCCGGTGTGGCTCGTCTTCGCGTGCGAGCCGCAGCCGACCAATACGAGGCCGGCGCTACCGACGCCGATCAAAAATGCGCGTCGGTCGAGGTTGCCGCTCTCACCTTCTTGCGAGCTCGGGCCCATGAGACGCAGCGTACCCGTGGGTGGAGACACGGACGGCGCGGGGTGTTGAGCTACGGGACGCATGTGGTGGAATGCCGGCCGTGGGGGTTCAACTGCGAACTCGCCGGGCATGCCACTGCGGGCGGACGGTGATTAGATCGCGCGCTTGCGCGCTCGCCGCGCTTGCTGTCGGCGCCGTGGCGTGCGCGTCGCTCGCGAGCGCGGCTGCTGCCGCGGCAGCCACGCTGACGGTCAACACGATGAAGGACGAGCTTGTTGCTCATGACCGGAGGTGCTCGTTGCGGGAGGCGATCGCGACCGTTGACTCACCGGGCCTGCGGACCGATTGCGGGACCGCCGGCCGAAGGTCGAACACGATCGTGCTCCGCTTTGGGCGATACGTGCTGTCGATCGCACCAGCGGGCGGGGATACCAACACCAGCGGCGACCTGAACGTGACCGGCACGGCACCGCTCACGATCACCGGCGCGGGAACGAGGGCCACGGTGATCGACGCGAGCCGGTTGGGTGACCGGGTGCTGTCCGTCGGGAGCTCCGCGACGCTCACATTGCGAAGGCTGAGGGTCACGGGTGGGGGTCCACCGGACGCGAAGCCGGGTCCAACCGGGCCCGGCGATACGAGCTGCATCGCGGGCGGCGTCGGAGCGGGCGGTTCCGACGAGGGCGTGGCCGGCAGCGGCGGCGGCATCTTCAACAGCGGGACGCTCGTCCTTGACACCGTGGCGGTGATCGGCAACCGGGCGGCTGTCGGCGTCGCCGGCGCGGCGGGCGGCAGCCAGAGTGGGACCGGTGGTTGCAGCGGAGGAAACGGTGGCCAGGGCGGTAGCGGCGGTGGCGTGTACAACGGGGACAGGTTGACCGTGACCGAGTCCACGATTCGCGGGAACACGGCCGGTGGGGGCGGCGCAGGAGGGAGCGGGGCCAGCGGTTCTCCCGCGACCGGCGGACCGGGCGGCAGCGGCGGATCGGGCGGCAGCGGTGGATCGGGCGGCAGCGGTGGATCGGGCGGCAGCGGCGGCGGGATCTATAACCAGGGCAGGCTGTCGGTGACTGCCTCGACGATCTATGACAATCGGGCGGGGGCAGGCGGGGTCGGGGGGCAGGGCGGCGCCGGCCTCGGTGTGGCCGGCGTCGACGGCGGCGGCGGCCCGGGCTCCTCGGGAGGTGGCATCTTCAGTGCCCACGGCAGGCTGAGCGTGGACAACAGCACCTTGGTGAGCAACTTCGCGGGCGCAGGTGGCGCCGGCGGCGGCCTCACGGGACCCGGCGGCAACGGCGGCAACGGCGGGGCAGTCGCGGTCGCGACCGGAGCCGGCGTATTGCGCAATGCGACGGTCGCTGAGAACGGGGTCGGCACCGGCGGCGCCGGAGGGTCGAGCGCGGGCAAGCCCGGCGCCAGCGGCCTGGGCGGAGGCCTGTTCGTGCATTCCTCGGCGCCCGCAGACGACGTACGACTGGAAAGCACGATCGTCGCGTCGAGCCTCGGCTCGGGCTGCGCGGGTAGCACCACCTCCGCAATCGTCAACGGCGGCCACGACCTGAGCTATGGCGACAGAACGTGTCCGGGTCGCAACGGCAATCCAAAGCTCGGTCCCCTGCAGGACAACGGTGGTGCGACCGAAACGATGGCACTTCGCGCCGGAAGCGCTGCGATCAACCGTGCTCCGACCAGGGGCGCCGGCTGTCCGCCAACCGATCAGCGCGGAGTCCGCCGCCCCCAGGGACGGGCGTGTGACATCGGCGCATTTGAATTCGCGATCCCGACGATCACGATCACCTCGCCCATCCGCCGCGCTCCCTATGAGCGAGGCTCACGGATCGTCGCCCGCTTTCGCTGCGACGAGGGAGGCATCACGAGCGCGATCGCCACCTGCAAGGGCACCGTTCGGCGGGGCCACGCCATCAGGACCGGGCGGGTCGGCACCGAACGGTTCGTGGTCACTGCCGTCGACAAGAGTGGAAGCCGGGCCAGAAGGACCGTCCGTTACTCCGTATTCGAATATGTCAACCCTCTCCGGGAGGTCAGCGGCCTGACGCCTCGGCGCATCGACCTGGGCGTGGACTACGCAGGCTCGGGCCCGCTGCTGGCCCTCGGCAACGGTCTGGTGACGATGGCCAGCGACTCCGACTCGGGCCCGTCAAGCTGCTGGGCGATCAGTTGCTGGCCCGGAGGCGGGATCGTCGTCTACCGGCTCTCGGATGGTCCGTTCGCCGGCAAGTACGTCTACGTGGCGGAGCACATCACGGTCACCGTCAGCGCTGGGCAGAGGGTCCGGGCCGGGCAGCAGATCGCCACGCTCTACCCGGGATATCCGTGGTCCGAATTCGGGTGGGCGGCTGGGCCCGGCCCCGAGGCGCTCGGGATCGCGGACGGACACCAGTGCCCATGCGGTGATCCGGGCGGGTGGTCGACCATCGACGGGCGCGACTTTGACCACCTCCTGGTGATGCTCGGCGCGCCATCCGGGTGGCTGCAATCGACCCCGAACCAGAGCATGCCGCGCGGCTGGCCGACCTGGTCGGGGTGAGGGTCAGCCGCTTCTTCACTGTCCCGCTCCTCTGGGGGCGCACGTCGCATTCGCTTGCAGAATGACGCTTCGCACACGTTCCGGAGTGTTTCCCTTCCCGTACAGCCGGTCGAAGTCGGCTCTACCGACCTTGGCGAGCACCTTTTTGACAATGCAGTCGGCCTGCTTCGCAGTAAAGCCCGAACGGCCAAGGACCTGACGGAACTGGTCCGGCGGGCTCAGGGCAGTCGTCGACGAACTCGTCGAAGCGCCGGTCGCAACCGGAGATCCGCCCGGCGACGATTTTCCGCCTCCACCGCCACAGGCGGCCAGCGCTAGAGCAACTGCCGCGACCCCCAAGAGCTGGGCCCCCGAAGACAGCGAGCCCGTTCCGATCCTCCGGCTGAGGACGTTCCGCCTCGCACCGTCGTCTGCTTCGCGTGGCAAGGCCGCTCAGGCTAGGTCGAAGCGATCGAGGTTCATGACTTTGTCCCATGCAGCCACGAAGTCCCGTGCGAACGCCTCGCGCGAGTCGTCACACGCGTAGACCTCCGAGATCGCTCGAAGCTGATCGTTGGATCCGAACACGAGGTCGACGGCGGTCCCGGTCCATTTGAGCTCGCCGGTGGCGCGGTCACGACCCTCGAAAACCTGTGCGGACGAGCCGTTCCCAGATGAGCCGGACGCCTGCCACTCCGTGTCCATGTCGAGGAGGTTGACGAAGAAGTCGTTCGTCAACGTCTCGGGCCGGTCGGTGAAAACGCCGTGCTTCGACTGCTTGTGATTGGCGTTCAGCGCGCGCATGCCGCCGACTAGCACCGTCATCTCGGGAGCAGTCAGATTCAACGTGTTGGCCCGGTCGACCAGCAGCGTCTCCGGCGGCAACGACTGGCCGGCTTGAACGTAGTTGCGGAACCCGTCCGCGGCTGGTTCAAGCACGGCGAACGACTCCACGTCGGTCTGTTCCTGGGAGGCGTCCGTTCGCCCCGGCCTGAGCGGAACGGTCACGTCGTGGCCGGCGTTCCTCGCCGCCTGCTCGACGGCGGCGCACCCTCCCAGAATGATCAGGTCGGCGAGCGAGACCTTCTTTCCGCCGGACTGCGAGCTGTTGAAGCCCTCCTGGATCCCTTCGAGGGTCTGCAGCACCTTCGCCAGCTCGTCTGGATCGTTGACCACCCAGTCCTTCTCCGGCGCCAGGCGAATCCGCGCTCCGTTGGCCCCGCCGCGCTTGTCGGTCGCGCGGAAGCTCGCCGCCGCGGCCCAGGCAGTCCTGACGAGCTGGGGATGGAAAGTCCCGAGGCGAGGATCTGGTCCTTGAGTGCGGCGACGTCCTCCTCACCGACCAGGGGATGATCGACCTCGGGGACTGGGTCCTGCCAAATCTGCGGCTCGGGAACCCACGGGCCGAGGTAGCGGGAGAGCGGCCCCATGTCGCGGTGAAGCAGCTTGTACCACGCCCTGGCGAACGCGTCCGCCAGCTCGTCGGGGTTCTCGTAGAACCGCTTCGAGATCGGCCCGTAGATCGGATCCAGCTTCAGTGAGAGATCCGTCGTGAGCATCATCGGGGCGTGCCGCTTTGACTGGTCGTGCGCATCGGGCACAGTGCCCTGGGCTTCGGCGTTCTTCGGCGTCCACTGGTGCGCGCCCGCGGGGCTCTTCGTCAGCTCCCAGTCATATTTGAAGAGGTTCTCCAGAAACCCGTTGTCCCACTTCGTCGGCTCATTGGTCCAGGCGCCCTCGATCCCGCTGGTCATCGCATCGTCGCCCTTGCCGGTGCCATAGCTGTTCTTCCAGCCGAGTAGCTGCTGCTCGATCGGGGCGGCCTCGGGCTCCGGGCCGATGTACTTGGGATCGGGGGCCGCGCCATGTGTCTTGCCGAACGTGTGCCCGCCGATGATCAGCGCAGCGGTCTCCTCGTCGTTCATCGCCATCCGGCTGAACGTCTCCCGGATGTCCTTGGCGGCCGCCAGCGGATCCGGATCGCCATTCGGCCCCTCCGGGTTGACATAGATCAGACCCATCTGCACCGCGCCGAACGGCTTGGCGAGCTCCCGGTCGCCGCTGTAGCGCTCATCGCCCAGCCAGGTGTCCTCCGCACCCCAGAAGATCTCGTCGGGCTCGAAGATGTCCTCCCGGCCAAAGCCGAAGCCGAACGTCTTGAAGCCCATCGACTCCATCGCGCAGTTGCCGGCGAAGATGATCAGGTCGGCCCAGGAGATCTTGCGGCCGTACTTCTGCTTGAGCGGCCACAGCAGCCGGCGTGACTTGTCGAGGCTCGCGTTGTCAGGCCAGCTGTTGAGCGGGGCGAAGCGCTGTGCGCCCTGGCCGCCACCGCCGCGGCCATCGGCGATCCGGTACGTGCCGGCGGCGTGCCACGACATCCGGATGAACAGCGGACCGTAGTGACCGTAGTCAGCCGGCCACCAATCCTGCGAGGTCGTCATCACCTCGAAGACGTCGCGCTTCAACGCCTCGACATCGAGCTTCTTGAACTCCTCCCGGTAGTCAAAGCCCTCCCCCAGCGGCGTCGCCAGTGGCGAGTTCTGATGGAGGACCTCCAGGTTCGGCTGATTCGGCCACCAGTCCTCGTTCGTCTTGGGCCGAGCCGGCCCCGGAGTCGGGGACGGGATCGCTGGGTTTTCGCTCTCGCTGACGGTGTCGGCCACGTCGTTCCTCCTACTCGCTCACTGTTTCGCTCTGATGATATGCGTCGACTAGCGATGGGAGCCGTCGCGCAATGCGAGCTTGTCGAACGCGGCGACGTCCAGCGAGCCCCATCCCGACGCCTGGTCGTATCCCGGCCGGGCGGAGCAGCAGCCGAATGGCGTCCCGTCCGGAACGGTCGCCGATCCGGTGTCGTTGCTCCCCTTGACGACGTCGAACAGCAACCCCGGCGGCCGAAGGCGCGCGAGCGAGTAGAGGAGGGGATCCACCAGCCCGAGCGGGCGCTCGCCGTGGCGTCTGGCGTCCTGGTCGACGAGCGCCACGCCCGCCGCATACAGGGGAGCGTCCGCGCTGGTCCCGCCGACTGTGACCCAACCGGGCGACTGCGCCGGGAGCAGGCGGCAGATCGGCGCCGTGGTGCACAGGATCGCGACGCCGGGAAGGTCGTCAGCGAACGCCGCGAGGTCCGGGTCGAGCCGAGTCACGCCGGAGGAAAACGAGCGCCCAGCCACGACCCGCTGCCACCACGGCCGAGGCTCGAACAGGCTCGGACCGCCCCCGCCCGACCGTAGCGCGAACGGCAGGTCGTTCCAGACGACCTGCCCGGTCAGCCGGTTCGAGGAATTCAGGGTGATGCTCGTGCCACCGACCGCGAGCGCGTACGGAGAGGACGCGGGGAAGCCGACCGACTGCACGGCCAGGGTGTTCTGCGAGAGCGGATCGTTCGGGTAATTCTCGCCCCCGAGGCGACAGCCGGCGGCGCCCGAATCGCCGCTGGCGACGACGGTGGTGATGCCCGCGGCAGCGGCGATCCCGAGCGCGTCGTCCATCGCCTGAAGCAGGCCACTGGCCCCGGCGCTGTGCGCCTCGCATAGCCCGAGCGACATCGAGATCGCCGCGACGTGGCCACGACGATCGTGCACGGCCTGCTCGAGCCCGGTGAGGATGCCGATCGCCGATGGCTGGTTCTCGTAGACGTCGACACCCGCCAGCCCCGGAGCGGCACCGGTGAGCATCTCGAGGTCGAGGTCGCTCTCCCCCTGCGCGGGCTGGAGCGGACCGTGGACGATGACCGGGAGGCGTGGCAGGTCGAAGCACGCCGCGAAGCCGTTGACGTCGGTGGGGCTGAAGCCGTCGATCTCCACCAGCGCGATCCGCTGGCCCTGGCCGCGCAGTCCGCGCGCGTGCATCGCGGCCAGGCCGTAGGCGGTGGCCAGCTGATCGGGGCGTAGCCGGCAAAGCTCCCTCCGCGTCCCGCGCTGGTGCCCTGCTCGCATCCACGCGCGGTACCGGTCCGCGGGCGGCCCGACCCGAGGTCTCCGGTCGGCACCTGCAGCGGACGGACACTCAGCGCAGGTGGACTCCAGACCGAACTGACGGCGCCTTGCAAGGCTCGGGGTACCCCGTGGGACAGAAGACCCGCCGGGACGCGGGCCACCACGATGTTGCCGACCGAATGGCCGCTGCCGCCGTGCTCTCGCAGCCAGTTGGCGACATGTGCGCGGGTGGCGCCGCTGGCGCCGAAGCGGCGGTCCAGCTCGGACACCGTCGCGTAGTGGCGGTAGAGCTTCGAGGCCGGATCGGAGACCGCTCGCACGAACGCGGCGAGCCCGGCGCCGTGACGGAGCGAGAGCAACACGATGCTCTGCCGGTGTGCCCGTCCGGGGTCCGCGACGGCGAGGCCGGCGCGCGGGCCCGCGAGCGCGATGCGCGCCGCGAACAGCCCGATCCCCGTGACCGCGACGAGCAGCACACACCCACGGAGCAACCGCGTCAACCGCATGGACCGGCGCACCATACCCTGCAGGGGCCACCGCTGGAGTTCCTGGCGCGCCGCCCGAGCCGGCGGTTAGGCTCCGCTTCCGTGGGGAGCACTTCAGCCTCGCATGGCATCACCACCAGGCGCGAGTTCCTGCAGTCCGGCGCGGCGGCGGGCGCGATGCTCACGCTCCCCGCGCTCGCGGGCTGCGGCTCGTCGTCGAACGACGACCGGATCGTCCGCGCGGCGATCCATCCGGCGGTCGGCATCGGCCGGGTCGGCAACAGCCAGGAGACGTTCTTCTTCGGTCCGGAGGTCCCCGGTGCGCTGCCACGCGCGAGCGGAGGGTTCAAGGACGCCCACGGAGCGGTCGCGCGACAGGCCGCGCGCTTCCGGGTGTACGGACTCGACCGCAACGGTCGCGTCGTGCGCGAGCTGACCGCGGGCGACGCCGAGATCACGTGGCGCGTCGACGTCGCCAACAGCAACGGCGGCGTGGTACGAGTTCGAGACGCCGTTCGACATCCCGGGCGCCCCTCCCGGCGCCCGGCGCAACCCCGAGCTCAAGGGTCCTCCCGCTCGCGGCTCGCGGTCGCGCCGCCGGGCCGCTCGGTAAGCGGAGCCGCGAAGGGCCCAGTCGCGCTCGAGGGCGGGTCGTTCCTGGGGGAGCCGGTCGCGCTCGGCGAGCTGATGACCGACGGCCAGGGGCGACTCGTGGTGCTGCCGGCGCAGGGTCGCGGGTACTCGCCCGGGGCGAAGCCGCTCGGGAGCTTCTCCGAGAACCCCGGTTGGACCGACGACGTCTGCGACGGGCCGGTTCGCGCGAGCGTCAAGCTCGGCAATCGCGTGCTCGAGGCCGAGCCGGCCTGGGTGATCGTCACGCCGCCGAACTACGCGCCGGCGATGGCCAACGGCGTCGTGACGGCGTACGACGCCGCGCGCTCGACGTTCGTCGATGCCGGCATGCTCGGTGCCGGCGCGGTGAGCTTCGAGCAGGACATCCTGCCGATCTTCGCGCGGCTCGTGGACCTCCAGTGGGTGAGCGCCGGGTTCTTGCAGTCGAACGGCTTCGGCAGCGCCCACGACTGGCTCGCCGACGGCATGCCCGAGCGCCTGGCCGATCGCTCGAGCCGGAATGCGGCGTTCCGGCGCGCGGTGTTCCAGAGCTTCCGCGATCCTTCATTCCGCACGAGCCAACCCAACGCGGTACCGGAGCTTTACGGCGACCACGTCTCCTTCAAGACGCCGAACAGCCGCGTCTGGCTCGCGGTCACCCCGCTCCAGTACCGGAACCTGCGCCTGTGGGCCCAGGGCGACTTCACCGATGACCGGGAGCGGGCCGGCGCCCGCCTCACCCGATGAGGTGCCTCTGCAGAGCCGGCCGGAGGCGCTCGATCGAGCCGCGCTCGAATCGTGCCTTGGCGGCGCCTTTCACCCGGGGATCGAGGCGCCGTGGACGCTACGGGTGCGCTCGCTGTGGGCCAAGCCGTTCCGCCTGCGGGTGCGCAGCGCGAGCTTTGCACTCCAGGACTACGGGCCGCAGCTGACGCAGCGGATCGTGTTCTCCGCCGAGGGTCCGGTCCAGGGCGTCTCGCCCGGCGAGCTGACCCGCTGGTTGGGCGTTCCGTGGCACGCCGACGGGGCGAGCTGCCGCTCTGGCTATCAGCGCCGGATCTCGCTCGTGCTTCCCACCTTCTGGCCCGCCCGCATCCCAACGCAGGTTCTCAGCGAGGCCGACTACCGGGTCGTGCTCGACCGCGCGCGGCCGCTGTCGGACCGGCGCGCCGCCTTCCGGCGCCGCCACGACTGGGAGCGGTTCATCGCGCGCCCGACGCGGCCGCCGACGCTCCAGCTGATGGTTCGCGAGTGGCCGAAGCTTGGGATGGTGCTCGAGCGCCCGGGGCCGGGCGACGCGAGCTTCCCCAAGACGTTCAAGGTCGAGTCGCTCGTCGGGTTCGACCACGAGCCCAAGCACGAGTACGGGGCCGACCTATGGGTCCCGCAAGTTTGAGCGCCGGCGCGCTAGAGCGCCAGGCTGCGCTCGACGATCGACGCCCCGTCGACGCCGGGCGGCAGATCGCCGAACGCGAGGCCGCGACCGCCGAGACGCCCGGCGCAGAACCCCTCGGACACCGCCGCGGGCGCGTGCCGTAGCAGCAGGCTCGCCTGGAGCGCGAGCGCCATGTCCTCTACGAGGCGGCGGGCGCTCCACTGCGCGACCGCGGGCTCGGAGGTGAGCGCAGCCAGCCGGTCACGGACGCCCAGAAGATGGGCATCGAGGCGGGCGTCGGCGCCGGCGGCGAGCTCGCACTCCGCCAGGAACGCCGAGGCCGCGGCCGGTTCGCGACTGAGGGCCCGCAGCACGTCGAGCGCGATCACGTTTCCCGAGCCCTCCCATACCGTTCCGATCTGGATGTCGCGGTAGAACTGCGCCATCGGCGCCTCCTCGACGTAGCCGTTGCCGCCGAGGCACTCGAGCGCCTCCGCCGCCAACGGCGCGCCGCGCTTGCAAACCCAGTACTTCATGACGGCCAGCGCCAGGCGGCGGAACGCGGCTTCCTCGGGATCCGAGGAGTCGAACGCACGGGCGACGCGCAGCGCCGAGACGGTCGCCGCCTCTGACTCGAGCGCGAGGTCGGCGAGGACGTTGACCATCGCCGGCTGCTGGGCGAGGGGTGCGCCGAAGGCGGCGCGGTGGCGCGCATGCCAGATCGCCTCCGCGACCACGCGGCGCATCATCCCGGCGACCGCCGTGAGCGTGTCGAGTCGCGTCCAGATCAGCTGCTCGACCATCAGCGCCGTGCCGCGGCCCTCCTCACCCAGGATCCGCGCCGGGAGGTGGTCGTACTCGACCTCGGAGGAGGCGAGGCTGCGTCCCCCAAGCTTGTCCTTCAGGCGCTGAAGACGGAAACCGGGATGCGGGCGCTCGGCGACGAGGCACGTGATCCCCTGCTCGGTCTGGGCGAGCGTCAGGAACACGTCGAACACCGGATGCGTGCAGAACCACTTGTGCCCGTCAGCTCGAACCAGCCGTCGCCGATCGGCTCGGCGACGGTCGAGTTCGCGCGCAGATCGGAGCCGCCCTGCTTCTCGGTCATGACCATTCCGGCCTGCGCGAAGGCGTCGTAGTCGGGCAGCGTCAGGCGCGTTTCCCACTCGGACGCCAGCGCCGCGTCCTGGCGCATCGTCGGGACGGCCGCGTAGTTGATCGACATCGGGCAGCAGGGTCCCGTGTCGAGCTGGTCGAACAGGTGCATCAGGCACGCTCGCACGACGTGGGCGCCCGGCTGCGGATCGCGCCACGGCAGCGAGTTGACCTCGCGCTCCACGCCGAGCCGAAGCATCCAGTGCATCGACGGGTCGTAGTCGATCGCGTCGATGCGGTTGCCGTAGCGGTCGTGGGTCTTCAGCACGGGGATGTTGCGCTGCGCACGCTTGGCGTGGTCGAGCGCCTCGGCGGAGGCGATCACCGCGCCGAACTCGCGGACTCGCTCGAGCCCCCACTCGCCGCCCTCACGGATCAGCGCCTCGCGCAGCACGACGTCTGCGTCGAATGCGTTGTAATCGACCAGCGGCGGGGGCTGGTTGACCACCTCATGCGTGGCCCCGGGAGGCGCGGTGCCGATCGTCGACGTCATCTGCTCCTGCAGTTTCGCTGAACGGCGACCAATAAGCTACTGGCGGCGATGGCGCAGACATCGGCCGAGGTGCGACAGGAGCTGCTCGACGCGGTCGCGGTAGCCGCGGACGAGATCGGAATCGCGCTCGAGTCGCTCGGCGAGGCGTACGAGCATCTGGACGAGCAGACCGCCGATCGGCTCGAGGCGGAGCTGTTCCGCCCGGTTCAGCTGGCATACGGGCGGGCGCAGCGCACCCACGCCGAGTTCGCCGCTCGCCACGAGTTGCCGAGCCGAAGCTTCGAGCCGGCACGCTCGGGGGCACCGTCACGGCGGGTCAACGACCTGATCGCGGATGCGGCCGACCACGCCGACAAGGCCGACAGCATCCTCGCGACGCTCCAGGACTCGATGGTTCCCGTGGAGTACGGCGACCCGGAGCTGCGCGCCGGCCTCCAGGAGGTGCGGAGGCTGCTGGGCGACGTCCGGAGCCACGCGCGCGAGCTGACGCGCACCGTTGGGCGTTAGCGCACTGCGCTAGACCGGCGCCGTAGCGATCGCCGCCCGCCCCGCGATTCCGGGCCGCGGCTGCGTCCTCGCTCGCTCCTGTCCCTGCGGGATGACCCGCTTGCGGAGCTCGTACTCGTAGACGTAGTAGTCGAGCTGCATCGTGTGGCGGGGCCGGTTGCTGTAGTGGCGGACGAACTTGCGCTCATCGCGGCGGATCTCCTGCTGCATCTCGCCGGGCGTGGGCAGCGCCCAGTCGCCGCCGAGCCAGCGGCCGGCGAGCTTGGACTGGCACTCCGCGAACGGGAAGATCGTCGGGATCGCCTGCCCTAACCCGATGAAGCCGAGATCGTCGATGCCGGGCTTGAACATTCGCTTGTACAGCGGCAGCGCGTTGCCGGGCGCCGAGATGAACGCGGGGTCGAAGAACGGGAAGCTGATCTGGTAGCCGGTCGCGTACACGATCGCATCGACCCGCTCGACGCTGCCGTCGGTGAAGCGGACGCTGTCGCCGGCCAGCTCGGCGACGTTCGGCTTGGCGATCGCATCACCCGATCCCAGGCGTAGCAGCAGCTCGCTGCTCACGGTCGGGTGCGCCTCGAGGAAGTGGTGGTCCGGGGTCGGGAGGCCGAAATCCTCCATCCGCCCGGAGACCAGTCGCGGCAGCACGCGCCCGAGACGTCGCTGGAGCCCGATCGGGAGTCGCGGGTTCGTCTTGAACACCTGGTCGGCTGGACGGCCGAACACGTACTTGGGGACGACCCAGGCGCCGCTGCGGGTGGAGATGAACACCCGCTCGGCGACCCCCTTGCGGGCGAGCTCCGAGGTGATGTCGACGGCGCTGTTGCCGATCCCTACGACCAGCACGCGCTTGCCCGTCAAATCGAGCGGGTCGGTCGGGTCGATGTAGTGGTGGGAGTGGAGCGTCTCGCCGTCGAAGTGGCCGGGGAACTCGGGGTAGGACGGATCCCAGTGGTGTCCGTTGCAGACGAGTAACGCGTCGAATTGGTGCTCCTCGCCGTCGCCCGTCGTGATCCGCCAGCCACCGCCGTCGATTCGTTCCGCGCGCTCGACCGCTTGGTTGAAGCGGATCCGCTCGCGCAGATCGAAGCGGTCCGCGTACTCATGGAGGAACTGGTTGATCTCCGTGTGGTGGGGGAAATCTGGGTAGCGCTCGTCCATCGGGAAGTCGGCGAAGCTGATCGCATGCTTCGAGGTGTCGATGTGCAGTGAGCGGTATGCGGAGGAGCGGCCGTTGGGATTGCGGAAGTACCAGTTGCCGCCGAGGTCGTCCGAGGCGTCGAAGCAGGTATGCGGGACGCTCCAGTCACCGAGCGCCTTGACTGCGGTCAATCCGCTGACGCCGGCGCCGATGACGCATGTGGTCGGGTGCTCGGGCACGGCACCGAAGTCTATGCGGCGGATTCCTTCACGTCCCGCCGCGCTGCGACTAGACTGCCCGCGGGGCTAACAGCAAAGAGGGGGAGCCACGGGCATGGAGTCCGAACGGGTGGCGATCAGTTTTAGGGCGCGAGCGCTGCTCTCGCTGGGCGTGGCGCTGCTCTCGCTCGGCGTGATGACGAGCGCGGCGAGCGCGGCGAGTGAGACGACCAACTGTGCGGGGTTGCAGGCGGCACTCAATCAGGCGGTCACCGGCGACACGATCACGCTGAACCAGTTGTGCACCGCCACGAACTCGGGTGGCTCGGGGGGAGCGTTCTTCCTCAACAACGGGGCGCACGACTCGCGGTCCTACACGCTCGCCGGGCAGGCTGGCTCCGGTGCGGGATTCGACGGCACCAACGTAGGCAACCGGATGCTGTCCGCCAACAATTCCCCGGGCGACCCGACGGCGACGCTCACCGTCAGCAACCTGACCTTCAAGAACGGCGGGGTCGGAGGGTGCCCCGCCGTTGAACGGCGGAGCGATCGCGTTCCAGGGGGACTACTCGGTCACGCTGAGTGGAGACACGTTCAGCAACAACGAGCAGACCGCGGGAGGGGCCGGCGGCGCGGTCGACGTCGAGCCGCAACAGGCTTCCGCCAATATCACGCTCAGCAACGACACCTTTGCGAGCAACCAGAGCGGAGTAGCGAGCGGACCCGACACCGGCGGCGCGGTCAATATCTCGCCCGCCGGGAACTCGTCCACGGTCACGCTCACAAACGACAGCTTTAGCAACAACCAATCCTCGGGGAACTTCGCCGCGGGCGGTGCAGTCAACCTGTTCCCCTTCGGGAATGCCTCCACCGTCACCCTCGCCGGTGACACGTTCAGTAGCAACTCGACCAGCTCCGATGGCAACGGCGGAGCGGTGGAGTACATCGAGGGTGGAAGCGGCGGCTCGCTGAGCGTCACGAACTCGACCTTCACCGGGAGCACCACTCAGAACACCGGCGGCGCGCTCGACGTCCAGTACCAGGTAACACCCGACCCGGTGACGATGACCGGCAATGCGTTCACCAACAACACGATCGACGGATGCGGCGGGGCCTGCGAGCTCGACGGCGGCGCGGTGTCGGTCGCCAACTTCCAAGGCGGACTGTCCGCCGCGGTCACGCAGAGCGGCAACACGTTCACCGGGAACAAGATCATCAACGGCGCCGGCAACGTGAACGGCGGGGCCGAGTCCGTGATCGGCATGGACCTGAGCTCGAGCGGA
>CAVOIU010000065.1:0-73279 GCA_963695965.1 uncultured Solirubrobacterales bacterium
TATGACTTGCTCGACTACGAGTACGTATTGCTATATTCGCCCTCGTAGCGGATCCCCTTGCCCTTGTAGGGCTCGGGCTTGCGCTGCTTGCGGATGATCGCGGCGGCCTCGCCGACCTGCTGCTTGGAGGCTCCCTCACGACGATCCGGTCGGCTGGGGACCTCGAACTCGATCCCGTCCGGCGCCTTGATCGAGACCGGATGCGGTCGCCGAGCGCGGGCTCGAGGTCGCGCCCGCGCAGCTGCGCGCGGTAGCCGACGCCCTGGATCTCGAGGCGCTTCTCGAACCCGTCGGTCACGCCCGGACCATGTTCGCGATCGGCGATCGCGTGAGGCCGTGGAGCGCGCGGTGCTCGCCGCGATCGGTCGGGCGCGCGACGACCAGCTGGTCGTCGGTGTGCTCGACCTGGATGTCGCGGGTGATCCGCTCCGAGAGCTCGCCGCGCGGGACCGTTGACGGTCACCCGCTCGGGCTCGATCGAGACGGTCACGCCGGCGGGAACGGTGATCGGCTGTCTTCCGATGCGAGACATACGAGTGGTGGTTACCAGACCCTGGCCAGGACCTCGCCGCCGACGCCCTGGATGCGAGCGTCGTGGCCGGTCATCAGGCCCTTCGAGGTGGAGATGATCGCAGTGCCCATCCCCCCCTGGATCCTCGGGATCTGGGTGTGATTGACGTACGTGCGCTGCCCGGGGCGCGACACCCGCTGGAGGCCAGAGATCACCGGCTTGCGCTCGGCGGTGTACTTGAGCGTCACCGTGATCTCGTCGCCCGGGCGTCCCTCTCCCACAGGAGCCACGGAGAAGTCCTCGACGTAGCCCTCCTCCTTGAGGATCCGCGCGATCTCGCGCTTCACCCCGGAGGCCGGAATCTTGACGTCCTGCTGCTGCGCCTTCAGCGCGTTGCGCACGCGCGTCAGGAAGTCCGCGATCGGATCTGTCATCGACATTTCGGTAGCTCGCTTCGCTTGCTCTTCGCTCGTTTCACTCGCGCTCCGGTTACCACGATGATTTCGTCATCCCGGGCACGTAGCCGTTGTGTGCGAGCTCGCGCAGGCAGATCCGGCAGACGCCGAACTTGCGGTACACGGCACGCGCACGGCCACACCGGCGGCAGCGCGTGTAACTGCGGGTCTTGTACTTGGGGGTCCGCTGCTGGCGGACGACCTGTGAACGCTTGGCCATGAAGTCCTTTACGTCGCGGCCGCCGCCACGGGCTGCGGCCGGCCTTCTCTCGAGAATGGCATTCCGAACGCTTCCAGCAACGCGAACGACTCCTCGTCGCTCGAAGCGTTCGTGGTGATCGTGATGTCGAGTCCGCGGACCTGATCGATCTCGTCGTAGTCGACCTCGGGGAAGATGATCTGCTCGCGCACGCCGAGCGAGTAGTTGCCGCGGCCGTCGAACGACCGCGGGCTGAGGCCGCGGAAGTCCCGGATCCGAGGAATCGCGATTGACATCAATCGGTCGAGGAACTCGTACAGGCGCTCGCCGCGCAGCGTCACCGCGATGCCGACCGGCATTCCCTCGCGGACCTTGAACTGCGCGATCGATTTCCTCGCGCGCCTGACGCTGGGGTGCTGGCCGGTGATCGTCGCGAGCTGGTCGGTGGCGGACTCGAGCACCTTCGAGTCCTGCTTGGCGTCGCCGACGCCCATGTTCACGGTGATCTTCGTGATCCGCGGGGGCTTCCATCGGTGTCGCGTACCCGAAGCGCTCCATCAGCGCGGGACGAATCTCCTCCAGGTAGCGCTGCTTCAGTCGTGCTGCCGGCCATTTCAGTGGAGCCTCGTGTCCGCTGCGCTTGGCGATGCGGTAGCGCTTGCCGTCCTGCACCTCGATCGAGAGCCGGGTGGGCTTGCCGTCCTTGGGGTCGGGCGACCATCACGTTGGACGCGTGGATCGGCCCCTCCTTCTCGATCACGCCGCCCACCTGCTCGGAGCGCTGCGCGCCGGCGACCTGCTGGGGCTTCTGGTGGCGCTTGACGATGTTGAGGCCCTCGACGTAGACGCGGTTCTTGGCCGGCTCTACCCGCAGGACCTTGCCGCGCTTGCCGCGGTCCTTGCCTCCGATCACGATCACGTCGTCGCCTGTCTTGATGCGCGTGGGCATGCTCAGAGCACCTCCGGCGCCAGCGAGACGATCTTCATGAAGTTGCGCTCGCGCAGCTCGCGAGCCACCGGCCCGAAGATCCGGGTTCCGCGCGGGTTGTTCTGGGCGTCGATCAGGACCGCGGCGTTCTCGTCGAAGCCGATGTAGGTGCCGTCCTCGCGCCCGTAGGACTCCTCGTGCGGACGACGACGGCGGTGACGACCTCGCCCTTGCGGACCGAGCCCTGAGGGCTGGCCTGCTTGACGGTCGCCGTGATGGATGTCCCCGACCCCCGCGTAGCGACGGCGGTGGGCCGCCCTTGACGCGGATGCACGAGGATCTCACGGGCGCCCGTGTTGTCGGCGACGCGAAGCCGGGTCTCGTTTTGGATCACTTCTGCGCGCTCCAGCGACTTCGACCAGCCGCCAGCGCTTGGTGGCGCGACATCGGACAGCGACTCGGCGAATCACGACCGTGTCGCCGATGTGCGCGTCGCCGCTGCTCGTCGTGGGCGTGAAGGGTCGTCGAGGTGCGCACGACCTTCTGGTAGAAGGGGTGGCGGCGCGCGACGTCGATCGCGCACCACGATCGTCTTGCTCGCGCAGGGTCCGAGACGACGATGCCCTGCCGGGTCTTCTGCTTGCCGGGGTGCTGCTCCCGCCGGGCCGCGCGGGCTCGGGGGGGGGCGCCCCTCGGCCGAGAGCGCGGCCTTCTCGCGCGCTCTTTCGCCGCGTGCTGCGAAGCTTCCGCTTGCGGGGCGCGCTCGGCGTCCCGCTCGGCCTGCCGCTCCTCGGGGGAGGTCGCTGCGCCCGCGTCGGCACCTTGGCGGCCTTTGCCGTCCGCGCCTGCCGTCTGCGCTCCTTGGGCGTAACTGACTCCTGCGGCTCCGGCTCGGAGGGCGCATCCGCCTCCGCGGCAGGGGGCGCCTCAGCTTCGGCGGCGCAGGCTCAGCTGCTGCTTCTTCGGGAGAGGTGTCCGCCTCGGGCGCCGTCGGCCGCTCGGCGTGCGGTGCGTCAGACGGCGCTGCTGCGTCCGGTGTCCGGAGCCTCGCTCTTCAGTCTTTTCGGGTTCGTCGGCCATGAATCTCGAGTCCTCGTTCGTTGTGCGACCGTCAGCGCGCGGGCGATCTCCTGCTTTGCCTTCCTGCAGCCCGGCCGTGTTGTCCAGCTCGCCGGTCGCATGCTGGAAACGCAGCCCGAACAGGTCGCGTCGCGCGTATGCGATGTGCTCCCGCAGGTCGGTCTCGCTCATGTCGCGCAGGTCGACGGCCTCCATCGCTAGCCGTCCTCCCGGGCGACGAACTTCGTCCGCACGGGAAGCTTGTGGCCCGCAAGGCGCATCGCCTCGCGCGCGAGCGGCTCGGGGACGCCGGCGAGCTCGAACATCACGCGGCCGGGCTTGACGACCGCGACCCATCCCTCGGGGTTGCCCTTGCCGAGCCCATCCGGGTCTCGGCCGGCTTCTGCGTGAACGGCTTGTCCGGGATAGACGTTGATCCAGACCTTGCCGCCGCGCTTGATCTTGCGCGTCATCGCGATTCGGGCGGCCTCGATCTGGCGGTTGGTGAGCCAGCCGGCGTCGAGCGACTTGAGCCCGAACTCGCCGAACTGGACCTTGACCTGGCCACGGGAGAGACCCGCGCGGCGCCCACGGTGCTGCTTGCGGAACTTGACTCGCTTCGGCGCGAGCATCAGCGGCCACCTCCGCCCCGCCGCGGCCGCCCGGCCGCCCCGTCCGCGGCCGCCACCCGGACCGCCGCCACGACCGCCAGGACCGCCACCGCGACCACCGGGACCGCCGCCACGACCACCAGGACCGCCACCGCGACCGCCGGGGCCACCGCCACGACCACCGGACCGCCACCGCGACCGCCAGGGCCACCGCCACGACCACCAGGACCGCCACCGCGACCACCGGACCGCCGCCCGGCCACGGCCGCCGCGACCCCCACGCCCGTCCCGGCCGGGGCGCTCCGGGGACTGCGGCGAGGGCTCGTCCATGATCGTGAGGTCGGCGCCGGTGTAGCCCTCGGGCATGATCTCGCCCTTGTTGATCCAGCACTTGACGCCGATCCGGCCGAACGTCGTACGCGCCTCGTGGAAGCCGTAGTCGATGTCGGCGCGAAGCGTGTGCAGCGGAACACGGCCGTCCGAGTAGCCCTCGGTGCGCGCCATCTCGGCGCCGCCGAGGCGGCCGGAGACCTGGACCTTGACGCCCTTGGCGCCCGAGCGCATCGCGCTGGTCAGCGCGCGCTTCATCGCGCGGCGGAAGGCGACGCGGTTCTGGAGCTGCTCGGCGATCGACTGCGCGACCAGGCGAGCGTCGAGCTCGGGACGCTTGATCTCGAGGATGTTGACCTTCACCTGCTTGTGGTGATCCGGTGCAGGTCGCGCCGCAGCTGGTCGACCTCCGAGCCCGACTTGCCGATCACGATCCCCGGCCGCGCCGTGTGGATGTTGACCTCCACCTCCGTGGCGTTCTTGCGGATCGTGATGTCCGAGAGCCCGGCGTGCGCCAGCCGGCCGACGATGTGCCGCGGATCTGCGTGTCCTCGTGCAGGTAGTCCGAGAAGTTCTTCTCGTTGAACCAGTTCGACTTCCAATCGTGGATGTATCCAACGCGGATCGACTCGGGATGAACTTTTTGACCCATTGTCTCTTATTCCTTCGGCGTGAGCAAGATTGTCAGATGACTGGTGCGCTTGCGGATCCGCGTCGCGCGACCCATCGCGCGCGGGCGGAACCGCTTGATCGTCGGTCCCTCGTCGGCGTGGATCGCCTTGACGTAGAGATCCTCGCCGACGAGCTCGTGGTTGTTCTCCGCGTTGGCGATCGCCGATTCGAGCAGCTTGCTCCAGTCACGCGCGACCGCACGCGGCGTGAGGGCGAGGATAGCTCGCGCGTCCTCGACGCTCTTGCCGCGGATGTGATCGCACACGAGCCGGGCCTTGCGCGCCGACGAGCGAACGTACTTCGCCTGCGCGCGCACGACCGGCGGCGGCAGGTTCGGATCGCGCGGCCGCTCGCCGGCGCGTGGGCGCGGGCTTCGGCGGCGCCTCCGCCCTCGGCCGCGGCCGCTCCGCGGCGCGCTCGCCGCCGCGGCGCCCGCCGCTTCGGCCTCGGCTTCCTCGCTTCCGGCTCAGAGTCCGCATCGATCTCGGCCTCGGCCTCGAGTACAACATCGCGCCTCGCCTCCTCAGCGCTGCTTCCTCGTCGCAGGCGTGGGCTCGATCTCATCGGCCGTCCGCGTCGGCGGAGCGTCGGCCGACGAGCCCGCGTCGGAGGCGCTCGCGGCCGGCGCAGCGCGCCTCCACTTCGGTCTCGGAAGCGCGCGGTGCCTCGACGCCGGAGCGCGTCGCGCGCTCCTCGGCCTTGCGAGCCCGGCGACGCGCGCTTGGGCTTTCTGGGGTCTCGTCCGCCATCAGCTATCGCCTCTTAGCCGTCCCCGCGTGCCCGCGATACAGCCGCGTCGGCGCGAACTCCCCGAGCTTGTGGCCGACCATCGACTCGCTGACGAACACCGGCACGTGCTTGCGGCCGTCGTGGACGGCGATCGTGTGCCCGACCATCTCCGGGAAGATCGTCGAGGTCCGCGACCAGGTCTTCAGCATCCGCTTGTCGCCGGAGGCGTTCATCGCCTCGATCCGCGACATCAGCCGCTCCTCGACGAACGGTCCCTTCTTGCTCGAGCGACTCATCGCTTCTTACCCCTTCTGCGTCCGCGCACGATGTACTTGTCGGATGTCCTTGCTCTTCTTGCGCGTGCGGTAGCCGAGCGTCGGCACGCCCCACGGAGTCACCGGGTGGCGGCCCGGCGTGGTGGAGCCCTCGCCGCCGCCGTGTGGGTGGTCGACCGGGTTCATCGCGGTGCCGCGAGTCTGCGGGCGCACGCCCATGTGGCGCTTGCGCCCGGCCTTGCCGATCTTGACGTTCTGGTGGTCGGCGTTGCCGATCGTGCCGACGGTCGCGCGGCACTCGCCGCGCACCATCCGCATCTCGCCCGAGGGCAGCCGCAGGGTCGACGGAGTCGCCCTCCTTCGCCAGCAGCTGCACGCCGGCGCCGGCTGCCGCGCCATCTGGCCGCCGCGCCCGGGGGTCAGCTCGACGTTGTGGACGACGGTGCCCGGGGGCATGTTCGCCAGCGGCAGGCTGTTGCCGACGCGGACGTCCGCGGCTGGGCCGGACTGCACCGTCATCCCGACGCGCAGCCGCTGCGGCGCGAGGATGTAGCGCTTCTCGCCGTCGGCGTAGTGCAGCAGCGCGATGTAGGCCGAGCGGTTCGGGTCGTACTCGATGTGGGCGACCTTCGCCGGCACGCCGTCCTTGCGGCGCTTGAAGTCGATCTTGCGGTACAGCCGCTTGGCGCCGCCGCCGCGGTGGCGCGAGGTCTTGCGGCCGTGGAGTTGCGCCCGCCGGACTTCTTGAGGCCCTCGGTCAGCGACTTCTCGGGCTCGGAGCGGGTCAGCTCGGCGAAGTCCGGATAGCATCACGAACCGCCGGCCGGGCGAGGTCGGCTTTGGCTTGCGGATCGGCATCGGCTACTCAGTCGCCCTCCAGGCCGCGGAAGATCGGGATCGTCTCGCCCGCGCGGACCTGGACGATCGCCTTCTTCCAGCGGCGGGTGCGGCCGGAGGTGTGGCCGCGGCGCTTGGGCTTGGGCTTGACCCACGCGGTGCGCACCTCGAGCACGCCGACGTCGAACAGCCGCTCGATCGCCTGGCGGATCTCGGTCTTGTGGGCGTCGTCGTGGACGCGGAAGGTGTACTTGCCGGCCTCGGCCAGCGCGAAGCTCTTCTCGGAGATGACCGGCCGGATGACCACCTGGGTGGGCTCCATCAGGCAGCCGCCCCCTCGGACTCGCCGCGGCGAACGCGGGCTCGCGGTCGCGCCGTGCGACGCAGTCACCGGCAGCGCGGTCTCTGAGAATCGAGCAGCGACGCCGCCCCGATGAGATCGGCGACCCCGGCTTCCTCGACCGGGAGCGCCTCGACGCGACGCGATGTTCGCGGAAGGACTTGCCCGCCGCCGCCTCCTCGCCGCCGAGCACGATCAGAACCGGCTCGGCCGGGTCCCAATCGTTCAGCAGCTCGACCGCCTGTGCGGTGGATGGCTCTCGAACACGCCCGCGTCGAACACCGCCAGCGACTCGCGCTCGGCGTGCAGCGACAGGGCGCTGCGCAGCGCGGCTTTGCGCTCCTTGCGGTTGACCTTGAACGTGTAGTCGCGCGGGGTGGGACCGAACACGACGCCGCCGCCGGCCCAGATCGGCGAGCGCGTGGACCCGGCGCGGGCGCGGCCGGTGCCCTTCTGGCGCCACGGCTTGGCGCCGCCGCCGCGGACCTCGCCGCGGGTCTTCGTCGACGCGGTGCCGCGCCGGCGCGCGTTCAGCTCCGCGCGCACGGTCTCGTGGACGAGCGGCATGTTGAACCGGGCCTCGAACGCCGCGGCGTCGAGCGCGACGGTCCCACCGCCGAGCTTCGGCGCCTTGCGCGCTAGCCATCGGACCGGACCTCCACCGTGCCGCCTCGCGGTCCCGGGACGGCGCCGCGGACCAGCAGCAGGTTCTGGTCGGGGATCACCTCGACGATCGTCAGGCCCCGCTGGGTCACGCGGCCGCCGCCCATCCGGCCGGGGCCGCGGATCCCCTTGAACACGCGCGAGGGCGTCGCCGAGGCGCCGATCGAGCCGGGCGCGCGGACGTTGTGGGAGCCATGGGACTTCGGCCCGCTGGAGAAGTTGTGGCGCTTGATCGTCCCCTGGAAGCCCTTGCCCTTGGACTTGCCCGAGATCTTCACCTTGTCTCCCGCGGCGAACGCCTCGGCGGTGACCGTCTCGCCCATCAGCAGCTCGCCTACCTGGTCGCGGAACTCCACGACGTGGCGATGGGCGGAGGCGTCGGCCTTCTTCAGGTGACCGAGCTCGGCCCTCGTGATCGACTTCTCCTTGCACGGCCCGAATGCGAGCTGCACGGCCTCGTAGCCGTCGCGCTCGACGGTCCGGATCCCGGTGACCGGGCACGGCCCGGCCTCCAGCACGGTGACCCGCTCGACCTTGCCGTCCTCCGCGAACCGCTGCGTCATGCCGAGCTTCTTGGCGAGGATCGCGGCCATGACCGTTACGACGCGAGGCGGATCTCGATGTCCACGCCGGCCGGGAGATGGTCGAGTCGCTGGAGCGAGTCGACCGTCTTAGGCGTCGGCTGGTGGATGTCGATCAGTCGCTTGTGGGTGCGGATCTCGAAGTGCTCGCGGCTGTCCTTGTCCTTGAACGGCGAGCGGATCACGCAATACACGTTCTTCTCGGTCGGCAGGGGTACGGGACCCGAGACGGTCGCGCCGGTGCGCGTCGCCGTCTCGACGATCTCCTTCGCCGCGGTCTCGATCGCCGTGTGGTCGTAGGACTTCAGGCGGATGCGGATCTTGTTTTGGGCGATCGTTGCCATCTAGGTCAGCTCTTGCTCTTCTCTTGCTCAGCGAAGGGGGCGAATCCCTTACTCGGGACCCGCCCCGAACGGTCGTATCTGTTTGAAAAAAAGGCGGCGGGCCCGAAGGGCCAGCGCCGCCATATCAATTACTCGACGACTTCGGTCACAACCCCCGAGCCGACCGTGCGGCCGCCCTCGCGGATCGCGAACCGCAGTCCCTGGTCCATGGCGATCGGCTGGATCAGCTCGATCTCCATCTGGACGTTGTCACCCGGCATCACCATCTCGGTCCCCTCGGGGAGATTGGCAACGCCCGTGACGTCGGTGGTGCGGAAGTAGAACTGAGGCCGGTACCCGGTGAAGAACGGCGTGTGACGGCCGCCCTCCTCCTTCTTGAGCACGTAGACCTCGGACTTGAACTTGGTGTGGGGCGTGATCGATTTCGGCTTGCAAAGCACCTGACCGCGCTCGATGTCCTCGCGCTTGGTGCCTCGCAACAGGCAGCCGACGTTGTCGCCGGCGCGACCCTCGTCGAGGATCTTCCGGAACATCTCGACCCCGGTCACGACGGTCGAGTCGGTGTCCTTGATCCCGACGACCTCCACGGTCTCACCGGTCTTGATGATCCCCTGCTCGATCCGTCCGGTGGCGACGGTGCCGCGGCCGGTGATCGAGAACACGTCCTCGACCGGCATCAGGAACGGCTTGTCGAGGTCGCGGACGGGCTCCGGGATGTAGCTGTCGAGCGCCTCTGCGAGCTCGACGATCTTGCCCTCGTACTCCTCGTCGCCCTCGAGCGCCTTCAGCGCCGAGCCGATGACGAACGGGATGTCGTCCCCGGGGAACTCATACTCGGAGAGCAGGTCGCGGACCTCGACCTCGACGAGCTCGAGCAGCTCGGGGTCATCGACCATGTCGGCCTTGTTGAGGAACACGACGATGTAGGGGACGCCGACCTGGCGAGCGAGCAGGATGTGCTCGCGCGTCTGCGGCATCGGGCCATCGGCCGCGGACACGACCAGGATCGCGCCGTCCATCTGCGCGGCGCCGGTGATCATGTTCTTGACGTAGTCGGCGTGCCCGGGGCAGTCGACGTGGGCGTAGTGACGATTGGGGGTCTGGTACTCGACGTGCGAGGTCGCAATCGTGATCCCGCGCGCCTTCTCCTCGGGCGCGTTGTCGATCTGCTCGAACGACCGAACCTCGGTGCCGCCGTATTTGTCGTTGAGCACCTTGGTGATCGCAGCCGTCAGCGTCGTCTTGCCATGGTCGATGTGACCGATGGTCCCGACATTCACATGGGGCTTATCGCGCTCGAACTTGGCCTTGGCCACTTTGGTGTTGCTCCTTCTGCATTAAGTGGGTGTTGCTCGTTTTCAGACGAACCTAGTGAATACTATCGGACTTCCGTCCGGGTGGTCGTGCTAGGCGGGTTGCAGCTCGCCGACCGCCTTCTCGGCGATGTTTGCGGGCACTTCCTCGTACCGCTCGAACTGCATCGTGTACGTCGCCCGGCCCTGGGTTGTGGATCGCAAATCGGTGGCGTAGCCGAACATCTCGGCCAGCGGCACGAACGCGTTGATCGACCTGCGCGTTGCCCCGCTGCTCCATTCCGGCCACGTGCCCGCGCCGGCGGTTGAGGTCGCCGATCACATCGCCCATGAACTCCTCGGGGGTTACGACCTCGACCGCGAACACCGGCTCCAGCAGGACCGGCTTGGCCCGCCGAGCAGCCTCCTTCAGCGCCAGCGAGCCGGCGACCTTGAAGGCGATCTCGGATGAGTCGGTGTCGTGGTACTTGCCGTCGACCAGGGTGACGCGGATGTCGACCAGCGGATAGCCGGCCCGCGGTCCGTTCTCGGTCGCCTCCTCCACGCCCTTCTCGACGGCGGGGATGAACTCGGTGGGGATCGAGCCGCCCTTGATCTTGTTGACGAAGTCGAAGCCCTCGCCCGGCGCCGGCTCGAGATTGATGTAGACGATCCCGTACTGACCCGCGCCTCCGGTCTGGCGCACGAAGCGGCCCTCGACCTTTTCGGCGGTGCCGCGCACCGTCTCCCGGTAGGAGACCTGCGGGCGGCCGACGTTGGCATCGACCTTGTACTCGCGCAGCATCCGGTCGACGAGCACCTCGAGGTGCAGCTCGCCCATCCCGGAGATCTCGGTCTGTCCGGTCTCCTCGTTGGTGCGCACCTGGAAGGTGGGGTCCTCCTCGGCCAGGCGGCCCAGGGCGGTTGACATCTTCTCCTGGTCGGCCTTCGTCTTGGGCTCGATCGCGACCTTGATCACCGGCTCGGGGAACACGATCGTCTCCAGCCGGATCGGCTTGTCGGGCGCGGCGAGGGTGTCGCCGGTCGCGACCTGCTTGATCCCGACCGCGGCGGCGATGTCGCCGGCGTAGATCTCGGGGACCTCCTCGCGCTCGTTGGCGTGCATCATCAGGATCCGGCCCACACGCTCGGTGCGGCCGGTCGTGACGTTGAGGATCCGCGAGCCGGCCTCGAGCCGCCCCGAGTACACGCGGAAGTAGGTGAGCTTGCCGACGTAGGGGTCGGCCATGATCTTGAACGCGAGCGCCGCGAACGGCGCGTCGTCGGAGGCCTCGCGCACGGCGGGCTTGCCGTCGCCGTTCTCGGAGGACTTGGTCGGCTCGGTCCCTTCGACCGGCGGAACGTCGAGCGGGCTCGGCAGATAGTCGATCACCGCGTCGAGCAGCGGCTGGACGCCCTTGTTCTTGAACGAGCTCCCGCACAGGACGGGGGTCAGCTTGATCTCGAGCGTGGCCTTGCGAATCGCCTGCTTGAGGCGCGCCGGCGGGATCTCCTGCTCCTCGAGGATCATCTCGACCAGCCCGTCGTCGTAGTGGGAGACCTCCTCGAGCAGGTGCTCGCGGGCGGCGCTCGCCTGCTTCGGCCAGCTCCGCCGGGATGTCGATCACGTCCTGCTCCTTGCCGAGCTCGTCCTTGTAGACGATCGCCTTCATCTCGACGAGGTCGACCAGCCCGCGGAAGCCGGACTCGGCGCCGATCGGCAGCTGGATCGGGACCGGGTGCGCGCCGAGGCGGTCGATCATCGTCTGTACGCCGCGGTCGAAGTCGGCGCCGATCCGGTCCATCTTGTTGATGTAGGCGATCCGCGGGACGTGGTACTTGTCGGCCTGGCGCCAGACGGTCTCGGACTGCGGCTCGACGCCGGCGACCGAGTCAAACAGCGCGATTGCCCCGTCCAGCACCCTCAATGAGCGCTCCACTTCCACCGTGAAGTCGACGTGGCCCGGGGTATCGATGATGTTGATCCGGTGGTCCAACCACTCGCAGGTGGTGGCCGCGGAGGTGATCGTGATGCCTCGCTCCTGCTCCTGCGCCATCCAGTCCATCACGGCCGCGCCCTCGTGAACCTCCCCCATCTTGTAGGTCCGCCCTGTGTAATAGAGGATGCGCTCGGTCGTCGTCGTCTTACCGGCGTCGATATGAGCCATGATCCCGATGTTCCGGATGTTTTCGAGGGAGAACTTGCGAGGCATTGAAATCTCGATGCGTGTTGTAGGTCAGCCGCTGAGTCTTGGTGGTCCCTCGCCGCTCGGCTCCGGACATGAAAAAGGGCCCAATGGGCCCGCTCACGACCTGGGTGTCGAGACCGGACGAGTTGTTATGGAGTCAGGGTCTCCATTGCTTGGAAAACGGACTTCCGGGAGCGAGCACAGTTGACCGCCGCACCCGGAGCCGAAGACGAATATAGCAGAGGATCGGGGGGTTCTCGAAGGGCTGCAAGCCCCGGCCGAGCGGGCGGTTCGGGGGGTTTTGGGGGCGCCTCCTGGATGCCCTCCGGCGGGGTCCGGGCGGCGATCCTCGCAGGCGCTCTGCTGGGGGCCCTGCTCCTGATCGTGGCCGAGTTCACCGCGCTCTACCAAGTTCACACCGCCGCCTCGACGACACCGGTGCGCTCGGTCGGCACCGGTCACAACGATTCGTACGCGCTGATCCCGATCGCCTTGCTGGCGGCGGCGCTGGGGATCGGGATCTTCCGCTCGGGCAACCGGCCGGCGCTGCTGGCGATCGGCCTGATCGGGCTGGTGGCGCTGCTGATCGCGCTGCTCGGGGACCTTCCGGACGCCCACGCGACGGGGCTGGCCGGCTCGGCCGCCAGCCGCTACGTGAACGCGAGCTCGACGCCGAGCGCCGGGCTGTATCTCGAGACGCTCGGCGCGGTCCTGCTGATCGCCACCTGTGTGCTCGGGTTCCTGATGCTCGGACGGCCGGAGCCACCGGCACGGCCCCAGCCGCGGACGCGGCGGTCTGTTTCCTGACAGCTAACACAGCTTCGGCGCAGGCGGCGTTACATTCGTGGGTGCGAGGGTTGTGCCACTGCAGCCCCCGGTCCCGTGTGGTGGGCAGCCCTCGCCTTTCTTTTAGCGGGCTGCTGGGGTGCGCGGCGACGGGCCGGGCGCGGGGCGGCGCGCCGGTGGGGTGCGCGCCGGGCGCGGCGCGGCCCCAGCGCGGCGCGGGACGGGGCCGCGGGGCGGCGCGGCGGCGCGCGGCGACCAAAACGTGACGCACTTGACGCCCGACCCGCGCGAGTGTCACGTTGTGGCGCTCAGGCGACCAAAACGTGACACAACTGAGCGCCGGGCACGCGAGTGTCACGTTGTGGCGCTCACGGACGGCGCCTCCTCGCCTCGGGCTCACGGACGGCGCCCCGGCGCCGGGCCGACTACCAGCGATAGTGGGCGAACGCCTTGTTCGCCTGCGCCATGCGGTAGATGTCGTCCTTGCGCTTGTAGGCGTTGCCCTGCTGCTGCTGGGCGTCGAGCAGCTCGTTCGCGAGCCGCTGGGCCATCAACTTTTCGCGGCGCTGGCGCGCGAACTGCACGAGCCAGCGGACTGCCAGGGTGCGGGCGCGGCGCGGGGGCACTTCGACCGGGACCTGGTAGGTCGCGCCGCCGACTCGGCGGGAGCGCACCTCGAGCACCGGGGTCAGCGCCTTGACACCGCCCTCGAGCTCTTCGACCGGATCGCGCCCGGTCCGCTCGGCGATGATCGCCAGCGCGTCGTAGACGATCTTCTCGGCCACCGACTTCTTGCCGTCCAGCATGACCTTGTTGATGACCTGCTGGACGAGCCGGTTGTGGTGGACCGGATCAGGCGGGATCGGCCTGACCTGTGCGGCCGCGCGGCGGGGCACTTACTTCGCCTTGACGCCGTACTGCGAGCGGGCCTTCTTGCGGTCGCTCACACCGGCGGCGTCGAGCGTTCCGCGGATCACCTTGTAGCGAAAGCCCGGAAGGTCCTTGACGCGGCCACCGCGGACGAGCACCACGGAGTGCTCCTGGAGGTTGTGGCCCTCGCCCGGGATGTAGGCGCCGACCTCCATGCCGTTGGTCAGCCGGACACGCGCGACCTTCCGCAGCGCCGAGTTCGGCTTCTTCGGGGTGGTTGTATACACACGCGTGCACACTCCTCGCCGCTGCGGCGCGGCGACGCGCTTCTTGCGCCCCTTGCCCGATTTGAGGCCCGGTGTGGCGAGCTTCTTCTTGGGCGCGGTGCGGCCCTTGCGGACCAGTTGGCTGGTGGTAGGCATGGGCTGCGCAGCGTAGCAGGGGTGTGGCCTTCAACCAGTCCTATGAAGAGCCCAGGTCCAGCCGATCGGCATGAACCCGACGCGCGCGTAGAGCTGCTTGGGCCAGTCGTTGTCGTCGGCGACGACGAACACCACCTCGTGGCCGTCCTTCCGTGCGAGCCGGGCCGCCCGCGTCACGAGCGCTCGGGCGTAGCCGCGGTTGCGCCCCTCGGGCACCGTGTACACGTTCTCGATCTGCGCGACCGCGCCGTCGGTGAACAGCATCGTGATCGCGGCCAGGCCGCCGCGCTCGCTCGGCACTCCAAGTACGCGGCTGTCCCGGACGCGTCCCATTCGCCGGGCGAACTCGACGACCTGGTCGATCCCCGCGGGAGTCACCTCGATGCTGTCGTCCTCGCCGACCCAGCGCCTCATCAGCCCCAGCACCGGCTCCTCGCCGGCGTCGATCGCGCCCGCAGTGTCGACCGCCCGATCCAGGGGGCCGAGCAGCTGCATCACCACCTCTCGGTCGACCTCCCAGCCCTGCTCGGCGAATCGCTTCTCCAGAGCCCAGCCGGTGCTCTCATGCTCGATCCTGAGCTGGCGATACGGAAGGTCCCCCAGGTGCGTCTCGGCCAGCTCGAGCGCCTCGGCGAAGGTCACCGGCCGGGTGATCCGGACGTGGTTGGCGCTCCACACGAGCGGGAGTGAGGAATCGCGAACGACCCAACCCTGGTCGATCGGGTCCACCCGCTCGGCGATCAGCTCGAGCGTCGCCTGCTGGAACCCGAGCGCGCATCCGAGCGCGCCGCTGGCCACGGCGCCCGCGCCGGCCACGGCGCCCGCGCCGGCCGCCCCGGCCACGCCGCCCGCGCCGGCCGCCCCGGCCACGGCGCCCGCGCCGGCCGCCAAATCCGCGCCGGCCGCGCCGCCCGCCCCGACCGCATCCCCGCCCGCCCCACCCTGCTCGCTCACCGCATGTCCCTCGGGATCGCTCGACAGCACCGCTTGCAGTCTCGCGCGAATGAGATCGTCATGTTGGCAGTAAGGACGCTGGGCACCGTCCACGCCTTCCCGTAGGGAGCGTCGCCCGAGCACCGACGTTTACTCTTCGTGGCGGGGACGCACCGGACGTCGTTTACCACGCGACGATGCTTCCAGTACTGATCTTCACCGCGACCGCGCTGTGGCGGGCGCGAACGCACCGGGCCCACTGATGCACCTCACGACCAGCTCATGCACTTCTCGATAGACGCCGTATACGAGGGCCTCGCGCGGCTGGTCGTCCGGTTCCGGTGGCTGGTGCTCGCGCTGGTGATCGTCGTGGTGGCGATCGTGAGCGGAGCGTTCCCGTCGCTGGGCAGCGAGGTCAACAACGACAACAGCGCGTTCCTGCCTCGAGCGCCCCCAGCACGAAGGCCTCCAACCTCGCTGCGCCGCTGCTCGGCTCGGCCGGCAAGTCCGCCCAGATCGTGATCGTCGCGACGCGCGCCGGGGACCTGACCGCCCGCCGACTCGGCGGCGATCTCCCGGGAGCTGGCGAGCCTGAGGTCCGTCAAGCGCATCCAATCCGCGCGCGTCCATCGGGATCTCCCCCGACGGGCGGGCCGTCGAGCTCCGCGCGAGGGTCTCGCTGAACCGCTTCGACATCAACGCCGCGAAGACCGTGATCAGCGACATCGAGGGCACGTTCAAGCGGGCGGGCGCACCCCCGCCGGGCTGCAGCTCCACGTCGCCGGCCAGGTCGCGACGCTGGTGGCCAACCAGGCGAGCTCGCAGCGCTCGGGTAACCAGGTCCAGAGCTTCTCGATCCTGTTCATCATCATCCTGCTGCTGTTCGTGTTCCGCTCGCCGATCGCGGCGATCGTGACGCTGCTCCCGAGCGGCCTCGCGCTCGCGATCTCGATGCGGCTGATCGGCGAGCTCGGGGCCCACGGCCTGAAGATCTCCGCCATCGCCCAGGTGCTGCTGATCGTGCTGCTGCTCGGCGCGGGCACTGACTACGGCCTGTTCCTCGTGTTCCGGGTGCGTGAGGAGCTCCGCGCGGGGCGCAGCCCGCACGACGCCGTTCGCCACGCGATGGTGCGCGTCGGCGAGTCGATCACGGCCTCGGCCGCGACGGTGATCCTGGCGCTGCTGACGCTGCTGTTCGCGAGCTTCGGCTTCTACAAGGACCTCGGGATCCCGCTCGCGATCGGCGTCCTGGTGATCCTGCTGCTCGGGCTGACACTGCTGCCGGCGCTGCTGGCACTGCTCGGGAAACGGGCGTTCTGGCCGGCCAAGATCGAAGCCGGCAGCAGCGCGAGGGGGCCTGGGGCCGGATCGCGAGCCGCCTCGTCCGCCGGCCGGGCGTCACCCTGGCGATCGGCGCGGTGCTGTTCCTGGGACTCGCCGCCGGCGCTCTCGGATACAAGTCAGCGGGCTTCGGTGGTGCGACCGGCGCACCGTCGGGAATCGGACGCGGCTGCCGGCAACGCCGCGATCGCAAGGCACTTCCCGCAGTCGAGCTCGAACCCGGCGAACCTCGTGTTCGCCTACCAGCAACCGGTTTGGCAGGCACCGGCCCAGATCGCGGCCGCCCAGGCGTCGCTTCGCTCCTCCGGCCAGTTCACCGCGCTGCTGGGGCCGCTTGACGCCAACGGGACGCGGCTGACCCCGGCCCAGTACTCCCAGCTCTTCACCCGCCTCGGGCCTCCCAACACGCTGCCGATCACCCGAGCCGCCCGGCGTGAAGGTGCCGGCGGCGGAGTACGCCGCCTACCGCGCGTCGGGCCAGTTCGTCGCCCCGAACGGCCGCATCATCCAGTTCGAGGCGGCGCTCGTCGCCGGCCGCAGCAGTCAACCGCGGCGATGAACGCGACCCCGCGAATCCGGCGCGTCGTCGCGCAGGCGGTGCAGGCCTCCGGGGCGAGCGCCGGCGGCGTCGCCGGGCAGGCCGCTGCGTCGTACGACATCTCGACGACCGCCAACCACGACCTGGTACTGATCATCCCGATCGCGGCGGTCGCGATCGCCCTGGTGCTCGCCCTGGTGCTGCGGAGCCTGGTCGCCCCCGTCTACCTGATCGCGAGCGTCGTCCTTTCCTACCTGGCGGCGCTCGGGGTCGCGACGATCGTGTTCATCGACATCACAGGAGACAATGGGATCAGCTTCTTCCTCCCGTTCCTGATGTTCGTGTTCCTGCTCGCGCTGGGCGAGGATTACAACATCCTGGTGATGACCCGGATCCGCGAGGAGGCCCGGCATCTGCCGCTGAAGGACGCGGTCATCCGGGCCGTCAGCCGGACGGGCACGACCGTCACCTCTGCCGGGATCATCCTGGGAGGAACATTCGCGGTGCTCGCCGCGACCGCCGGGACCGGGCCCAACTCGTCCCAGCTGCGAGCGATCGGCATCGGGCTCGCCGTGGGGATCCTGATGGACACCTTCCTGGTGCGCACGCTGCTCGTACCGGCAACCGTGATCCTGCTGGGCCGCTGGAACTGGTGGCCCTCCGCGATGGGGCGCAACCGGGGGAGGGCAGGACCCGGAGGGGCACGACGGGGACAGACCCCGGGAGCTCGAGCCCGTGGGCGAGGCCCCGCCCGCCTAGAGAAACGCGCGTCTTCTCGCCCCCGACGCTCGCCTACCGGCCGGTGACCGCGGACCGGGACCGCGGCGCACGCGTTCAAACGCCCTCTCGTGTCATGCTACGACCTTGACGGACGGCCGGCGGGGAACCAACAGAAATCAACGACGCATTAGCCACGGCGCATATCAACGGCTATGAACCGCCCCGTCGCCTCGTCTACGGAGGAATTGTCCACGCCCGCAGCCGCGGCCGCGGTTGACGCACCCGCGCTCGCCCCGCCCGTGGCGGATGGCGACGGCTGGCGCGATCAGGCTCGGAGCGCCCTTGGCAGGGCCCGCGACCACCTGCTCTCGCTCCAGCACCCCGAGGGATGGTGGAAGGGCGAGCTCGAGACGAACGTCACGATGGACGCCGAAGATCTGCTGCTGCGCGAATTCCTCGGCATCCGCGAGCCCAAGGCGACCGAGCGCTCGGCCGAGCTGGATCCGCTCGCAGCAGAACGAGGACGGGTCCTGGAGCAACTTCCGGCGGGCCCGGCGACCTGTCGACGACGATCGAGGCCTACGTCGCGCTGCGGCTGGCCGGCGACGCGCCCGAGGCCGACGCACATGCGCGTCGCCGGCGCGTTCGGACGCGGGCACGGCGGCCTCGAGCGGGCCCGCGTGTTCACCCACATCTGGCTGGCGCTGTTCGGAGCCTGGCCGTGGGAGCACGTGCCCGTGCTGCCGCCGGAGATGATGCTGCTGCCCGTCCTGGGTGCCGCTCAATCCGTACGACTTCGCGTGCTGGGCGCGGCAGACGATCGTCGCGCTGACGGTGGTGCTGGCGGCCAGCCCGTCCGCCCGCTGCCCTTCGCGATCGACGAGCTGCACGGCCCCGAGCCTGGTCGCCGCCCGACGCGCGTCGCTCGCGCGGACGAGGGCTGCTCGCGCTCGACCGGGTCCTGCACCTCTACGAGCGCCGTCCGCTCCGGCTGTGCGCGAGGCGGCGCTCGCCCGCGCCGAGCGCTGGATCGTCGACCGCCAGGAGGCGGACGGCTCGTGGGGCGGGATTCAGCCGCCGTGGGTCTACTCGATGATCGCGCTGCATCTGCGCGGCTACCCGCTCGACCACCCGGTGATGCGCGGCGGGCTCGACGGGCTCGAGACGTTCACGATCGAGGAGCGACGGCGTGCGCCGGCTCGAGGCGTGCCAGTCGCCGGTCTGGGACACCGCGCTGGCGGTGGTCGCGCTCGCCGACGCCGGCGTGCCCGGCGACGACCCCGCGATGGTCCGCGCCGCCGACTGGCTGCTGGACAAGCAGATCCTGGCCCGCGGCGACTGGGCGATCCGGCGGCCCGCGGCTGCGAGCCCGGCGGCTGGGCGTTCGAGTTCGCGAACTCCAACTACCCCGACATCGACGACACCGCCGAGGTCGTGCTCGCGCTGCATCGCGGTCGATCACCCCGATCCGGAGCGCGTCAAGGAGGCGGTCGAGCGCGGCGTCGCGTGGGTCGAGGCGATGCAGAGCTCGGACAGCGGCTGGGGCGCGTTCGACGCCGACAACTGCCGCGAGCTCGTCCGCGACGTGCCGTTCTGCGACTTCGGCGAGGTGATCGATCCGCCGAGCGCCGACGTGACCGCGCACGTGATCGAGATGCTCGCGGCGCTCGACCGCGCCGGCCACCAGCCCGGCCTGACCGGGACCGCGTGGCTGCTGGGCGCCCAGGAGGCGGACGGCTCGTGGTTCGGCCGCTGGGGGGTCAACCACGTGTACGGGACGGGCGCCGCCGTTCCCGGCGCTGATCGCCGCCGGGATCGGATCCCGGCGATCGGAGCCGATCCGGCGCGCGGTGCGCTGGCTCGAGGACCACCAGAACGAGGACGGCGGCTGGGGCGAGGACGCCCGCTCCTACGACGATCCGCGAGTGGATCGGACGTGGCGCGAGCACCGCCTCGCAGACGGCCTGGGCGCTGCTCGCGCTGCACGCCGCCGGGGAGCGCTCGCTCGCGCTGCACCGCGGCGTCCGCTGGCTGGTCGAGACCCAGCAACCAGACGGGACCTGGGACGAGCCACAATTCACGGGTACGGGCTTCCCTTCGGACTTCTACATCAACTACCACCTCTACCGGCTGGTGTTCCCGATGATGGCGCTCGGGCGGTGCACCCGATGATGGCCACCGGGCGGTGCACGCAATGACCGCGACCGCGAGCGCGAGCACCGGCATCCCGTCGAGGCAGGCGGTGATGGCGCAGGCGCGGGACGAGAACTTCCCCGTCGCGAGCCTCGTGCTCGGCCCCCGCCGCCGGCGCGGCGCTGATGGCGATCTACGGCGTGGCGCGGCTGATCGACGACATCGGCGACGAGGCCCCCGGCGACCGCGGCGCGCTGCTCGACTGGGTCGAGTCCGAGCTCGACCGGGTGTTCGGCGAGGGCGAGGCCCCGGAGCACCCGGCGATGCGCGCGCTGGCGCTCGAGGCCCGGGCGTTCGACCTCCCATCAGCACCCTTCCATCGGCTCGTGGAGGCCAACCGCCAGGACCAGGTGGTCACCCGCTACGACACCTTCGCGGAGCTGATCGAGTACTGCGAGCTGTCGGCGGCGCCGGTCGGAGAGCTGGTGCTGCACGTGTTCGGCGCCGCGAGCCCGAGCGGCTCGCGCTCTCGGAGCGGATCTGTGCGGGGCTCCAGGTGACCGAGCACATCCAGGACGTGGCCGAGGACTACACGCGCGGGCGCGTGTACATCCCCCGCGAGGACATGGCCCGGTTCGCGTGCGAGGAGGCGGACCTCGCCCACCGCAATCGCAAGGCGGGCGCTGGTCGCGTTCGAGGTCGACGGGCGCGGGCGCTGCTGCGGCGGGCGCGCCGCTCGCGCGGCACGCTGCCGCCACGCCCCGCGCGGCGATCGCCGGGCTTCGTCGCCGGCGGCCGCGCGACGCTCGACGCGATCGAGGCGCGGGTACGACGTGTGGCGCACCAGCCCCGCCGCTCCCGCGGTGCCTTCGCCGACGATTCGCCGGAGCGCTGATCGGACGATGACGATCCCCGCGCTCGAGATCGAGCACGCCTACCGGCGCTGCGAGCAGATCACGCGCGAGGAGGCGGCGAACTTCTTCTACGGGATCCGACTGCTTCCGCGCTCCAAGCGGCAGGCGATGAGCGCCGTGTACGCGTTCGCGCGGCGGGTCGACGACATCGGCGACGGGGACCTCGACCGCGAGGCCAAGCTGCGGCGCTCGAGGCCGAGCGCGCGGCTGTCGGCGGACCTCGCGACGGCGGCCCCGAGACGGCCGAGTGACCCGGTCGCGGTCGGCCTCGCGCACGCCTATCGGCACTACGACGCTGCCGCTCGACGCGCTCGGGCGCTGATCGACGGCGTCGAGGCCGACGTGCTCGGGACCAGCTACGAGACGTTCGACGAGCTGCTCGTCTACTGCCGTGACGTCGCCGGGCTCGATCGGCCGTCTGTGCCTGGCGATCTTCACCGGCGCCACCGAGCACGACCGCGACGAGGCCTCGGCGCTCGCCGATGATCTCGGCGTCGCGATGCAGCTCACCAACATCCTCCGCGACGTCCGCGAGGATCGCGACCGCGGCCGGGTCTACCTGCCCGCCGAGGACCTGCGCCGGTTCGGTTGCGAAGACCTGTTCTCCGCCGCGACGGACGACGCCGCCCAACTGATCCGGTTCGAGGGTGCCCGCGCCGCCCAGTGGTTCGACCGCGGGCTCGAGCTCGTCGAGCTGCTCGACCGGCGAAGCGCGTCGTGCGTGCTGGCCATGACCGGCATCTACCGCGGCGTGCTCGACCGCATCGCGGAGGAGCCCACCGAGGTGCTCGAGCGGCGGATCTCGCTTCCGGCCTGGGAGAAGGCGTGGGTCGCGGCCCGGAGCCTCGGCCGCCGCCCGGCGGCCGTAGCCCGGGCGTCGATGAACGGAGCGCCCGTATGAGCGAGGGCCGCGTCACGATCATCGGCGGTGGGCTCGCCGGGATCACGGCAGCGCTCGACTGCGCCGACGCCGGCGCGTCCGTCACGCTGATGGAGTCGCGCGGCCGCCTGGGTGGCGCGGCGTACTCGTTCACCCGTGACGGGATCCGCGCCGACAACGGCCAGCACGTGTTCCTGCGTTGCTGCACCTCCTACCGCGACCTGCTCGACCGTCTGGGTGCGACGGATTCCGTCACCCTCCAGCCGCGCCTCGAGATCCCGGTGCTCGCGCCGGGCCGCGCCCCGGCAAAGCTGTGGCGGTCGGGGTTGCCCGCGCCGCTCCATCTCGCCGGTGCGATCGTCCGCTACCCGCTGATCGGCCTCGCGGACCGCATCCGGGTGGCCCGCGCGATGCGAGCGCTCAACTCGGTCGACCCCGACGACCCGGCCGCGGACACGCGGTCGCTCGCCGACTGGCTGGCAGAGCACGGCCAGAGCGACCGGGCGATCGAGGTGATCTGGAGTCTGATCATCCGCCCGACACTCAACCTCGAGCCCGCTCAGGCCTCGCTCGCCCAGGCCGCCCAGGTGTTCCAGGTCGGGCTGCTCCGCGACCGCGCCGCCGGAGACATCGGCTACGCCCGCCGGCCGCTGTCGGAGATCCACGACCGTGCCGCGACCGCGGCCCTCGTCCGGGCAGGGGTCGACGTACAGGTCCGCCGCGGGGTGACGGGGATCGTCCCCTCCGGCGAGCGCTTCCGCGTCGAGCTGAACGGCGCCCCGACGATCGAATCGGATGTCGTGATCATGGCCGTTCAGTCCGACCGCCTGGCTCGGCTCGCCCCGGCGGCCGCCGGAATTGACCGGGAGGCGCTCGCCGGCCTGGGTAGCTCACCGATCGTCAACCTCCACTTCGTGTTCGATCGCCAGGTCACCGACCTTGAGCTCGCGGCCGGGGTCGGGACCCCGGTGCAGTGGCTGTTCGACCGCACACGGAGCGCCGGGCTCGAGCGGGGCCAATACCTGGTCATTTCGCTGTCCGCGGCCGACGACGAGCTCGGGAGCACCTCCACGGACCTCCGCGGGCGCTACGAGCGCGCGCTGCGCGAGCTGCTCCCGGGCGCGCGCGACGCCGCGGTCGAGACCTTCTTCGTGACCCGCGAGCACGCGGCGACGTTCCGCGCCTCGCCCGGCGCGCGCGCGCTGCGCCCCGGGCCGCGGACAGAGCTCCCGGGCCTGGTCCTGGCGGGCAGCTGGACCGACACCGGCTGGCCGGCGACGATGGAGGGCGCGGTGCGAAGCGGCCACGCGGCCGCGCACGAGGCGCTGATCGCGCTCGCCGCCGCTCCGCATCGGGTGAACGGCGCGGTCAACGGCTCCGCGCGATCCAACGGCTCCACGCCGGAGCGCGACCACGCCGGTGAGCTGATCGTGGGAGGGTCGGGATGACCGTCGCGGCCCCCAGCGGGACCGAAGCGCCGGACCTGGTCGTGCTCGCGCCGCTGTCGGTGGAGGCATCGGCTGTCCGCTCGGGCGCGCCGTGGGCGCAGGTCCATCAGATCGGGATGGGACCCAAGCGCGCCACGCGCTCGGCCCAGCTCGTCCAGGGCACCGAAGGGAGCGCGATCCTGATCGCCGGCTTCTGCGGAGCGCTCGACCCCGATCTCGAGCCCGGTGACGTGGTGCTCGCGACCGAGCTCCGCGGCCCGACGGGGACCACCATCTGCGACGACACCACGATCCTCGAGGGCGTCCTGCGCCGCGGCGGGTTGCGGGTGCGGCGTGGGCCGATCGCCTCCAGCCAGCGCCTGGTGCTGCGCGAGCGCCGCCGCGCGCTGCAGCGCTCCGGCGCGCTCGCCGTCGACATGGAGTCGGCGTGGCTGGCGCCGGCGGTGCGCGGGGAGCCGCTGGTCACCCTCCGCGTGGTGCTCGACACGCACCGCCACGAGCTTCACCGCCCCCTGCGGGCGGTGGCCGCCGCGGCGATGGCGTACCGAACGCTTCGCCAGGCCTGCGCGCTCGTCCACGACTGGGCCCAGGCGCTCGGACCCAGGGAGGTCGTGCTGGCATCCCCGCGCGCGTCGTGCGCGGGCGTGGAGCGAGCGGTCGAGGTGGTGGAGCGAGCGCTCGAGGAGCGCGAGCCCCCGGTCTACGTGCGCAAGCAGATCGTCCACAACGCCTACGTCGTGGCCGAGCTCGAGCGGCGCGGGGCGGTGTTCGTCGAGGAGCTAGACGAGGTCCCGAGCGGCTCGACGGTGATCTACTCGGCCCACGGGGTCTCCCCCGCGGTCCGGGCGCAGGCCGCCGAGCGCGAGCTCGAGGTGATCGACGCGACCTGCCCGCTGGTCGCCAAGGTCCACGCCGAGGCGCGGCGGTTCGCCGCGGCGGGATGGACATCGTGCTCGTCGGACACGAGGGCCACGAGGAGGTCGACGGGACTTCCGGCGAGGCGCCCGAGCACACGCACGTGATCGCGAACGCCGACGAGGTCGACTCGCTGGAGGTCAACGACCCGGCGAAGGTCGCCTATCTGACCCAGACCACACTCGCGGTCGACGACACCGCCGACGTGGTCGAGCGCCTGCGGGCCAGGTTCCCCACGCTTGTCGGGCCTCCCTCCAGCGACATCTGCTACGCGACCCAGAACCGTCAGGATGCTGTCCGCGCGCTGGCCGGCGAGTGCGACATCGTGTTGGTGGTCGGGTCGGCCAACTCGTCCAATTCAAGGCGCCTGGTCGAGGTGTCCGAGCGAGCCGGATGCCCGGCGCTGCTCCTCGAGAACGGCGGCGACATCCGGCCCGAGCGACTGGTCGGGGCCCGCCGCGTGGGCCTGACCGCCGGCGCGTCGGCGCCCGAGGAGCTCGTCCAGGGGGTGGTGCGGGCGCTGGCCGGACTCGGCAGGACCGTGCGGAGAGCGGTCCGTGGCCCGCGAAGAGGTGCACTTCAGACTTCCGCCGGAGGTCTCGCGTCGATAACCATGGCCCCACCGATCAGGCAATCAACCCGGATGGCGCGGTACCTCCTCACGCAGAAGCTGCGCCGTCGCGACAAGTTCCCGCTCCTCGTGGAGCTGGAGCCCCTGTTCCAGTGCAATCTCGAGTGCGCCGGCTGCGGCAAGATCCAGCACCCCGAGCACGTGCTCAAGCGCCGGATGCCGGTCGAGCAGGCGATCGGTGCGATCGAGGAGAGCGGCGCGCCGATGGTCTCGATCGCCGGCGGCGAGCCGCTGATCCACCCCGAGATCGACGAGATCGTCCGGCAGCTGATCGCGCGCAAGAAGTTCGTCTACCTGTGCACGAACGCGATCCTGATGGAGAAAAAGCTGGACCTGTTCAAGCCATCTCCCTACTTCGCATGGGCGGTCCACATCGACGGGCTGCGCGAGCGCCACGACCACTCGGTCTGCCGCGAGGGGATCTTCGACAAGGCCGTGGCGGCGGTTCGAGCGGCGCAGGAGAAGGGCTTCCGGATCACCACCAACACGACCTTCTTCACCCACGACTCACCGGACACGATCCGGCAGGTGCTCGACTTCCTCAACGACGAGCTGAAGGTCGACCAGATGATGATCTCGCCGGCGTACGCGTACGAGAAGGCGCCCGACCAGGAGCATTTCCTCGGCGTCGAGCAGACCCACGAGCTGTTCCGCGCGGCGTTCGCCGACGGCCGGCGCAAGCGCTGGCGGCTCAACCACTCACCGCTGTTCCTCGACTTCCTCGAGGGCAAGGTCGACTTCTCCTGCACCGCATGGGGGATTCCCAGCTACTCGCTGTTCGGCTGGCAGCGCCCCTGCTACCTGATGTCCGACGGCTACGCGACGACGTACCAGGAGCTGCTCGAGACGACCGACTGGGAGAAATACGGTCGCGGCCGCGACCCGCGCTGTGCCAACTGCATGGCCCACTGCGGATACGAGCCCACCGCGGTGCTGGCGAGCACCCGCTCGCTCAAGCAGTCGGTGCGCGCGATGATCGAGGGGTAGCGCGCGGCGCTACCGCTCGCTGAGGCGCGCGGCCCTACCGCGCGCTGAGGCTCCGCCGCCCGAGCTCGAACCCGAGGCTCGCGTAGCTGCGGAACAGGTGGTCCTCGGCGGCGGCCAGCACTTCTTCCAGCGCCCCCGCGAACCATCGCAGCTCCTCCTCGCTGACGGTCAGCGGCGGAAGCGCCTTGACGATGTTCATGCGATGGCCGGCGACCTGGGTGAGGATCCGGTGGTCACGGAACAGCGGGACGGTGATCGTCTGGGCGAACAGCCCGGGCTGCCGGTGCTCGATCGCGTCCCACAGCCGCCGCGCCGCGCGGCCCGCCGGTGGCCCGAGCTCGATCGCCCAGATCAGCCCGAGCCCCCGGACCTCGCGAACGATCTCGAAGCGCTCGGTGAATGGGCTCGTGAGATCGAGCAGCAGCTCACCCATCCGCGCCGCGCGCTCGACCAGCCCCTCCCGTTCGAGCACGTCCAGCGTCGCGAGCCCGGCGGCGGCCGCGAACTCGCCGTTGCCGAAGGTCGAACCATGCACGACGCTTCGCTCCATCGAGTCGAAGGTCGCGTCGAACACCGCCCGCGAGCACAGCAGCGCGCCAAGCGGGACGTACCCCCCGGACAACGACTTCGCCAGCGGGACCAGGTCGGGCCGGATCCCCCAGTGCTCGAGCGCCAGGAACCGCCCGGTGCGCCCGAGCCCGGTCTGCACTTCGTCGGCGATCAGCAGCGCGCCCGCCTGCCGGCAGGCGGCCGACGCAGCCTGGAGGTAGCCGTCGGGGGCGGGGTACACGCCCTTGCCCTGGACCGGCTCGACGATGAACGCCGCGACGTCGCCGCGCGCGAGCTCGGCCTCGAGCGCGCTGGGCTCTCCGAAGGGGACGGGATCGCAGCCGGGTAGAAACGGTCCGAAGCGCTCGCGGAACTCCTCGTTGCCATTGACCGACACCGAGCCGAGCGTCAGCCCGTGAAAGCCGCGCTCGCAGTAAAGGATCCGCGGCCGCCCGGTAGCCGCCCGCGCCAGCTTCAGCGCGCCCTCGACCGCCTCGGTCCCCGAGCTGCAGAGCACGACCGCGTCCAGCGGATCGGGCGCCAGGCCCACCAGCCGCTCGCCGAGTACCCCTGCAAGCGTGGTCATGCCCAGCTGCGGCAGCGACGGAGGGTCCGCCGCGAGCACGCGCGCGAGCTGCTCCTTGACGTATGGATGGCTGCGTCCGAGCGTGAACACGCCGTAGCCGGAGAGCAGATCGAGGTACTCGTTGCCGTCGCGGTCGATCAGCAGCGAACCCCGGCCATGAGCCCAGTCGCGATCGAACCCGAGCGTCTTGACCACCCTCCCGAGCTGGGGATTGAGGTAGCGCTGGTTGAGCGCCATCGCCTCGCCGGCCCGATGCTCGAGCAGGTCGGCGACGTCGGGCCGCTCGTTGCTCTCAGGCGCGGGCTCCACGCCTACATCCTGCCAGGCTCCTAACCCGTCGTCACCGCGCCCTGAAGCGCCTCGCCGACCGGTACGTGCGGGACGCCGACCGCGTCGGCGACCGGGGCGTACGTCACGTGCCCGCCGACGACGTTGACGCCTAGCCGGAGTCCCGGGTCCTCGGCGATCGCCGTCACCACCCCGGCCGTGGCCAGATGCACCACGTAGGGCATCGTCGCGTTGGTGAGCGCGTACGTGGAGGTGACCGGTACCGCGCCGGGCATGTTCGTCACGCAGTAGTGGGTGATCCCGTCGACCTGGTAGGTCGGGTGGGAGTGGGTCGTGGGGCGCGAGGTCTCAAAGCAGCCGCCCTGGTCGATCGAGACGTCGACGAGCACAGCCTGGGGCTTCATCAGCGCGAGCTGGGCGCGGGTGATCACCCGCGGCGCCCGTGCGCCGTGGACGAGCACAGCCCCGATCACCAGATCGACCTGGGGAAGCCGCTCCTCGATCGAAAGCGTCGAGGAGAAGCAGGTGTCGGCGCGTCCTCCGAAGGCGACGTCGAGCTCGCGCAGGCGGTCGATGTTGCGGTCGTAGACGTAGACCGTCGCCTCCATCCCGATCGCGACGAACGCCGCGTTCATCCCCACGACGCCTCCGCCGATGATCATCACCTCGGCCGCGGCGACGCCCGGCACCCCGCCGAGCAGGATCCCGCGGCCTCCGAGCGGCTTCTCCAGCATGAACGCCCCCGCCTGGGTCGCGATCTTCCCCGCGACCTCCGACATCGGCGCCAGCAGCGGCAGCCGCCCGCGGTCGTCCTCGACCGTCTCGTATCCGATGCAGGTCGCGCCCGAGGCCATCAGCGCGCGAGTCAGTGACGCGTCGGCGGCCAGATGCAGGTAGGTGAAGAGGATGTGGCGCGGCTCGAGCAGCTCGACCTCGGCCGCCTGTGGCTCCTTGACCTTGACGATCAGCTCGGCCTGCGCGAACACCGCGGCGGCGTCGGGGACGATCGAGGCTCCCTGGGCCGCGTAGGCGTCGTCGGAGATCGCGGAGCCCGAGCCGGCACCACTCTGAACCACCACCTCGTGGCCCGCGTCCGCAAGCTCCCGCACGCCTGCGGGCGTGAGCGCGACGCGGTACTCGTCGCTCTTTACTTCCGAGGGGACGCCGACCTTCATGACGCCACCAGGTCGCGGCCCCGCAGCGCGAGCCAGAACTCGATCCGGTCACGCGCGTTGTGCAGATCCCGGCCCGTCAGCTCCTCCACCCGCTTGATCCGGTAGCGGAGCGTGTGCCGGTGGCAGTAGAGCCGGCGGGCAGCCCGCTCCCACTGCCCGTTCTCCTCGATGAACGCCTCGAGCGACCGCATCAGCTCGCCACCGTACCCGCCTTCGGCCGCCTCGATCGGCCCGAGGATCGAGTCGCAGAACAGTCGCAGCGCCTCGTCGTCCTGGAGCGAGAGCAGCAGCTGGAACGAGCCGAGGTCCTTGTACGTGGCCACGCGCGAGGCGCCCGCTCCGTTCGCGCTCAATCCGAGCGTCATCGCCTCGAGCGCGCAGCGGGCCTCGTGGAAGCTCCGCCGCCCCTCGCCGACCGGGACCGCCCTGCCGACGCCCGCCCGCAAGGCCGAGTCCGGGCTCCCGTTCATCCTCGCAACGGCTCGCTGCGCGAGCGCCAGCAGCTCGTCCTCCTCCTGCCCCGGCACGAGCGCGCACGACATCGACCCGGCGCTCGCGACCAGGCCGGGGACGGCCTCGTCGCGGAGCGCTGCGTCGAGCGAGGCCTCGAGCTCGGCGCGCGGAAGCACGATCGCGGCCACCCGGTCTCCGAGCCCGAACGGCGCCAGCCGCCGCGCCAGCTCGACGCCCGAGAGCTCGCCGCTGACGAGCGCCTCCAGCACGTCGCCGGCCAGCCGGCGCTCGGTCTGGCCCGCGACCCGCTCCCGGAGCAACTCCAGCGCGACGATCGTCACCGCCTGATGGAGCGTGAGCCGGTCGAAGTCAGACAGCGAGCCACCGTCCTTGATCGCGACGATCCATGCCTCGGGTGCCCGAGGAGGGGCTGTGCCCCCGGAGGGAGTCCCGTCGGCCGCGACCGGTAGCGCGAGCCCCTGGTGGCCGTCCTCGACCGAGGGCACGAATGCGCGCGGGTCACCGCGGCGTGAAAGGACCTCGCTGCGCAGCGCCTCGAGCGTGGCGTCCTCGACCGGTCGCCGGAACTCGTGGCGAGCGAGCGCCTCGCCGCGGCCATCGAGCACCAGCACCGCCGCCCCGAGGAGCGTCGCGATCGCGCCGGCGAGCGCGTCAAGGCCCCGCTCGGAGAGGACGATCCGCTCGAGCCGCTCCTGGGCCGCCAGCGCCCGGCGGAGCACCGCGTACTGCTCGTTGACGAGCTTGGCGAAGGCAGCCTCGGTGACCGCGATGAACGGCAGCTCGTACGGGACCTCGAACACCGGGAACCCGCGCTCTGCCGCGACGTCCACCAGCGGCCCGGGCACGGCATCGTGCATGAAACCCGTGCCGAACCCGAGCCCCGCGAGCTGGTGGTCGGCGAGGCGGGCAACGAACTCGCGCTGGGCCTCGGCGGTCGCCGGGCCATCCCGGTCGTGAGCAGCAGCTCCCCACCGGACAGCCAGGGCGTGGGGTCCGGGAGCTCGGAGATGTGCACCCAGCGGACGGGCAGGTCGAGCCCGTCCTCCCCGGACAGCAGCCGGACGTCGAGGCCGTCGACCAGTTCCCGAACGGTCAGCATCAGCCGCGCCTCGAGCGCGCATCCGTTCTCCCGCCTCGGTCAGGACCGGTCGCAGGATCTGCTCGATCTCCTCGAACTGCTCGGGGCCCGCGATCAGCGGCGGCGATAGCTGGATCACCGGGTCGCCCCGGTCATCGGCGCGGCAGATCAGGCCGCGGCGGAACAGCTCGCCGGACAGGAACCCACGCAGCAGCGTCTCCGACTCCTCGTCGGAGAACGACCCCTTGGTCTCCTTGTCCTTGACCAGCTCGATCGCGTGGAAGTAGCCGGCTCCGCGGACGTCACCGACGATCGGGAGGTCGCGCAGGGACTCGAGCATCGCCCGGAACGGGGCCTCGTTGGCGCGCACGTGCTCGATCACCCCCTCGCGCTCGATCACGTCGAGATTCGCCATCGCGACCGCGGCGCAGATCGGGTGTCCGGCGAAGGTGAAGCCGTGGGTGAAGCTGGTCTGGCCGTGCAGGAACGGCTCGGCCAGGCGATCGGACGTGATCATCGCCCCCATCGGCGCGTACGCGCTTGTCAGTCCCTTGGCGGTGGTGATGATGTCCGGCTGATAGCCGTAGCGCTGGGCGCCGAACCACTCGCCCAGCCGCCCCCAAGCGCAGATCACCTCGTCGGAGATCAGCAGCACGTCATTCGCATCGCAGATCTCGCGGACCCGCTGGAAGTACCCCTCCGGCGGCGTGAAGCAGCCGCCGGCGTTCTGGACCGGCTCGAGGATCACCGCCGCGACCGTGTCCGGCCCCTCGAACTCGATCACGTCGGCAATCGATTCCGCGAACCACTCCTCGGTCACCCCCTGCGGCATCCGATAGGTGTTCGTGTTGGGGACATGGCGCCCACCCGGGGTGAGCGGCTCGAACGGCTCACGCAGCGCGGTGATCCCGGTCGCCGACAGCGCCCCGAGGCTGGTGCCGTGGTAGGCGACCTCGCGGGCGATCACCTTGGTCTTGTTGGGCTTACCGGCAACCTTGAAGTACTGCCGCGCGAGCTTCAGCGCCGACTCGACCGCCTCGCTGCCGCCGCTGGTGAAGAACACACGGTTGAGGTCCCCCGGGGCCAGCGAGGCGACCCGCGCTGCGAGCTCGATCGCGCGCGGGTGGGCGTAGGACCAGTTGGTGAAGAAGCCGAGCTCCTTGGCCTGGTCGGCGCCCGCCTGGGCGATGTCCGCCCGGCCGTGGCCGACGTTCACGCAGAACAGCGCGGACAGCCCGTCGAGGTAGCGCTTGCCGTGCTCGTCCCACACGTAGCAGCCGTCGCCCCGCACGATGATCGGGACGTCGACCTGGTCGTACGCCGACATCCGGGTGAAGTGCATCCACAGATGCCTGCGGGCGAGCTGCTGCAGGGTGCCGGTCGTCTCGGGTGCTGTCGTCGTGCTCGTCATCGCGCTCCTCTCGTGGCCCGGCGCGGTCCCTTGCGCCTATTTGTACAACCGTAGCGCCGGCTGACGCCGTCGGCAATTGGCCGATCTGGCGAGATCGGTTGGCACCCCGTACCGATCTGTCAGGCTACGGCGGCAGGACTTGGGTGAAGCTGAGGGCGATTGCCGATATCAGATCCGATATCGTGATCGGTATGAACGACGCCGCGGACACGATTCGAGCGCTTCGGACGCGCCACGGGATCTCGCAACGGCAGCTGGCCCTTCGCGCGGGAACATCGCAGGCCGCGATCAGCCAGCTCGAATCGGGCCGGCGTGACCTCAGCGTCGGGACGCTCGAGCGAATCCTGCTGGCGCTCGGCTACCGGATGAACGTCGTGGCCGAGCCGCTGCCGCTCGACGTCGACGAGCGGCACTTCCGCGCCGACCTCGCCGCTCCGATGGCCGAACGGCTCGAGCGGGCGCTGGCGTGGGATCGGTTCGGTACTGAAGTCGCGGGAGCGGCCGTCGCCGCCGAACGTTGAGCGCCGGTTCGCCGTTCGACCCCTCCCGCATCCTGTCCGTGCTCGGCGAGCACGACGTGGCGTTCATCGTGATCGGGGGCGTGGCCGTGCAGGCTTGGGGGCATCAGCGCACCACTCGTGACCTCGATCTGCTCGTCGACCCCCGTCCGTCGAACCTCCGACGGCTCGCACAGGCGCTCGAGGAGCTGGAGGCCGAGGTCTATGACGGCGTTGACCGACACGATCACCTGCCGCTGCCGTCCGACCCTCGGCTGCTGGCGAAGAAGACCTCGTGGAACCTGTTCACGAGCGCGGGAGGCCTCGACCTGTGGATCGACACGGTCGACCTGCCGGGCGCCCGCGGGCCCTACTCCCAGGTGGCCAAGCGGGCGACGCGTGTCGAGCTGAGCAGGTCGACGATCGCGGTCGTCGGGCGCGACGACCTGATCGCGATGAAGCGTGCCGCAGCCAGACCGCGCGATCTCGACGACATCGCGGCGCTCACGAGAGCCGAGCTCCCAAACTCCGGGAGCTGAGGCGACCCACCGTCGTAGGGCAACGGCGCGGCCGCGGTTAAAAGACGGTCGGGAGCCCCGTGGGGCTCCCGACGTCCAACCACCTGCTGGGCGGGCGCGAATCGCCACGCCCAGCGTTTCTCCGGTGGACTACTTCTATTTGTTGTTCGCGAGGAGCTTCTCGGCCTTCCTGTTCAGCGCCTCGGCCTTGGCGACGTCAGCCTTGGCCTGCTCGATGAGCACGTTGGCCTCCCTCTGGTTCCTGATGGTCGCGTGTCCGCGCCGCAGAAGGAAGGCGGCTCGCTTGTTCAACGAAGAGGCATCCTTGGCGTAGACCTTCGCCTTGTTGAGGTCCGCGTTCACCTGCCTCTGAACCTGCTTGTGCGAAAGACCCCGCACAAGGTGCCCCGCTGCGGCGGCGTCTGCCGCGGGCTTCTTACCCTCGACCCGCAGCGTCGCCTTCGCGAAGGTGACAGCGAGCTGGGCCATGGCTTTGGCCGCTACCGATTCGGCGACAGCCGCGCGTTCCAGGGAGGCCTTGACCCTGGGATTTGGCGCGTTAGCGGCCTCCTCCAGCAGCGTGTTGACCTCGGCGGCCAGCTGGTTCGAGAGTTTGACCGTATTGAGCACAAGCGCCTTGTCGACCGGATTCGAGATCTTTTGGGCGAGTGCCACCGCCTCGTCGGCCGCCTTCTGCTGCGCCTTGATGTTGCCGCCGGTCGGGCCCTCGCAGTAGGGCCCGGTGCAAGCCTGCGCCACACCGACCGACAGAGCCAGCACAGCCGCCGACGCGATCAAGCCCGCCTTCGCGAGCGTCTTCAGATACCTGTATGTCCTCATGGTCCTCCTCGAGATGTACAAGTCAGCGACGGCCCGCGAGCGCAGGCTGCTCATCTGCTCATCTTTACGCACGGCGCGCGGCCATGCTGACACTCGCCTTATGCAGTTAGGCGCGAACGCTCGCCACGCGCACCGGCGCGGGCATCAGCCAGGCGGCGAGCAGCACGAGGCCGAACGCCAGGCACTCGATCACGAGCGCGACCGGATTGCCCGACAGCGGATCGCCGAACACGAGGATCCCGCCGACGATCCCTGAGACGTTCGCGGCCGTACCGGTGATCGCGATCACGGGGATCGCCTCTCCGTCCTGGAGTCCCTTGGCCGAGGCGTAGAACGCGGCGATCGAGGCGGCGATGCAGACCAGCAGCCACGGCGTGAGCAAGCCAGCGATGCCGTGGGTGCCGACGAGGCCCGACATCGCCTTGATCGCGATGTCGGAGACCCCGAACAGGATTCCGGAGGCGGCGCCGAGCATGAAGCCATGGTGCTCGCGGGGCGCCCCGATCCGGGGGCCGGCGATCAGGAGCGTGCCGCCGACGATCAGCGCCGCCTCGAACGCGATCATCCCGGGCAGCGAAAAGCGCGAGTCCGCGCCGTGAGCGGCGGGCAGCGTAACCCCGAGCAGAACCAGTCCACCGGCCATCAGCCCCAGGCCCATCCACTGCCGGCGGCCGATCCGCAGTCCGAACAACCGCTCGGCCATCACCGCCAGGAGCACGACCCCCGAGGCAAGGACGGCCTGCACCAGGGAGAGCGGCGCCACCGACAGCGCGGCCACGTGGAACACCCAGGCTCCAGTCGCAATCACCATCCCGATCGCGAACAGCTTCGAGGCGAACAGCGAGCGGGCGCTCCGCAGCGGCCGGTGCATGTTCACGGCCGGAGCAGCGCAGGCTCCGCGATGCTTGTACAGAAAGCCGATGTTCGTCGCCAGAGCGCAGGCGAGTGCGAGCAGTATGCCGAAGAGCGCAGTCATAGGACCAAACCTGGGGCGGCCGTCGGGCTGCTCACGGCTGCTGCCTCACGATGTCCCTCGGCAGCGGATCCGGGCGCCTTGAGTCCGCGTCGCGTACTACAGCACATTGGCGATCCAGCTGCGGCGCTCGGCGCTCCCATGCCTGACACTATGCCCAGTGCGCCTAAGCGCTGGTATGAATCGCCCGCTGCTCCTGATCGACGTCGATGGCGTCATCTCGCTGTTCGGATTCGACCCGGACGGCCTCCCGCTGGGCGGTTCGAGGTCGTCGACGGGATTGCCCACTTCATTTCGGCCACCGCGGGCGAGCACCTGCGTCGGCTCTGTGCGAGGCGTTCGAGCCCGCCTGGTGCACCGGCTGGGAGGAGAAGGCGAATGAGTACCTACCGCACGCCCTTGGACTCCCGGGCGCCTTCCCCTACCTGAGCTTCGCGGGCGCCGCGCCGCAGACCGACGGCACTGGAAGCTCGCGGCGATCGACCGCTACGCCGGCTCCAGACCGCCCGGTGGCGTGGATCGACGACGCCCACGACGGTCGCTGCGAGGACTGGGCCGCCGGCAGGCGCGGCGCCGACGCTGCTGATCGGGACGGACCCCGCCACGGGCCTCACCGAGGAGCACGTGGAGCGGCTGCTCGAGTGGGCGGAGCGGTGCAGGACCAGCAGCGTGGGCGCGTAGAGCCCGATCGCCAACGACCGATCAGCCGACCGCGACCACCGAGTACACCGGCGGTAGCCGCGAGGCGACCGTTGCCCAAGTCGCGCCCGCGTCGCCGGAGCCGAACAGCTCGCCGGAGGTCGCGCCGAAGTACAGCTCGAGCGAGTCGCCCTCACCGGTCCGGTTGAATGCCTGCCGCAGCACCGTGAGGTAGGCGTTCTTGGCCGGCAGCCCGTCGCCGCGCGGACTCCAGCTCGAGCCGCCGTCGCGCGTCTCGTACACGCGGACGCGACCGTCGGGCATCACCCGGTCCATGTCGGCGACCAGCGGGATCACATACGCGCTGTCGGGATCGGCGGGATCGACCGCCAGCGGGAAGCCGAAGTCCGAGGGCAGCCCGTCGCCGATCGCGGTCCAGCTGGCGCCGGCGTCATCTGAGCGGTAAACCCCGCCGTGGAACTGCATGAATAGCCGCTCGGGCTGCTTGGCGCCCGCTCGACGTGGTGCACGCACTTGCCGGCATTCTCGTCCTGGAGGGCCTCCTCGGGGATGTAGCCGGGGTTTAGCCCCTCGTTGCCACGCCGCCACGAGCGACCGCCGTCGTCTGTCAGCCACATCCCGGCGGCGGAGACCGCGACGGCGAGCTTGTCGGGGTCGTCGGGCCAGGTCACGATCGAGTGCAGGCACAGCCCGCCGCCGCCTGGCTGCCAGTCCTTGCGCGACGGCTGCTCCCAGAGCCCGGCGTTGAGCTCCCAGCTGGCGCCGCCGTCGTGACTCTCGAACAGAACCCCTGGGTCTCCCCCTGCGTAGAGGGTTCCGTCTGCCTCGCCGCACGTGATCACCCAGATCCGCTCGAGCGCCTGATCGCCGCCCTCGGGCAGCGTCACGCCCTCGGCCTGCTGCCACTCGCCGGCGCCGGCGGGGTCGTCGGTGTAGAAGATCTTCGGGCCGTAGAAAGGCGAGGTCACGGTCGCGAACGCGCGGCCGCTCCGCGGGTCCCGGGTCGCGAAGTCGACCGGCTCCCCGGCGAACGCCCTGCGTCTTGATCTCGAAGCCCGATCCGGGCTCCCCCTCGAGCAGGAACAGGCCCTTCTTGGTCCCCACGACCAGCTCCGTCATGTATCAGCCTCCTGTGATCGCCGGTAGCACTTCGACCCGGTCCCCCGATTGCACCGCCGTCGCCTCGCCGCCCCGCTCGCCGTTGACGAACACGGTGATGTGGCGGCGAATCAGCCCTCGCTCGTCCAGGATCCAGCCGCTGATCTCCGGATGCTCGCTGCTCCATGCGCTGCGAGCAGCTGCAGACCGTGCCCCCGGCGAGCTCGAGCTCCGAGCGGGCGCCCAGCGGCTTACGCAGCGGACCATGGACACAGACCACGGTCATCGGCGGAATCGTAGGCGCAGACGAGGGCCTGCGGCGTGCGGACACGGACGGGCCATTTCGAACTATGACCGGCGGCCTCGGCGAAGCTCATCGGTGCCAACCGCGAGCCCTGACCCTACTCGAGCCCGAGTACCAGCAAGAGCGCCTCATCGACCGCGCGTAGCTCGTCATAGGCGAGATGAGCGACGTGGTCACCCAGACTGCGAGAGTCGATCGCTCCGACCATCTCGCAGAGCACTCGCGTGCGTTCGCCGCCAAGCTCGATCTCGGGGTGGAAGCTGGCGGACGGCGCGCTGGTTGAAGTAGGGCACACCACGACCGTCGAGAGCGCGAGCAGATCGTCGGCCTGGACGATCACGGCGTAACGGCGCCCATACTGGACGCGGCCTCCGCGACGCGGCAACGTGATCGCGTGAACGTCACCGCGAACCACGCAAGTTCTCCATGAGCGTGACGACCTCCCGGGCCTCGCTCACGTATGCCTCATCCGCCATAAGCCTCCTAGCCTCAGCCGCGAGCCCTCGGCGTCGTCGCTCGCGCTCGGCTGTCTCCGCAATCGCCTGCCGTGCAGCCTCGGCACGAGTGATCCCACGACGGCGCGCAATCTCGTCGAGCGCCGTCAGACCGTCTCGCCCGAGTCGCAGCGAGAGCGGAGGAGGCGAAGCCGACATTCCACAACTGTAGTGCGAAATGCACTACGCGCGCAAGCTACACCGGGATGCTCTGCGCGTAGTGGAAAAGGTCGCCAGGGTCGTAACGGCGCTTGACCGTGACCAGTCGCTCCAGGTTCGAGCCGAAGTAGGCCCGCGTCGGGTCCGCGAGGGCCCGGTCCGGCCAGTTCTGGTAGGACTCGGGAAGCACGTACGGCCCGAGCGCCGCAAAGCTCTGCTCGAGCCATCGCGTGCCCGCACGCGCCACGGCGACTGAGTCGGAGCTCGACCAGGTCGTCTCGTACTGGATCAGGAACTGCGCCGTTCGGTGCACGTACGCGGTGGCGTCAGCCGCCATATCGTTCGCCGCGCCGCCGAGGCAGAAGATCGACACGCTCCCACCCCCAGGGTTGGTCGAGCCCGGCCACCGATCTCCCATGGTGACGACGGCGTCGAGGCCGGCCGCGGGGAGCGGGTCCCTGACGTAGGAGGACTTCGCGGCGTAATGCCCGAAGGGGACATTGTCGGCGAGGTACTCGAGTGCGCCGGCCAGCGTCCTTTGCCGGATCAGGTTCATGGTCTGGCCTGGAATCGCCGTCACCGGGCGCAGCAGGTCGCGAAGCTCGCCGATGGGTCCCAGGTACTCCCCGACGGCGCCCGCCACCGGCTTGGGAGGTTTGCTGCCGGCGATCCCCACCCCGAACACGCAACCGAGCGCCCGAGGCGCGTCCTTGACCATCAGTCGCTGGAACGCCTCGAGCACCTCCCGCGCCCGGGACCACTCCCACTGCAGCGCGAATACCGAGACCCGGCCGGGCAGCGGATGGGTCTGCATCTTGTAATAGGTGTTGATCCCGAAGTTGCCCCCCGCACCGCCGCGGCAGGCCCAGAAGAGGTCGGAGTTCTCACCGCTGTTGCACGTGAGCAGATCACCGGACGCGGTCGCGACCTGGGTTTCGATCAGGTGGTCGCACGCGATCCCCAGGGATCGTGTGGTGAAGCCGAATCCACCGCCGAGCACGTAGCCGCCGAGGCCGACGTCCGGACAGCGCCCCTCGGGCAGGCCGACTTGATGCGGTGGAAGCGCCGCGTTCAGCTGCCGGTTGCGCACCCCCACCCCGAACGTGACGTCGCCGCTGGAGGGGTCGAACCTGAGGCTGTTCAGATCGCCCATGTCGATCACGAAGGTCCGTGCTGGCCGAGAAGCCCGCGTAGCTGTGGGCGCCCGACATGACGCTGAACGGGATCCCGTGCTCCCGGGCCCACGAGACCGACTCGACCGCGTCCTGCGCGACCGCGCACCGCGCGATCACCTCGGGCCGGACGTCGGCGTAGGCCTTGTTGTACGGCAGCGCGGTGACGCCATAGCCGGGCTGCCCGCGGACCAGCACCCTGCCCCGCAGCCGCCTCGCCAGCGCTCGCGCCTGCCCCTGGGAGATCGACGGCGAACCACCGCATCCGGCCAGCCACGCCGCTTCGGAGCCGACCCCGGCGAGGACTGCCAGCCTTCCGCCCCGGGCCAGGAGCTCCCTGCGGGACAGGGGCTCGAGCCGGGGCCACGGTCGCTACTCGAACGCCCCGTGCCGCCCGGCCCCCGACCGGAACCGCTCGAGGCCGGCCTGGACTTCGGCAAGCGACCGGATCCCGTGCTCGAGCTCGCCGGCCATCGCCTGCTCCTCGGTGAGCCCGTGCTGCTCGAGCACGGACAGGCGGTCCTCGCGCATGCACGTCTGCGGGAACCCAACGAGCTCACGCGCGAGCTCCTCGGCCGCGTCGCGGCTCGCGCCGTCGGGCACGACCCGGTTGACCAACCCGATCGAGAACGCCTCTCGCGCGTCCACCGGCCGCCCCGTCAGGATCATGTCCATCGCCCGGCTCGTGCCGATCAGCCGTGGCAGCCGGACCGTGCCGCCGTCGATCAGCGGGACCCCCCAGCGCCGGCAGAAGACCCCGAGCACGGCGCCCTCCTCGGCCACGCGGAGATCGCACCACAGCGCCAGCTCGAGCCCTCCGGCGACGGCGTGCCCGGCGACGGCCGCGATCACCGGCTTTGACAGCCGCATCCGCGTCGGCCCCATCGGCCCGTCGCCATCGGCAGCGACACGATTGCCCGCCTCGGTCCCGGCGGACTTCAGATCGGCGCCGGCGCAGAACACCCCACCCTCGCCGTGGAGCACCGCGACCGCGGCGTCGTCGTCGGCATCGAACTCGCGGAACGCATCCGCCAGCGCCCGCGCGGTGGCCCCGTCGACCGCGTTGCGGCGCTCGGGCCGCGACAGTAGAACCGTCACCACGGGGCCGTCGCGCTCGACCCGCACGGCCGGCTGGGAGGCCGCGGACGTCACCCCGCGGCTCCCACCGCCCGGCGCACGAATGTCCGGAGCGCCGCCACGACCTCCTCGGTCGAGGGCCGCTCGCCCGCCACTGGTGACAGCGGACCGACGAGCGCCTCGCCGCAACCGCCGACGAGCGCCGCGGCGGTGAGCTCGATGTTCTGCTCGGGAAGCTGGCCTGCGTCGATCCCCGCCCGCAGCGCCTCCGCGATCACCTCGGCATACCGCTCCCGGTAGGCGAGCCGCTCGGCGTCGACGAGCGGGTCGACCGGCTCCGCGATCAGCGCCCACGCCAGGCGAGGGTTGCGCAGCGCCCGCTCGGCGAACGTGCCCAGCACCCCCTCGAGCCGCTCGGCCGCCGTATCGGCGGCCGTCAGTCCGCCGAGGCGGTCTTCATCGCCCGCTCCTCGCGCTCGCACACCGACCGGAACACCTCGACGAACAGCTCCTGCTTGGACTCGAAGTGGCGGTAGAGCGTCCCGGCCGCGACTCCGGCGCGCTCGGCTATCGCGGCGACGGAGGCGGCGCCGTAGCCGCCCTCCTCGATCAGCTCCTGGGCTGACGCGAGCAGCCGCTCGCGGGTCGAGACGAGGATCTCCTCGGTCACGGCTCCCCGCCGTTCATCGGCCGAAGTCTCCAAACGGCTCGTCGCGCTCGCGCACGGCCTCGCGCCAGCCGGCTTCCGCCGCTCGCGCCGCGAATGCGTAGCCCTCCTTGGTGTGGCGGGTGATCCCATCGAACACCGTCCCGATCACCTGCGTGGCATGAAGCCCCTGGGAGTAGAGCGTCTGGTTGACCAGCAGCTTCATCATCTGCAGCTGGTTGACCGGCACCTGGGCGATCCGGACGGCCAGCGCGTCGGCTGCGCTCGTCGAGCTCGTCGGGGGGTGGGGCCTCGATCGCGAGCCCCCACTCGAGCGCCTCCGCGCCCGTCAGCGAGTCGCCGGTGAACAGCAGCCGCTTGGCTTGCTGGGCGCCGAGCCGGTAGGACCACATCGAGGTCGTCGGCGACCCCCACACCCGCGCCGGCGGGTACCCGATCTTGGCGTCGGCGGCGATCACCAGCAGGTCCGAGCACAGCGCGAGATCGGTGCCGCCGGCGACGCAGAATCCGTGCACCCTGCAGACGACGGGCTTGGAGCAGTGAAACAGCGACATGAACGTTCGGACGTTGCGGCTCATCGCCGAGTAGTCGAGCATCGGGTCCCACGGCTCGGAGGGATCGTGGTTCGGCAGACGGCCCTCGGCACTCCACACGAGGTCATAGCCGCCGCAGAACCCGGTGCCGTTGCCGCCAAGCAGCAGGACGTGGACGTCCGGGTCGAGGTCCGCGCGCTCGACGCACTGCCCAAGCTCGGACAGAAGCTCCGGGGTGAGCGCCATTCCCGCGCTCGGGACGGTTCAGGGTGAGGCGGGCGATCCGCTCGGCGGACTCGTACTCGACGTCGGCCACGGGCAGCGCTCGCCGCGCTCAGACCGGGTACGCGCGCTCGATGATCGCCTCGGCGTCGGCGCCGGCCGGGAGTGTGCCGTACACCCGGCCGCCCTGGCCCGCCAGCCGAGTCGCGCAGAACGCGTCGGCGACCGCCGGCGGGGCGTGCCGTACGAGCAGCGATCGCCTGGAGCGCGAGCGCCAGGTCCTCGACCACTCGCCGAGCCTCGAACTGCGGGTCCTCGCCCTGCGAACGCAGCTCGGCCGCGCGCTCGCGAACGGCCTTCAGGTGAGCATCGAGCCTGGCGTCGGCCCCGGCCTCCGAGCTCGCATTCGGCCATGAACGCCGGCAACCCCTCGGGCTCCTTGACCATCGCGCGGAGCACGTCCAGCGCGGCGACATTGCCCGAGCCCTCCCAGATCGAGCCAAGTGGCGCGTCGCGATACAGCAGCGGCATCCCCGAGTCCTCGACGAACCCGTTGCCACCCAGACACTCGAGCGCCTCGGCCGCGTGCCCCGGGGCCCGCTTGCAGACCCAGTACTTCATCACCGCCGTCGCGAACCGGCGGAATGCCGCCGCGTCGGCGTCATCCTCGTCGTAGGAGCGCGCGACCCGCATCGCCGACACCGTCGCGGCCTCGGACTCGACGGCAAGGTCGGCGAGCACGTTGCGCATCGCAGGCTGCTCGGCCAGCAGCTTGCCGAACGCCGAGCGGTGGCGAGCGTGGTGGATCGCCTCGAGCGTGCCGCGACGCAGCCCGGTCGTCCCACCGAGCAGGCAGTCGAGCCGCGTGTGGTTGACCATCTTGATGATCGCCGGAACGCCGCGGCCCTCCTCGCCGATCAGCGCGCCCGTGGATCCCGCGGAACTCGACCTCGCTCGAAGGCAGCGAGCGCGTTCCGAGCTTGTCCTTGAGCCGCTGGAACTCCATGCCCGGGCCGCGCTCGACGAGGAAGCAGGACAGGCCCCCCGGGCGCCTGCGCCAGCACCAGGAAGATGTCGCACGGCGGGTAGGAGCAGAACCACTTGTGGCCGTGGATCTCGTAGACGTCGTCGCCGAGCGGGTTTGCCCGGGTGATGTTGGCGCGGACGTCCGAGCCTCCCTGGCGCTCGGTCATCGCCATCCCGGCGAGCGCGCCCGAGTCATAGTCGGGCTTGGTCAGCCGCGGCTCCCACTCCTCCGCCAGATGCGGTGCCGAGTCGCGCAGCGCCTTGACCGCGGCGGTGGTCATCGACACCGGACACATCACGCCGTCGTTGCCGTTGCCGTAGAGCATGAACAGCGCGCCACGAACCACGTGGCCGCCCGAGCGGGCCTCGCGCCAGGGCAGGCTGTGGATCTCGCGCTCGATCGCGCCCCGCAGCAGGTGGTGCCATGACGGGTCGAGCTCGACCTCGTCGATCCGGTTGCCGAAGCGGTCGTGGGTCCGGAGGATCGGCGCGTTGCGCTCCGCCCGGCGTGAGTGCTCGCGTGTCTCGGCGCTCCCCGACACCGCGCCGGTCTCACGCGCGCGCTCGACGCCCCACTCGCCGCCCTCGCGCTCCAGCGCCTCGCGCAACGCCAGATCGACCTCGAACAGGTTGATCGGCTGCAGCGGCGGGGCCTGATTGAGTACCTCGCGGGCGGGATCTCCAGTCGCCTCGGGGTGCCTCGTGTCGATCGTGGCCATGCCGCTCCTTCCTACGCCGCGTGAACCCGGATTCACAAGCGTAGTGAACCGGGATTCACGACGCAAGCTCAGGGGCACTCAGAGCAACGGCGATCGAAGGTGCGGCATGCACGATTTCCGCATCGTCGGTGATGAGCTTCGCGCCGGCTTCGTCCGCCAAAGCGACGTACGCCGCGTCATAGGCCGTGAGCCCTTGCCCGCACCAGCGCGCGGTCGTTACGAGGCCCGGCTCGACCATCTCGAAACCGAGTCCGGGGAGCGTCGCGACGAGGCTCCGGAGGCGGTCCTCTTCCCACCGCCAGCGCCGGGCGGCGACGTTGAGCAACTCGAGCCAGAGCAGCGGCGGCGCCAAAACCCGAAATTCGCCCGAGACGTAGCGCTCTCGCAGCCCCCGCGCGCGCTTGGCGCGGGGCTCGCCCGCGGTGTGAAACCACTTCAGGACGACGGACGCGTCGAGGACGAGCTCGGTCACCGGCCGTTGCGGGCTGCGCGCACGGCCGCGGTCGAGTCGTCCTCGGGAGACGCAACGAACAACTCGTCGAGCTCCCGAAGCGCGGCCTGAACCACGGGACCCCTTTCGTGGCCGTAGCCCGTATCGATGTCCCCTTCGGCGAGCTGAGACAAGTAGGCGCTTCTCGTTAGACCGCGGGCTTTGGCCTCGCGGTCGATCCGTCTGAGCAGCCCATCTTCGACTGAGACGAGTACCTTGGCCACCCTCGAGAGTATATCTCGGATATCCAAGGGCGGGACAGTGCGCGAAACGCGCTCGATTCGGTGGCTCAGTGGTACGGCAAGCCGTACCTGCCCCAGTGCGTGGCGATGATCACTAGCACGGCGCCGACGGCCAGCGCGGCCCCGCCGGCCGCAGCAAGGGGCTTCCGCTGGGCCGGCAAGAACGCGGCGAGAAACACCAGTCCCCCTGCGATCGCTGCGAGCGCGAAGCCAAGTTCGGCAATCTGGACGCTGCTATGCGGGCTAATCGTCGCGAGGATCATGCTCGCAACCCTCCCTCGTGTTGTGTTGCCTGGAAGCTCGACATTCAATCAGGCGAGAGCGCCCCCGCCATCGTTACCTCGGCCACCCGATCCGTGGCGTCGTGGGTCCCGCCGAGCAGCCGCCGCGAGAGCTGCGCGCGGCGGAAGAACAGGGGCGCGTCATGCTCCCAGGTTGCGCCGATCCCGCCGTGGACGTTGATCATCGCGCGGGAGCCGAAGTCGAGCGCCTTGCCGCCGGCGGACCGGGCGGCACTCGCCGCCAGCGGGAACTCGTCGGGCTTGGACTACGCGCCCAGCCGGCGTAGTACCCAAGGCTGCGGGTGTTCTCCAGGCGACGCAGCACCTCGGTCAACTCGTGCTTGATCGCCTGGTAGGAGCCGATCGCCCGACCGAAGGTGAACCGGTCCTTGGCGTATTCGACGCTGGTGTCAAGGCAGGTCTGCACCGCTCCCACAGCCTCGGCCGCGAGCAGCGACTGAGCCACGTACCAGGCATCCGCCAAGGGCGTCCGCATCGGCGTTCAGCCGGCGTCCGCGCGCGTTCGCGAATGTGACGTGACCGAGCGCCCGCGTGGCGTCGTAACGCACCACCGGCTCGACGGACACCCCGTCGGCGTCGGCGGGCACGACGGCGGCCACCGGCGTGCCGTCCTCGGCCTCACCGACCGCCACGAGCAGGTCGGCCCCCGGCGCATCGGGGACGAACGCGACGGTCCCGTCGAGCACGACCTCGTCGCCCTCAACGCTCGCCCGCGGCGCCTCGGCCCGCGCGAGACCAGACCTCGGCTCGACCGTCCACCCGGTCTCCAGCTCGCTCGGCGGGCGCGCCGGCACGTATGCCGGTCGCAGCTCGCCCTGGCCACGGCGCCTCGAGCGACTCGTCGCCGGCGGCGTCGAGGATCGCGGTCGCGGGGATCAAGCCGAGCAACGCGATCGATGCGAGGACCCGGCCGCACTCTTCGGCCACAAGCATCGCCTCGAACACGCCGAGCCCGGCACCGCCGGGTTCCTCGTCGATCAGCAGGCCGGTCCAACCTGCCTCGACCGCGGTCGGCCAGAGATCGGGAAGTGAGCTCGGATCCTCGAGCGCATTGCGAGCGGCCTCGACCGTCTTGTGCCGCGAGAGCGCGTTGCGCGCCGCCTCCCGCAGCAGAACCTGCTCGTCTGAGAGCGCGAGATTCATGACGCCAGCGCCTCCCGCTCCTTGGCACGCAGCTCGCTGAACGGAATTCCCTTGTCGAGCCGCGGCTCGGGCGGCAGCCCCAGCACGCGCTCCCCGATCGTGTTGCGCAGGATCTGCTCGGTGCCGCCCGCCGATTTGAGACCCGGAAGGAACGAGGTCATGTAGAACCAATCGCTGTCGGTCGCGAGCGCGTCGGGGCCGAGCACGTCACGGCGACGTCCATCGGCCGCGATCGCGGCGTTGACCATCGTCACCTTCGCGAGACCAGATTCGGGGCCGGGGATCTGTCCCTGCTGGAAAGCTGGGGTCAAGGCGCGGTAGCCGGTGAACCGGACCGCGGTCATCTCCGTGATGATCTCGCCGAGGGTCTCGCGGACCGTCTGGTCGTGGCGAGCGGCCTCGTCGGAGGCAAGCGTCTCCGCCAGCCGCATCGGAGACCCGAACGACTCCGAGCCGAACCCGATCGTCAGCCGCTCGAACATCAAGATGGTCAGCGCCGTCCCCCAGCCGTTGCCGACGCCGCCGACGACACTGTCGGGGCTCGAGCGTGACGTCGTCGAAGAACACCTCGTTGAACTCGGCCTCACCGGTGACCTGGCGCAGCCCGCGCACCGTCACGCCCTCGGCGTCCATCGGGACGATGAACATCGTCAGGCCCTTGTGCTTGGGGACGTCCGGATCGGTCCGCGCGAGCAGCATGCCGAAGGAGGCGAATTGAGCGTTCGTCGTCCACACCTTCTGGCCGTTCAGCGTGAACGTGCCGTCGTCGTTCTGACGGGCGCGGCTCTGGATCGCGGCGAGGTCGGAGCCCGCGGCGGGCTCTGAGAAGAGCTGGCACCACACCTCGTCGGCGTGCAGCAGCGGACCGAGGTAGCGGCTCTTCTGCTCATCCGTCCCGTGGGCGATGAGGCACGGCCCGAGCATCCCGATCCCGATCCCGTCGATGATCGACGGCACCCCCGCGCGCGACATCTCCTGGCCGATGATCACCTGCTCGATCGGCCCGAGGCCCTGGCCACCGAACTCCTTCGGCCAGGTGGCGCCGGCGAGGCCAGCCTCCGCGAGCTTGCCCTGCCACGCACGCCGAGCGTTGACGTACTCCTCGTCCTCATCGAACCGGAGCGCGGAGGAGCCTCCCCCGTGTGCTGCTCCAGCCAGCTCCGCACCTTCTCCCGGAATTCGGCCTGCTCGGGAGTGTCGTTCAGATCCACTTTCGCTCCCTCGGTCTTCGAGCTCGTCAGTTGCGTCCACCGCGCTACCAGCTGGCGGTGAATCGAGATTCACGATCATATATCGCCGTCGCCACGCCGTCGAATATCGCCGTCGCCGCGCCGTCGAATCACGCCGTCGCCACGCCGTCGAATCACCCATCTTTAGTGCTTCGAACACCCTAGATCTGGGATATCGTCCGCACCCGCACGGGCAGGTGACGCGTCGGGCTGGACGCGGGCACCAAGCCACGGAGCCGCAAGGACCGGCCACAGAGCTAGGACGCGAGTTCCATACGTTGGGAGGAAGAGTAAGTGCGTAAAGCCACCATGGTGTTTTCCGGGTGCCTGGCGACGATGGCGCTGTTCGTATCGTCGGCAGCCGCCGCACAATCGGCCGGCGGCTGTCAGCTGCAGGGTACGGCGAGCTTCTCGCCCGGGCTGACCACGAGCAGCCAGCCGTTCTCGTACGGGTTCACGGGCAACCTCACCGGATGCCAGTCAAGTCAGTCGGGCGCCCCGACGACGGGCACGGTCGCGGCGGGGCAGACGTTCAACGAGCAGGTGACCAACTCGGTGACCGGAGCTACCGACACGGTCGCCTATAAGGAGCCGATCGCCACCGGCACCGGCAGCTGCGCGAGCAGCACGACCAAGGGCCAGGCGCTCACGACCTGGGCGGACGGAAGCACCACCGCGATCACGTACTCAACCACCGGCGCGGCGGCGGCCGTCCAGCTGTCGGGCAGCGTCGCGCCGAGCATCACGCTGACCGCGGTCAACGCCCAGACCGGCGATCCGGCGACATACACGATCAACACGACCCGGTACGCCGGTCAGACAGCCGGCGGGGCGCTGGCGTTCCAGCCGCCCGATCCGACGGCGTGCAACACCTCGACAGGCGTCACGACCGCCGGGATCAGCGGCGGGATCGGGCTCGGCAGCGCTTCCTAAGTCGAGCAGGCGGGTAAGCAGGGAGCGTGGGGCGGGATGCGCAGGGCGTCCCGCCCCCTTATCCGCGCCGTCCGGTGAGCAGGCGAGAGACGGCTGCCTCGTCGGGGATCACGTGCTCGAGCTGCTGGGACCACAGCAAACGCGCGGTCGGCAGATACGAGCGCTGCACCGGCGCCAAGCGCCGCTCCCGCGAGCACGGCATCGAACGCGTCTAGCGCGTCTGTCCGTTCGTAGAGATCTAGGCCGCGCCGCAGGTCCTCGTGAGCGATCCTCATGAGCGGGTTGAGCAACTCCGCGTAGTCAGACCCAAGCTCGGCCGCGTCGGCACGACCGCGGCGCCGGGCGCGCACGTGGACGAACTCCTGAATCACCTCGACCGTCGTGGTCGCCTGGACGACTCCGTCAGCGATGCCCTCGATCAGCCGCCTGCAGGGGCGACGGAGCGGATGTTCGGAGCCCTTGGCGTAAACCAGGACCGTCGTATCCAGGACGATCACTCGCGCCGGCGACGAAGCTCTTCCAGCTCCGCTCGAAGCTCTTCGGGATCACCGACTTCCATGTCAGCGGCGTCAAGGATCCGTGAAGCCGCTCGCCGACGCTGGACATCGGGAGACACTAGACCCCGGTCGATGGCCTCGCGGACGATCGTCGCTACCGACACCCCGCGTTCACGCGCCACATCAACAAGGCGGCGGTGACGCTCCTCGTCGATGAGCACTTGGAGGCGTCGCTCCACATGCTCATACATTAGCATGAGCATCTCGCCGGCGGGTCACCCAAGGTGCCGGCGCCGTCCGCGCATTCGCCCAAGACGCGGGCTCGGGCGCAGCCTCCGCGGCGTCCTGCGTGGGGCGCCGTCCCGGGCGCGCTCGTGATCCTCGCTGAGACCAACCTCTAGGAACACAAGGCTCGTTGCTGCGACGAATCCGATCGAAATCAGTACCAGCGCGAGCAGCTGTCCCAACGTTCCGCTGAAGATCGCCACCGCGGCGACGCCGGCGAGAATCAGAAGGCCCGCCGATCCGAACGCAAGGGCGCGTGCGCGCTTGGTCATACCTCAAATCTAGTACCAAGCTCTCGAGCCTGAGCGCTTGCTGGGGTTGCCGGGTAGCCTAGCCCCGAAGGGGCCGCACGGGCTACAGCGGGGCTCTCGGCGACATGAACCGCAGTCAATCCAATTTCGCGCGCGTCTACGAGGAACACGTGTGGCGCGTCTACGGCTTTCTGGCCTACAGGCTTCGCGACCGCGCCACGGCGGAGGACCTGACGCAGGCGACATTCGAGCGGGCTCTGCGCGCCTGGAGCCGGTTCGATCCCGAGCGGGCCTCTGAGAGCACCTGGCTGTTGGCAATCGCTCGCAACCTGCTGATCGACCACGTGCGCCGGGACAGGTCAACCCCCGTAGGGGTCATCGACGAGCACATGGCACCGACGGTCGGCGGGCCCGAGGAGCGCTACGCGGGTAATCCGGAGCTCGTCGAGGCGCTTGCCACGTTCAGCGACCGCGACCGCGAGGTCCTGGCGCTTCGGTTCGGCGGCGATCTCACGGGACCCGAAATCGCCACGATGATGGGGCTGAGCCTCGCCAACGTCCAGCAGATCGTGTCGCGCTCGCTGCGCAGGCTGCGATCCGTGCTCGAGGCCGGCGCCCACTCGTAGATCCTCAGTAGACGCTCCCGTAGAGCTCCCAGCACGTCGCCCCAGCTTGCTCCCAGGTGGTCGCGGACGCGACCTCGTACCCGCGAGCGCGCAACTCCGAGCGCCGCCGATCGTCGGACGCGAGCGCCAGCAGCGCCCGGGCCCATTCACCGGGTCGGTCGGCCGAGGGACGCAGCGCGGCATCGCCCACCGTCTCGTCCCAGACGCCGCCCTCAGAGCACGCGACCGGTACCCCCCGGGCCATCGCCTCCAGCGGCGGGAACCCGAAGCCCTCCAGGATCGATGGAGCGGCGAGGAACGCTGAATTTCGGAAGCACCGTTCGAGCTCGATCGGACTGACCCATCCGAGCACATCGACGGCGGGCTCAGCCTCGAGCGCCTTGAGGATCGGACCGGCAAGATGCCCCGGCGGCCCCACCACCCGCCACCGGAGCGTCAGTCCCTCGGATCGCGCCGCCCGGAACGCTCGGAGCAGCATCAGATGGTTCTTGCGCGGCTCGATCGCGCCCACCGTCAGGAAATACGCGCCCGGATCCTCGTGAGGCGTCGTTGGCGGGCCGACTGGCCCGGCACCGTCGGAGACCACGCGCTTGCCCACCCCTGGCCGGATGACGTGAAGCGGGAATCGCCCCGCGCGGGACGGAATCGAAGCAGCTCCTCGCGGCCGTAGACCGAGTCGAAGACCAGGGCTGCCGGTCTCGCCGCGAGCAGCGCGTCGAGCATCCACGTCTTGTACCTGACCGCGGAGGCCGGAAACCACTCGGGCCGCTCCAGGTAGCTGACGTCGTGGATCGTCGCGACGAATGGGCGGCGAGACAGGAGCACCGGGCGGCTGTCGCAAAGATGGACGACGTCCGCAGTCCTCAGCTTTCGGGGAAGCGCAAGCTGCTCCCAGGCCATCCGTTGAAGCCCTCCCCGGGTTGAGGCGATGCTGCCAATCGCATCCGGCTGACCCGGCTCGGCGCTGATCACCGCGCTGCCCGCGGGAGCGTTAGCCGTGACCGCCTCGATCAGGAGCCTGGCGTAGGTGCCGATTCCGCCGAGCACGTTGGCGTAATGGCCGGGGATGGCGACTCGCATTATGTGGGCATTCTCACGTCGGGTCAGGGGCGCTGCGTCGGCCGCTCAGTCCCAGCGGACGCCTGAAAGCGGCGTCGTTCGAATTCAGACGATGCTGGGCCGCGTTCTCTTCCCGATGAGTGCATAAGGCGGTAGATTGCGGGGGGCAGTTTTTGGGTTGGCGGGGGGTGGTGTTGTCTATTGGAGGGGGTGGCCAGGTGGATCGGTTGTTGAGGTCTTTTGAGATTGGTGGGCGGCGGGTTGATGATGGTGGGGATTGTTATGTGATCGCTGAGATCGGTCATAACCATCAGGGGTCGGTGCGGACGGCTAAGCGGATGTTCCGGGCGGCGGCTGAGGCTGGGGTTGATGCGGTCAAGCTGCAGAAGCGTGATAACCGGTCGTTGTATACGCGGGCGTTCTTCGAGAAGCCGTATGAGGGTCAGAACAGCTTCGGTCCGACGTATGGGGAGCATCGCGAGGCGCTCGAGTTCGACGCGAGCGAGTACCGGGAGCTGATCGATTACGCGGATGAGCTCGGGATCGCGATGTTCGCGACGGCGTTCGATCTGCACAGCGTCGAGTTCCTTGAGCAGTTCGAGATGCCGGCGTACAAGGTCGCCTCCGCTGATGTGAACAACCATCCGTTGCTGCGCGAGATCGCGCGGACGGGGCGGCCGGTGATCTTCTCGACCGGCGGCGCGTCGATCGAGGACGTCCGTCGTGCGCACGAGGTCCTCGCGCAGGAGACCGACGAGCTGTGCGTGCTGCAATGCACCGCCGGGTACCCCGCCGCGTGGAGGAGCTCGACCTGCGGGTGATCGATACCTACAGGCGGATCTTCCCCTCGACCGTGGTCGGGCTCTCGAGCCACGACAACGGGATCGCGATGGCCGTCGCCGCGTACACGCTCGGCGCCAGGGTGATCGAGAAGCACTTCACGCTCGATCGCACGATGAAAGGCACCGACCACGCGTTCTCGCTCGAACCCCAAGGACTACGCAAGATGATCCGCGACCTGCAACGCACCCGCCACGCGCTCGGGGAAGGCATCAAACACGTCTACGACTCAGAAAAAGCACCGATCGAGAAAATGAGCAAAAAGCTCGTCGCCGCCCACCGCCTCGAAGCCGGATCCGTCCTCACGATCGAAGACATCGCAATCCGCTCCCCCGGCAACGGCCTGGCGCCCTCACACCTCGACCACATCATCGGCCAACAACTCAACACCACCCTCAACCCCGACGACGACCTCAAACCCGAACACCTACAAGAGGGCGTCCTCGTCTCCAGTACCGGGTCGACTCCGGCACGAGCCCTCGCCCACGAGAACAACGGCCGCCACTCCAACGGTCTGGGGTAACGTCTCCACGCATGGAACCGGGGCCGGACGCGGAGGCACTGTCGGAGGAGCTGATCGCTCGGGTCGAGGCTGTGGTGGATGCCCGGGTTCGAGCGCGCGTCGACGAACACGTCAGGAGTTCCGCATTCAGGAAGTCCGCGTCCGAGGCCGCGGCACGGTCTCGGTTGCGCGAGAGGCTTCTGGTCGGACCACCCGAGCGTGTGGTCATCCATCCCACAGCCAAGGTCAAGAGCGTGATGCTCAACACCTCCTCGGGCCGGATCGTCATCGAGGAGTTCGTCGGAATCGCGCACAACGTCGCCCTCCTGACTGGCCTGCACAACGTCGACAAGTTCAGGCAGGACCGCTTCGACGCAGTGCCTGTCGAGGGGCGCGACATCTTCGTTCGCGCCGGTGCCTGGATCGCGACCGGAGCCACGGTCATCGGCCCGTGCGTGATCGGCGAGGACGCCGTGGTGGCGGCCGGGGCCGTCGTAACGCGCGACGTGCCTCCGCGAACGATCGTGTCAGGCAATCCGGCGGTGCCGACGGGTGGGGTAGGGCCCGGCACGAGACGGGCGATGCGCTCGGGAGGGCGTTATCGCGCGACGCCACGCGCCGGTCAGGCTGCGCCGCCGCCCGGTCAGGCTGCGCCCCTGCCCGATCAGGCTGCGCCGCCGCCCGGTCAGGCTGCGCCCCTGCCCGATCAGGCTGCGCCCCCACCGTCAGACGAAGCCGACCTCGAGGACCTGCTTGCCATGGCCGACGAGCCCACGGTGTTAACCGCAGTGCGCGGCCGCTTATCCGGCTTCACCCAAAGCCGGTCACTCGTTGAGCTCGATCGAGGAGGGCGAACGCGACGGCGACCGGCGCTGGCGCGACGAGCCCCTTAGGCGCGCGCGAGGCGCTCCGCTGGGCCAGCCTCGTGCTCGGGGCCGGGGCCCCGAGCGACGAGCAGCAGGCACTCGCCCGCCGCCGGGTCACCAATACGGCCGTCAATGACGCGTTCGTCAGCTGGCCACGACGCCGCGGTCGAGGTGCCGCTCGAGGGCCCCGGTCTGGCGCTTCTAAGCGATCCCGAACAGCGCCTGGTGCTCGTCTTCACACATTCGGGTGTCTCATGGGCCCTCTTCACTGCTCTGCCTCAAACGGCCCGACGACGGGTGCTTCGTCCCGCTGGGTCGCGCGGGCCCCAGGCCGCCAACCGAACCCAATCTCGACCGCGAAGACCATCGGGCGAGCGTGGTGATGCGCGCGACCGGTGAGCAGCACGGAGTGAGATTTGTGACTCCCGGCCGCCGCATCGACGTGATGCGCCGCATCGCCGCGTCCGGTGGGGTGCCGATGTTCCCTTTGCTCGCGCTCGGCAGCGTCGACGGCACTCTGTTCGGGCGCCCCGTGCGCGTTTCCAGCGGTGCTGCTCAGGTCGCGCTGGGTGCCGGCGCGTCGGTCGTGGCCGCGTGCGCGTATCGCGACGGCGCCACAACCGGCCTATACCTCAGCGCCGCCATCCGACCCAGCGCCGACGCAGCCGTGAGCGGGCTTGTCGCCGCGGCCTTGGCGCAGGTGGATCAGGCGCCTTGGACATGACCCGGCGCAGATCGTGAGCCAGTTCCCCGCCATCGAGGTCGCAGAGATCTGGCAGGCGCGCGCGGCGCTGCGCGATTCCAAGCAAGCGCTGCGCGATGCCAAGCAGGCGCTGCGCGATGCCAAGGGCGGGGTGTCGGACTCGTCCGGGGCATCCGAGCGCGCAGTTCGCAAGGCCGAGCGACGTGTTGCCGCGGCCACCGCGGCGCTGGTCAAGGCGCGAGAGCTGTGCGATCGGCTCGGGGAGCATCCGACCCCGAGAACGCCCTATCGCCCGGCCGAGGCCCCTGGAAGTCCTCGGGCACTTGCCATGCCCCCCATGTCAGCCTGAGGGCACCTGGTCGGCGCGTGAAGCTGCATTACGTCCCACTCACGGAGCTAGAGCGCGTCTGCGCAGTCGAGCCGTCGCATGCCCGCGTCGCCGCGCTCGCCGATGCGTGTCGCATCAACACGCTGTACATGATCATGCGTGCGGGCTCGGGGCACATCGGGACGAGCTTCAGCGCGATGGAGCTGCTGGCGTGGCTGCACTCGGAGGTGCTGGACACCGGCGATCGCTGCTTCTCCTCGAAGGGACACGACGCGCCCGGCACCTACGCGGTCTTGACCGCCCTCGGCAAGCTCCCGTTCGAGGGCATCCATGCTCTGCGTCGCCGCGGCGGCCTTCCTGGTCATCCGGATGTCGTCGCGACGCCGGGGATGGTGACCAACACGGGGTCGCTGGGGATGGGCGTCTCGAAGGCGCGCGGCTTCGTGCTGGCCGATCGGCAGACCGGCCGGACCGGGCGCGTGTTCGTGCTCACGGGCGACGGGGAGCTACAGGAGGGCCAGTTCTGGGAGTCGCTCCAGCCAACCGCGAATCGCGGGCTGCACGAGATCACCGTGATCGTCGACCACAACAAGCTCCAGTCGGACACCTGGGTAAGCGAGGTCAGCGATCTGGGCGACCTCGAGGAGCGGGTGCGGGCGCACGGGTGGACGGTCGGTCGCTGTGACGGGCACGATGTGGACGCGATCGCTGACTCCCTCGCTGGGCTCGAGGCGGCGGCGCCCGACCACCCGAAGCTGCTGATAGCCGACACTGTCAAGGGCCGCGGCGTGTCGTTCATGGAGCCGCACGACCTGCCCGTGGCGGGAGACTCGCTGTATGCCTTCCACTCCGGCGCGCCGAGCACCGATCAGTACGACGCGGCGCTCGCCGAGCTGGTCGGGCGGCTCGATGCCCGCCTGTCGGACCTGGGCGCAGCGCCGATCGCGCTCGAGTCCGCGACCGCGACACGGGCGCCTGCTCCATCACGGCCGCAGCGGCTGGTTGGAGCCTATGGACACGCGCTCGCCGCAGTAGCCGCCGAGCGACCCCAGCTCGTGGCCCTCGACGGTGACCTCTCGCTCGACACCGGCCTGGTGCGCTTTCGCGCCGAGCACCCAGAGCGCTTCTGCGAGTGCGGGATCGCCGAGCAGGACATGGTCTCGATGGCGGGGACGATGGCGCTCGCAGGACTGCTCCCCGTGGTGCACTCGTTCGCCTGCTTTGTGGTCCCTCGCGCCAACGAGCAGATCTACAACAACGCGACCGAGGAGACCAAGATCCTCTATTCCGGCTCGCTTGCCGGGATCGTGCCGGGCGGTCCGGGCCACTCGCATCAGTCGGTTCGCGACATCGCGCTAATGGGTTGTGTGCCCGGCATGTCTCTGCTCGAGCCGTTCTGCGAGCAGGAGGCCGAGCTCGCGCTTCGCTGGGCGGTGGAGGAGGCGAGCGGACCCGTGTATCTGCGGTTTGTCAGCGTTCCGTGGGAACTCGGCTTCGAGCCGCCGCCACTCAAGGGCCTCGCACCCGGACGCGGCACGCTGCTTCGGGAGGGCGAGGATGTGCTGTTCGTCACCACCGGTCCGGTGATGGTGTCCCAGGCCTGGGCCGCGGCAGACCTGCTGGCGCTCGACGGTGTGAGTGCGGGCCTGCTGTCGCTGCCGTGGCTGCGCGGCATCGACGGGGAGTGGCTCGCCGAGGTCGCCGGAACCTCCCTGATCGTCACGGTCGACAACCATTACCTTGAGGGAGGCCAGGGCGAGGCGGTGCTGGCAGCGGTCTCGGAGCTGGACCGGCCACCTGCAGTCCATCGCCTCGGCGTCACCCGCGTGCCCGTCTGCGGTTCGAACGACGAGGTGCTCGAGACCCACGGCCTCGATGCGGAGGGCCTTCGCCGTTCAATCGCCAATCGCCTCGCGAGAGCCGTCGCGTGATCGTCGCAGCGGATCGGTTTCCGGAGCTGGCAGGGACGGTCGCGATGGTCGACGGCGGGTTCGACCCACTTCATCCGGGGCACATCGCCTACTTCCGCACTGCGGCTGAGCTGGGTGCCCCCGTGCTCTGCAGCGTCGCCCCCGACGCCTGGGTGGCGGCCAAGCACACTCCTCTGCTCGCCCAGGCCGAGCGCGGCACCGTGATCGACTCGATCCGGTACATCAGTTACGTGCACCTCGCGACCTCCACGACCGAGGCCGTGCTGGCGGCGCTGCGGCCCCGCTACTACGTCAAGGGCGCCGACTGGCGCGACCGCCTCCCGGCGGCCGAGGTTCAGCTGTGCGCCGACGCCGGAATCGAGATCGTGTTCCTGGACACGGTGCTCGACTCCTCGACTGCGATCCTCCGTCGCTACTCCGATGGCCCGGCAGTCGTCATTCGCTGACCTCGCGCCCGGCGAGGCTGGCCGGCGGTCGACCGGCCTGGATTGCGTCGTCACGCACCATCTGAACCCGTTCGCCTCGGGCGTGGTGCGCTTCAACGAGCTGCTCGCCGAGCAGCTGGGAGTACCGATGTCTGGACTGTTCGAGCCTCAGGCGACCTCCGCCCGCCGGCCGCTGTTCTCCTTCAAGGTCTCGGAGCTGAGCGCGGATGAGTGTTCTCGCTTCGGGGCGATGCTCGAGGCACGAACCAACCCATACGAGGCCTACCTACACGACTGGACAGGATCCGAGCTGGAGCACCGCCTCGTCCGTGGCGCGGCGCGGGTGCATTGCGGCAACTCCGAGGTGCACGAGCAGGTCGCGCCGGCCTCGCCGGACGCGACGCTGCTGTGGACGCCGGGCCTGGTTCGCGACCGCCGGGTGTTCACTCCCGCCGAGGTGTCCGTGTTCTCGTTCGGTATGGCGCACAAGATCCAGACCAAGCTGTTCCGCCGCCTGCGCCAGTTACTCGAGCAAAGCGGCCGTTCGTATGTCGTCTATGTATCCACTGCGACCCACGAGACCAAGTCCACTCGCGACGCCCAGGCGGTTTTCGAGGAGATGGACGAGATCTTCCCCGGCCGGCTTTTCTTCATGGGCAATCTCTCCGATGTCGCCGTGTACAACCAGCTGAGGATGTCCACGTTCTACGCGGCGTTCTTCCCACGCGGGGCGCGCGCCAACAACACGTCCGTCGCAGCAGCGCTCGAGTTCGGGGCAGTCGTCCTCACGAACCTCGACCAGCACTCTCCGCCGGAGCTGCATCACATGGAGAACGTGATCGATATCAACCAGTGTGAGGCGCTACCGGCCGATCCCCTGATCCTCCGGCGAATCAGCGTGAGCGCGATGGAGACCGCGCGAGAGCGCAGCTGGGAGGCGCTGGCGGCAAGGTTGCGGCAAGCGGATTAAGGTCGTGTTGGAGGGCGCGCATCTAGCGGCTGGCATCGCTAGCCTCCCGGCCCTTGTGAAACCGAGAATCGACATCGTCCGGCATAAAGCCCTGGGACGTCCCGGGCGGCTCAAGGCTCGGCGTCTGCTGACGGCGACGGGCGCGACAACGCTACTGGTGAGCGCGCTCGCTGCCTGTGGGAGCAGCGGGAGTACCACGAGCCCCTCGTCCACCCCGACCACCGCCAACGGCACCTCCGGAGCCCACGGCGCCAAGCGGGTGGGACGTCGTTGCATCCATGCGTCAACCGGTCTCGTCAACGCGATCCAGCTCGGGCTCAACGGAAAGGGCGGAAAGACGCTCACCCACACGTACGCGGTCCTCTCCACGGGCACATTCCCCAAGGCTCCTCCTGGCCTCCGACGGCATGTTTACTTCGTCGCGGCGAGCGTGCTGGGCAAGACCGGAAAGCCCGACATCGCCGTTTGGGTCACCGGGACTCTCAGCGGGCACGGTCTGATCTATCCCACCAGCAGCCTCGCCAACGACGTCTCGACGTTCAAGAACATCGGCGGCTCTTCGTCGAAGCCGCGCGCATTGGCGTTTGGCATCAGTGAGACGAGCGACGGTTATAAGGCCGCGGGCAAGTGCGTCGAGCACGCCCGTGCCGCGGGCGGCTAGCTCGACTGGCGGCTGATGCCTTCAGAAGGCCCCGGGGACCTCGTCTGGCAGGATCGCGGCGAGTTCTTCGATCACGCAGTCGACTTCACCGAGGTGCTCGCCGTGGAGACCGTCGACGGGAGCTTTCTGGTGAGCACGACCGGAGGGGCGCGCGGACGCGAGCTGTTCGCCGAGCGGGCCAGTTCCCAGGCGCTGGCGCTCCGGCGGGTATTGGCTGTGCTCGACCGGCTCGACCGGCTGGCCGCCGCCACGGACGGGGTCCTGATCGCCACGCGGGCCAACGTGGGCGGCCTGATCGTCCCGGCCATCCGGCGGCACGACTTTGGCGGCGCACTCTGCTTTGAGCCCAATCCGAGAGAGCGCCTGCTTTGCCGTCTGAACTGCGCGTTGAACGACATCTCGGACGTGGTCGAGATCCATCCCTTCGAGCCCGTGAGCGGCTACGCGGGCATCGACCGCCTGCTCGGTGACTCCGAGCTCACGGGCTCGGGCCTGCTGTGGATCGCGGCTGAGGGGCATGAGCTCGAGATCCTGCGCGGAGCCTCCAAGCTCTCCCGGACGGGCGTGCCGATAGTGCTGGAGGGCGGCGTTGAGCCGCTTGCCGAGCATAGATTGGTCGGCGAGCTCCTGGCGCTGATCGGCGGGAGGTACGACGTGTGCGTCCCGCTGAGCTCGGTTGACGCCGGGATGCGCTTGGGCGGGAAGCGCTTCCGGCAATCCGTGATTTGGCCGATCGACCAGCTGGGGCGCCTTGCGGCCGCCGAGCCGAACGGCACGGCAGGGGTTCTGATGCTGCCCGAGCGCTGACCTAGCTGTAGTTCCCGAGGACGTTGATCATCCGGGTCCTGACCTAATCGACCTCGACCAGGGGAAAGCCTCTCGTCTCGAAGTAGCGGTGGACGCCCTCGTCCTGAATTAAGTTCAGGAGGAACAGCTTCCGCTCATCGGGAGCCGTTGGCTCCTTGCCCTTGGTTATGGGCCGCCACGCGTCTGCGGGGGAGATCCGGGGGAGATCACCTGCGAGCTCATCGAGCACGAAGTAGGCGTTCTGAGAGGCTGGAGCGGTTGCCACCAGCCGGTATCCCTGTCTCCGTCCAAGCCGCTCGAAGGCGGCGATACTCGCTCCGTAGTAGCCCTTTGGATACGTGAAACGACCTGTTTCGCCACGATTCGCGCGGTTGAAATCATCCGCGTAGGGCACTGTCACCGAGACATCCGCTCCGAACAGCGGGTTGTACTCGCAGACGACCATCCGGGGGCGCACCTCCAGCGCCTCCCAGATCCACCAGTCGATGCCGTCGAGGTCGATGCCGAGGTAATCCAGGTCGCGGTCGAAGCCGTCGCGCCCGAGCGTGTCGTTGACGGTCTCTCGGGAGATCCATTCACATTGGACGGTCGCGCTGAGGCCCGAGAACACGTTGCGCGCCATGTCGATCAATTCCTGGTCACCGTCGAGCAGGAGCGCCTCGAACTCGGCGCCCGCGATCAGCACACCAGCGTTACCGCCGTTCGCGCCGCAGCCAATCTCGACGGCCCGCCTGTGGCGGATCCCGATGCGACGGAGCGTCTCGACGGTCATTCCATCCTCGCCGTGCTGCGAGAGGATGCGACCGGCGTACTCATCGAGCGGCAGGCCGGGCGGACGGGTGAGCAGCTCGGCTACGGCGGCCTTCACATCAGGCAGCTGAAACTCCTGGCGCCTGCTCTGCTTCGCCTCCTCGCGCTCGGCAGTCGCGTCCCGTCGCAGTTGAGCCTTGTGTTTGCGCTCCTCCCTGTCCAGCCAGTGCGCCTCGCGCCTGAGCATCTCGGCGATTGCAGCTCGCTTCGCCGTGCGATCGTCATGCCTGGATTGCGGATTCAAGAGCGTGTACCTCGGCTTCCGAGAGCCGGGTGACGGCGGGACTGGAAGACCATACACAGCCCGGCCGGAAGCCAGGAGCTGCCGACGCTGCCCCGTGACTCCTGGCGTGATGTGGCGAAGCAAGTCTTGTAGCCTCACCCCGGTGGGTGGCGAAGAGACAGTAGGCGGCCAAGAGATCAACGCGGCCTCGGGCGGAAGCGAGTCCGACGGCCAGTCGGCCCTGGAGCGCGGCCTGGCGGAGCTCGCGGGAGTCGTAGAGCAGCTCCGCGCGACCACCGGCACGGAGGGCATCCAGCTGCGCGCGCGGCTGCGCGCCGTCGAGCGCCGTCTGGATGCGCTTGCGGCCAGCCAAGCATCCACGCAGGACGAGGACGGGCCGGCCCAAGCCGCCGGAAACGAGGCCACGCCCGAGGCGCCGCCGAGCCCGAAGCGGGGCCGCACTGGGGGAGCGCCCGGACGACCGAAGCAAGCACGCCGGGAACGCGGGCCAACCAGCAAAAAGGGAGCGGGTGCCGAGAAGGGCGCGCACGCCGAGTCCGCGGCTGACCAACCGGAGGGTTCACAAGCTACGCCGACGCCCACCCGACCCAGAACGCGCGTTCGAGCCAAGAGAGCGGGCGCTGGGGATGCCAAGGCAGCGGCGAAAGCCGCTGTGTCTCGAAAAGAACTGAGCGCGATGCGCGCAAGGAAGGCGCGGGATCGACGTACCCGCAAAGCGTCCGCACCAGTGCCGGAACCCGCCGGCAGCGACAACCGCTCACCACAAGTCGAATCATCCCCGGCCGGTGCGACCCCGACGAAACGCGAGTCGTCCGAAAATGCGTAGGATCTCGACGGAGCCCGATTGATGGCCGACCGCAAGCCACAAGCCGACCAGGAGCTGCAGGCCCTCGAGGACAAGGCTGAGGGAGCGCTCCGCCAGTCCATGAGAGGCGTCGATCCTGAGACGCGCCTTCCCAGCGCCGAGGGGACCTACAACCTGCGCCGCGCGGAGGTACTCGCGATCCTGAATCTGGCAAACGCCTTCCGCGGGAAATCCGTCCCGTACGAGCGGGAGTCGGAACGGTGAATCTGACGTGAGCGCCGAGGGCAACACGCACCAGGACGGAACTGAGATCGACGCCACATCGACCGACACAGGCGAGCCGGCAACCGAGGGCAAGACCAGAGCCCTTGGGTACGACGCGATGGCGGTTAGGTACATGTCACGCGCGAGACGAATGCTCAGTGCCGACGGACCGGAGTCACTCCCCCACGTCGAGCACATGCTCAACGTGGCGCGGGTCTATGCGATGCTCGATCTCGCCGATGCGGTTCGCCTGGCTGAGGAGTCCTGGTCACAGCAGGGCGCTGCAGCCAACCGTCCTTGATCGTCAGGTCAGACGTCGTTGTTTGATCAGCGGCCGAAATCTCATGGATGACCAGGGCGCTGCGGCGTCAGCGCCCGCAGATCCTGACCTCCCGAACGGCCAGGCTGAGGAGAACCCTCGTAGGACGTTCTTTCACGCCGCGGCGCCCTTGAGTCCGATTGTCGCGGCGCCGGCCGGTGACGCCACGTTCCTCGTGTCAACCACTGACACGACGGTAGGTCGATCGCTGTTCGTCAACGGCGAGCGCAACGAGATGCGCACGCTTCCGCATGTGATCGCGATCCTGAGGGAGGTCGGGATGGCCGACCGGGTGGACGGGCGCGTGTTCCTCGACGTTGGGGCGAATGTCGGCACCACCTGCATCACCGCACTGAAGACGTTCGGCTTCAACTCGGCAGTGGCGTGCGAGCCCGAGCCCTCCAACTACCGGTTACTCGAGCTGAACTCGATCCTGAATGGCGTCGAGGACCGACTGGTGACGCTCCCGGTCGCCGTGTCCGATATCGACGGCGAAGCGGGCTTGATCGTGAACCCGCGAAACTCGGGCGGCCACGCGCTGCTCTCCGCCCGAGGAGCAAAACCGGCTGCCGAGCTTGTGACGGTCGACGCGGTCACCTTGGACCACTTGGTAGAGCGCGGCATTCTGCGTCCCGAGCGCGTCGGGCTCGTCTGGGTGGACACCCAGGGGGCGGAAGGGCATGTGCTGAGCGGAGCCGGCTCGCTGGTGCGGAGCGGAGTTCCATTCGTACTCGAGGTTCACACCGGGATGCTCGACCGCTCCGGCGGACGCGAGAGGCTCGAAGAGATCATCTCCAGCAGCTATACCCACTTCGTCGATCTGCGCCGGCACCACCGGGAGAAGGTGCTCACGCTCGAAGACGCTGTCAGGATTGGACAGTTCACCGCCGAGCTCGCGGAGACCAAGGCTTACTCGGACATCATGGTGCTGCGGCTGGATCGGGTCAGCCCGCCGGCTTAGGCTTGCTCGGGGGCTGGGCCTTCTCCCCCTCCGCTGGCGTCGGTTCGGCTGCGCCTCCGCGCTCGCGCAACAAGGCGTGCTTCGCTTGCCGGAGCGCTGCGGCCTCCGGCGACCGCTTACGCATCCGGAGTGACCTGAGCGGGTCAACCGGCCAACCGCCATCATCACGCGCACCGAACGAGCGGTCGGAGAGCAGCTCTCGCTTTGCGGCACGCAGCGCCGCGGCGCGCTGGGACCAAGTCTCTTCCGGACGACGGGCCTGTTTGGGGCGCTCTGTCTTCCCCCTGACCCTCTCGGCCGACTCCGTCACCGGCTCCTCGCCGCCCCCTCCGTCCAGCAGCTTGCAGACGTCCAGGCGCCCCGCCACGTCCGGCTCGAGCCGGAGCACGAGGAGGTCGGTGAAGCTGCGGGCGCCCGGCTCGCCGAACCCGCTCGCGTAGCTGTTCAGGGCCTCTCCCCGCCGCAGCTCGAAGGCGGGTCGCTCCGGATCGAGGTTCGGACGGAGGTCGACGAAGTGCGTGTACTGCTCGCCGACGGTCTCTTCGACCTTGTGCCGGTCGCCGAACTCGTCGAGTCCCCTCGGGTCCCATTCGAGCACGATCGGGACCCCGCGCTCGACCAGCTTTCGTGCGCCTCTGAGAATGTGGCCCTCGTGTGCCTGTGCATCCATCCACAGCAGCGCGACCCGGTCGGGCTCGATCTTCCCGTCGGCCACCAGCTGGTCGAGGGTCACCGTGGGAACCTCGATGGGGGCCGCGGAGCCGATGCTCGCATCGAGCGACTCACTGTCGCTTACGATCCAGTGACCGCCGCCTTGCTCGAGGTCGACCATCAGATGTGCCGTTCCGTTCGCATCGGACACCGCCACGCCCAGGGTCTCGGCCCGATCCTCCAGTCGATTGATCAGGAGATTGAGGCGCAGCGTGAGCAGGTTCTGCGGCTCGGGCTCGAAGCAGATCGCCGTTTCAAACCGGTGCTGCCGTAGGGCGGAGATCGTCGTCGTGCCGATGTTCGCACCCACATCGAGCAATTGGCGGCCGACGATTGCATCCTCCCCGGCCGCGTCGGCGATCACCTTGACGGCACGCTCCATGATCTTCATCTCGCCGCGCCCCTGCTTGACGAACAGCGACCGGCCCACGTTCTGGTCCTGCGCCCTGACGAGATACACGGAGCCGTGCGCCTCCACCGAGATATACGAGGTCATTTGGCCGGCCCATTGGTAGAACTCGTCTCGCTGATCGGTGGACACGGGAAGATGATAGGTCGACGGCCGTACTGCGAGCGGCCACCGAGGATTGCGCCTGCCAGGTCCACCCCGACCGGCAAAGCTAGACTGGCCCCTGATGTTGCCGCCAGCCCGGGAAGACGCGGATGGGATCACAAGCGCTGTCGGGGAGCTGTCGGCGGTACTTGCCGAGACGCGGGAAATCATCGGAGCCCGCCACCAGGAGCTGATGCAGGGGCTCGCCGACCTCGACAAGCGGCTGAGGACGCTCGAGCGTCAAGTTGGACTCCGGGGCAGGTCTGCAGAAGGCAACCCGAGCGGGGAGTCGGCTCCCTGGGAGCGCATAGCAGCGCAGCCAGTTGCCGGCGAGCAACCCGCCGGGCACCTCGCAGCCGCTGTGGAGCCGAGCATGGATGAGACTAGGGGCGCCGTGGTTCCCTCAGGGGCGACGGGGGGCACCGGGGAGTCATCGGCGGCGGAAGCCAGGGCAAGGCGAGCCGCCGCTCTCAGGGCGAAGTCGAAGGGCCCGGAGGAGGCGACGGCGAAGGGCAAGGAGCAGGCGAAGACGAAGGCCGCGGAGCAGGCGAAGGCGAAGAACGCGAAGCTCGCCGTCAGCGCCCGGGCGGCTCGCGCGCACCGCATCGCCGTCCGTCGCGAGAAGGCGGCACGCGCCTCCGGCGATGCCCCGCCCGCCTCCAAGTCACGCGCCTCCGGCGATGCCCCGCCGGGCTCCAAGCAATAACCCACCATTAGAAACCGGAAGCATGGCCGAGCTCGACCGCGAGCAACAACCCCACGCCGGCGACGACTCACGCCATACGGCCGGCGACCGCGCGCTGATCGACATCGGGCGTGCCCGCAAGGCACTCGGGCCGGAATTCGCGAGGAAGGATCCCCGCGCGATGTTCTATCTGAAGCGCGCCAAGCTGAACGCGCTACTCGAGATCGGGCGCGCCATCCGCGGGGAGCACGACCAGTCCGGCTAGGCGGACCGCATCCGCTTGATAGTCGCCCGGTGCGCCTTGTCCTTGCGGCGCCGGTCGGCTGCCGCGCGAGCGTCGGCAGGCGGTGACGACTCGGGGAGCTCCTTCTGCTTCTTGGGGCGGGCGGCAGCGTGTTGCTCGCGGAACCCCGCGCGGGTGTGATGAAGCTCGAGCTCAACCGCCCGCAGCCTGAGGCGGAGGGACTGCGCCTCGCGAGCGAGCTGGTCCCGGATGTCCTCGAACTCAGCTCTCATGTCCGCCACGGGATCGTCAGACGGCGGCGTGCCGAGTACGTACCCCCGCCCGCGAGGCGTGGGTCGGCCAGTCGCGCGGCCCGGGTCTGCGGGCCGTCGGCCGAACGTCCGGGCGTACTCCCCGTGCAGCTCGACATCCAGCCAGTTCGCTGCCAGCATCACGTTCGCCAGGTCCGTGTCAAGGGGATACGAGCGCGGTCGATACGGGTTGACCTTGTCGGTGGCCTCCTCCATCTCTGTCCACCCGAGCTCCTCGGCGAACCGCTGCACCGAGTCCTCGTAAGCGTCCTGTGTCCCGACTACGAACCGTTGGGAGAGCAGCGAGAAGAGGCGAGCCCGCCAGACGTTCGCGTCGGGCGGCGGTCCGAGCGTGTACGCGAGCTCGCTCACATCGAAATGGGGCTCCAGCAGGGTCCGCGCCTGCGGGTTGTACCAGTCCTCCTTCGAGGCACCCCGCTCGTACTGCTCCCGTAGGCGGTCGAGATTGCTCTCCAAGGGGTCCCCGGCGCGCTTTTTCGTTCTCATGAACCAGCGCGAGAGCGCCTGATCGATCGGGTCGCGAACCATCGTCAGGGCGATCGCCGGTCCTGGGAGGAGGTCCAGGCAGTACCCCGCCGTGTGAGAAGAGACCGCTGCCAACGTGGCCTGCTCGGCGGGGGTCATTGCAGTGAAGAGCTCCTCCCACCAGCCGCGCACCTCAGCGCCGGGCCCGTCCGGGTAGAGGACCCGCAGCGTCGAGCCGCCGGGTACGTTTCGCTCAATCGTCCGCTTGAGCGATGTGCCGGCCGTTTTGCGAACGTGATGGAACACGACGATCCTCTCGTCCGAGGGCCGCCGGTGTCGGCTGAACACCAGCTCTACCCATCGCCCCCCCTCCCCTCAGTCCCCTTAGCCCCCTTCAGATCGCGGGCGGCCTTCCGAAGCGGACTGTCCTTGTCCGACCCGGGCTGCCTGCGCCGCTTCTCAGCGGGTGGCACCTCCCGTCGCTGCTTGGTCTTCTCGCCAGGTGGCGCCTCGCGTTTCTGCTCGGCCTGCTTGCTCGCAGGCGCCTCGCGGCGCTGCTCGCTCTTCTCGTGGGGAGACGGACCCGTCTCGGGTCGAGGGTTCGAGCGCGGCTTCCTCTGTTCCTCCACAGGCACAGTCACTCCCCAGTGACTCCCGACAGTTTGCGACGTTGCCGACGGCGCCCCGGACGCCGACGAGAGACTAGGTTACAGATTCGTTAGGGTCGTGTTGTGCCCGGTTAGGCTGGCATGCCGCCCCCGGGCGCCCCGAGGTCCCCGATCCGGACAACGTCCCACGCCAGCTTGCGACCGCCCAAGCCGAATGCGGTGCGGTCCTCGGTTCCGACGGCTTCCAGGGAGAATTCCGCCTGGTCGAGCGTACGCCGCTCGTTCTCGGCGATCTCGAGGACTCGCGCCTTGGCCTCGTAGGCACCTGGCGGGATGAAACCGGCCGGCACGTGCACGCTCGCTGCGTAGACGCCGGACGTCGGGGCATCGAAGTGGTCCGGCTGTGAAAGTCGCACCCTCGCCAGATCTCCCTCGAACATGACGACGACGCATCGCAGGCGCTTGGGGGGGTCCGGCACCGAGAACGTGAGCTCAACGAGCGCGTCGTCGAGCGTCCGCATGACCTGTGTCGGGCGGCCGCTCATGTCGTAGACCCCGGCCGTCTCGATCACGACTCCTTCGGGCGCCACGGGAGTGACCGGATCGCGCCTTGGGCTCTGCCGCGCTCTGGCGGCCGCGCTCGTCACAAACTCGCGTTCATACTGTGGGACCACCTCGTCCGCTGTCCCGAAGGCCTCGACGCGGCCTTCCCGGAGCAGCAGCGCATGCGTGCAAAGGTCTCGCAAACGGCGGATGTCCTGCGCCGCAAAGACCATGGTCAGGCCCTTGTCGATCCGCGCCTTCAACGCCTCGGACGAGCGGATGCGAAACGAGGGGTCTCCGACCGCGACAACTCCGTCGCTCAGGAGGATGTCGGGATCGAGGCACAGTGTGATCGCGAATCCGAGCCGCAGGAGCTGTCCGGAGGAATACGTGCGCGTGGGAAGATCGAGTGCCTTCCCGAGCTCGGTCAGATCGCGGATCGGTTCGACCGCGGCCTGCGCCACGGCCCTCGGGACCCCGAAGAAGCGCGCGAGCTGGAAGATGCACTGAACGCCGCTCTTGCTGTTCTCGATAAAACCCAGCGCAACTCTGAACGATGGCGCCACACGGCCTCTTGTCACCACGTAGCCGCGCGTCGGAGGAGTGACGCGCGAGAGGACGTTGATCAGGGTCGACTTGCCCGACGCAGTCCCGCCGATGACGCCGATGACGGTCCCCGGAGCGACTGTGAAGCTCACATCGCGTAGCGCCCACACATCGCGCTCGTGGCTGACCAACTCCTGCTCGTCGTCGAGCTCGTCACGGTCGAAGTCGTCGTCGAAACCATCGTCGAGATCGTCGTCCAGGTCATCCCCGTCGTCGCCGTCGTCGTCTTCATCGTCGTCGTCCCCAAACAGAGTCGTGTCTCGACGCCGCTCGGCGTCGCGGCGGCGGCGACGACGACCTGACATCCACGGAATCGGCGCAAATCCAACCTCGCCATCAGGTCGGTAACGCTTGGAGACGTTGTGGACCTCGATGGCTGCGCCCGATCCGTCACCGAGCGCACCGTCCCCGGAGAGCGACGCTCCGGCGTCAGGGTCAGAGGTAGTCAAGCGCGAGTGCCTCGGATCGATTAAAGAATCTCAGGCCCAGCGACCCAACTACAAGGATCATGGCGATCGTCACGCCGATGCTGAGCCCGGTGACGTCGCCGTTTCCGAACATCGCATCGCGGACCATCTCCATCGGGGCCGTCAGGGGATTGAATTCGGCAACGTTCCTGTAGGGCTCAGGAACCGCGCTGAGCGGATAGATCACGGGCGTCAGCAACAGCCAGATGTGCATGATCGCCCTTACGGTCCACCGCGCGTCGCGACCATGTGCACCGAACGGGGCGGTCCAGAGGCTCAGACTCCAACCGACTCCGAGGATCAGGATCAGCCCGAAGGGCAGCAAGAGCGTATTGAGACCAAGCCTCAGCGGCCACCCGCTATGGATCGTGTAGTAGACGACAACGATGACCGCGAATGCCGAGTAGAGCAGGTACTCGACCAACCCCGATCCGGCTGACGCGACGAGCGGCACCATGCGGGGGAGATACATCCGCTTCAGGTAGCGGCTGCTCATCTGCATCGAGCGTGTCCCGATGTACCACGTCCGGTAGAACAGGTCCCACGCGCTGTTGCCAACCAGGAAGAAGAGCAGATACGGGGTGCCGTTGGATGGCGCCTTCAGGATTCCGCCAAAGATCAACGCCCGCGGAACGGTGGCAAGCACCGGGCGTAGAGGCAGCCACCACCAGCCCAGCCGCGTATTGGTCCAGAGCCGCTCGGCAAACTTGAGTCCGAACCACCAGGTGAGGCTCCGGAACACCCAGACCTCACGGAGGCGAGCGAGCACTCCAGGGGGACGCGCGCTGATCACGCGGACCTCCTCCGGTGCATGGACCGTCACTGGTCCAGCTGGCGCGACGACACCCACTGCCGCGGCAATGTTAGACGGCTGCCCGAAGCTACGAAACCGCGCCCGGCGTCCATCGCCAGGTACGGGCTTTGGGCCTTACCGAGGACACGTCCGGGTACCGGTGCCGAGGACGAGATGCGCTCGCGAGGCGCCTTGTACTATCCGCGACTCGCATTCCCGACCATGCCGTCAACCTGACTAGGAGCGCCACTATGGCTAATGCGAATGACAATCCACAGAGCGCGGTCCAAGCCGAGGGCAAGAAGGTGCGTGGCGGGCTCTCCCGCCGTGCGACCCGAAGCCTTCGCCGTGCAAGGACGACGTACGAGGCGGCCGAATGGCAGGATTCCAACGAGGCCGCCTTCCTCATCCAAGAGGCGAACGTCCTGGCCCTGATGGATCTCGCCGACGCAGTGCGAGAGCAGCAGGAATCGGGCAGCTAGGATAAGAAACGAGTATCGGGCAATACTTGGGGGCGTGAGAACGACCTCCATTTGCCAGATTCTCAATGGGGGCAACGCAGGCGGACGCCGGCGTTGGGGACAGCAGTGCAGGACGCAGGCTGATCAAAAGCTAGAGACGGCGCCGAGCGCGCGGGCGGAGTCCGCGCGGGGCGGGAGGCTGGCCAGCTAGTGGCCGATGTGAGCGAGAAAAAACGAAAGCGGGCAAACCTCGACGACGAAGTCGAACGCGTCCGCACGCAGCTGGTCCGGCTGCTGAAGCCGGGTTCGCCCGTGCTGGCGGGGCCGTTTACGGGTGAGGTCGGATTTGAGTTGCTGTATTGGATTCCCCTGCTCCGCTGGGCGGTGCGTGAATTCCCGGAATTGCGTGGAAGGCTGGTCGTCGTCTCCCGCGGCGGAGTGGAGGGTTGGCTCCAGGGCCTCGACGCGCAGTACGTTGACATCCTGTCGTTGTTCTCGCCAGAGGACTTCGCTCGTCACCGGGCGCTGTCCGACAAGCAGCGCGACGTGAAGGAGTTCGAGGACAAGATCGTGCACGCGGTGCAGCGCCACCTCGGTCTTCGCGAGGTCGAGGTGCTTCATCCCTCGGTGCTGTACCAGTCGTACTTCCGGTTCCTGAAGATCAACCAGCTCGCATACCCCCGCTCGGTTCTCCGACGCGAATCGGGACTAGAGGGCCTGACGGCGATCTACAAGCCCATCGAGGCTCCCGGCCGAGCGACCGTGCCCATGCCACTCCCAGATGACTACGTGGCCGTTCGGTTCTACTCCAGGGACTCTTTCCCGGACACCGCTGAGAGTGCGGGCTTCGCCTCGGCGGTCATCGAGTCGCTGAGTCGCAGCACCAATGTCGTACTCATCGGCAACCGCGTCGCTCTCGACGAGCACCGGGACGTTCGCGGCGAATTGCCTTCCGGCGTCGTCACCATCGACCACCTGCTGCGGCCAGAGGACAACCTCGCGATCCAGACGGCCGTCGTCGGCAACGCCAAGGCATTCGTGGGCACGTACGGCGGGTTTTCGTACCTCGCTCCGTTCCTCGGCGTGCCGTCGGTAAGCTTCAGCGTCGACCGGGGACGAACACAGCCTTGGCATTACGAGCTTGCCCAGCGCATCTTCGACGGGCCGGAATGGGGGAATTTCATGGCTGTCCGCCACTCAGACCTCTCCTTGATGGAGATGGTCACTCGTGGCTTCCGGGCCGCCGGAGTCCCGGATACGTGGCACACCGCCGCCCACCTGGAGATGGGCGGCGGGGTTCGTGGCGTAGGCGATCAGTCCTCGGATGGCGCGGCCTCGCGTGACGAGGCATCACCAGTCGGCAACACGAATTCATCACCAGTCGGCAACACAAATTCGTTTGACGCGAAGAGCGAAGCAGAAAGGAGGTGGCCCAGATGGCGAAAGTGAAAGATGCTGCGCCTGAAGAGGTCAGGGAGATGTATCGCCAGCACGACGAGGTCGAGAGTAATCCCGCAAGCCGCGAGCTATTCGGCTCGAACCCGCCGAGCCTCGACGACTCGCAGCGACAGATCCTGGCCGGCCTCGAGTCCGACGGATACTGCGTGGTGCCACTCTCCGAGCTGTTCTCCGACGATCTGTGGGAGGAGCTCGCCCAGGACGCGGCCCAGTACAGCCGAGAGATCGAGGCGCAGCTGAGCGGAGACAAGCCCAAGAAGGACAAACCGCCGAAGCCGGGCAAGGCGCCGAAGAAGGAGAAGTTCTTCATGGGGCGCCGCTACAAGAAGACGCCGCTCACCATGGACAGCCCGTGGCTCAAGCTCGGAGCCTCGACTCGCATGCTCGACACGATCAATTCATACCTCGGCATGTGGTCCAAGCTCAGCTACGCGGACCAGTGGTATACCCCTCCGCGCGGCTCCGAGGCCGATCGGCTCGGGTCCATGCGCTGGCACCGTGACTACAACGACCAGCACCTGGTCAAGGTGTTCGTGTACCTCGTCGATGTCGACGAAGGCACGGGCCCGTTCGAGTACGTCCCGGGCAGTGCGAAGAGTGGTCCTTACGCAGAAGTGTGGCCATGGCAGCCCGCAGGCGAGACGTATCCGCCACAAGACGAGTTCGCGCAACGCATTCCGTCTTCCGCGGTGCGCACCTTCACCGCGCCGGCCGGGTCGATGATCTTCTGCAACACGAGTGGCTTCCACCGTGGCGGTTTCGCGACCGAGAAGCATCGCGACATCTTCGTCTACAACTACGTATCGCCGGCAGCGCTGGAGGCACTGGTGGATCGCAACTTCGACCTCGATCCGTCAGGCCTGGGCGACCTGGACGAGGTCCAGCGATTCGCCTTGACGTAGCGAGGGCTGGAGTCAGACGGTCGTGAAGGTCCTCTTCTTCATGTCGCACGCGGGGCAGGCTCGCAACTTTGAGTCGACGCTGCGCGGCCTGGCCGAGCGCGGTCACGAGGTCCACATGGCGTTCGATCGTGAGGAGAAGAAGAACCTGCCTGGTCTGCGGGACCTGGCGGAGAGGCTCGTCGCGGAGTATCCGGGCATCACCAGCGGGCCCGTCCCGCGTCCGCCAAAGGACGACTGGTCGCTGGTCTCCAGCCGGTTACGAGCCTCGCTGGACTACATGCGCTACCTCGGGCCCGAGTTCGAGGATGCGCCGAAGCTTAGGCGTCGTGCCGAGCGCTTCGCTCCTCCACGCGTGGAGAAGCTGGCGAGCTCGTTGCCCCGTCCCGCCAAGGCCACCCTGCGCCGAGGCTTTTCTCTCGCCGAGCGCTCGACCCCCGTCAGTGACGCGGCGCGGACGTACATCAGCGAGCGTGGCCCCGACGTGGTGCTGGTCACGCCCCTGCTCGAGCCGGGCACGTATCAAGCGGAGTTCCTGCGGGCAGCGAACGATCTGGGCATTCCGACCTGCCTATGCGTCGCGAGCTGGGACAACCTGACCACCAAGGGCCTGATTCACGAACTGCCCGACGCGATAACGGTATGGAACGAGGATCAGCTCCACGAGGCCGTTGAGCTGCACGAGGTCCCAGCGGAGCGCGTGGTCGTCACCGGAGCTGTGCCCTACGACCACTGGTTCGGATGGACCCCGAGCCGCACGCGGGAGGAGTTCGCCGCGGCGACGGGCCTTGACCCCAGCCGCCCATTCGTGCTCTACGTCGGCTCCTCGGGTTTCATCGCACCCGATGAGGCGGCGTATATCGTGGAGTGGATCCGGGAGCTCGCACGACAGGGGCTGACGGACATGCAGGTACTGGCGCGTCCTCACCCGGTAAATCCGCTACGTGGCGACAAGCCATCTCAGCTCGAGCTGGCGACGCTCGCGAATGTGAAGCTGTATCCCCCGGCGGGGGCGAACCCCACCAACGCCGAGGCGCGGAGGGACTACTTCGATTCGATCTACTTCTGCTCCGCGGTGGCGGGCGTGAACACGACCGCGTTTCTGGAAGCCGCAATCGTGGGGCGGCCCGTGTTCACGGTGCTCGCCGACCGGTACGCCGAGACACAGCGCGGCGTGCTCCACTTCCATCACCTGCTGACCGCCGGAGGCGGCCTGCTCAACGCAGCAGAGACCTACGAGGAGCACGCCGCACAGCTGAGGGCGGCGCTGGCCATTCCCCATCCGGAGCGGCACATGAACGAGCGGAGCCTTCGCTTCACGGAGGCGTTCATCCGGCCGTTCGGCCTCGACGAGCCCGCCACCCCGCGAATGCTGGCGGCGATCGAAGCGCTCGGCGAGCTGGAGAAGAATGGGAGCCACGCCGTCAGCCGGAGCGTCGTCGGGCGTGTGCTGAGCCGAATGGTCCGCAGGCAGATCAGGAAGGAGCGGCGTCGCCGGCAGCACGCCAAGCACGAGCGGGACCGCCAGGCTGCGGCCCGCAGGGAGAGTCGCGCTCGTACCCACGAGGAGCGCGCCAGGAAGGGCAAGCCCGCGAGGACCGCCAAGCCGTTGAAGGCGGCGAAGCCGGTGAGGGACGAGAAAACCTCGAAGGCGGAAAAGACGCCCACCGCCGTGAAGCAGGCGAAGACACCCAAGATCGAGAAGGCGCCGAAGGCAGGAAAGGCGCCAAAGCCCGACAAGCCCACGAAGGCACCGAAGGCCGACAAGGCGCCCAAGGCGGCGAAGGCGCCCAGGGCAGCAAAAGCCGAGAAAGCGCCCAAGGCGGCGAAAGCGCCCAAGGCGGCGAAGGCGAAGAAGTCGCCCAAGGCTACGAAGGCGCCTAGCGCCGAGACGCCGGACGTGCTGCGCAGCATCGAGAAACCGCCCAAACAACCGAAACCCGCGAAGCCGCCGAAGCCGACGAGATCGGACAGCTCGCGAACACCGTCGGGGCTGGCAGGATCGAGCAACCGCCCCGAGCCTCCGGGAGCAACCACCGCGTGACAGCCGGCCAGCGCCGGCCCACCGAGACCCCTCGCGTGACCGACCGCTGGGACTTCGGTCAGCTGCCTACGCGCTCGTAGACGAGCACGCGGTCCTTACCGGCCCAGTCCATCCTGGTCTCCAGGTCCGCGCGCCGCCGGAATCCCTCCAGCACGAACAGCACCCGCAGGAAGTCCTTGGCCAGGAGGGTGATGTGGCTGGGGTCGACCTCGAACTGGGTCGTGAAGTCGAGCAGCGTCGCCGGATCGGGATGAAAGCGCGTGGTCACGTACGCGAATCGAGAGCTGGCCCGGGAGATCTGCCGTACCGTCTCCCGCACCTGGACCACGGTCAGGTGCTCCATCACCTCGCGACAGATGACGAGGTCGAACCCCTGCTCCTCGATCCTGCTGTCGGTCACCTCACCGATCGTGATCCGGTCGCGGATCGCCTCGGGTCGAGATCCTGGCTGGCCTGCGCGTAGTCGATCCCGTGAACGTCGACACCGAGCTCGTGCAGGAAGTACATGAGGAATCCCGGGCCGCAACCCAGATCGAGCACCCGTTTCGGCTCGAACACCTCGCGGATCAGCTCAGGATTGCGGTCCTCGATTCGGCGACGGGTCTCGAGGTCGTAGCGGTTGCCTTCCTCCCGCCAGCCCGACTGGAAGTACTCGTCGTCGTAGTGCTCTGATGCGACCGGTCGCTGTTCGAGCACCGCCTGCTCGAAGGCCTCGACGAGCCGGCCAAGCTCGCCATCCTGGCCCGAGTATTTCGGGGTCTGTGTGTCTGCATTCGTCATCGCGGCGCCTCCTCGGAAGGAGGGCTGAAAGAGTAGGCGACCGACGCTGCCCGCCGTCGCGCGAGGTCGCTTCTCCCGCCTGGGAGGTGGTCGATATCGAGCAGCGAGAGCCCAGCCCGCCCGTCCCGGCGGTAGCTGCTCCACAGCGTGCGAGAGCACGTCGAGGTGCAGCACGTTGAAGTTCGCGCACTCGTAGAGTCCCACGGTCGGACCCCGGTCAGCGCGCCGAGATATGCAATCCGCCGTAGGTGCAAACCAGCTTCTCCGCGTGCTGGATGACCGCCGTCTGACGCCGCAGGTTGACTGACAGGTCGATTTGACCTGGCGGACCTTCAGGCTGACCAGCTCGACATGGTCGTCCACCTGTGCGCCCGCCGAGAGGACGACCAGCGGCAGGCCTCCCGTGAGCCTGGGCAGTTCCGCGGTCAACCGCTGTGCCGCGTCCGCGTCGAGCGGAAGGCAGTCGCTCGAATACAGCTTGAGCGCCGCGAATCGTGCGGGGAGGCCGTCCGGGCGCGGCAGCGCCCGGATCGGCGCCGGCGCCGCTTCACGAATCACGGCACTCGTCGTCCGGCGGCGCATCCAAACCGGCCGGAAGCGACGGAACATCAGCGACGGGTGCAGAACCGCGAGATCCTCACCAAGGTGTCGTCGGGCGCGGGCGATGGCATCCCGGTCGAGATCGGTGAGCGCCGTGTGCTTCTGCCCGCCGCTGGCCAGGATCCGCTCGCGCTGGCGGAGGTGTAGCTCGTCGGAGTCGAACAGGTCGTAGAGGTCCAGGTAGCCGCCGAACACATCGCCGTACCAGGCGTCCACCCCGCCACGTGAGAGCACCAGCACGCGGTCCGGCGAAACTCCCGCCCGGAGGATCAGGCTGCGGGCAAACGGAATCCAGTACAGGAGCTCGAAGCCGACCTCTGCGAGCCACGGCCCGACGAGCAGGCGGCGACCGCGCGTGCGTCTGACCGTGCGACGACTCTGTCCTCCAGCGACCGTGGCCTGCGCCTGAATCCTGGCCTGACGGACGGCTCGGCGAGGCAGGGGATCCTTTTGTCTCGCGATGGGCACTGAGGCTGGGTGGATCGGCGTCGTAGTGGCTGCGACG
>CAVOIU010000066.1:0-27180 GCA_963695965.1 uncultured Solirubrobacterales bacterium
GCAGGCTCGTGGGTCGGTCCGGCTACGTAGCCCGTAAGTCGGCCCGTTGGCCCGGCAGGGCGGTCGTCCGTGGGCGGCTCCGCTCACGCAACGTGGTTTTCGCAGCTTGCTCTACCGACTGGGCAAGGGTGACGGCATTCGCGTCACTTCGGTCGACGAGCACTGGGGCGCCGGGGTAGCAGCGCTCCATCGCCGCCGACAGGAACTGCCGGATTCGAGTCCGATCGGGACGGAAGTCGATTATGGCCGGAACCGTCGTGTGTATCTCGGCGAATGAGTCGACGTCGAGCGTGATGCCGACACCGCTGTAGAACGGTTGACCGAGGGTGAGCACGGGCTTGGCGTAGAGGAGCGCCTCCAGCCCCACGGTGGAGCTTATGACCACCACCGCGCGGGACTGCTCGATCAGGTCGTGCGAGTTGGACGTAGGCGGTACGACGCGCACGTTGCGCATATGCGTCAAGCGCTTGAGCAGCGACGAAGGCGTACGCCCGATGGCCATCGGATGCTCCTTGGTGACCAGATCCCAGCCGTGCGGAAGCGCGCGGGCCACCTGCTCGACCAAAGCGGCCTGGTCCGAGCAATGGGGGACCACCCGTTTGATCTTGTAGTCGTCCGTTACGTGCAGCGGGAAGTACACGAACGGCCGGGTGGCCGGCGCCTCGCTGTAGAAGCGGCCCAGGGATCGGGCGCGAACCCGCTCGCGCACGCGGCCACCGAGCCAGTGCAACGGGATCAGGTAGTCGTTGTCCCGATCCCATATCGCCTTCAGCAGCAGGTGCCGCGCGAACATCCGAGTGCGGTGCCACGTGAGCTTGGCATCCCGCGGCTCGCGGATCGGCGTTCGCCTCCTGGTGAAGTCAGCGATGAACGCCGCGACCTCCGCCTCACGCTCGGCGCTCAGCGGCACCAGCTCCTCCTGATCGGCAATCGGCCCGTGCATCGTGTCGACGTAGATCCGCAGCGGGTGCGGGAAAATCGTGTAGAAGAGGAACAAAACCGGTACCTGACGGCGTAGAGCGACCAAGCGGGCAGCGGTACGGAGCGTCTCGTTTCCGACCTCGGGTATCACCACGTCCGGCCGCCACTCGTCGAAGACGTGCTCCATCGCGAGTAGATGCCGCACCGTCCGCTCCACGCACCAGGACTCCTCGCGGCCGTCGCACACGAAGTCCGTGCGATAGATGTCCCGGAACGTCGGAACGTCGTAGTCCCCCAGCATTCGGTCGACCTCCAGCGGCACGTTGATCTCGGTGCCGAGATCGCGCATCCGGTCGGGCAGACACCACGCGGTCTGACCTCCGCGGGCCAGCCGGCGCGCGGCGTGCCGCGAGAACGTGAGGTGTGCCACCTCGTGCCCCGCCTTGCGCAGCGATCCCCCTACCCGGCCGTAGAAGTCGCTCTCAACGTGGCCCAGGGTCACGAACAAGAAACGCAACGGGCGGTTCGGAAGCGAAGCGACGCTCACGCCGCCCCCGGACTCGTTTCCTGCCTGTCCCCATCTGGCCATATCGAACTCCGTCAGCGCCCTTCCCGGCGTCCTGAGACTCGCCTACCGAGCCGCCGGTGTGGCGCCCGTGTTACACCGCCGTGAGCGTAGCGTAGGCGCTGACCCGGCCCGACGCGTTGGCCTGGCGGCCCAGGACGGCGACCGCGATCGCGCCCCGCCAGCACCGGCCCGGAACTTTTCTCGGCCGGCATTGTTAGAGCAGGTAGATTGTTGGGGGCGTTTTTGGGTTGCCGTGTATGGTGTCCCCATTGATGGGGGTAAATCGCGTGTTTATGGGGTGAGTTAGATGGATGCGTTGACGCGGTCGGTTCGGTTTGGCGGCAGGTTGGTTGATGATGGTGGGGATTGTTATGTGATCGCTGAGATTGGTCATAACCATCAGGGGTCGGTGCGGACGGCGAGGCGGATGTTCCGGGCGGCGGCTGAGGCTGGGGTTGATGCGGTCAAGCTGCAGAAGCGTGATAACCGTTCGTTGTATACGCGGGCGTTCTTCGAGAAGCCGTATGAGGGTCAGAACAGCTTTGGTGCGACGTATGGGGAGCATCGCGAGGCGCTGGAGTTCGACGCGAGCGAGTACCGGGAGCTGATCGATTACGCGGATGAGCTCGGGATCGCGATGTTCGCGACGGCGTTCGATCTGCGCAGCGTCGAGTTCCTTGAGCAGTTCGAGATGCCGGCGTACAAGGTCGCGTCCGCTGATGTGAACAACCATCCGTTGCTGCGCGAGATCGCGCGGACGGGGCGGCCGGTGATCTTCTCGACCGGCGGCGCGTCGATCGAGGACGTCCGGCGCGCGCACGAGGTCCTCGCGCAGGAGACCGACGAGCTGTGCGTGCTGCAATGCACCGCCGGGTATCCCGCCGCGTGGGAGGAGCTCGACCTGCGGGTGATCGATACCTACAGGCGGATCTTCCCCTCGACCGTGGTTGGGCTCTCCAGCCACGACAACGGGATCGCGATGGCCGTCGCCGCGTACACGCTCGGCGCCAGGGTGATCGAGAAGCACTTCACGCTCGATCGCACGATGAAAGGCACCGACCACGCGTTCTCGCTCGAACCCCAAGGACTACGCAAGATGATCCGCGACCTGCAACGCACCCGCCACGCGCTCGGGGAAGGCATCAAACACGTCTACGACTCAGAAAAAGCACCGATCGAGAAAATGAGCAAAAAGCTCGTCGCCGCCCACCGCCTCGAAGCCGGACACACCCTCACCCACCAAGACATCGCAATCCGCTCCCCCGGCAACGGCCTGGCGCCCTCACACCTCGACCACATCATCGGCCAACAACTCAACACCACCCTCAACCCCGACGACGACCTCAAACCCGAACACCTACAGGCAACCGCGTTGGTCGCTCCCGATCTGACGGCGCCCGTAGCGGCGCGCAAACGCCACAAGCGCCAAGTCGAGACGCCGGCCTACGCTCCGGCCGTCAACGGCAACGGCCGCAAGCCAAGCCAATCCGGAAGCTAGGCAGCCCGCGCGGGGAGCCCGACCAGCTCGCGGAATCGCGCCGGCTCCGGCAGATGCTCGAGCACTCGCCACGCCCCGCTGGCCGCCAGCTCATCCGCCCCGTACTCACCGGTGGCGATCCCGATGCTGAGTAGCCCGAGGGCATTGGCGCACTCGACATCGCGGGGCGTGTCTCCGATCACGAACGTCCGGGCTTTGTCCGGCGCCGCCCCGATTCGCTCCTCGGCGCGCTCCAGCGCGGCCTGAGCGATCTCCGCCCGCTCTCCGAGGCCTGTGCAGAACGCCCCATCCGTGATCAGTTCGGCCAGCCCGTAGTGCGCCAGCTTCGCGTGCGCTCCGGCCTCGATGTTGCCGGTCAGCAGCAAGCTCAGGACCCGCTCGTCGCCGGCGAGATCCTCGAACACCTCGCGAACTCCCGGCATCACGGAGCCCTGGCGCCGGGGGAGATGCCGGGGCAGCGCAGCCCCGTACAAGTCGAGGAACTGATCGACCTTCGACGCGGCATCCGCATGACCGTCGAGGACGAGCTCGGCGATCTGCGCGTCCGTGAGCCCCGAGGTGTGCATGTCCTGAAGGTCGACCTGGACCCCCAGCACCCCCTTGGCCGCTTCCTCGAGCGCGAAGACGCCGGCGCGGCCGGTGGTCAGGAGCGTGCCGTCCAGGTCCCACATGAGTACCACCGGGATCGAGGTCATCGCGAGAGCTGGTCGCCGGTACGGCCCTTCTCGATCTCGGGCAGCACGGCCTCGCCGGAGGTCACGAGCTGCTCGAGCCGAGCCCAGTCCTCGGGATAGTCGATCGACAATCCCTCGAGTCCCGGGGGCCACCACGGAAGCACGCGCTTCCCCGACAGGCCGCCGCCCGACAGGGCTACGCGCACCCAGCTGATCTCGAGCGACGAGTCCTGCACGTAGACCTTCGGAAGATCGTGAAACTGCCTCGAGTGCGTCGGGACGCCCTCCTCCGGTTGAGAGAGGAACGGCACGATGTAGTCGCCCTTGAGCAGCCACATCTTCCCCGGGTGCTGGCGGACCGGCTCGACGGCCCTGATCGAGTCCGCGCGATCGCCCTCCGCGACGAACTGGTGGAACGCCCGCGCGATCGAGTCGGGGGAGCGCAGCGGCGAGGTCGGGCGCAGCAGGGCCCAGACCTCATATTCCCGTCCCGCACCCTTCAGCTCCTCAAGGGAGTGGACCACCCATTCGATATCCGGGGACGTAGACGACGCCATCGCCGCCGGCCGAAGGCTCGGCACGTCTGCCCCGTACTCGACGGCGATGCGTGCGATCTCCGGCGAGTCCGTCGATACCACGACGGCGTCAAACACCTCGGAGGCGAACGCGGAGGCGATCGTGTAGGCGATCAGCGGATGCCCCATGAGCATCCGGATGTTCTTGGCCGGCAGACGCGTCGAGCCGCCGCGCGCCGGGATCAACGCAACCGCTCTCGGCCGCCCGCTAGCGGTCACACGCGCGCGGGGTCATGCGTTACGTGCACGGTCTTCAGCTCCGAGTACACGTCGATGGCTTCCGACCCGGCCTCCCGCCATCCGGTTCCCGAGTCGCGGAGGCCACCGAAAGGCCAATGCGGCTCCGAGCCGTAGGTAGGGCCGTTGACCGAAGCCACGCCAAAACGGATCCGCGCGATGAACTCCTGGCCTCGGTGGACCGAGCCCGTCCACAACGCCGCGGTCAGGCCGTAGGGCGAGGCGTTCGCGGCCTCCACGGCGGCATCGAACGATCCGACGCGGTGGAGCGTCGCGATCGGGCCGAACAGCTCAGTGTTCGCGATCTCCGAGCCGGCGTCTGCTCCCTCGATCAGCGTCGGCGCGACGAAGCAACCGCGGTCTCCCAGGCGTTCGCCGCCATGCAGGAGCGTGGCGCCCTGCGAGACCGCGCGCTGAACGGAGGCGAGCATCGAGTCCATCTGACGCTCGTTGATCACGGGCCCGAAGTCGTCCTCGTCGGTCGGCCCCACCCGCAGCGCGGCGGTGGCTCTCATCAGCAGCTCGCGGAACTCCTCGTACACCGCATCGAACACGAGGATCCGGCTCCCCGCCGCGCACCGTTGGCCGGCGTTCGAGAACGCCGACAGCGCCGCGGTCTTGGCGGCAGCCTCGAGGTCCGCGTCGTCGCAGACGATGAACGGATTCTTGCCCCCGAGCTCCAGGCACACCTTGGCGAGCCGCTCCCCGGCCACCCGGCCGATCAGCCGACCGACGGAAGTCGATCCGGTGAACGAGATTAGGTCGACGCGCCGGGACTCGACGAGCGGCTGCCCGGCCTCCTCGCCCAGCCCGTGGACCACGTTCAGGACGCCGCCGGGGACTCCAGCCTCGCCCGCGAGCTCGGCGAACACGTTCGCGGTCTCGGGTGTGTCCTCGGATGCCTTGAGCACGGCGGCGTTGCCACACATCAGCGCCGGGAACACCTTCCACGCCACGTTGGCGATCGGGGTGTTGGCCGCGATGATCAGGCCCGCCACGCCCACGGGCTGCCGGGTGACCATGGCGTGCCGATGCTCGACCGCGCTCGGCATCACCTTCCCGTACAGGCGGCGGCCCTCGCCGGCGACGAAGTAGCCCATCTCGATCGCGCCGCCCGTCTCGCCAAGCGCATCGCGCGGCGACTTCCCCGTCTCGGCCGCCACGATCGCCGCGACCCGGTCCGCGTCGCGCTCCAGGAGCTGCGCCAGCCGGCGCAGGACGGCGCCGCGGTCGACCGCCGTCCGGGTAGCCCACTCCGGCTGGGCCCGGCAGGCCGCGTCGATCGCGGCGTCGACGTCCCCGGAGACCGACCGGGGGATGAGGCTGCTCACCTCCCCGGTGACCGGAGAGCGCTTCTCGATGGTCTCGCCGCTGGCGGCCGGTCTGGCCTCGCCGCCGACGAGGTTGCTGAGCGTTGTCGGGCTCACGCGGTGAACCCGCCATCGACCAGGAGCTCCTGACCGGTGACGTACCGGGACTCCTCGGAGGCCAGGAACAGGAGCGGTCCGGCGAGCTCATCAGGCTGGGCGAGTCGCCTCAGCGGAACCCGCGCCGAGAACTTCCGCACAAAATCTGCATCCTGCCCTCCCGCGACGCCTCCGGGAGAAAGCGCGTTTACACGGACGCCCGCTGGGCCCCAGAGCCTCGCGAAATAGCGCGTGAGGCTGACCACCGCCGCCTTCGACGCGCCATATGCCGGAGGCTTGAGAAACGCCGGCTCGAGATGGTCGTAGAAGCTCGGCTCGGGCGCGATTCCGGCGTACAGCGATCCGATGTTGACGATCGAGCCGCTCCCGCCACGCGCCATCCGTGAGCCGACCGCCTTGGTGACGTTGAACGTGCCGGCGATGTTGACGTCCAGGACGTCGCGAAACTCGTCCAGCGACGCGTCCTCTATCCGCCCTCCGCTCCCGGGACCCGGCGGCTGGTCGACTCCGGCGTTGTTGACGAGAATCTGCGGTTCCCCGTGCTCCGCGACGACCCGCTCCAGGATCGCCGTCATCGCCGAAGCGTCGCGGACATCACCCGCCTCGACCGCCACGGCCCCCTCGACCGCACTGTTTTTGAGGTCGATTCCGACTACGGTCGCGCCGGCGTCGGCGAGCGCCCTTATCCACACCGGCCCCAGCTTCCCCGAAGCACCAGTCACGACCGCCACGGAGCCTTCGATCCCGGGGCGCGACATGGCTGAAGCGTAGCGACGCGTGGGCGCGCTCGTCAGAGCGCGACGGCCAGCCCGGCAGCGATCAGCGCGACCCCGGCGCCCACGTAGACACCGACCAATGCACGCAGCCGTGATGGCCGGGTTCCCCAGCCAGGATCGCGTTCTGCCAGGTAGCGGCCGAGGGCGCCGCGAAAGCCCGCGCCGGGCACCGGGCGCAGGGCGCTAAGCCGATCGGCGAGCTCGAGCTCGTCGCGATCCAGCTCGTCGGGTGTCCGCGGCTCGTCATGCATGAGCGAACAGAGGCGACAGCGGATTGAGCGCGCGAGCGCGGCGGAACGCCGCGAGCGACGCGGACGGATGACCCGTGTCGGCCTCGAGGCGGGATCGAACAAGCCACGTCGTCCAGTTGGCAGGCTCGTCATGGGTGGCGTGGCGGGCGGCCGCGAGCGCGGCGGGAAGATTGCCGTGGAGCTCCTCGACCAGCGCGAGCTGGATTTGGACCGATGCGGCGCCGGGCTCGATCCGCGCCGCCTGCTCGGCATCCCGCGTCGCCACCGGAAGATTTCCGCTCCGCGCGGCAGCCTGGCTCGCGCGGACCGCGCTGGTTGTCGCCAGCGGCACGGCGATCGCCGCAAGGCAGGCGAGCGCAGCCAAGACGGCCCCCGCGCGGCCAAGCACGCGTGCGCGGGCGCTCATCGGCTGACGACCCGACCGCAGTGACGGGGCGAGCACCGCCGCCGCCAGGACCATGAACGCGACCGGCAGGACCGGGATCTGCCAGATCCAGTCAAACGCGGCGGAGACCATGAATGCGAGCAGCGCGGCCGTCGCGGCGGCGGCACGGGTACGGTCCTCGTCGCGCACGCGGCGAACGAGCGCCACGGCGCACGAGATCACCATCACGAAGAACCCCGCGAGCAGCGCCAGCCCGACTATTCCAAGCTCGGCGAGCGTCTCGAGATACAGGGAGTGCGCGTTCTCCACGTACCCGGGAACGGGCGTTGCCCGTGGTAGCCACAGGAGCTGATAGGTCCCGGGCCCCCAGCCCTTCAGCGGGTGCTGGCTGGACATGTTGACCGCGACCTTCCAGAGGTCGTAGCGGCCGTTGCCGCTGACTGCCTCGAATCGAGAGATCGAGTAGGTGTTGAGGGCCGGGGTGGTGGGATGCTTGAAATCCCGCCATGCGTGCTGAAGCTTGGACGGCACTCCGGCGGCGAGGGCGATAACCACCGCGGCAGCGGCACCCGCGGCTACCAGCAGCCGAGCCCGACGCTGCATCAGCACGATCGCTCGAGGGGGGATCCCGTGACGGGCGGCGAGACTGAGCCCTACCTGGGCAAGCGCAACGCCGCCACAGACGAGAATGATCGACACGAACAGCGTCCCGCCCTGGTGTCGCGCCGCCGCCCCGCCGAGCCCGTTTTCGATCGCATTGCGGTGCACGGCCCCGGCGATCAGCACGGCGCTTCCCGCCCCGACCGTCAGCAGCGTCGCCAGCTTGTTCAAGCGCTCCGGGGTAAGCGCGATGAACACCACGACGGCGACGGCCGCTGCCAGCGCGCCTCCGCGAGAGAGGGTCAGGTATCCGCAGAGGACGACCGCCGGGAGCGCGCCGGCAGCCGCCGCCTGGGCGCCGAGTCTCCGCGCGCTGGTGGCGAGGGCGAGCAGGAGCGGAATCCCGAACGCAAGGAGCGCGGCAAGACCGTTCCAGTAGTTGATGGGCCACGACAGCCGGTTGCGCGCGTCGTGAATGAGGCTTGACGTCTGGGCTGCGCTCGGGATGAGTCCCGGACGCAACCGGGAGACAAGTGCCAGGCCGGCAATCACCACAATCGCCGTGGCGAGCGCGGCGACCGTATTGCGCAGCCCCCGCTCCCGGTCGGTTTGGGCCAGGACCCCAAGGACGAGGACACCCAGATAGCCGACGACGAGCGCGAGATCCTCGAGGCTTCGCTCGGTGCTCAGAGACCACGTCGTCGCAACCGCGGTCCAGACGATGAACGCGCCGAACAGGCCGAGCCCGACCCAGGCGGCCCGTGTGAGCCGTGCGGCCGGCAGCAGTCCCCACGCGGCAGCGATCAGCACGATCCACCAGACGACCACGCCTACCTGGCTGTGTACGAGGAGGTCGTAGCCGCCACCGTCGATCCCGAGGTAGAGCACCAATCCGCCGGCCAGCGCCCAGATCGAGATCACGCCGCCGTCGACGTGGCGCAGCGCGCCCCGCCACGCGGTCTGTGGTCGTACGGCTACGGATTCCATTTCCAGGGAATACGCGCGATGCGGCGTCAGGCTGACCGGCTCAGCCGCCCTGCGACCAGCTGAGGCTGGTTTGCGCGCCGACCACCGCCCGCAGTGTCGCCGCACCTCGCACGGCGAGGGTCGATAGGAACACCTGCCGAGAGCCCACCCGGAGGCGCCGGAGAGGCGCCCACTGGTGACCGCGGAGCATCTCTATCTGCACCTGGCCTGCCTCGGGCGCGCGCCCCCACGCCTGGACATGACCACTGTCCAGCCGGCGGGTGACGAACGGAAAGCGGAACGCCTGCGCCGCGGGCTTCGCTTGCCCCTTGAGGTAATACAGCCCGGCCTGGTAGGTGGTGGCGTAGCTCGGGACCGGCGGGGAGTCGACGATCTGAAGCCACAGCACGGTGTCGACGCCCTGACGCCAGAGCACGTACAGCGCCTGCTCGAGCCAGCGGGCCTGCTCGTTGATCGGCACCCCCTCCGGATCCGGGGGCGAGCTGTCCCACGAGACCTCGGTCACCCATAGCCGCTTGGGCCCGCGGGGAAGCACCCGCCCGGCGCGCTCCGCGGCGTGAAGGACGCGGGCGAGCTTGTAAATGTCGGGCACCGCCGCGTCGTCGGCGTAGAAAGCGTGCTGCAGCGGACCGCCGGTCGCGTAGGGATGGTGTGAGAGCGCGTCCAGATGGGGCGGGTCAGGGCACTTGGTGGGGCTGAGGCCGCTCCCGCTCAAGCAGAACAGCGTGCGGTCGAATGCGACCGGCTGCATCCGCTCGTTGCCAAGCCGGTCAGCCCCGGGAGGGTCGCCGTACGGCGCCGTCCCCGCCGTGACCACGAAGTTCGAGCGAGCGGCCTGCTTGACCCCCGCGTAGAAGGCGTTGAGCAAGCTCCGGTAGACGACCGGGCTGGTCGCGGCCCATCCCCCGGAGGTGCGGGTCCACTGCGGCGAGAGGTAGAGGTCGAGATTGGGCTCATTCCACGCCTGCCAGTAGCGAACTCGCGGGAGGCTCTGCCCTGGGTTCAGCGGGTCTGGGAAGCGTCCGTCGTATCGCACCGCGGCCGCCGCCGCAAACTTCCCGTACTGCGAGGCGTCGGGACGCCAGCTCCCCTGTTGCACCGCTCGCGGCCGGTGCCGTCCCTCCGCCCACGCGGGCGCGTCGCTGATGCTGAGCAGGACCTGTAGGCCACTGGCACTCAGCGCGCGAACCGACGCGTCGACCGGTGCCCAGTTGTAGCTGCGGCTGTTCGGATCCTCAGGCTTGAAGCCGCGTGGTCGTCTGGACGGCGCAACGTCCGCCCAGGTGATGCCGACGCGGACGATGCCGGCTCCTTCCGATTTGGCGCGGGAGATCCACAGCCCCTGCGAGGAGCTGGAATCAGTTAGTACGGGGTCCGCACTGAACCCGAGCGTGAGCCCCCGAGCCGCCGAGGTCGCCGGAAGCGTGGCCTCGGTGAGCAGCAGCGCCGCGAGGACGCCCGCGACAGCGAGCAGCAAGGTGCCGAGAAACGCCAGCTTGCGACGTCGCATCGCAGAAGCGCGCTACGGGGTGTGTCTACGGCGACGAAGCACCAGCGCCCCCGCCGCGAGCAGGCTGCCGATCAGGATGATCGGCAGGAGCGGTCCGAGGCCGCCGTTCGACGACGAACCGGTAAGGGCCCTCAGGAGCGCCGCCACGACCGAACCAGGGGTGGACGATGCGTTTCCGCCGGCTGACCCGGCGGCAAGCGGCGAGATGCTCGGCGCTGTCGCGCGGGCTAGGTTTGCGGCCGCCGCGCCGTCAGGTCCGAGGGCCGCGAGCGCCTTGGCGGTGGCCTGCGAGATCCCTGTGCCGCCTGCGCCGGAGCTGCCGCTGCCGGAACCGCTGCCGCCGCTGCCGGAGCCGCCGCTGCCGGAGCCGCCGCCTCCTCCGATACCTCCGCCGGTCCCGTGCGAGCCGCCATGAGGATTCAGAGTGCTTGTCGGCTGGCCACCGCCCGCCGTGGGGACGCTCTCGACGTACTGACCGATCCCCGAGTTGCCAGGCGGCGCAATCGTCCGCTTCCGTGCAGCGGCCGACGGGGCGACGCCCAGCGTGAATGCGAGCAGCAACCCGATGACTCGCGATTGCTTATGACCGAAAACCGCCACTACAGGGGATACGGGAGAGGGCCAGACGGGCTGACAGGTCCCTCCCGTGGGGGCGCTTATCCTACGCCGCACTTATGGCTGAGCCGACTCGACCACTGAACAGCGGGCGCGAGCGTTCGCGGCCTCGCCGCCACGGCCTCGCCGCGATCCTGGCGGCGGCCACGGTGCTCTCGCTCGTCGCCGCGGGTTGTGGCGGTAGCTCGAGCGGTTCCTCGTCGAGCTCCGGTCCGACACGGGCGACCCCGGTCGCCGTGACGCCCAGTCAGCTGCGGTCGCTCGCGCATTCGGCGGGGCATCCGATTTTCTGGGCTGGGGCCTTCAACGGCACGTACGAGCTGACAACGATCGCCGATGGACGGACCTACGTCCGCTACCTTCCGCCTGGGATCCCGGTGGGGGATTCCAGCTTGCACCTGACGGTTGGTACCTACGTGCGTACCACCCCTCCGTATGCCGCGGTGCAAGCTGCCGCAGTCAGCAAGCACGCGGCGATCAGCCACCTTAAGGACGGTGAACTTGCGGTTGCGTATCGCACCAGGCCGCAGAGCGTGTACCTCGTGTTCCCCGGCGCGCTCTACGAGGTCGAGGTCTATGACCCGAGCCCAGCGACGGCGATGCGCCTCGCGACGACCGGCAAGGTCGTCGCGATCCCGTGACCAGTGATCGGGGCCCCCGCTAGGCGGCTTCCGAGGCTGGCGACCGGCGATCCTCAGGCGTCATGACCCAGCTCGCGTGCTGGATCCTGTTCCCGGTCGTGCTCGGGCTCGTGTCGCTCGGGTGCGGTCTGCTACTCGAGCGCGCGGCCGGCCTGAGGCTTCCGGAGCCGATCGTGCTCCCGGCGGGGCTCGCCCTGATCATCGTGGTCGCGGAGCTCACGACGAAGTCGAATGCGACCGCAAAGTTCACCACGCCTGTGGTGGTGGCACTGGCGCTGATCGGCCTCGCCGTCGCGCGTCCGTGGCGGCGGCGCCCTCGCCTCGGAGTCTGGCCGCTGGCGGCGGCCGTGGCCGTGTACGTCGTCTACCTCGCGCCGGTTCTCCTGTCGGGCGATCCGACGTTCACCGGCTACATCAAGCTCGACGACACGGCGACCTGGATGGCGATGACCGACCGCGTCCTCAGCCACGGACACGACCTCTCGGGACTCGCGCCGTCCACCTACGAAACCACACTGCACTACTACCTCACGGGCGGCGAACCCGTCGGAGCGATGCTTCCATGGGGTATTGGGCACCAGCTCGTCGGCCAGGACCTCGCCTGGGTGTTCCAGCCGTACCTCGCCTTCCTGGGCGCGATGCTGTCCCTCTCGGCGTGGACGATCATCGGGCCGCTGGTCCGATCGCGTCCGCTCCGGGCGGTGGTCGTGTTCATCGCGGCGCAGTCGGCGCTGATCTACGGCTACTCGCTCTGGGGGGGAATCAAAGAGGTCGCGGCAGCCTCGCTGCTTGGGTTGACCGTGGCGTGCGCCGTACCGGTGTTCGAGAGCGAGGCTCGAATTCGGTCCTTCCTGCCTCTCGCTGCCGCCACGTTCGCGATGCTGGGAGTGCTGGGCTACGGGGGGGCGGTATGGGTTGCGGTGACGCTCGTCGCCGTTGGATTGGGCGCGCTTCGAATCTGGCTGCGCCGGACCACGCGAGCCCGACTCGCGGGCCTGCTGGCACTCGCGGGGCTGCTGGCGTTCGGCCTTGTCCGGGGGGCACAGGGATTCCTCAACTCCAACGGATCGCTGACGGGCAGTGAGCTCGGCAACCTGATCCAGCGTCTCAACCCGCTTCAGCTGTTCGGTATCTGGCCCGCCGGAGACTTTCGGGTTGACCCGCCCAACTCTCCCGCGCTCACATACCTACTGATCGCCCTCGTGGCCGCGGCGGCGTGCCTCGGGCTGTTCGTCGCCTGGCGTCGGCGGTGGTGGGTACCCGTGCTCTACGTGGCCGCCGCGGCGGTTGGGACCGTCCTGGTGTCCGCTGAAGGGTCGCCGTGGGTTCAGGGCAAAGCATTCGCCACCGTCTCGTCCGTGGCGCTGCTCGTAGGTCTGGCGGGGGCCGCGGCGGCGCTGGATCGTCCGCGCGGCGCGTTGCCTTGGGAGCACGGGTCCCGCTCCAGAGCGCTCGCGGTGGGGCGACGTCTCGCGGCCGCCGCGGGGTGTGCCGCGATCGCAGCCGGCGTGCTGTGGTCCAACCTGCTCGCCTACCACCACGTGACGCTAGCCCCCTACGAACAGCTATCGGAGCTCGAACACATCGGTCAGCGATTCGCCGGCCAGGGTCCGGCGCTCATCAACGAGTACGAGCCCTACGCCGCTCGGCACTTCCTCAGAGCGTTGGACGCCGAGAGCCCGTCCGAGTTGCGGCGGCGGTTGATCCCCCTGCTGGGCGGCGGCGAGGTGCCGAAGGGTGGCTACGCGGACCTCGACCAGCTCCAGATACAAGGACTGATGGTGTATCGGACGATCGTGATCCGTACGTCCCCGGTGGCCAGCAGGCCGCCGGCGCCGTACCGCCTGGTCTACGCCGGCCGCTGGTACCAGGCGTGGCAGCGACCGGTAACCGTCTCGCGACCGGTCATCGGCACCCTCCCGCTCGGCAACTCGATCGATCCGACCGCCGTCCCTGCCTGCAGAGCTGTCCTTCACCTCGTCCGCGCGGCCGGGCACGGCGGGATGCTGGCGGCCGTCTCGCGGCCGTCTCCGACGATCGCGGGGGTTCCCTCGCCACTCCCGAACGGCGACACGACCCTGGCGTTCGTGATCACCACCCCGGGCCGCTACGGGGTCTGGCTAGGAGGGTCGTTCGTGCGCCGGCTGACGGTGTCGGTCGACGGAAGGCAGATCGGTAGCGCGCGCGAGGTTCTCAACGAGGCCGGCGAGTGGACGCCGCTTGGGACGGTGACCCTGGGCGTCGCGGTGCACCGCTTGACCCTTTCCTACAGCGACGCCGACCTCGCGCCGGGAAGCGGCGGGGCGGGTGCGGCAGGGCCGGTCTTCCCCGTGGGTCCACTCGCGACATCGGCTCCCTCCGGCAATCTGCCCGTGACCTACGTGCGGCCCGCCGACGCCCGCTCGCTGTGCGGTAAGCGCTGGGACTGGGTCGAGGCGCTTGGTAGGTAGCTCGATCAGGGGATCGGGGGCGGGCACTCGGGCAGCTCCCGCCCCCCGACGATGGCGCTGGGCGCGCCCTCGGCCATCCATTGGGCGCGGGCGGCTCCGACTAGTCCTGTGAGGGCATCCACCCCGTCGGCGAGCTGCCCGACCGGCCGCCAGACCGATGACCGATGTCCATCGGATGCGATCGCATGCGCGAGTCCCTCCTTGCAAAGCCATTGCGCGAGCCTTCGAGCACCTAAAAAGGGATTGCGTGCGAGCAGCGAGTCGGCGTTGACCTGTACCAGCACCCCCTGCTCGACCAGCCCGCGCAGCCTGCTGCGATCGTGCTGGAACTGCTGGCTGCGCTCAGGGTGCGCGAGGATCACCCTGTACCCTCGCCGTCTCAATTCGCCGAGTATCGCTTCCAGGGGCGGCGTGGTCACGGGCGGTGGCTCGAGCAGGAGGTCGCTCCCCCGCTGGCCGTAGCTTGCCAGCGCCAGCTCTCGCTCGGAAGCGCGGAGCACCCAGGGGATCGAAACCTCGGCGCCGCCGACCAAATCGATCGGGATGGCCGCCTCCACGATCGCCGCACGCAGCGTCTCGCGGCGCTTCTCCAGCTCCAGGACATCCACGCCGGGAAAGTCGGAGCGCAGATGAGGAGTCGCGACGAGCGTGGACGTTCCGGCAGCGACCGCCGCTCTTGCCATCGCCAGGGCCTCCTCGACGTCATCTGGGCCGTCGTCGATTCCGGGGAGCACGTGTGCATGGATGTCCACGAAGCCCACGACCCCCGATTCTGGCTGATTCCCTCGTCCAAGAGTCTGGCGACTCTTGACTAATCGTAAACAGCGTCTACGGCAGCTAGACTCCTACAATTAGACTAAGGCTCTTCCGCCGATCGGCCGATGCTTCTCTCTGATTCGTCCTCCGATCGGAGGATGCTTGTCAAGGTGCGCCCCGAAATGTATACTTACGGAACGTAAATAGGGCAGGGGCACTTGTAGTACTGACCGGAGAGGGCTGGCAGGGATGCAATACCTGATAACTGGAGGGGCAGGATTCATCGGCTCGCATCTCGCCGACGCGCTCGTCCGCCGCAGCCATGATGTGACGATCCTCGATGACTTCAGCACCGGCCGGCGCGCCAACATCGAGACCCTCGTGGCGAGCGGGTCCGCGCGCCTGGTCGAGGGCTCGGTCGTGGACGCCCCGCTCGTCGACGAGCTGATGAAGGGCTGCGATCGCTGCCTACATCTCGCATCCCCCGTGGGCGTCAAGCTCGTGGTCGAACGTCCACTGGAGACCCTGCAAACCATCGTGCAGGGAACGGACGTCGTTATCTCGGCCGCCGCTCGCCACGACAAGCGCGTGCTGTTCGTTTCCACCTCGGAGGTCTACGGCAAGGCCTCGGACGACGCGCTCACCGAGGAGTCCGACCGGCTGCTCGGGTCGACCTTCAAGTCCCGCTGGTCCTACGCGATCGCGAAGTCCTACGGCGAGGCGATCACCCACGGCTATTACCGCGACCGCGGCGCGCAGACGATGGTCGCTCGCATGTTCAACACGATCGGGCCCCGGCAGCGGGGTCGATACGGGATGGTCGTCCCGCGGCTCGTCCGCCAAGCGCTGAGCGGCGAGGAGCTGACGGTCTACGGAGACGGCACGCAGACGCGCTGCTTCCTGCACGTGCGGGACGCGGTCGCAGGGCTCCTCGCTCTGGTTGAGCACGACGGCGCCGTGGGTCGGGCGTTCAACGTCGGTAATCCCCGGCCGATCTCGATTGCGGCTCTCGCGGAGCGGATCATTGAACGGACCGAATCGCGCTCCCGCGTGTCTTTCATCCCTTACGAAGTGGCCTACGACGAGGGTTTTGAGGAGCTCGGTCGACGCCGGCCGGCAATCCAGGCGATCGCGGAGCTGACCGGGTGGAAGCCCCAGCGCTCGCTGGAGGACGCGCTTGACGATGTCATTTCCTTCCAGCGAGCCGAGCTGGCGATGCTCGCCGCTGAGCCCCTCCGAGCTACGGCTGCAAGCCTGTGAGGATCCTGATAACTGGGGGCGCCGGGTTCATCGGCTCAAACCTTGCAGCGCGGCTGCTCGAGGAGGGCCACGACGTCCGGATTCTCGACAACTTCGCGACCGGCCGGCGCGCCAACGTCAAGGAGCTCGGTACCGGGGTGGAGCTGGTCGAAGGCGACATCCAGAGCTACGACCGAGTACACAGCGCCACGCTTGGCTGTGAGGTGGTCCTTCACCAGGCGGCGCTGCCGTCGGTGCCCCGCTCTGTCCAGGATCCGCTCACGAGCAACGCGACCAACGTGATCGGGACGCTCAACGTCCTGCTCGCGGCGCGCGACCAGGGTGTCCGCCGCGTGGTCTGCGCCTCCTCGTCCTCTGTCTACGGCTCGAGCCCGGCGAGCGCACCGCGGCGTGAGGACCAGCCCGCGCTTCCGATCTCGCCGTATGCAACGGGGAAGCTCGCCGGCGAGGGCTATGCGCGGAGCTTCACCGAGGTCTACGGCCTCGACACGGTGTCGCTGCGGTACTTCAACGTGTTCGGTCCTCGCCAGGACCCCACCTCCCAGTACGCGGCGGCGATCCCGAACTTCATCACGGCGCTCCTGGATGGCAAGCAACCGGTGATCTACGGCGACGGCGAGCAATCGCGCGACTTCACCTACGTGGCCAACGTCGTCCAAGCGAACGTGCTGGCGATGGACGCCCCGGGGGTCGCTGGACGGGTCTATAACATCGCCTGCGGCGAGCGCGTGACCGTCAATCGCCTCGTCTCGGAGCTGCGCGGCCTGCTCCGGAGCGACCTGAATCCCGTCCATCAGCCGTCCCGTCCCGGCGACATCCGGCACTCCCTCGCCGATCTCTCCCGCGCTCGCGACGAGCTCGGCTATCGGCCGCTGGTGCCCCTGCGCATGGGGCTCGAGCGAACGATCGGACATCTCAGCGGGACGGAGCCGTCCACCGATTCCGAGCGTCTGGTCGTGGCCCGTGTCGCCTGAGCTCTCCGCCGCGGTCGGGTTGGTAGTAGGCGGCGTCGCCGCGTTCGTGGCCACCCCGATCGTGATCCGGCTCGCGAAGCGCACGCGGTTCTACGACGTGCCGCGCGAGTACCGCCGTCACAAGGCCCCGACGCCGCTGCTGGGCGGCGTGGCGCTGCTCGTCGGCCTGCTCGTCGGATCGGCGGCGACCGGAGGGTTCTCCCACGTCAAGGGGCTCGTCGTGCTCGGATGCGGATTGGCGCTGTGGCTGCTCGGGACGGTGGACGACCGCGTCGCGATCGCGCCGAGGTGGAGGCTGCTCGCCGAGCTCCTCGCCGGCGTCGCGCTGGTGGTGGCGGGGCTCGGCTGGCAAACCACCGCCGGTGGCGTTGTCAACGTCGCGCTGACGCTGTTCTGGACGGTCGGACTGGTCAACGCGTTCAACCTGATGGACAACATGGATGGAGCGTGCGCAACCCTGACCATCGTGAGCGCCCTAGGCGTGGGGGTGCTCGCGATCATCAAGGGCCATCCTGTGCTCGCCGGCATGGCGTTCGCTCTCGCCGGGGCCGCCGCCGCGTTCCTCCGCTGGAACCTGGCTCGTCCGGCGAAGATATTCCTCGGCGACGGCGGTAGCATGCTCGCGGGGTTCGTCATCGCGGCCCTGGCGATGATCGTGTCCCACAAGGCACCCGCGGGCAACGCGGGCCTGCTCGTGGGAGCCCTGCTGGTCGGGGTGCCGATCCTCGATGTCGCGCTCGTCAGCATCTCCCGGTGGCGCCGCGGAGTCACGCTCGTGACGGGCGGACAGGACCATCTCACGCACCGCATCCTGCTCGTCAGGCGATCTCCGCGCCGGGTCGCCGTGACGCTGGCGGCCCTCCAGCTCGTCCTCTGCGGGCTGGCGATCGCCGGATACGAGCTCGGGGCGGACGCGGTGGCCGTGCTCGCGTTCGCCGCGTTCGCGTGCGGCGTCGGCGGGATCGTCGTGCTCGATACTTCGCGCTGGCGCCCGGACGGGATTGCGGTCGGGTCCACGGACGAAGTGACCGTCGTACGGGGACAAGCACCGGGACCCGTATCCTCAGCTCAGGTTGAGCGCTCGTAGCACGGACTGGACAATCGAGCCGATCCGGGTCCTCCGGATCATCGCGCGGCTCAACATCGGCGGTCCAGCGATCCAGGCGATCACGCTCACTCGGGGGATGGACGAGCGCGGCTACGCGACCAAGCTCGTGCGAGGCCGCGAGGGTGCCAACGAGGGAAACATGGACTACCTGGCTCGCGAGATCGGGGTGGAGCCCCTGCTGGTGGCATCGATGCGCCGCAATCCGGGTTGGCGCGATGTGGTCGCCCTGCTCGCCCTGGTCAGGGTGCTGCGCTCCGAGCGGCCACGGATCGTCCACACCCACGCGGCCAAGGGCGGAACGCTCGGCCGGGTGGCTGCCCTGTGCGCGTTTCCGGCCAGGCGTGGGCGCCCGGCACTGATCCACACCTATCACGGTCATTCGCTGACCGGGTACTTCTCGAGCCGCACCGCCGGCTTCTACCAGCGGGTCGAGCGGTTTCTCGCCCGGCACACGGACGTGCTGATCGCGGTGAGCGACGAGATCCGCGACGAGCTGATCGAGCTGGGGATCGCCGAGCCCGATCGCTTCGCGGTGGTCCCGCTGGGGTTCGACCTGACAGCGTTCCGGGCTGGGACGACCGAACGCGGCAAGCGCCGCGCCCGGTTACGTGCGGAGCTCGGGATCGCCGAGGAAGCCCGGCTCGTGACGTTGATCGCCCGGCTGGCGCCGATCAAGCGCGTCGACCGGTTTCTGCGGGTCGCCAACGATGTCGCCGCGCGCCGGGCCGATGCACGGTTCCTGGTCGTCGGCGACGGCGAGCTCCGCGAGCCGCTGCGGGCGAGCGCCGAGGCAACGCGGCTAGACGGGCGGCTCGTGTGGGCCGGCTTCAGGCGCGACGTAGCCGACATCTACTTCGCCAGCGACGTGGTCGTCCTGACCTCCGACAACGAGGGCACCCCGGTGAGCCTGATCGAGGCGCAGGCGGCCGGCATACCTGTGGTGAGCACCCGCGTCGGTGGGGTCCAGAGCGTGGTACGCGCGGGTCTGGTGGTCGATCGAGACGACGAGCACGGACTGGTCGCGGCGGTCTGCGCGGCGCTCGAGGACGAGCCGCTCGCGCAGCTCGCCGCCGCCCACAGCCTGGAGCTGGCAGAGGAGTTCTCCCTCGGGACGCTGGTCGACAGGCTCGACGGCCTCTATCGAGCGGCACTCGCTTCCCGAGGCTGACCGTTCGCGGCCGGCGTCAGCCGCGCGTGCACCGTCACCATCCGTGCTGGCGCAAGAACAGCTCCAGCGTCAGCAGCGTCCACAGGGCGTGCCCGTGGTTGCGCGCTCCGGTTCGGTGCTCGGCGAGCATCCGATCGACCTCGGCGCCGTCCAGCCGCGCCCGGAGGCGAGCGCCGGATCCCAGCATCGCGGCGGTGTAGGTCTCCAGGTCCTCGCGGAACCACCGATCGAGCGGAACGCCGAAGCCGTGCTTGCGCCGTGACACGATCTCGTCCGGCAGCAGCCCGTCCACGGCCCGCTTCAGCACGCGCTTGAGCGACAGGCCTCGCACCTTCAGCCCCGGAGCGAGCCTGACGGCGAATTGGAGCAGGTCGGCGTCGAGGAACGGACAGCGCACCTCGAGCCCGTGGGCCATGCTCATCCGGTCCACCTTCACGAGCAGGTCGTCCGGCAGGTAGGTGCCGATGTTGAGCGCCAGCAGCCGGTCGAGCGTGGACGCTCCCTCCGTCTCGTTCCATTGCCGGGCGTAGTCCACCTGGCCCCAGTCGTCCCGGGCGGGCAGGAGCCGCTTGCGCCGATCCTCCGGGACGTAGCTGATCCAACTGAGGTACGACCACGGCATCCCGAGATCCACCGCGGAGGCGAGTCGCTGAGCGCTCCCCACCCGGCCGTGGAGCGCGCTCGGCGGGAGCCCGGAGATCGCTCGCGCGGCGGTGCGCCTCACCGGCCCCGGGACCAGCCTGAGCCGGTCGGCCGCCACGCCCGCCGCGAACCGCTCGTAGCCTCCGAACAGCTCGTCCCCCCCGTCGCCGGAGAGGGCGACCGTGACGTCGCGACGGGTCACCTCAGAGAGCAGGAAGCTCGGGATCGCGCTCGAGTCCCCGAACGGCTGGTCGTGGTGCCAAACGAGCCGCTCGACCAGCTCGATCGCCTCGGGGTGGACGACCTCCTCGTGGTGCTCGGTCCCGAAGCGGGTCGCGACCGAGCGTGCGAAGCGGCGCTCGTCGAAGCCCTCCTGATCCTCGAACCCGATCGTGAACGTCTTCACCGGCTCCCCCATCGCGCCGGCCATCAGCGCCACGATCGCGCTCGAGTCGATTCCCCCGCTCAGAAACGCGCCCAACGGGACGTCGGCGATCAGCCGGCGCTCGATCGCGCGCTCGAGCCGGGCGCGTACCTCGCGGGCAGCGTCCTCCACCCCGAGCGTCAAATGACCGTCCCGGTGCCCGTCGACCCCTGGGACCTCGAGCTGCCAGTAGCGCTCGAGCTGCGGCTTGCCGCCCGGGACGAGCGTCAACACGTGCGCGGGGGGAACGCTCTTGACGCCGGCGAAGAACGTGTGCGGACTCGGCACGTAGCCGAACGTCAGGTACGCCGACAGCGCACGCTCGTCGAGCTCGCACGGTACCGCCGGGTGCGCGAGCACCCCCTTGATCTCGCTGGCGAACACGAGCGTCCCGCCGCCCGTCCAGTAGTACAGCGGCTTCTTCCCGACCCGGTCGCGTGCCAGCATCAGGCGCTCACGCCCGGCGTCCCAGACCGCGAACGCGAACATCCCATCGAGCGTCCGCGCCAGCGCGACCCCGTCCAGGTCCTCGGCGAGATGGGCGATCACCTCGGTGTCGCCGTGGCTGGCGAACCGGTGCCCGGCGGCCAGCAACTCGTCCCGCAGCGCCGGGAAGTTGTAGATCTCGCCGTTGAGGACGACGCCAATCGTTCCGTCCTCGTTGGTGATCGGCGGGTCGCCTGTGTCCAGGTCGATGATCGACAGGCGGTTCTGCGCGATAACCCCCGGGCCGCTCAGAAACTCGCCGGCCGCGTCAGGACCGCGATGCCGCTGGCATGCGAGCTGCGCCTCGATCGCCGCCGCAGCCAGACCCGAGGTGGTCGAGATCGCTCCGGAGATTCCGCACATGGCGACAATGTGACGGATGATGAGATCACAGGGAGCCGGACCTGGCTACCGTGCGCCCGTGCAGACGGTGATCGCGCAAACGGCGTATCCCCCGAGTGCCGCCAGCGCGCGGGTGCGCCTGGCGAGCTTCGCGCCGTTTCTCGCCGCGCAGGGGGTCAGCCTCGACTACCGCCCGACGCTCACGGACGCTCAGTACGCCGCCGTCGTCCGGGGCAACCGACCGGACCGTATGGTGCGCTCGCTGGCTGCTTCGATCGCTGCCGTCGTGAGTCCCGACGGCGTTGATCCCTCAAGCCTGGTGCTGGTCCACAGGCTGCGATCGCTCGTCCCCGTGCCGGTGCTGGAGTTCTCGACGCGGGTCGATGTATACGACTTCGACGACGCGATCTACGCCGGCTCGGGGCCGGGGACGCGACGGCGATCCGGGGTGATCAAGGCCGAGGCTCGCCGCTGGCACAGGTACGTCAAGATGGCGAGGTTGGTGCTCGCCGGCAGCGACGAGCTCGCGGACGCCGCGCTCCAATACTCAAAGCGCGTGGAGGTGATTCCCTCCTGCGTGGACCCGACCCAGTACCGCGTGCGCGAGCACGGCGAGCACTCGCCGGTGACGATCGGCTGGATCGGATCACCCGCGACCAGCGGCTTCCTGAGACCGCTGTTGCAGGTGTTCGAGCGGTTGCAGCGCGATCGGGTCGGGCTTCGGCTACTTACGGTCGGGGCCGCGCCGCTGCCTGCCGCTCCCTGGCTCGTCCAGCGACCATGGTCGCTCGAGTCCGAAGCCGCTGATCTGGCTGAGTTCGACGTGGGAATCATGCCGTTGCCGGACACCAGGTGGGCGAGGGGCAAGTGCGGTTACAAAGTTCTTCAGTACTTCGCCGCCGGTCTCCCGGTGATCGCCAGCCCCGTCGGAGTCGGGGCACGAATGGTCGGTTCCGACCGGGGAACGCTGGCCGGCGGCGTCCGCGAGTGGCATGCGGCGCTCACCGAGCTCGCGTCGGACGCGAGTGCGCGGCGTCAGATCGGAGCGTCCGGCAGACAGCACGTCGAGCGCCATTACTCATATCAGCGCTGGGCGCCGGAGCTAGCGCGGCTGCTCGAGCGGCTCGCGGGTTAAAGGCTGCGGAACGCAGCCACGATCCGCTCCGCGTTCGCCTGCAGGGTGTATCGACTTAGTGCGAGCGCGGCGGCATTGCGGCCGATCCGTTCCCGCAGCTCCGGCTCGGTGACGAGCCGTTCAAGCTTGGTGGTCCACTCCGCGACGCTCGCGGCGAGAAATCCCGTCTCCCCCTCCTTGATCAAGAGCGGATTGCACCCGAGCGGCGTGGCGACCGGCGGAATCCCGAGCGCCATGTACTGGACAAGCTTCAAATAGAACTTGTGCGGTGTCCACGGCGTCAGCTGCAGCGGTAGCAGTCCGACATCGAGAGACCGTAGATCCTCTACCTCAGTGCTCGCCCGCCACGGGACCGCGGTGTACGAGATCCCTGGCAACCCGAACTCGCGCGCGCCGATGAATCGCAGCTCCACGTCCTCCCTCCGGCCAAGCACCTCGAGCGGCTCTCGGATGACCTGCATGTTCTCGGCACTGCTGTCCGAGCCGGTCCACCCGACGCACACTGTCCCGTCACTCGGATGGGGAGCCCAGCCCGTGTACGTGTCGGCGTCGACGACGCTGGGGATCTCCCACACGTTGCGGTTGTAGCCGCTGGCGAACCGTTTGTGGCTCGGTGAGTTCACCAGCACCGCTCGGCTCATCCGGCACAGCGATTTCGTCTTCCCCACGAACTTCAGATACGAGAGCCACCCGTTCGACGGGGAGCGGTACGGGATATACAGGGGGTCGTCCAGCAGGTAGATCAGCGGTTTGCCCCCCCGCTCCACCAGCCGCTCGACCACCGCAGGCCCGATCAGGGTCGCCTCGCGATTGATCAATACGGCGTCGTATTCGCGAGCGCGCCGGACCGCCTCGGCGCGAAGCGCGCGTATGCCAGCGCGAGCTCCCGCGCCTTCCGCGCAGCCTTGCCCCGCTCGTGGATGATCTCGCGCAGGCCGTCGGTCTCGAACACGAGGTATTCGAGATAGATGCCCGCGTCGCGGAGCACGCGCTCCCACAGTTCGAAGCTCGAGCGAGGACCCGGGGCCGTGCCGTACGCGTAAGGCGTGAGGACGAGGACGCGCATCCGCTCGCCGAGGCTACCCTTACCGGCCGTGCCTCGGGGACTCGACGCGCCGGCAAGAGTCACCGTCGTGATCCCGGTGTGGGACGAGTACGCGGGCGGCGGACTGGTGGAGGCGGTCGCCAGCGTTCGCCGGCAGGAGATCCCGGTGCGGGTGATCGTCGTCGACAACGCCTCCGCCACCTCGTTGCCGGAGCTTGAGGACGTCGAGGTGGTGCGGCTCGAGCCGCGCCGGTCCACGGGAGCCGCGCGCAACGCGTCGCTCCCGTGGCTGCGGACTCCCTACGTGGTGTTCCTCGACGCCGACGACCAGCTGCTCGAGGGCTCGCTGGGGGCGCTGGTGGCGGGGCTCGACGCCGATCCCCGCCGCGCGACTCACACCCTCTCGATCATCGAAGCGTCGACGGGTCGGCGCTACCGCACGCCGCGCCGGCTGGCTCGGGCACTGTCGAGGGCGCCGCCGCTGTTCGCGCTCGTGAACGCGACCTGGTCGCTGCTCCCGACCCAGGGCTGCACGATCATGCGCGCGTCGGATGTGGTGACGAGCGGGGGATATGCCGACGCCGGCACGGGCGAGGACTGGGTGCTCGGAACCTCGCTCACGTTCCGCGGACGACCCTCGTTCGAGGATCGTCCCGGCCTCCTCTACCGCCAGCGCGAGCGCTCGCCGGGGATGCGCGCGGCTTGACCGTCCGACGCTGCTGGCAAACGCGGAGCGGGTGCGCGAGCGGATGACGGCCGATCCGCGGACGCCGCGCCACGTCAGGGCGCTCCTGCCGGCGATCCACGCCGCCCAGTGGGCTGCCGCGTGCCTCGCTCATCCGCTGTACCGCGCGGGGCGCGCGGCGCTCAGTCGTCGGTAACCCGCGCCGTCTCCTCGTCGCCCGCACCGGTCGTCGATTGCGGAGCCGAGCCGTTGCTCGCTCGCGTCCCGTTGGGCGTGACATACCTCGCGTAGTAGTTGCTGCGGCGGCGTCGCAGCCTCAGCCACCGGCTGCCACGCTTGCCGTAGTACTCGCCATAGCCCGCTGCGGCCACTCGGCTACCGGTCGCGACCACGCCGAGGACCGTCCCCTGCGCGGCCGCGATCACCTTGTTGATCCTCCGAACCGCCGCCCTCGAGCTGCGGTTCATACGCACCACCAACACGACCCCGGCTGCCGATTGGATCAGGGGCAGCGCGTCGCTGACTGCCAGCGCAGCCGCGGTATCGATGACGACCAGGTCGCTTTGACGTTCGAGCTCGCGAAGCGCCAGCTCCATTCCTCGCGAGGCGAGCAGCGGAGTCGGATTCGATGGCGGTGGGCCGGCCGGGAGGACGCTGAGCTCACCGCCGTCCGGCACGTCGATCACACGCTCTACGAGCGCTTCCTCGAGCGTCGCCTCTCCCGCCAGCACGTCCGCGAGGCCGGCAGTCGGGGGAGGCATGCCGAGCCGCTCGCTCACCTGAGGGCGGCGAAGATCCGCATCGACCAGGATCGTGCGCATGCCCGCGCGCGCGCTCGCCACCGCCAGGCCGACGGCGACCGTCGTCTTTCCGTCCTCCACGAGCGGGCTGATCACCGCGACGCTCGCGGGCGGGTGCTCGACGTTGAAGTAGGTCATCGACGCGCGAAACATCTGAAAGGCCTCTTCTTCGCCCGGAGTAGGCTCATGGTCGGGAACGAACGCGCCTTGGGGGATCACCCCAAGCAGCGGCCATCCCGTGAGCCGCTCGAGGTCAGCGGGGGTGCGAAGCCGGCGGTCGCCGCTCTCGGCCAGGACCACCGCGCCGATCCCGAACAGGATGGCGATCACGAGCGCCAGCTCGACGCTGCGTCTCACGTGGGGGCTGATCGACGTCGGGTTCGGGATCGCCGGCTGGATCACCTGGGCGCCGGAACTGACCGAATCGAGCAATCCTTGGAGCTGGCTGATCTGGCTGTAGATCGCTTGTCGAGCCGCGAACCCCTTCGCCACCTTCAGCTGCGCGACCTGACCCCGGATCTGCTGGCGGATCTCCCGGGCTGCTTCCTGCGCCTGGTGGATCCCGAGTGCGCCCGCGAACGCGTTGGCGATCGCCGCGGCTTCTCCGGGGCTCGGCCCCTGAGCGGTGATCGTGATGAAGCCTGTGTCGGTGTTGGCCGCGGCGCTGACGTCGCCGACGATGGTGCCCGGGTCCGCGGGTGGGTGCATCAGCCCTGCCGCGACCTTCGCCACGGGCGTGGTGGTCACCAGCCGCGCGATCGCCTGGATGTTCCCGGTCTGCACGGGAGCGCTGGTCGTGCCGAGCGACACGCTCACGTCCTGGAGCTCGATCAGCGTGCTCGACGCATACGTCCTCGGCTTGCCGCGCTCTACCAGGTAGACGGCAAACGGAATCGCCACCACGATCGCCAAGAACAGAAGCTTCCACCGCCAGAAGACCCTGAGGTATGCCCTTATGTCCTGCTGTCCGCTCGAATCTGTCCCGATGGTGATCACCCTCCCTGCTCGGGCAAGGATCTCATGGCCACCAAATTGTGCCCCTCTGCCTTAGCGCCAAACCCAACCCGGCATAAGAAATCATAGCGTCACCGGGGTTGACGCTTGAGACGAGCCAATCGTTCCCATGTGGGCGTCAAGCTGGTGACGGCGCCGCGCCGAGTTCCCGCTCGACGGGCTCCGAGGTGGCCGCCTCTGATTGAGCACTCTTTTTCGATGCGAGCACGTGCTCACGCAGGATGATCAGCATCCCTGCGCCGAGCAGCACGAGGTGCGAGCGGTACCGGAACCCGGTGCCCGCGTTGCCGGCGCTCAGTGAGTAGGCAACGAGCAGGAAGAAGAATGGGAACAGCAGCGGCGCGGTGAGCCGCAGCACATTCCCCCTCGCACGCCAGGCAAAGCCGAGCAGTGCGAAGAACCCCGCCACCGCGACCACGGTGCCGACAGCGCCGAGTCGCTGGCTGGTGTCCTGGAGCTGCCATGGGTACGGGCGGAAGATCAGATCGAACATCCGCTGCGGGAGATTCTTGATCACCGCTCCGCGGGTGGAGAAATTCACCTGCTCGAGGGCCAGGTTGTCCCCATTCGACCCGCCGGTCGAGGTCGTGGCTTGCTGCCCGGTTGTGAAGTTCTGTGACTGCTGAAGCTTTTGCAGACTCTTGTTCGACGTCACGCTGAGCAGCGTCGGCGTGACCAGCGCGATGACCCCGACGACCGCGTAGATCACCGGCATCGCCACGATCGGCCGGTCCATGTTGCGCACGGCAGCCACCAGGATCAAAAGCACGCACGCGCTCACCAGGAACCAAGGCGCCACCGGGTGCCGGCGGCCATCTGCTCGGCACCGACGAACTCGGGCGCGACGTGCTCAGCCGGTTGTTCTACGGCTCTCGAACCACGCTGATCGCGGGCGTGCTGGCCACGCTGCTCGGCACGCTGGTCGCCGTGCCGATCGGACTGGTCGCCGGGTACTTCCGCGGCTGGGTCGACGTGGTGATCTCACGCCTGGTGGACGTGGTGCTGGCGTTCCCGTTCCTGGTGTTCGCGGTCGGCCTCGCCGCGATTCTCGGGCCGTCGCTGCGCAACGTGGTGCTCGCGCTCGGTGTCGCGCAGATTCCCGGCGTGATCCGGGTGGTGCGCGCGGAGGTCTTCGCGCAGCGTGAACTGGAGTACGTGCAGGCGGAGGTCGTGAACGGCACGCCGACAAGGGCCATCCTGTTCCGGCACATCCTGCCGAACGTGGA
>CAVOIU010000067.1:0-9056 GCA_963695965.1 uncultured Solirubrobacterales bacterium
GTCCTGGTTCTCGCCGTCCGGGAGGCCATCGCGGTGACGATCCCGTCGGCGATGTCGTCGACATGCGTGAGCGTCCGCGTCTGCTCGCCGGAGCCGAAGATCTGGAGCGGATGCTGATGCTGGAGCGCCTTTGCGATCAGGTCCGGAACGGCGTGGGCGATCCCGGCTCGCCCGGCTCGGGGAGCTCTCCGGGGCCATACACGTTGAACGGCCGGCAGATCGTGTAGCTCAGCCCGTGCTCGTCGTGCGCGGCGCGGGCGTACACCTCTCCGGCCAACTTGGAGAACCCGTAGGCGGACCGGGGGGCGGGGCACTCGAGCAGGTGGGTCTCGGAGGTCGGGAAATCCGTTGCGTTCTCGAACACCATCGAGGAGGACACGTAGACGAGCCGCTCCACGTGCTCCTCGAGCCCGGCGCGGACGACGGCTCCCGTGAGCGCGTTGTTGGCCTCGATGAGGGTGTAGGGGAGCTGGTGAAAATTGGCGATCCCGCCGACGATCGCGGCGAGGTGGATCACATGGGAGCAGCCGGCCACCGCCTCCCGCGCGTGCTCGGCGGAGCGCAGGTCGGCGGAGTGGATCTCGCCGGCCTCGCGCATCCAGGCGGGCGCCTGACGCTGGTCGGAGACCCTGACCTCCCAGCGGGGGTCGCCGAGCAGCCGCTTGACGACAGCGGCGCCGATCGTCCCGGCGCCGCCGGTGACAAGGACGCGACTCACGGGCGGTCGCTGCGGTGCCCAGCATCGCCGCGGACTCCGCCGCGTACGCGAATACCTGGGCGGTACCGAGGGCGTTCCACGGATCGACCAGCAGGCAGTCCCCCGAGGTGGCGGCGAGCACCAGGCGCAGAGCGTCGGGCGCCGCGAACTCCGAGTGGTTGGTCGCGACGATCACCACGTCGGCCCCTGAACGGCCTCGGTGAGCGGGACCGTCGGGGTGCCGCATGCGGATCGCAGACGGCGACGTCGGCGAGCTCGCGCTCGAGCAGCCGGATCAGCTTCGGCGACAGCGAGTCCCGCTCGTCGTCGGTGTCGCGCTTGAACGTCAGGCCCAACACGGCGATCTTGCAGGCCGACAGTTCGCCGACCCGCCGCTTGATGCCCTCCACGAGGAACAGCGGCACGGCTTCGTTGACGCGTGAGACGGCGAGCAGCATCCCGGGCGCGTTCGAGCGCTCCTCGGAGAACACGAAGTCCTTGCGCAGGCATGCGCCGGCGGTCAGCCCCGGCATCGCGATGCCGCCTCGGGGGTAATCGTGGTTGATCAGGTCGATCACCTCGAACACGTTCGCCCCGTAGCGCTCGCAGTCCATCATCAGCAGATTCGGCAGCGCGAACATGGTGTAGCGCAGGATGTTGGTCCAGATCTTCGCCAGCTCGGCCTGGACCGCCGAGGTCTTGACGATCGGCGCGCCGAGGATCGCGAACGTACTCGCTGCGTGCTCGGTCGCGGCTTCGCCGACCCCGCCGATGATGCACGGGAGGGTCGAGATCTCGTCGAGGAACCGGCCGGCGGCGATCCGCTCCGGCGCGTGCGCGACGTACACCTCGTCGCCGGCTCGAAGCCCGCGCTGCTTCTCGAGATAGCCGGCGACGAACTGGGTCGTCCCGGGCGCGATCGTCGAGCGGAGGATCAGCGCGTGGCCGGGACGGAGATGCGGGAGAAGGTCGTCGACGACGGTCCGGATCCCCCGCAGGTCGCTCTCGAGGTGCGAGAACGACGGGGTGCCGATCGTGATCACGATGTCGTCCGCCGCGGCGGCGTCGGCCGCGCGCTCGCCGAACTCGAGCCTGCCGGTCTGGCTACCCGGTCGAGCAGCTCCTGCGTCCCCGCCTCGGCGAACGGCATCTGCCCGCCCGCACGGAGTCGAGGATCGCATGGTCGTGATCGATCCCGAGCACTTGAAGGCCCTCTCGGCGAAGCACAGCGCGAGCGGAAGCCCGACACGGCCCAGGCCGATTACCGCGATCGACCGGTCCGTTGCTCATGCGCCGCGTCAGCTCCAGGCTGGGAGCGGCTCGAGGCCGGGCTCAGGGTCGGGGCCGCGCACCTCGCCGACGTAGGCCAGCTCGTCGAGCCTCGCGATCTCGCGCTCGCCCTCGATCCGCACGGGGTCATCCGGCTCCAGGTCCCGGATCAGCGCACGGATCCGCTCCCGTAGCTGGAGCGCGAAATGTGGTGTCGAGGCGCCCATCAGCTGGCGGACGTCGTCGATGGTCACCTGTCGGCCTGGGCGAAGCCGGTCTGGATGCTCGCTCTCGCTCATGGCCGCCGCTCCCCCCCCCCCCCGCCATCCAGCGGCTCGCCCGTAAGGCGGCCGCTCGAGTCGTCCTGTTGCTCATTTCTGCGGCACCGCCTCAAGGAGAGTATCCATCTGGGCCTGGACCGAGACCGAGACCGCGCCCGGATCGCCGATCACCCAACCGTGGTTGTAGACCGCCGCCGTGGGACCCTCCTGGGTGTAACCGGGGGTGGCGAAGTCGAGGAAGTAGTTCAGCACCGGCTTGGGCAGCGACGACGCGGTATCGAGGACCAGCTGGGGCCCGAACGAGCCGCTGGCCGAGAGCGGAGCTGACGCTGCCGCGTCGAGCGGGCGCGTGGCGTTCACGAGCGTGTAGCCGTGGCCCGGGCTCCGCAGGGCCCACCCGAAGCTCCGGGAACATGGGCGCAGGGCTGCCCGTTCTTGCACGGTGGGTCGCGGTAGATCGCGAACGCCACCGAGTTGGCGCCCGGGTCCTCCGCGCCGACGCGCTTCACCTGGCCGTATCGGCCCAGCGTCCTCAGCACGCTGTCAGGGATGACGCTCGGCGGGCCGAGCACGTAGATGTGCGGGTGCTCATGGGCCGCGAGCGCATCCCTGGTGGTCGCCGGAGGCACGTCCGAGGCTCGAGACGAACAGGATCGGGTCGCCGCTCTCGGCCGCCCAGCCCGCCGCCGGCATCGCGTACGCGGATCGTCCGCCGAGGCGACCACGACGTCCGAACTGTCTTGCCGAGGCGGCGCTCTTGAACCGGTCGATCTCGGCGGCCAGCGAGTACGGATCGTTCCGGAGATGCTCGCCGAGCGCACCCGGGGGGTTCGGGACCTCGCCCACCCGGATCACCTGGGCGCCGCCGACGGAGCCCGAGCCGGTCGGCGCCAGCTGTCGAGCGCGTCGGCCTCGCGGAGGGCAGCGACTTCGAGCCGGAGAGGAGGATCGGCGCCTTGATCGGTGGGCCATCAGGACGAGGCCGCGATCGCGGCCTGCCAGTCGCCGGTCGGGGCGAGCGTCACACCTGTGGATGCGTGCCCGGTCCTGCGGAGGGGTACACGGCGAGCGCCACGGCCGGCGGCGTCGACCATCGGGTCGCCGCCGGCGACGCGGGTTGTGTTCTTGGTCGCGACGGCCGGGAAGCCGATCTTCTGAGCGCCTTCGGGGTCGAGGCCGGGATGCCCGACTAGGGCACCTGAATCAGCTGAGTCGCCCCGCCACACCCCGCCGCCAGGGCACTGTCGCGCCCAGCAGCCACAGCAGCTTGATGCGTCTCATTGGCGGCCGCTGACGTTACAAGGCGAGAGGCCGTCGGGACGAAGGTACCGCGCGGGCGCGCGGGCTCGGGAGGACCGGGAGAGCGGCGCGTCGAACGGAGTATCCGAGTTCGTTGTCTGTATATTGCCGCGACGCCTAATCCGCGGGCTTCCAAGTCCGCGGAGCGGGGGAACCAAGTTCCCGGGGCGAGTCCCGTGGTGGATCCACGGGAGGCGCAGGCTCTTTCAGCGCCAGCCCGACAGCTAACCCCGCAGGCCGACGAGAGAGACATTTGCGGGTACGCCACCTGATAGCCCCGATATCCTGTTTGTGGCGCTGACCGGTGCCTCGAGCGCCTACGCCGCGACCGGTGGCAGCGGCGTCCGGCGGGCCCAACGCCTCGGCGACCTCCGGCGGCGCGGGCGTGCGCCCGGCCCCGGGCCGCGGAGCACCACCGAGCCATCCGGTGGTCCAGGGCTACACCGCGAAGATCATCCACGGCGTCGCGTACGCGCCGTCGTACGCGCCGGGGCCGTCCAGAAGATGATCTGGGCGGGCGACGAGATCCGGCACAAGCCCTATTGCTACGCGGGCGGCCACGGGCAGTGGAAGGACTCGTGCTACGACTGCTCGGGGACGGTGTCCTACGTGCTCCACGCCGCCGGGCTGATCAGCCAGTCGATGGACTCCGGCGAGATGATGAGCTGGGGAGACAGCGGCGCCGGGCAGTGGGTCACGATCTACACCAACTCCGGCCACGCGTTCATCGAGATCGCGGGGATCCGGCTCGACACCTCCGCCTACCAGGACCCGAACCCCGCGCCGGGCTCGGGCCCGCGCTGGCGTCCGGACGTGACCGAGCTGGGAGCGGGTTCGTCCGGCGCCATCCGTCCGGGCTGTAGGCGCAGGCACGATCCGCCGGTCGCGGTTGCCGCGCAGTAGCCGGTCGCGGTCGCGGCTGCGAGTGATGCATCCCAGCCGGCGCTCGCGCCTCGGTACGCTTGACACTGCTCGTCAAATACCGCCAAGGAGGATGCGATGCCGGGGATGTCCGGGCGCATGTCGACAATCGTCAAAGCCAAGATCTCGAAGCTGCTCGACCGCGCCGAGGATCCGTCGGAGACGCTCGAGTACAGCTACCAGAAGCAGATCGAGCTGCTCCAGAACGTCAAGAAGGGCATCGCCGACGTCGTCACGTCGAAGAAGCGCCTGCAGCTTCAGGAGGAGAAGCTCCGCCAGCAGGTCGTGAAGCTCGACACGCAGGCCAGGCAGGCGCTCGCCGCAAGGCAACGAGGATCTCGCCCGGATGGCGCTGGAGCGCAAGAACGTCGCCCAGACCGAGCTGCAGTCACTCGACGGCCAGCTCGCCGAGCTCGAGCAGCAGCAGCAGCAGATGACCGAGTCCGAGCAGAAGCTGCGGACCAAGATCGAGCAGTTCCGCTCGAAGAAGGAGGTCATCAAGGCCCAGTACTCGGCTGCCGAGGCCCAGGTCCGGATCTCCGAGGCCGCCACTGGCGTCGGCGAGGAGATGGCGGACGTCGGGCTGGCGATGCAGCGCGCGCTCGACAAGACCGAGAACATGAAGGCCCGCGCGGGTGCGGTCCAGGAGCTGGAGGCCGCCGGGACGTTCGAGGATCTGACCGCGCTCGGGTCCGGCGATGACGACATCGACCGCCAGCTCAAGCAGCTCTCGAGCACGACTGAGGTCGACGCCGAGCTGGAGAAGATGAAGGCCGAGGTCGGGGGCGGCCCTGGTCCGCCGCGCGAGCTCGGTGCGGGCGGCGGCGTGGCGGAGCCCGCCGGTGGAGCGGCTGCCGCCGGCGAGCCCGCGGCGTCCCGCCGAAGGACAAGCCCCGTGATCGTCCGGATCTCCAACGAGGGCCAGTACGAGCTCTCGGGGAGTGACGTCGAGGCGCTCAACGAGCTCGACAACGAGGCGGTCGCGGCGTGCGTCTCCGACGACGAGCAGAAGTTTCGCGAGACGTTCGAGCGCCTGCTGGGGTTCGTGCGCGAGCACGGCCACGAGCTCGACTCCGACCGGCTGGAGCCTCCGACGTGATCCTCCCCCGCCCGACATCTCGCTCGAGGAGGCCAAGGCGGAGTTCACCGGCGAGGGACTGATACCCGGCTGATCGGGGGGCCGGCGACAGACAGCCGGCTGATGGGGACCGGCGGCGCTATCGCCGCTGGCTGAGGGCGCCGTTGGGGAACAGCGAGCCGATCGCCTTCGTAGGGGCTGCGCTGGCCTGCAGTTGACCGCCGCCGACCTGGGAGGCGATGACGCCAGCGGCACCGTTGCTCGGCGAGGCCTGCGGCTGTCCCCCGGATGGTGAGCCGGAGGACCCGGATCCGCTCCCAGAATGGGCGTAGCCCGTCGAGCCGTTCGAGCTGCCTGAGCCGTTCGAATCGCCTGAGCCGTTCGAACCGCTTGAGCCGTTCGAGCCGCCTGAGCTGGATGTCGCGGAGCCCGGCGTGTCCGCGCCGGCGAAGCCGGCCTTCGAGGAGGTGCTGCCGCTGTTCCGCTTCGAGGTGGCAGCGAGGAGGCGCAACGTCCGTCTGGGGGTGCTCAGGCGATCTGACGCGCGGTGGGCCGTGGCGCCCAGGATCGCGGCCGCGGGGGTCGCCGATGCCGGTGGCAGCGACTTCGGGTTCGGGGCACTCGAGCCGTTGGACCAGAGCACCGCGATGATCGCGATCACGACCGCGCCGATGAGGAGCGTCGCTATCAGCACGCGCCAGTCCCGAAGCCGGGCGGGCCGCCGCTGCACGGACAGGAAGGGGGCCGTGAACGCCGGTTGCTCGGTCGGATGCGCGACTGCCGGCATGAGGACGAGGCCGCGCGCCCGGCCGGCATCGTCGTCCCCGCCGAGGTCCTCGGACCTGGGCTCGGCCGGCAGCTCTGGCACGAGCGGGGCCGGCTCGTCGCCCTCTGGGGGCGCGGTGTCCTCGGGGGGCGCGGTGTCCTGGGGCTCGACCGGCACGATCGGTTCGATGACATCGGTCTCGGCCGGCTCGGCCGGGGCGATCACCACGATCGAGTCACGCTCGAGGGTCGGCGGCTCCTCCTCGACTACCGGGGGCTCCTCGACGAGGATCGGGGGTTCCTCCTCGACTACCGCGGGCTCCTCGACGAGGATCGGGGGTTCCTCGATGACGCGCGGCTCCTCCTCGACTACCGGCAGCGGGGCCTCCTCCACCGCCGGCGGCGCGTCCTCGACGGGGATCGGCGGGGCGGCCTCCTCCACCGGGAGTGGCACCGTCCCGAGCACGGCCCCGAACACACGCTCCGCCCTCGCGTGGCGGGCCTCGGCGGCGCGGCAGATCGGGCACCAGGCGAGATGCTCCTCGAGCGCAGCGTCAGAGAAGCGGTCTAGCTCGCCGTTGGCGCGCCTTGCCAGACGGGGCAGGGTGAAGCTGCACTCGGGCACGGAGCCCTCGGCGCGGATCTGGTTCTGCCCCGGCTGGAGCACCAGCGGGGCGAACCCCGACGCAGTCGATCGGGTCACCTGCACGAGCTCGCGCTCGGGTGCGACTGACCAATCGTCCGACAGGCGCGGCGAGGCAGCGACCTCCTCCGTGGCGATCGCGGTCAGCTCGGGCCCGCAGAGCTCGAGGCGATACGCGTGGCCCGCGAGCTCTCGAGCGCCGCCGGCCCGCTCCGGCATCGGCTCGGCGACCTGCCCGGGGTCATCGTCTCGGTTGTGGGCGCTCTCGGCGATGTCTGTCTCCACGGTCGGGTGATACCCGTCGGAGGCCACATCGGCTCCGTTCTTCCGCCGGTTGACCCCTCGTGACACCAGTGCGTCGACCCGTAGACCGATGCCATTCCGTGATTCGGCCACGCAATCAGGATATCGGCCGGAACGGCGCGCCGACAGGAAACGCCGCGACCTACGTGCGAATCGTCCGGCCGAATCTCCTGACCGCGCCCACAAGGCCGCCGCTGCGGCGACGACTCGTTGCCGGCGGCGTATAGGGGGCAGTCGGTGAGCCCGAGGCGGGTGCCGGCGAGACGCGCGGAGGTCGCGGTGCGTGCGGAGCCGCGCCACTCTCACGCTCAAGCTTAGGTTCAGTGTCGTCCGTTTCCGGCGAAGACGCGGCGGGCCCGCTCTCCGGCGAGGGCGCCGGCCCCTGCGCGGACGCCGGCCGCGACGGCGCCGGCCGCGGCGGCGGCGCCGCGGCCGTGTCGACGACGGTTTCCTGCAGCGCCATCGCCGGGAGGTCTCCGAACGGCTGCGCGAATGCGCGCTCGGCGTCCTGCATGCGCACGAGCGTGTGGGCGCAGATGGAGCACCCCGCCAGGTGCTCGCCGATCAGCGCCTCATCGGTCGGGCGCTCGCGATTGGCGTGCACGGCGAGCAGCTCCGGCATCGCCTGGCACTCGACGCTGACCGCGAGCGTGCGCCCGGGCGGCGACGCCACGGTGAACCGGCCGGCTGCCGCGGAGCGCGTCGCCGCCAGCAGGAGGCGGTCGAGCTCGTCGTCCGCCTCCGGCGTGGCGGCCAATCGTGCGAAGAAGTCCATGAACGCCGCGGAGACCGCGTCCTCGGCCAGCTCGGGCGGACATACCTGGGCGACGTAGCCCTGGACCCGGGGCAGTCGAGCGTTGCCGAAGCCGGCAATCGCGTCGGCGTCGCCGGCGCGGATCAGGTCCGCCAGCGTGGGGGTGTCGGGGCTCAAATCGGGATCCCCCACAGTGGGAACCACCGCTCGAGCTCCTGCTCGACCGGCAGCTCGGCGCCTACCTGCGCCTTCAGCACGAGCTCGCGCTCGGTGTCCCGACCGCGACTCTCGGCGGGGGCGCCGCCATCGCCGGGGGCGGGCACGAACGGGTAGAAGGCCCCGCGCTTGTAGTTGTAGATCCAGTACAGCGTGCGCTTCTGCTTGTCCTCGAACGCGAACACCGCGCACAGCACCCGCTCGCCGTAGCCACCGGCTTCGAGCGCGCTGCTGACGGCGTTGATCCCGACGACGAGGTCGTCGAAGTCCTGGCCGCGAAGCACGAGCCAGCGGAAGCCGTAGCTGTCGTCCGAGGATTCGACGGTCGTGTCGCTGTCAGCAGAGGTGGCGCGAACGACCTCCTCCATGTCGGAGACGATCGAGTCGAAATCGGAGGTGGCGAGCGGCTGGAACACGATCGCAGCGCTGCCGCGGGTGGTGACACCGAGCTCGGTCTCGAACTTCACGTACGCGGTACTGATCGCGAACAGCCTGTCGGGGGCCGGTCCGGACAGCTTCCGTTTACCGATCAGGACATCGAGAAAGCCCATCTAGCTGGATCGTCGGCCTCGGGATCGTGACCGGGGGTCGGGAGGCGCGGCACGCCCCCGGCTGCCGGATTAGGCGGTGCCCTGGAGCTGGGCCTCGAGCCGCTGGAGCGCCGCGATCCGCGCCTCGAGCGGCGGATGCGTCGAGAACAGGCTCGCGGCGTGTCCTTGGCCTTCGGCGGGAAGATGTACAAGGCGGCCAGCTCGCTGGAGGCGGCCCGCAGGTCCTGTCTGGGGGACGTGCTCCATCGTGCCGCTGATCTTGAGGAGCGCGGATATGAC
>CAVOIU010000068.1:0-21875 GCA_963695965.1 uncultured Solirubrobacterales bacterium
CAGCCGGTCAGCGACATAGGGATGTCCCCGGGATCAGAATTTTTCGGGATGGATGAGGGTGTAGAGCAGGTACAGGCCGAGGCAGACGGCCACGACCAGCCCGACAATTGGTTGAGGTCATGGGCCCGGCCTTCCCAAATCCGCTGCAGCGCAGCGGCGTAGAGCGCCGTCGGCCAGGATACCCACTCCTAGAAGGACGAATGCCAAGTCAATCATGGAAGCCTCCGTTCGAGACCTTGATCAGCGCCCCCGCAGAGGTCGCTCAGCGCCTGATGCACCCGGGCGATCCCGGCAAGCAAATCGCCGTCGTCAGCGCCAAAGCGGATTTCGACCTGGTTGTCGTTGGCCATGCAAAAGAAACTGCCACTTCTCATTTGATCGCACCGCCCGGGAACATGGCGAGCAGCTCACGATAATCCGTCGACGGCCGCGGCTTCGGCTTGAAACCGAGGGCGGCAGCAAGCAGGCGCCGCAGCGGCGGGCTGCTGTTTCTCACGGCTTCCCTTCTGAACAGCGTCGTGTGGATGATCTGGAATGCCACCTACGCGGTGGGTGCGTGGGCGAACGGCTCCTGGCTCAACCTGGCGTTTTCCTTGATCGCGATCGGCATGGGCTACGGCACGTTTGTCTGGCACACGAGGAACCGAACGAGAATCCGGTGTGGCAGCGCCGCTGCGAAGCCATTGTCCGGCTCATTCCGCTCATTGTCGTGGCCGCCGGTGTCATCAGCCTTGCACTGGTATGGGCGCTGCCGGTTCTCGCCTCGGTGAAGATCACTACCATCGCGGGTGCGGCGGTGGTGATCGTGTTGGCGACGCTGCGCCAGAGCCTGTCGTTGCAGGAGTACGACCGCTTGATCGCAGCGGAGCAGCATTTGCGTGAGCGCACGCGGGAGCTGGAGGGCAGCAATGCGCGGCTCGCCGCGACCAATGAGCAGCTCTTGACCGCCACGCGGGAGGCTGAAGCGTTGGCTCGATCCGCGCAGGTCGCCAACCAGGCGAAAAGCGAGTTTCTGGCCAACATGAGCCATGAGATACGCACCCCCATGAATGGGGTCATCGGCATGACCGACCTCATGTTGGATGGAAGCCTGAATGATCAGCAGCGCGATATGCGGAAACCGTCCGCCAGAGCGCGAAGGCGTGTCACGGTCCTGAACGATATTCTGGATTTCTCGAAGATCGAGGCGGGCAAGCTCGAATTCGACGTGACCCGCGTCGATCTGCGCGAGCTGGTGGAAGACGTCGTGCGGTTGATCGGCATTCAGGCTCATCCAAAAAACCTGGAAGTGACGGCCTTCATTGATGCGGCGGTTCCGGACTTCATTCAAGTGGATGCGGGCCGACTGCGGCAAATACTGCTCAATCTGTTTGGCAACGCCGTCAAGTTCACCCAGGCGGGCGAGATCGCCTTGAGCGTGCAACTCACGGCGCGCGACGCAGAGTCGACGACCTTGCGCTTCGACCTGTGCGCATGCCGCCGGGTGGTCGCCCCGGTTCGACTTCGAACAGGGGCTCGCGGGCGTGTGGGAGGAATGGTCGAGCGTCGACCTCGACGCAGTGGCGGCCGGCGTCGGCGCGGTGGGGGCGCGGAAGTGAGCGTGGCTCCCGCCGAGTCGTTCGAGATCGACGCCGAGGTGGCCGCGCTGGAGCCTGCAGAGCGGGCCGCCGCCGCCGCGTTCCTCGCCGCCAATCCTCCCGGCTTGGGAGCACCACTGGCGATCCTGATCCCGGCGTACAACGAGGAGCCATCGGTCGCGGAGGTCGTAGATGAGATTCCGCGCGAGGCGGCCGGGCTGGCGACGGAGCTGATCGTCGTCGTCGACGGCGCCAGCGACCAGACTGCCGCCCGGGCTCCGAGGCGGGCGCGCTGGTGTGCGATGTCCCGGTCAACCGGGGCCAGGGTGCGGCGCTGCGCTGGGCTACTGGCTGGCGCGGGCTCGCGGCGCGAGGTGATCCGACGATCGACGCCGACGGGCAGTACGAGCCCGAGGAGATCGGCCGGGTGGTCGAGCCGATTCTCGCGGGCGGGCCGACTTCGTCTCAGGCTCGCGCCGTCTCGGAACCGAGCTGACAACAGATCGGGTCCGCCATCTCGGCGTGCTCGTGTTCGGCGCGCTGTTCAGCCTGGTCGTCCGTCACCGCGTCACCGATCCGGCGTGCGGCATCCGCGCGATGCGCGCGGATCTCACCGCAGCGGTGACCCTCGAGCAGCCGCAGTACCAGGCGTCGGAGCTGATGATCAGCGCGGCGCTGAACGGATTTCGGCTGGCGGAGGTCCCGACGACGATGCGCGACCGCGGCAGTCACGCCGGGCACACCAAGAAGGACGGGAACCTGCGCTACGGGGTGCGGTTCGCGCGGGCCGCGTTCCACACCTGGCGCCGGGACCGCAAGGCTGCCCGGACGCGGCTGCGCCCCGAGAAGATCCAGTGCTCGTAGACGAAGAACCTCACGCCGTACAGCATCGCTAGCACCAGGAAGTAGGAACCGGTCACGAGCAGTACGCGGATCCCGTGGCCGGGGGCGATGTCCTTCGACACGAGGTGGTCCGTCCATCCCGTGACCAGTGACAGGATCACGAGCGTGGTTGCGGACAGAACGAGGTAGGCGAGGATCTCCCGCCCCCACGCCACGCGCCCCTCCACCTTCCACGTCCAGCGGCGGTTCAGTGTCCAGTTGGGGATTGCGCCGGCGAAGAACGCGAGCACCGTACACACGGTCGTCGAGGCGCCCAGTACGTAAAGGACCGGGAACACCACGGCGCTGGTGATTGCTGCCAGCGCCGAGCTGATGGCGAACTTCGTCACGCGCCCGCGCAGGGGGTGACTGAGTAGCGCCCGGAAACGGGTTGCTAGCACCGTTGTTGATGCTAGCGGCTGGGCGTAACGCGAGCGTAATCCGTCACACACGCGCAATCCCATGGCAACCGGCGCTGGCGGTAGCTTCCCCGCCGTGCGGATCTGCGCCGCCACCGCAGCACCGACGGAGCTCGACGGCGACCTGATCATCGCCGGCGACAACGCGGTCGCGCTGCCGAGGCTGCCCGAGGGGGCGTTCGACCTCATCTACATGGACCCGCCGTTCAACACCGGGCGTGCCCAGCGCCGCGACACGCTCGCAGTCTCGGCCGATGCCGCCGGCGCGAGGGTCGGCTTCGGCGGGAGGCGCTACCGCTCACGCCTGCTCCGCTCGCTGGCCTACGACGACGCGTTCGCCGACTACCTCGGGTTCCTGGAGCCGCGGCTGACCCGTGCTCGGGCATTGCTGGCCGCTCACGGGACGCTCTACTTCCACATCGACTATCGCGAGTCGCACTACTGCAAGCTGCTGCTCGACGAGATCTTCGGCCGGGACGCGTTCCTCAACGAGCTGATCTGGGCCTACGACTACGGCGCCAAGCCTCGGCGGCGGTGGCCGGCCAAGCACGACACGATCCTCGTGTACGTGCGCACCCCCGGGGGCCATCACTTCGACGCGGACGCCGTCGAGCGCGAGCCGTACATGGCTCCGGGGCTCGTCAGCGCCGAGAAGGCGATCCGCGGCAAGCGCCCGACCGACGTCTGGTTTCACACGATCGTCCCGACCAACGGCCGGGAGAAGACCGGGTACCCGACCCAGAAGCCCGAGGGGGTACTCCGGCGAATGGTGGCGGCATCGTCCCGCCCGGGGGGCTGGTGCATGGATCCGTTCGCCGGCTCGGGGACCGTCGGCGCGGTCTGCCAAGCGCTTGATCGGCGCTTCGTGCTGATCGACCACAACCCTGTCGCGATCGAGACGATGCGCACCCGTCTGGGCGCTCCGTCTACGGATCGGCCTGCGCAAGCCTCGCTTTGACCTCATTCAGGAAGCGCGCCGCCCGCGCGCCGTAGAGGACGCGGTGATCACAGACGAGCGTGAGCGTCTGCGTGCCCGCGGCAAGCGTGGCGGCCTGCGGCGCCACGACCGGGATGCTCGCGGCCGCGATCCCCGCCTCCGCGGCGTTCCAGAGGCTGAAGGTGGCGGCCGTGAACGCGGGCGCCGGGAGCGTCCCCGCCGCCGCCCCGGATGCGAGGCGGTTGATCTCTTCCTCGAGCTCCGGCAATGACCTGCTGTCGGCGTCGAACACAGTGGGGATCGCGTACGTCTCGTCGATCGCGACCACCACGCCGACGTTGATCCGCGAGTACAACTCAAACCGCCCGTCGCGAAACGCGGCGTTCGCGCGCGGGTGCTCCCGCAGCGCCAGGGCGCAGGCGCGCACGAGCTCAGCCGTACCGGGACCGGGAGCGACCGCGACGCTCAGCTCGAGGCTCGGGACGGTCGCCCGTGACTCGGCGGCGCGGCGCGCGATCGTCCGCTCGGCCGCGGTGGGCTCCTCGATCGTCGTCTCGCCGCGCGCCCCCTCGCTACTCAAACAGGTCCTCCGCGTCGGCGCCCGCCCACTTGTCGATGAACTCCTCGGCGTCGAGGCTCGCGAGATCGGCCCGGAGCTCCCTGAGCAGCCTGGAGGCCAGCTTGGCGTTGACGGTCCAGTAGAGGACCACCTCGTAATCGTCGATCGAGACGATCTCGATCCGGTCGAGCCGATCCTCGGTGGCCAGGAACGCCGGCTCGAGGCCGTCGCGTGAGGCGGTCAGGTGGTAGGCGCGGTTGGCCTTCATCCCGCCAGCGCTAGTGTCGCCCGATCGAGTGCGTCGTCGCCGTCGAACAGCTCGCCGCCGACCTGGAGCGCCGGGAGCGATCTTGCCCCCGCCAGCCTCGCCCTCTCCGTAGCGCCCCGCAGCGATCCGGCGACCGAACGCAGCGCCATGCCCTTGAGCAGCGCCGACGGGTGCATCTCGCACGCGGCGCCGGCGATCAGCACGGTGTCCTCGTCGCCGAGGTCGCGACCCGCGGCGAATGCCTGCCGGAAGGCCGCCAGCGAGAAGGCCACCGCACGACCGATCTGCTTCGCGTACGTGGCGGCGAGCATCGCCTGGCGCGTGTCCGGCGGCCAGCGCGGGGGCCAGCGCACCGGCTGTAGCCCTGCCGCCGCGGCCAGCGCCTCGAGCGCCTCGCGATCCGGGACTGCCGGGGCGTCTCGGATGTCGGAGCCGAGCACCGGCTCCCACTCGGGCGCCGCTGGGAGCGCGCCCATGATCCGCTCGGCCATCACGTAGCACCCCGGCTCACCGAGGTCGTAGTAGAAGACCGGCTGGTCCTGGATGCTTGCGGTCACCGCGACGGCCACGGGGTCAGCCGTGGATCAGCCAGCCGTCCGCCGCCCGCCCGGCTTCCATCACGGCCTCGGACAGCGTCGGGTGCCCGTGGATGATGCGGGCCACCTCCGGGAATCCCCCCTCGAGCGCGCGGATGTTGACGAGCTCCTGGATCAGCTCCGTCGCGCGGGTGCCGACGATGTGGCCTCCCAGCAACTCGCCGTACTTACGCTCGCCGACGATCTTGACCAGGCCGGTGCGGTCGCCATACACGGTCCCGCCGCCGACGGCTCCGTACTGCACCTTGCCGACGGTCACGTCGTAGCCCTGCTCACGGGCCTCTGCCTCCGTCAGCCCCCAGCTGCCCACGTTGGGCATGCAGAACGTCGCGCGCGGAACGTCGACGTACACGATCGGGTGGGTCTCGAGCCCCGCGGCGTCCTCGACCGCGATCACCCCCTCATCCGATGCCTTGTGCGCGAGCGCCGGTCCATGGACAAGGTCCCCGATCGCATAGATCCCGGAAGCGCTCGTGCGCATCGCGCCGTCGACGTCGATGAGCCCGCCGCCGGCGAGCTTCACTCCGGCGGTGTCGAGACCGAGGCCGTCGATGTCGGCGGCACGGCCGGTGGCGATCACGAGCCAATCGACCTCGCCGGACTCCTCGCCGTGGGTGAACTTGACGCTTTCCTTATCAGAGGCGATGTCCTTGACGAACTTGCTCGTGTGGACCGTGATCCCCTGCCGCTTGAGCCCGCGTTCGACGAGCTTGGAGATGTCGGCGTCCTCGGTGGGGAGCACACGGTCGAGCGCTTCGAACAGGAGCACCTCGACGCCGAATCTGGCGTACGCCGAGGCGATCTCCGCGCCCGAGGCGCCGCCGCCGATCACGGCCATCCGTTTCGGTAGCTCGGCGAGCGCCCACGCCTCCTCGGTCCCGATCACGCGTCCTCCGAACTCCGCGCCCGGAATCGGGCGCCGGACGGAGCCCGTCGCCAGCACGATCGTCTTTGCGGAGAGCTCCTGAGAATCCACCCTCACCTTGCCCTCGCCGGCGAGCGACCCGTCGCCCTCGATCAGCTCGATCCCGTTCTTCTTGAACAATCCGGAGACCCCGCCGGTGAGCGTCGCCACGACCTTGTCGCGGCGCTTCATCACCGCCGGGTAGTCGATCTCCGCGCCCGACACTTTGACCCCGAACTCCCCGGCCTCCTTGACCTCGGTGAACATGTCGGCGGCGCGGAGGACCGCCTTCGCGGGTATGCAGGCGTAGTTCAGGCAGCGGCCGCCGACCGTGTCGCGCTCGATCACAGCGGTCTTCATTCCCAGCTGGGCGGCGCGGATCGCGGCGACGTAGCCGCCGGGACCCGAGCCGATCACGAGGCAGTCGTGGGAGGTCTCAGCCATCGATTTGGAGCCTAGCTAAGCGCTGGGCCGCTCAGCTGCTACCCGGGTACTTGGGCATCTGGAGCCGGCTGAGCACGCGGACGAGCTTGAAGAACAGGAACCCACCGCCGCCGACGACAGCCACCGAGATCACCGCGCCGAGCACGCTCGAGGCCCGGACCAGCACCAGGGCGAAGGTGAGGATCACGATCGCCAGCAGTGCCTGGAACCCGAGCACCGCCCAGTACTTCATCCGCCACATCCCCCCGGCGCAGACGAACATCAAGACTGCGAACAGGATCACCGAGAACGCCTGGGGCTTGGTCCCTGCCACCTTGAGCTTGACTCCCGCGACGAACAGGACCAGCTGCACCACTCCGTTGAGCGCCGCGATCAGCGCGCCGACCGTGATCGGCCAGGGACGCTCACCCGGGGACAGCGGCGCCAGCGTTGCCCGGACCGCGGCGTTCCGCTGCTCGGAGCGGCTGGTCGCGCCTCCGCGCCCGGCCGGCCCAACGGTCGCTTCGGCCGGCTTGCCCCGGCGCCCGCGCTTGCGACTACGCTGACCCAACGCCGGCCTCCTCGGGAGCTCGGGGCCTGACGACGATGTCTCGCAGGACGCGCGCCGTGCGCTCCGGGTCGGTGGCCTGCGTCAGCGCCCGTACGACCGCCACGCGGCGAGCTCCGGCGGCGCTCACTGCTCGAGCGTTGTCTGCGTCGATCCCGCCGATTGCGAAGAACGGTACGTCCGCGTGCGCCGCTGCGTACCGCACGAGCTCAAGGCCCACCGCCGGGCGTCCGGGCTTGGTGGGGGTGGCGCGGACCGGGCCGACGCCGATGTAGTCGGCGCCGGCGGCTCCGTCGATCTGCTCGGGCGTGTGGGTCGAGAGGCCAATCAGCCGGTCCGGGCCGACGATTTCTCTTGCGGCGGGCACCGGCGTGTCATCCTGGCCGAGATGAACTCCGTCGGCGCCCGCGGCGAGCACGAGCTCGGGCCTGTCGTTGAGGATGAACAGCGCGCCGTGTTCGGCACAGATCGGCGCGAACACCCGCGCAGCGCCGAGCGCCTCATCATCGGACGCGTCCTTCATCCGCAACTGGACAATGTCCGTGCCTCCGCGAAGGGCGCCGCGGAGGAAGTCCTCGGGCTGCCGGTCGCATACCAGGTACAGAGCGGCCTCGAGAAGCCGTTCGTGGCGGTTGTCCACAGCGCAAGTCTGGCAGCCGGGCGGGCAGGAGCGCCACGCTACGATCGCAGACCGGAAACTTTGGCCACTCATCGCCCACGCCCATTTGACGTGGCCGTCGCCGGGGGCGGCTCGATCGGTCTGGCGGTCGCCTGGCGCGCGGCCCAGCGGGGACTGCGCGTCGTGCTGATCGAGCGCGACCACCCTGGCGCCGGTGCATCATCGGTGGCGGCGGGGATGCTCGCCCCGATCACCGAGGCCAGCCCGATCGAGCAGGCCCTGGTGAGCGTCGGTCTCGCCAGTGCCTCGATGTACCCGGCGTTCATCGAGGAGCTGCGCGAGGTGTCCCGGAAGGACCCCGGCTACCTGCGCTGCGGCTCTCTGCTCGTCGCCCGCGACTCGGACGAGGCCGAGGTGCTCGAGCGCGAACTGGAGATGCGGCGCGTGCTCGGCCTGTCCGTCGAGCGGCTTTTGGGAAGCGAGGCACGGCGGCGTGAGCCCGCTCTGGCCCCCACGGTCAGGCTCGCGATCGCGATCGCCGACGACCACGCGGTAGATCCTCGCGCTCTGACCGCGGCGCTCGCGGAGGCCTGCAGGCGGGCAGGCGTCGAGATGCGCTCGGGTGCCGCCGTCACATCGCTCGAGGTCGAGCACGGTCGCGTGACCGGCGTCCGGGTCGCCGACCAGGACCTCTCCGCCGCCGACCAGGACGTCGCCGCCGCCGAGCAGGACCTCGTCGCCGCCGACCAGGTCGTGATCGCCGCCGGCGCCTGGTCGGGGCTCCTCGGCGGAATCCCGGACCACGCCCGGGTGGCGATCCGCCCCGTAAAGGGGCAGGTCCTTCGCCTCCACGATCCCTCGGGACCCGGGCTGCTCTCGAGCGTCCTGCGGATGGCGGGTGGATACCTGGTGCCGCGCGGCGACGGTCGCTACGTCCTCGGGGCGACGATGGAGGAGCGGGGGTTCGATACGACCGTGACTGCGGGTGCCGCGTTCGAGCTCCTGCGCGAGGCGGTCGAGCTCGTCCCCGGGGCCGGAGAGCTGGTGCTCGACGAGCTGTCCGCGGGGCTGCGACCCGCCACCGTCGACAACATGCCGGCGATCGGGCCCGGGACGCTTCCCGGGCTTCACTGGGCGACCGGGCATCATCGCAACGGCATCCTGCTTACGCCGATCACCGCAGAGATCGTGGCCGCGGCGCTCGCCGGCGAACAGGCCTCGCCGCTGGCGGCGGCGGTGTCGCCCGCCCGTCTCACCGGCGCTCCGGTGGGAGTGGGATGAGCATGCGTGTGCTCGTGAACGGCGAGCCGCGCGAGCTGAGCGCGGGAACGACGGTTGCGGCAGTCGTCCGGTCGCTGCCGGGGACGCCGGAGGGGCGGGGTCTCGCGGTGGCCGTGGATGATGAGGTGGTCCCGCGCGGATCGTGGGGGGCCACCGAGCTGAGCGACGGCGCCCGCGTGGAGATCGTCGTGGCGGTCCAGGGCGGATGACGGAAGGTCCTCCGTCGCTTGTGATCGCCGGCCGCGAGCTCCGCTCGCGCCTGATCCTCGGCACCGGAGGGTTCGGCAACCACGAGGTGCTCGCCGGCGCGCTGGCCGCGTCGGGCGCCGAGCTGTGCACCGTCGCGTTGCGGCGGCTGGATCCGGCCGCCCGCGGCTCGGTCCTCGACGTGCTCGAGTCTGCCGGCGTCGATGTGCTCCCGAACACGGCGGGCTGCTACACGGCCAGGGACGCGGTGATAACCGCTCAGCTGGCCCGCGAGGCGTTCGAGACCGACTGGATAAAGCTCGAGGTGATCGGCGATGACCGGACTCTGCTCCCCGACGCGGTGGAGCTCGTCCAGGCCGCCGAGGAGCTGGTCGACGACGGCTTCGTCGTGCTGCCCTACACAACCGACGACCCGATCCTGGCTCGGCGGCTCGAGGACATCGGCTGCGCCGCGGTGATGCCGCTGGGATCGCCGATCGGGAGCGGAATGGGTATCCGCAACCCATACAACATCTCAATCATGGTGCAGCGCAGCAGCGTTCCCGTGGTGCTCGATGCGGGGGTGGGCACGGCGTCCGACGCCGCGCTGGCGATGGAGCTCGGGTGCGAGGCGGTCATGTGCGCGAGCGGGATCTCCCGGGCCCACGATCCGATCGCGATGGCCCATGGGATGCGCCTGGCCGTGGAGTCCGGGCTGCTCGCCCGCTGCGCGGGCAGGATTCCGCGGCGTCGTTACGCCGAAGCCTCCACGACGGATGAGGGGTTGCCCGTGTTCGACCACCCCGAGCCTGCCGGATGACACACGCGTGAGCACGGACGAGCTGATCGACGGGTGGGAGGCTGCCTGGTCGGGTGAGGACCCGGCGGCGTTCGCGGCGGTCTGCACGTCCGACATCCACTACGAGGACCCGGTCTGCGCCGAGCCACTCGAGGGCCCGGCCGAGCTCGGCAGGCACGCGGCACGGATGTGGGCGGCATTCCCCGATGCGCGAATGGAGCGCACCGGCCAGCGCCTATCGGACGGCCGGTTCGTCGCGGCCCCGTCGAAGCTACTTGCCACGCACAAGGAGCCGCTCGAGGGGCTCCCGGCGACCAACCGCTTCGTCGTCGTCCACTGCGTGTTCTACTGCGAGCTGGGCGACGAGCGCCTGCTCCGCGTTCGTGCGTTCTTCGACCTGTACGAGGCCGCCGTTCAGCTCGGGATCCTCCCGGGGCGGGGGACTCTCGGCGAGAAGGCGCTGCTGGTGCTGCGGGGCTTCGGCCTGCGCGCAGGCCGCGGGTAATGGCAGCGAGGGCGCTGGGCGCCCCGGATCGAGTGGCAGAAATCGTCCGGTAGTCGGCATTGCGGCCAGAGAGTGCCGGCGGGATGATGGGGGATGCCAGCACCCCGCCGCGTCGTCATCGTCGCCTTCCCGGGCGTCCAGTCGCTCGACATCACGGGTCCGGGCGAGGTGTTCTCGCACGCCAACCGGGGCTCGGCGAAGCCCCAGTACGCGGTCGAGCTCGTGGCCTCGGACGCCGCGACGGTCCGGACGTCGAGCGGCTCCAGCTCGTCCCCGACCGTTCGCTGCATGCCTGCAGGGGCGCGATCGACACGCTCGTCGTGGCGGGGGGCACCGGCGTCCGCGAGGCCATCCGAGACGAGCGCCTGACCTCCTGGCTGCGCCGCGCGGCCCGACGCTCGCGCCGGGTGAGCTCGGTCTGCACCGGCGCGTTCCTCCTGGCCCGGGCCGGGCTCCTCGATGAGCGCCGCGCGACGACGCACTGGGAGGCGTGCGACCTGCTCGGCCGCGCCTTCCCGATGGTACGCGTCGAGCCAGACCCGATCTTCGTCCGCGACGGCAATGTCTACACCTCCGCCGGCGTCACCGCGGGAATCGACCTCGCGCTCGCGATGGTCGAGGAGGACCTCGGTCCGTCGGTCGCGCTCAGGGTCGCCCGGAACCTCGTGCTGTTCATGCGGCGGCCGGGTGGCCAGGCCCAGTTCAGCGCCGCCCTCGCCGGCCAAGCCGCCGCCCGCCCGGGCCTGCGCGAGCTCCAGGCGTGATCTCGGACAACCTCGACGCGGACTGTCGGTGTCCCGCGCTCGCCGAGCGCTCGTTCATGAGCGCCCGCAACTTCGCCCGCGTGTTCACCCGCGAGGTCGGCGCCACCCCGGCGCCTACGTCGAGTCGATCCGCGTCGAGCGCGCGCGCGCGCTGCTCGAGGCGACCGACCTCCAGGTCGAGGAAGTCGCCACGAGGTGTGGGTTCGGCACGGTCGAGACGCTTCGCCGCGCGTTCGCCCGCCGCGTGCACGTCAGCCCCACGGACTACCGCGAGCGCTTCGCGACCGCCGAAGTCATCCCGATCAGAGGCCATGAAATGAACATCGCGATCCCGATCTTCGACGGCATCACGGCCCTCGACGCGGTCGGCCCATACGAGGTGCTCTCGCGGCTGCCCGGCGCCCGGGTCCGGTTCCTGGCGGCCTCCGAGGGCCCGAAGCGCACCGATAACGGGATGCTCGCGCTGACCGCAGACGCCACGTTCGACGATCTCCGGACCCCGACGTGATCGTGGTCCCGGGCGGCTCGGAACACGGCCGCTGATGGAGGACGAGACGATCCTCGGGTGGCTGCGCACGGCGCACGAGGGGTCGCGGTGGACGACGTCGGTCTGCACGGGGTCGCTGCTGCTCGCCGCCGCCGGGATCCTCGACGGCCTCGAGGCGACGACCCACTGGATGTCGCTCGAGATGCTGGCGCAGTACGGCGCCCGCCCGGTTTCGCGCCGGGTCATCGAGCAGGGCAAGGTGATCACCGCCGCCGGCGTGTCGTCGGGGATCGACATGGCGCTCACGCTGGCGGCGCGGATCGCCGGCGAGGACGTGGCGAAGGCCATCCAGCTCGGGATCGAGTACGACCCGGAGCCGCCCCACGACAGCGGGTCGCTGGCCAAGGCCCCGCCCGAGGTCGTCGAGCGGGTACGGAAGGCCGCGGCGCGGTACGCGTGAGGGGCAGCCACGGCTCCGCCAAGGGGCGGCTCCCCCACAGGGAGCGTGCCCGCCACCAGGAGCGTGGTCGGTTTGCGTTGTCTATGGACGCAAATCGACCACGCTCACGAGCACCGGGGCGTGATCTGACAGGCGACCCCGGTCGAGCACCTGCGCCTCGCCGGCGGCCGTCAGCCCGCCCGCGGCGAACACCTGGTCCACGCCGCTGCCCCCGACTCGGACGAACCCGTCCAACGACAGATCTCGCACGTTGAAGTCCCCGCCCAGTACAGCGGGGCTCGCTCCCGTCCACTGCAGCAACGTCGCCGCCGCCAGCCGCCCCTGATCCGCGCGGGCCTCGGTGTGCAGGTTGCCGGCCCACGCCGCGTTCCCGAGCCTCACCGCGTGCAGCCATCGCCGCTCCGGCCACCACCCCAGCAGGCGCCGGCGGTGATCCACGATCTCGAGCCCGCGCACCAGGATCGCGTTGGCGCCTCCCCCGTTCGACTTGATCACGTCCGGCCATCGCACCGCAACGCCGCGCCGCAGCCTAAGCCCCGCGTTCCTCGAGGTGGGCACGAACCGCTGGTCGGCGCCCAGCCGCCGGCCGAGCTCGCGCGGCCACCACGGCGGCACCTCCTGCAGCAGCGCCACGTCCCACCCCCAGTCGGCAAGCGCCGCCGTGAACTCGTCGAGCAGCTCGCGCCCGGCGGGCGGCACGGCCCGGCCGTGCATCACGTTCCAGGTCAGCACCCGCAGGGGCATCGAGGCGAACGTACACTCTTCGACTTGACCCGGCACTTCCTCACCGGAGAAGAGCTCAGTGAAGCCGAGCTCGGCGCGCTGATCGACCGCGCGCTGCAGCTGAAGGCCGCCCCCTACAGCTCGGACGCGCTCGCACGTCGCGCGGTGGCGCTGATCTTCCAGAAGCCGTCGACCCGCACCCGGGTGTCGTTCGAGTCGGGGATCGCGGAGCTCGGCGGCCATCCGATGGTGCTGCGCACCGACGATCTCCAGCTGACACGCGGGGAGTCGATGCGCGATACCGCGTACGTGCTCTCGCGCCACGTGGCCGCGATCGGGATCCGCACCGGCCCCGACGAGCTCGTGGCGGAGCTCGCCGAGCACGCCACCGTGCCGGTTATCAACATGCTCACCTCCGGGAACCATCCCTGCCAGGCGCTCGCGGACCTGCTGACGCTCCGCGAGGCCTTCGGCGCCGTCGCCGGCTTGACGGTCGCATACGTTGGCGATGGGAACAACGTGGCGCGGTCGCTCGCGCTGCTGGGCGCGCGCGCCGGTGTGAACGTGAGGATCGCCTCGCCCCCGGAATACACGCTCGACCCGCCGACCGCGGACGCGGTCCTGACCAGCGACCCGCGCGAGGCGGTCGAGGGCGCGGACGCCGTCTATACCGATGTCTGGGTCAGCATGAGCGACGACCCCGAGTCCGCCGCCGCCCGCCGTCGTGCGCTCGCCCCCTACCGGCTCGACGACAGTCTCCTCGACCTCGCCGGTCCCGACGCGATCGCGTTGCACTGCCTCCCCGCGCACCCCGGCGAGGAGATCACCGCGGAGGTGCTGTACGGACCTCGCCAGCGGATCTGGGACCAGGCCGAGAATCGGCGGCACGCCCAGAAGGCGCTGCTGGAGATGCTGACCGCCCGGGCCGACCTCAACATCGCCGATCCCGCTTCGGCTACGCTCGGAACGTAGGATCGCCGCTCCAGGAGGGAGGCAGGATGGCTGTATCGAAGTCTTCGTCGGGCCGGTCACGGACGTCCCGCGGCACCCGATCCACAAAGACCCGCAGTGGGAGCGGAAAGACCGACGGTCTGGCAGGTCTCGCCGAGCAGTTCGCCAACCGGATCATCAAGCCGCTCGGGCTCGTGATCCTGAGCCGCGAGCGAATACAGGAAACGCTCGACGAGGCCGCCGAGCGCGGACGGCTCACGCGGACCGACGCCAACGAGCTCGTCGCCGAGCTCGTCCGGCACGGGCGCCAGCAGACCGAGGAACTGCTCTCGGACCTCGAGCGGCTCCTCGGCCAGGGGCGCCAGCGGCTGGACTCGGCCGGCAAGCGTGCCCGTGATCCGCTCGAGCGCCTGATGCGCGGCGCCGATCGCGCGCGCCGCACCGTTGGCGTGGGTCCCTCGCTCCCGATCAGCGGATACGACGAGCTGACCACGGGACAGGTGCAGCAGCGACTCAACGGCCTGTCGGCCGCGGAGCTGCGCAAGGTGCGGGAGTACGAGCGCCGTCACGCCAACCGCAAATCGGTGCTGTCGGCGGTCGAGAAGGCCCTCCCCTGAGCCCTCCCCAGGCGCAGGCCGCGACGAGGCCTCGACCCGGCGACGAGCTCGAGCTGACGGTCGACTCGCTCGCATTTGGCGGTGCGGGCGTGGCCCGCACAGACGGGTACGTGGTGTTCGTGGCGGGCGCGATTCCCGGAGACCGCGTCCGCGCGGTCGTGCGCAAATCCAAGCGCGCGTACGCGGAGGCGCGCGCGATCGAGGTCCTGGAGCCCGGTCCCGACCGCATCGACCCCAGGGCCGAGCACCCGGGAGCACCGTGGCAGGTGCTGCCCTACGAGCGCCAGCTTGAGATCAAGCAGGAGCAGGTGGACGACGCGCTGCGACGGATCGGCCGGCTCGACGGCTATTCGCTCGAGCCGATCGTTCCCGCGGAGCAGCAGTGGCGTTACCGCAACAAGCTCGAGTATTCGTTCGGCTCCGACGGCGGCGGGCGGCTGATCTGTGGGTTCCACGTTCCCGGGCGCTGGGACGAGATCGTCGAGGTCGCCGACTGCCTGCTCGCCTCCGAGCCCGCCAACGCCGCCCGCGAGCGGATCGTCCAGTGGTGTCGCGAGCAGGGCCTGAGTCCCTTCGACCGTCGCAGCGGCGAGGGGTTCCTGCGCAATCTCGTGGTACGCGAGGGCAGGCGCACCGGTCAGCTGCAGGCCCGGCTGGTGACGAGCTCGGGCCGCGAGCTCGATCGCTCCGGTCTGGCCCGGGCGGCCGAGCCGATCGACGGGCTCGTGTGGACTCGCCTGGACAGCGTCGCGGAGACGACTCAGGGCGGCGAGACCGAGGTGATCTCCGGCACTAACCGGCTCGAGGAGGAGATCGGAGGGCTGCGCCTGCAGATCTCCCCCGAGGCGTTCTTTCAGACCAACACCGAGATGGCCGAGCGGCTCTACGGGCTTGCGGTCGAGTATGCGGAGCTGCGTGGCATCGAGCGGCTGTATGACCTCTACTGCGGGATCGGGACGGTCGGCCTGCTGTTCGCCCCGCGCGTCGCCGAGGTGTGGGGGCTCGAGATCGTCGAGGACGCGGTCGCCAACGCGATTGCCAACGCCACTCTCAACGAGATCTCCAACGCCCGCTTCTTCGCCGGGGACGTCCGTCTGGCGATGCGAGACCTGGTTTCCGAGGCCGGCCGCCCGGACGTCGCGGTCGTGGATCCGCCCCGCGCCGGGCTCTCCCAGAAGGTCGTGAGGCGAATCATCGAGGCCGGGCCCCAGCGGATCGTGTACGTCTCCTGCAACCCGACCACGCTCGCGCCCAACGCCGCCCAGCTGGTGAGGCGGGATACCGCCTCGTTCGAGTCCGTCCGGTCGACATGTTCCCGCAGACGCCGCACATCGAGTGCGTCGCGGAGCTCGTTCGCGGGCTAGGGTCCGCCCCATGCGCGCAGTCACCATCCGAGACAACCAGCTGGTCATCGAGGAGCACCCGGACCCCACCCCCGGCGCCGGCGAGATGCTGGTCCGCGTCCGCGCCGCGGGCCTGAACGGCGCCGACATGCATCAGCGCCGGGGCCTCTACCCGGCGCCGCCCGGGCTGCCCGCAGGACATCCCCGGGCATGGAGCTCGCGGGCGAGGTCGTCGCCCGCGGGCCCGGGGCGACGCGCTTCGAGCGTGGGCGACCGGGTGATGGGGATCGTCGGCGGCGGCGGCCAGGCCGAGCTCGCCGTGGTCCACGAGCGGATGCTGATGCCGGTGCCCGAAGGCTGGACTGGCCCGAGGCCGGGGGCATCCCCGAGGTGTTCACGACCGCCCACGACGCGATCTTCACCCAGGCGCGGCTCAGCCGGGCGAGCGACTGCTCGTCCACGGAGGCGCCGGTGGCGTCGGCACCGCGGCGATCCAGCTCGGTCACGCGGCGGGCGCGCGCGTGACCGCGACCGTACGCAACGCCGAGTTGCGTGATGCGGTCGCCAAGCTGGGAGCGGAGGTGATCGCGCCGGAGGGTTTCGGCGAACATGGCCCGTTCGACGTAGTCCTCGAGCTCGTCGGCGCGCCCAACCTCCAGGACAACGTCAACGCACTCGCGACCGGGGGCCGGATCACCGTGATCGGGATGGGGGCGGGCGCCAAGGGCGAGCTCCACCTCGGTGCGCTGATGTTCAAGCGCGGGCGCATCCACGGATCGATGCTCCGAGCCCGCCCGCTCGAAGAGAAGGCGCTCACGGCCCGCGGCATGGAGCGCTCCGTGCTGCCGCTGCTGGCCGCCGGGACGGTGCGGGTTCCGGTCGCGCAGACGTATCCGCTCGATCGCGCCGAGGAGGCCTACGCGCGATTCGAGGCCGGCGGCAAGCTCGGCAAGATCGTCCTGACGACGTAGAGGGCGCCGCGACCGTGGTGCCTGGGCGCGCCGCCGCGGCCCCGGGGTCCCGAGGCCTACTCGCCCTCGACGAAGCCCGCTTCGCCGGCTTCGAGCCCGGGCTCGTCTTCGGCCGCGTGAATCGAGCACAGCGCCGGACCGCCGGATTCCATCGTCGCCTGGACCTCGGCCGGCGTCAGCTTTGCGCCGCACTCCTCGCAGCGATCGCCGAGCTGTTCGATCGTCTTCTCTTCGAGATCCATGACCGCGAGTCTAACCGCGGGGGCGCCGCTCAAACCGGTTGTCCAGGGAACTTCGGGCGCTCAGTACGGAGGGAGCTCGGACCACCAGTCGCCGAGCACCCGAAACGCCTTCCAGAACGTCCGCTTGGCGGCCTCGTCGTCGAGCGCGTCGTCGATGTTCGGCACGTACAGCGCGTGGAGCGAAGGCGTCAGCTGCTGGATCTCCTCGAATACCGGCTCGAGCTCGCGTCGCAGGGGGACCTCGAGCTCGTTGACGACGGCGAGGGCGTCCGGGCCCATCACCACCACGATCTTCGGCGAGACGATCGCCAGCTCCTCGATCACGCGCGCGACGCAGACGGGGTCGGCCATCGCGGGGTCTGCAACCGGGCACTTGACGCACAAGGTCCCGTACACGGCCAGCGGATCGATCGACAGGCGTTTGAGCGATTTCATCAGCGCGTTGCCCGATCGTCCGTAGAACGCAACCCCCTCTTCCACCTCAGCGGGCCGGGGCGAGTACTTGAGCAGGAAGACGTCGGCCTGGGGGTGGCCCGAGCCCAGCACGGGCATCAGGGCGCCGCGCGGGCAGTGGCGACAGGACTGGACCTCGCGGGCGAACGCGTTCAGCTCGCGGATCGCGCGCTCGAGGTACTTCTCGCGGATCTCGTCATCGGTCGTTGGCATCCCCGTCGGATTGGACGGCTCGCTCGCTTGTCCTTGCGCGTGCATCAGGACTTGCGCCGATCGCGCTCCTGGGGCCGCCTGCGTCCGCGTCCGGTGGCACGCCGGACGCGCCGGTCCCGAGACGCCCGCCGAGCCGCGCCCGGGAGCGCTTTCGTCTGAAGGAACTTGAGCGCCTGGACGTACAGCAGGCTGGCGGGATTGCGAACGATGTCCGCGTCGCGCAGCGACTGGAGGAACTCGTCGGGCCCGTCGAAGTCCCGCATCCTGATCCTCACCGAGCCGAGGCCCTGGGGCACGTGGGCGTCCGAGCCGGCGCCTGCGGGGATCCGGTACTTGGCGGCGAACCTGACCGCCTCGTCGTTGAATTCCGATATCGCCACCCGCGGGTTGAACACCTCGATTGCATCGACGTCCTCGAGGACGTCGAGCAGGTGCTCGTAGTCGGGGACCGAGTGCAGGCGATCGAACGGATGGGGGACGTACACGAGCCCGCCCTGGCGCTTGATCTCCGCGATCGTCTCGGACAGCGTCATCCCGCGCGGGATCTTCTCGGAGATGAACAGCCCGATGACCTCGCCCTCCTCGGCGGTCTTGACCTCCTCGGCGACGATCACCTTGAGCCCGGGAGGCGTCTTGGCCTCCGCGTCCTGCGCGCCGGAGATCTCGTTGTGGTCGGTGATCGCGATCGCTCCCAGCCCTCGGGACCTGGCCTCCGCGAGGAGCACCTCGACCGGCGTCGCGCAGTCGTAGGAGTGGTCGGTGTGCATGTGGAGGTCGACGTCGATCAACTTGCGCGAAGCCAAGCGCCGCCGCAGCCGCCGGTCCCCGTCGGAATCCCGCCTGCGCGACGTCAGCCGCCCGTACACATCCTCGAGCTCGCCGGCCACCCGCGACCACGCGAATCTCGCCCGCAGCTCGGGCGCCCGCTCGCGGGCCTGCAGACGCAGCTCGGGCTCGGAGATCAGCCGCTCCAGCTGACCTGCCAGTGTCTGGACGTCACCGGGCTCGAACTGGAGCCCGTAGTCGCCGTCGCCCAGCAGCTCGTCATACACCGGGAGGCGCGAGGCGATGGGGGCCGCGCCCGCCGCGAGCGCGCGGACCAGGGTTCCGGGGAGAGGCCGGACGCCCTCTGAGGCCAGCACCGCGATGTCCGCCCGCGCCAGCAGCTCGGATTCGTCGATCTCGTGGGCGTCGACGACGTCCACGCGCTCGCGCAGCCGGCCGCCGAGCGTCGCGGGCAGCGCGAGCGGCCCCCGCGACCACACGGTCGCGTGCCAATCGAGCTCGGAGGGCAGCGCTCGCAGGGCCCGCAGGAACGTCCGCAGCCCGGCCCGATCCTCGTCCGAGCACGCGAACAGCTCGACCGGCCCCGCGCTCTCGCGCCCGGTGGTCTCCAGGTCCGCGCCCGGGAGAATCACGTCGTAATCGCCCGGGAAGTAGCGCTGGATCAATTCCCTCGTCGCGCGATAGCTCGCCACCCGGGCGTCGAGCCTGCTGAACAGCAGCCGGGAGAGCGGGCGCGTCAGCTGGGTGGAGAGCACGCGCTCGGTCGGTGCGTGGAAGCTGCCCACATTGAGGGCGCGGGAGTGCCGCAGCGCGGCGCTCGAGGCGCTCGGCGCGAACGGCTCGTGGACGTGCACGATGTCCACGGCAAGGTTTGCCAGCGCGTCCTCGATCGTCCGCGCGACGTCGACCGGCAGCGAGGCGGCGCGGCGGCGGGTGGGCGAGAACGGAAGCACCTCCCCAACTCCGAGCACGACGGGCCCCGAGCCGGCTCGCTTCAGCAGCGAGTCGGTCCCGTTGCGGATCGCCTTGCGGGTGTCGCGGACCAGTCCGCTCGATGCCGATGGGGCGAGAATCAGCACCTCGTGGCCACGGGCGGCGAGCTCGTCCGACACCTTCGCCACGTACCGGTTCACGTCGTGCTCGACCTCCCACGCGAACGGGGTCACCTGCACGATCGCGAGGTGGTCTGCCACGGGCCCAGTCTATTTGGGGGCCTTAGCGCCAGTCGCCCGCTCGGCGTCCAGCGTCGCCTGTTCGGGCGACGCTCGAGCCATCCGGACGGAGGCCGGCGCCTACCCCTTGGCCTTGGCCTTGGCCTTCCGCTTGCCGGCCGCGAGCGTCCCCTTCTTGCGCGCGTACTTGGCGATGAACTCGTCGGTCAGCTCGCGCGCTTCGTCGTCGGGTCGCTGGTGCATCGGCGACTTCATCAGGTACGAGCTCGGGCCGTCGAGCTGGCCGGAGAGGCCGTTGTTGAGCGCCAGCTTGCAGAGGCGCACCGCGTCGATCACGATCCCGGCGGAGTTGGGGGAGTCCCACACCTCGAGCTTCAGCTCGGCGGTCAGCGGGACGTCCCCGAACGCCTGGCCCTCCAGGCGGATGTGCGCCCACTTGCGGTCGGTCAGCCACGGCACGTAGTCCGAGGGCCCGACGTGGACGTCGTCGGCCGGCAGCGTGTGCCCCATGATCGAGGTCACGGCGTTCGTCTTGGAGATCTTCTTGGACTCCAGCCGCTCGCGCTCGAGCATGTTGTAGAAGTCCATGTTCCCGCCGACGTTCAGCTGTGAGGTGCGCATCAGCTTGACGCCGCGGTCGTGGAACAGCCGGGCGAGCGCCCGGTGGACGATCGTCGCGCCGACCTGGGACTTGATGTCGTCGCCGACGATCGGGAGCCCGGCCTTCTTGAAGCGCTTGCTCCAGTAGTCCTCGCGGGCGATGAACACCGGGATGCAGTTCACGAAGCCGCAGCCGGCCTCCAGCACCTGCTCGACGTACCACTTCGTCGCCTGCTCGGAGCCGACCGGTAGATACGAAACCACCACATCGGTCTTCGTGTCCTTGAGGATCTGAACGATGTCGGCGGTCGGGCCGGGTGCCTTCTCGATCTTCTCCTTGAGGTACTTGCCGAGGCCGTCGTGGGTCATCCCGCGGTGGACCTCGACGCCCAGCTTCGGGACGTCGTCGCCGAGCTTCAGCGTGTTGTTCTGCCCGGAGAAGATCGCTTCAGACAAATCCTTGCCGACCTTGTCGGCGTCGATGTCGAACGCGGCTGAGAACTCGATGTCACGGACGTGGTAGCCGCCGAGGTCGACGTGCATCAGGCCCGGCACCTCGTGCTCAGGGTCGGCGTCACGGTAGTACTGGACGCCCTGCACGAACGAGCTCGCGCAGTTGCCGACGCCGACGATCGCGACCCTGACCTTGGCGGTCTGATGGCGACCGGCGCCGTTTGTGGAAACTTCAATGGTGCTCATCGTCGAATGACTTATCCCCTCTGGTGGGATGGTTACAGCGTAGGGGCCGCGCGCAGCTGCGATCTGACGTGCAGGATCCGCTGGATCGTCGTGAGCAGGGTGAGGCCCGCGAGCACGTAGACGGCCGGAGCAAGCAGCTCGAAGTGTCCCAGCGACGCGCCCTTGGCGAACACCAGCCCGATGGACAGGATCACCACACGCACCGGCCGCGTCGCGAGCCCGACCTTGCACTCGAGTCCGAGCGCCTCCGCCCGGGCCCGCGTGTAGGAGACCATCAGTGACCCGAGCACCGCGGCCACCACCGCGGCGACGGCCACCTCGTCGTGACGCGAGGCGAAATAGGCGCCTACGGCGATCAGCACGATCCCCTCCTCCAGCCGATCGAGCGTGGAGTCGAGGAACGCGCCGAACGGGGTTCCCTTCCCCGACATGCGCGAGTAGCGACCGTCGAGCGTGTCCATGATCGAGCCGATGATGAACGCCACGCCGGCGAGGAAGAACAACCGTCCGACGATGAGCGCGGCTGCTGCAAGATTGAGCACGAACCCGGTAAGCGAGATCGCGTTGGGGGTGAGCCGGGACTCGATCAGCCGGTCGCGCATCAGCTCCTGGGTGGTGGGGCCCTCACGGGCCCGCCTGGGGCGCCTGGAGCGCCCTGGGCGAGCCGGCGTCGTCGTCTGTTCGGCCATGGCTAAGCCGGCACCTGGTCGAAGGCCCATTCTCGGGCCGGACCCGGGCGAGCAGGCGGGTGGCGATGAGCCCCGCGGCCCCGGCCGTCAGCGCGCCGAGGAACACGTCGGTGAAGTAGTGGTTCGCGGTCGCGACGACGACGAACGTGACCAGCAGCGGATACAGGCACCAGGCCACCTTC
>CAVOIU010000069.1:0-45807 GCA_963695965.1 uncultured Solirubrobacterales bacterium
ACATGCGCGTACAACACCATTGTCACCACCATCGACGGCTCATACGCCGCCCGCCCATGACCGTCAACGCGGTACGCGGCGTAGAACGCCGACAGATCCATCAGCGCCACGGCGTCGATCACAAACCACGCCAGATGATCCGCCGGCAACCACTCCCTCACGTCCGGCGGCAACAAGAAACCCTGCTCACGACAGCTTTCGATGAAGTTCTGAGCCATGCCGAAATTCCATCGACAACCCGGACGGCAAACCTTTGTGCGACAGCCTCCGCGCATTGCCGGGCTGGCGGCGGTGGGGACAAGATGCCCGCGCGGCAACGAATGCAGGAGCCTGGCCGGTCGGCGAGCAGATCGTCGTCATTGGTGCTTCGCCTCACGCAGTCACGGCTACCGTGTGGCGCTTTGCGCGAAGAGGGGCAGTATGACCGAGACTGCCGCGTGGGCGACGAAGCGGCAGCTAGGATCGGGGCCCGAGGAGAGGCGTCGAGCTCGTTGATCATGGTTGTGTCGCAGGCATCGATCCGGACGCCTTCATTTGGGGTGAAGGCGATTGTCGGCGCAGGCCGAGCGGACGAGCGCTCCGGCGCGACATGCCGATCGTCGGCGCCGAGGCCGATCCGGCGTCGAGGCCGATCCGCAGGGTTAGCTGGCTAGTGTTTCCGGCCTCGTGAGCGCGCCTTCGCTCTCGAAAACCCAGCTCTGGCTTCGGCCTAGGTATGCGAAGGCCGCCCTGCCGAACATCAGTCGCGAGGCGCGCTGGGTGTGGCTGGCGGTGTTGCTGTTCGTGGCGATGTCCGCCTGGTGGCTGACCCAGGATGATCGGATGCCAGACTGGGACAGCGGGCTCCACGAGATGTTCGCGGCTACCGCCCACGCGGAGTTGCAGACTCCTGGCCAGCTGCTGCGTCCGTTCACGGACTTCAACGTGGCGTATCCGCCGCTGGTGCATCTCCTGGGCGCGCTGTCGATCTTCGTGACCGGCGGCATCCACCCGATGGCGATGATCCTGTCCTCGAATGTCGTTTTTGTGCCCCTGCTGGCCTTTGGATGCTTCGGGGTCGGCCGGATCGCGTACGGCCCGCGCGCGGGGTTGCTGGCAGCGATCCTGGCGCTCGGCAGCCCGATGTTCCTGTCGATGATGCACGAGTACGACCTCGATCCCCCGCAGGCGGCGCTGGTGGCCGTCAGCGTCTGGGCCGTTCTTGCCTCCAGGCGTTTTGAGCGCGTCGACCTCGCCCTACTCGCGGGCGTCCTGAGCGGGCTGGCGATGATGACGAAGGAAACCTCGGTGGTGTTCCTGGCCGGCTTCCTCGCCGTAGCGATGTTGCGCGCCGGCCCACGCCATTGGCGCGGTGTGCTCGCCTATCTGGTGGCGCTCGGGCTGATCGCGGGGCCTTGGTACGTCTACCACTGGCACGACCTGACCGCGTCGTTTGGCTCGCTCGGGAATGCGGCACCCAACGCGTTCCAGGGCCCGGCACGGTTCTCGCGGCGCAACTTGTCCTGGTACGCCTGGGACCTCGTCAACCTGCAAGTGCTCGCACCCTTCACCCTAGCTTTCCTGGTGGGAGTGGGACTCGCTGTCCGCCGGATCGTGCGCAAGGGCTTGAGCGTCGAACCAGAATTGCTCGCCGGCGTGATCGTCTCCTACTTGGGGATGACCTACCTCGCCCACAAAGACCCGCGCTACACGCTGCCGATGCTCGTGTACGTAGCCGTTCTCGCTACCGGCTGGATAGGAGCGCTCTCCCGGCCCAAGCTCCGAACGGCTCTCTCCGCCGCCGTGATCGTCGTTGCGGCGATCTACTTCATCGGCGTATCGGCGGGAATCGGCAGAGACGTACGAGTCCGCCTGCCCGGCGCGCAGAACAACGGCCTTGCAACCTGGCAGCTCACCCTGTATGAGAACGACGGATATGTACGCGGCGGACCCGTCCACGATGCCGACGTGCAGCGGCTTCTCGCCAGCCTGCCATCCATGGGGATCAAGGGCGTGGTAGCCGATACCGGCCCCGATCCCATCGACTTCAACACCTCCGGACTTCAAATCCTGGCACTCGGCCAAGGACTCATATACGGCCCACGCGCTCCGCTAAACCAAGAGGCATACCTGATCTTGAGACCGCCTGGCGCGGGAGTTCCCGCGCCGTGCCAAACGATCAACGACGGGTCTGGGATCTACGTCGTCCGCGAGCCGGCGCCCGGACTGGACCCCGGCTCGCTGCGTAACCCAAGCAATCCCCGGCAGCACTACACGCTGGTCTGCCCGGGACGCCCACCGCTCGTATATCCCAGCTGGTCCGGCCTCGAGCGATGAGCGCCTCACAGCCTCCGCGGGCAGCCGGTCCTGCCCGCGTGCCGAGCATCGTGCCGGCCGCACGCATGACATGGAGCCCGTGGCGCAGGCGACGATCGCCGCGGGGTCGGTTACCCCGGTTGGCAAACCTTTCGGCGGCCCCGACTGGGGTCCTCTGATTGCACAGGGCGTCAATCCCAGTCTCGCGATGCGGCCGGCACGAGAGTTGCACCAGCGCCTTCTTTCCGAGTCTCTCGCAACTGTCGCGTGACGGTCAGGAGGACCGCTTTGATCCTGGCGCTCCCCTGGTGCGGCACGAGCCCTTTGGCGGCCCGCGCTCGTGCCGCCAATTCGGCTCTCATACGCCGCGACGCGCGCTACGGTCGCCCAGTGGCCAACATGGGTGGAGAGCTACCACTCGACGTCCGCCTCGACGGCGATCCCGTTGAGGCGCACGGCACCTACCCCGATGCCGGCGGCGGCCGGGTGCTGACGATCGCCACCGTGCTGCCCGAGCGCGGGCTCGCGTTCGAGTTGATCTCGACCTACATCGGGCACACGGACGTGCCAGCGCACGTCACGCACCTGGTGCTCGGGCCGGTCGGGCATCCGGCGTCGATCGAGCACGTCGAAGATCGCGAGCAGCAGCTAGACCCGGCAGCGGATCCGCGCGCGTGCGCGTATGACCACGCGCACCAGCTGATCGAGAAGCTCTCGGCGCTCGGCTACCGCGCCAGCGTAGAGGTCGACGAGCGCACGTTCACCGCGCTCGAGCGCGTCGGGTAGCGCCCGCCGGCCGCGCTGCCGAACCCCTCCCAGGATCGCGCTCTCAAAAGGAGGGCCTGATGGCCCCCACCACCGCGAACCCAGAACCTGGTGCACCCCATTTGCACCCCCAAGCCGCCGCGCGCAAGCTCTCGGTGTCGAGGCCAGAAGCGTCGAATAGTCGCCCTTGCAGGTAGTTCCTGCCAGTGGGCGGTGACGGGCTCGAACCGCCGACCTCCTGCTTGTAAGGCAGGCGCTCTACCAGCTGAGCTAACCGCCCCGGGGCGTGATCGTATAGCGGCGCTCCGTTGCGTTCTTGGAAACCGGGTTGACGTGGGTCTCCTGCCTGATCGAATCGCATAGTCGGGTCGGACACCGTCTGGCCCAGGGGCCATGTCAACAAGGAGGACTCCATGTCGGTAATGATGGGCCTGCGGATCCCTGTGGATCCGAAGCGCTTCGAGGAAGTCGCCAACGGCAACACCGAACGGCTGATGGGCATCTCACAGCGTGCAAAGGAGCACGGCGCGATCTCTCACGCGTTCTACGCCAGCGAGGCCGGCGATGAGGTCCTGGTCGTCGATGTCTGGCCGGACTCCGAGTCCTTCCAGAAGTTCTTCTCCAGCAGTCCCGACATCGGCGAGATGATGGGTGAGGCTGGCGTCACGAGCGAGCCGCACCCGGTCTTCTGGCACGAGATAGACACGCCGGACAAGTTCTGAGCGCGCCATTCCCGCGGCCCGTGCGCCCGCCGCGGCGCGCGGGCCTCAGTGCTCTGCTATCAGCGCAAGCGCCTCATCGACAGTCTCGACGGCGCCGATATGATCCGAAACGCCGGCGAGTCGCAGCACGTCCGTGATGATCGAGGTCGACGGGATCACCACCTTGAGCTCCTGGCGCCGAGCCTGAAGGACCTCGGCGAGTCGATACAGCAGGCGGATCCCGGCGCTGTCGAGATAGTCGACCATCGAAAGATCGAGGACCATCCCCACGGCGTCGGCGGGCGTAGCCGTCGCGAGCGCCCCGGTCAGCTCGTCGGCGTTGGACATGCTCCACCGCGCCTGATGATCCGCGCCGAGACAACGCGGCCATCGTTCGACACTTCGAGGTCCGCGAGTCTCGTCATCGGGCGAAGTGTCCGGCGCATCAGCACCTCCGTGCCGTCGTCCGTCCGCAGCTCGACCGTATCCATCGCCTCGGCGATGATCTTCATGCCTCGCCCGTGAGCTCGCTCGCGACGGCCGCGCCACTGGCCGCGATCTCGGACCACGACGGTCAGCTCGCCTCCTGCCTCACTCGCCGCCAGCTCGAACGTGGCCGGGCTCGGGGTACGCATGCTCGATCGCGTTGGCGCATGCCTCGTTTACGGCGAGCACGACCTCGCTGGTGGTCAACTCATCGGCTCCTCGCGCGCGCAGCCACCTGCGAAGCATATGGCGGACCCGCGAGAGAACCGCTGGGTCGGCTTCGAGCTCGAGGCGAAGCTCAGTCGGAACCAGCTCGTTCCGCAACGCGACCACGGCAACGTCGTCGTCGACTCCCTCGGGCGGTACGAGATCGGCGACCGCCCGAAAGCACGCATCCTCGGCCGAACGAGCGACGCACACGGCGCGCTGCAGCTCGTCCATCCCGGCGCCAATCGACCTGCCCCGCCGCTCGACCAGCCCGTCGGTGTAGAGCATCAGCATCTCGCCGGCCGGAAGGACGAGCTCGCGCTCGGAGTAGGTCGTGTAGGCGAACGCTCCAAGCGGCGGCGCGGCCGTGATTTCGATCGGCTTCGCCGTACCCGCTCCGATCAGGATCGGCGGGAGATGCCCGGCGGTGGCGAACCTCAGGCCGCCGGTCTCGGGATCGAACACCGCGTACGCGGCGGTCGCCATCGCCTCCTCGCCAATCGAGTGGACGAACCGGTCGACCAGCTCGAGTGTACGGCCGGGACCGATTCCCTCCAAGGCGTAGGCGTGCAGCGCGGTTCGGAGCCTGCCCATCAACGCCGCCGCTCTCACTCCATGGCCGACGACATCGCCAATCGCGATGCCAAGCAGGCCGTGAGAAAGCTCGATCACGTCATACCAGTCACCGCCGACCGCCGCCCGCGCAGGCAGGTAACGCGCCGCCGTCTGCACGCCCGCGACGTTGGGCAGCCTCCCGGGCAGCAAGCTTCGCTGGAGCGCCACGGCGACCTCACGCTCGCGCTCGAGCGCGGAGAACAGGCGCGCTCGCTCGATCCCGGGCGCCGCCCGTGCGGCGGCGAACTCAAGCACCGCCAGATCGCGCTGGTCGAACGTGCGCGGCTGAAGCGAGCCGACGTGAAGGACCCCGATCAGGTCGCCCTCGACGATCAGCGGGACGCCGAGCAGCGAGGAGATGCCCTTCTGGCTCAGGATCGGGTTGAGGATGTCCGCGTGATCCACATCGTGGATGAAGATCGCGACGCGCTCGGCGGCAATCCGGCCGGCGAATCCCCTTCCGACCGGGATCCGTACTCCGCGCTCGACCTCCTCCTCGATCCCCCTGGCCGCCCGCGCGACGAGCTCGTTCGTCTCGGGATCGAGCAGCAGGATCGCCACGGTGTCGACGTCGAGCGCATCGCGAACGCGATCCAGCAGCTCCTGGAGCAGCTCCTCCAGCCCGAGCTCGGAGAGCGATGGGTCGCTCAGCTGATAGAGCGTCCGCAGCTGGTCGCTCGGCGCGAGCGTCGGATCGCCCGGCTCGAGCACGATCTGGCCGGCGCCCAGCGGCGGCACACGAGCTTCCATGTTTTCGTCGTGGTTGGGCATCGACTTACGCGGTCCCGTTGACAAGGAATACCAACCGGCGAGCGCCTCGAAGACCAGGCGCACGTGTGCCTGGGGCCCCGGGTTCTCACTGCCCCCTTGGGCTCACCATATGGGCCGTACCGATGAGCGTCAAGTCGCGCTCGAGTCGGAGCTCCTCCCCATACCCCCAGCCGGATTCGAACCGGCGATCTCCTGCGTGAAAGGCAGGCGTCCTACCAACTAGCGTGAGCTTAACCAGTGGCCGCGCGCGCGGCCGCGGGCGCGGCCATGCGATTCGGACTCACGCGGCCTCGTCACGGCGCCGGCTGAGCGGCCAGAGTAGTTCGGACAGCAGCACGATCAGGCCCGCACCGACAACCCCGAACAGGATGCCGGACAGGAACGTGTGATAGGTCTCGGTTTGGTTCCGGCTCTGGTTGACGGCCGCCACGCTGAGCGGGTCGTGCGACTGTGTATTGAGATCCCAGCCCCAAAAGGCGGAGTGGTTGCCGTTGGGGAGGATTGGCGACTGGAAGCTGTAGTTCGCCACATTGCCGGCGTTCGGATAGAGAGTGCGGTCGATAAGCGTGGAGTTGCCCCCGAAGATCAGTGGGAACACCGCGGTCAGATACGAGCCCGACAGCGCGACGGGGCCGCCCGAGGACCAGCAGATATCAACCTCGGCGGCCGTGCCGACGCCACGCGCGGTATCGACCTGCTTGGTGGCACCCTCCGGGACGCCCACCAGCTCTCTCCCCGTTATGCGACTCGACCCGAAACGCTGTTGCGCCGAGCACGGGTGACCATGACCGATTCCATAGAGCGCGAACTCCCAGGGCCGCAGCGCGCCGTGGCCCTGCAGTGTGTAATCGGCCCGGAGCACGAGCTTGACGGCTCCATCGGTCGAGCGCACGATGGTTTCCTCGAAGCCGGCCACCTTCGACGGCCGCTCGAGGATGACCTGCAGCCCGACGTCGGGAATGAGATGGAATCCCTGCGATTGCGGGCGGAGCGACCAACCGATCGCTGCCAGCACGCCGATGACAACGATCTGAACGATCACCACCTCGAGGTGCAGCCGGCGCAGATAGCGGCGGAGTGGGTTGGCCGCGGCGCCGTGCCCTGCGGCGTCCGCACCGGCCGCGTCCGGATCGCCGTCCGTGCCGAGATCGGCCTCCGTCACGCCCCGGTCATTATCCGCCATCGGAACAAGTCTGCCTGATCGCGGCACTGCTTTTCTGCGACGTCTACGGCGTGTCAGTTTGGTCGGAACTGCTGCGACCTTGGCCTCCCGGCGCGGCGATCGCGGTCATGACGAACTCACCGGTAGGTAGCCTGAGATCGGATGTCGACCAGGGCCACGCCGCTTGTTCCTCGTTTGACGTCTGGCGTCGACTCGACCGCGGTGCTGGCGGTCGTCGCCGTCGCCCAGTTCATGGTCATCCTGGATGCGAGCATCGTCAATCTCGCCCTGCCGACGATCAGGCGCGCATTGGGGATCTCGGACGAGAACCTGTCGTGGATCCTGAATGCGTACACGCTGATGTTCGGTGGCTTCTTGCTGCTCGGTGGCCGGCTCTCGGACCGGCTCGGCCGTCGCCGGTTGTTTATGGTCGGCATCGCGCTCTTCTCGGGCGCGTCGCTCCTCTGTGGGATGTCACAGTCCGAAGCCACGCTGATCGTGGGCCGGGGCCTTCAGGGATTGGGCGCGGCGCTGGTGTCTCCGGCCGCGCTGGCGATCATCCTGACGACTTTCGCCGAGGGGCATGAACGCGACGGCGCGCTCGCGGTGTGGGGCGCGGTCGCGGGCGCGGGTGGCGCGGTCGGCATGCTCGCCGGCGGCATTCTTGTCCAGGAGCTCGGCTGGCGCTCGGTGTTCTTCGTCAATGTTCCGATCGGGCTGGCGATGCTGGCGCTGGCGCCGCGGATCGTTCCGGAGAGTCGGTCTGAGGGCGTCTCAAAGACCCGCTTGGACATCGAGGGGGCGGTCGTGATCACGCTCGCCACCGTGGGTCTGGTGTACACGCTGACGAATGCCGGTAACTGGGGATTTACGTCGGCCCGGACGGTCGGCGGCCTGATCGGCTCAATCCTGCTGATCGCTCTATTCGTCGTGATCGAGCGCCGTCACGAAGATCCGCTGGTGCCGCTGAGGATCTTCTCGAACCGCAAGCTCTCGGTCGGGGGCGGGTCGCTGCTCATATTGGCCGCCGCGCTGTTCGGGATCTTCTTCTTCGTCACGCTCTATCTGCAGCAGGTGCTCGGCTTCGACCCGTTTCAGACCGGGCTCGCATTCCTGCCGCTGAGCGTGACGATCATCGCGGCATCGGCTGCTGCGTCGCGTCTCGTCGACCGCTTCCGTCCCAAGCCTGTGCTCATCGCGGGTCTCCTCATCACGATCGGTGGGTTCGTACTACTCGCGTTCCTGCCCAGTCACGGCGACTACGCGAGCGATCTGGTGCCGGCGATGATCCTGCTCGGGGTCGGCCCGGGATTATCGTTCGTCCCGATTATGATCGCCGGGACCAGCGGGGTGGCCCTGGGGGACTGCGGGCTCGCATCGGGGCTGCTCAATACGATGCAGCAGGTAGGTGGTGCGCTCGGCTTGGCGGTCCTGTCAACGATCGCGGCGGACCGCACGGCGAACGCGCTGCACCGAGGCCTGGCGCACCCGGCAGCGCTGACGTTCGGATTCAGGGGCGCCTTCATTGTTTCCGCCGCTTTATGCGCCGTTAGTGCGGTCATCGTGATCGCGCTGCTGCCGCGCCGCAAGCTCGAACACCCCCACAAGCACGTGCAAGCCGTCACGCTGTCGTCCTCGCACTTCCCCAATGCGCCGCTCTGGGGCCACCACGCCGGCTTGGTCGGCCTCGGCCGTCGTCTCCGCCAGGCCCTTGCGCGCACCTAGTCGCGCCACCAGGCGGTTTCCCGCCAAAGGCCGGCCAGCAGGACTGAGCGCCGAGCCGATCCGCAATGCCTTCACGGGCGCCTCGGTCCCGGTCGGCGCTTCCAAATAGCATCTACGCCATGTCGGACACGCACGCAGGGTCGCGGCGTTGGTCGGGCGTCGAAGCGCATGCGTTCTGGCTAAGTGCACCTGGCTCCGGGGAGCTTCGGCGGGTCGAGTTACCCGAGCCGGGAACGGACGACGTGGTCGTGCGCACGGTGCGGTCGGGCGTCAGCCGCGGCACCGAGACGCTGGTGTTCCGAGGCGGTGTGCCGCCGTCCCAGTACGGCACCATGCGTGCGCCATTTCAGGAGGGGGACTTCCCGGCGCCGGTCAAGTATGGCTACCTCAACGTCGGCGCCGTCGAGCAGGGACCCGCCGATCTGCGCGGCCGCATGGTCTTCTGTCTGTACCCGCACCAGACTGCCTATGTGGTACCGGCCGGCGCGGTGACCGTCGTACCGGATGACGTGCCCCCTGCGCGCGCGGTGCTCGCGGGTACGGTCGAGACTGCCGTCAACGCCCTGTGGGACGCCGCACCACTCGTGGGCGACCGGGTCACCGTGGTGGGCGCGGGGATGGTCGGGTGCTGTGCGGCGCGGCTGCTCAGTCGGTTCCCGGCCGTGCACGTCACGCTCGTGGACGTCGAGCCCGGTCGGGCCGATGTCGCGGCCGCACTCGGCGTCGACTTCGCGCTGCCCGCCGACGCCGCCGACGGCCGCGACCTGGTCGTGCACGCCAGCGCAACGTCCGCCGGGCTACAGCTGTCGCTCGACCTGCTCGCGCCAGAGGGGACCGTGATCGACCTCAGCTGGTACGGCGACAAGGAGGTCCTCCTGTCGCTGGGCGGCGCGTTTCACTCTGGTCGCCTCGCAATCCGCGCGAGCCAGGTGAGCACCGTGTCTCCGGCCCGCAGCGGGCGCCGCACCACGGCAGACCGAGTGGCACTTGCACTCGAGCTGCTGCGCGATCCTGCCTTCGACGCGCTCGTCACGGGGGAGTCCCGATTCTGCGAGCTGCCAGATGTGATGGCGCGTCTGGCCGCGGGGAGCCTGCCGGCGCTGTGCCACACCATCACCTACGAGGAGGTTGGATCGTGTACGGCGTGACTGTCCGCGATCACATGATGATCGCCCACAGCTTTCGCGGCGAGGTGTTCGGACCCGCTCAGCGCCTGCATGGCGCGACGTACGTCGTCGACGCCACGTTTCGGCGAGCGGCGCTCGACGCCGACAACATCGTGGTCGACATCGGTGCAGCGGCGGAGGCGCTCCACGCCGTGTTGGCCGAGCTCACCTACCACAACCTCGATGAGGAGCCCGCCTTCGCCGGCACGAACACATCCACCGAGGCGCTCGCGCGGGTGGTCGCAGATCGGCTCGCGGACAGCATTCACGCGGGCTCCCTGGGCGACACGGCTCGCGAGCTCGACGCGCTGGTGGTCACGCTGCACGAGTCGCACATCGCTTGGGCGACCTACGAGCGCAAACTTTGAAGACCGTGCATGTCGTCGTGCCTGAGGGCATCGACGACCCGGCCCGTCCGAGCGGCGGCAACATCTACGACCGCCGCATCTGCCACGGGCTGGCGTCGCTGGGCTGGTCGGTGCACGAGCACAGCGTGCCCGGCGGCTGGCCGCGACCCGACGCCGCCTCGTTCGACGCCCTGGCCGCGGTCGTTGAACGGATCCCCGACGACGCGATCGTGCTGCTCGACGGGCTGGTCGCCTCGACGGCTCCCGGCGTGCTGACGCCGCACGCGCGCCGGGTGCGCCTGGTCGTGCTCGTGCACATGCCGCTGGGTCACCGCCCGGCAGATGACGGTGCCAGCGAGGTGCGGATGCGCGAACGCACGGTGCTCGCGGCCGCCGCTGCCGTCGTCACGACGAGCCGTTGGGCCCGGCGTCGGCTACTGGCGCTGTACCCGTTGCGCAGCGACCGTCTGCACGTGGCGCAACCGGGTGTGGACGCGGCAGCGCTGGCCACCGGGAGTGAGGACGGAGGGGCGTTGCTGTGCGTCGCAGCGGTGACCTTCGACAAGGGTCACGACGTGCTGCTCGATGCGCTGGCGACGATCTCGGACCTCTCGTGGCGCTGCGTTTGCGTCGGCAGCGTCGACCGCGACCCCACGTTCGTGCAGGATCTCCACGGCCGCTCAGCGACCGACGAGCTCGCCGACCGCGTGTCATTCCCGGGAGCGCGGACTGGAGCCGACCTCGACCGCAGCTACGACGTCGCGGACCTGCTGGTGCTCGCCTCCCGTGCCGAGACCTATGGGATGGTGGTGATCGAGGCGCTGGCCCGCGGCCTGCCGGTCATCGCGACTGAGGTGGGCGGACTGACCGAGGCAGTCGGACACGGAGCCGACGGGATCCGGCCCGCGCTGCTGGTGCCGCCGGAGGATCCTGGGGCCTTCGGTGAGGCGCTCCGTGCCTGGCTCTGTGATGCGGAGCTGAGAGGGCGGTTGCGGCGAGCGGCCTACGAACGGCGGAAGACGCTCTCCGGGTGGTCGACGACCACGTCCGTCCTCGCCGGCGTCCTGGCCGGGGCGCTGCGATGACCGCCCGGGTCATCCGGGTCAGCAGGGAATGGCTGGACCTGCGCGAGCGTGCCGACGCTGCCGCCCGCGCACGCGACCTCGTCGAGCACCTCGTGCGAGTGTCTCCCGCGACCGACCGCTGGATGATCCACGACCTCGGATCCGGCACCGGCGCGATGGGGCGCTGGCTCGCGCCTCTGCTGCCGGGGGCGCAGCACTGGATCTTGCACGACCGCGACGTAGACCTGCTGGAGGCCGCCCTCGCCAATCCCGCCGGCCCCGCCGCCGATGGAGCCACGGTCACCGCCGAGGCGAAGCGCTCTGACATCACCCGGCTCGGCCCGCACGATCTAGCGGGCGCAAACCTCATCACGGCCTCCGCGCTGTTGGACATACTCGCGGAGGACGAGTTGGCCCGGCTGGTCGCTGTCTGTAGCGGCGCAGGGTGTCCAACCCTGCTGACTATGTCTGTCGCCGGGCGCGTCGAGATCGCGCCGCCAGATCCGCTCGACGGCCGCGTCGCCAGAGCATTTGATGCTCACCAGCGTCGCAGGACGGATCGGGGCCGCCTGCTCGGACCAGACGCCGTCGCGCTCGCCGCCAAGGAGTTTCGCCGACTCGGCGCCGATGTCACCGTCCGGCCGAGCCCGTGGCGACTCAGAGCCCCGCAGGACGACCTGGCGCCGGAGTGGTTCACCGGATGGGTCGCTGCCGCGTGCGAGCAGCAGGTCGAGATGGGCGCCGAAGCCCACGGCTATACACAGCGGCGGCTAGCGCAGGCAGCGGCGGGACAGCTCGTGGTCACCGTGGACCACGCGGACATTCTGGTCCTACCTCGGCGTAACCCTGGGCAGCAGCCATGAAGCAGGACGAGCGTGCTCCGTTCACCCGGTCCCTTCAGCGCGCGCGCCTTTCGGCCTTCGACCGCGGTGAGTTCGTCGACCAGGAGGGCTTCATGCGCGCCCGAGAGATTCGGGCCCTTGCGGATCAGGCAGGCATTGCACCCGGGGTCTCCGTGCTCGACCTGTGCTGCGGGGTTGCCGGGCCAGGACGGTCGATCACTCGGGAGCTGGGCTGCTCCTATTTGGGGCTGGACTTCAGCCCCAGCGCCATCGACATCGCGCGCGAACGGGCTCGCGACCTTCCGTGTCGCTTCGAGGTTGCGCGGATTCCCCCGATCCCTCGCGGCCCGTTCGACGTCGTGCTGCTGTTCGAGACGATGCTCGCCTTCCCCGACAAGCCCGCGCTGTTTCACGAAATATCCCGTGTACTTCGGACCGGTGGACGGTTCGTCTTCACGGCGGAAGAGGGCCTGCCACTCACGGCTTCAGAGCGAGAGAGCATGCCCGACGCCGACACGGTTTGGCTTACCCCGCTTGAATGAACTGCTCAGTTGCTTGGAGCAGGTCGGGCTGGTTGTCAGCTGGCAGGAGGATTGCAGTGAGTCCCATCGTGCCGTCGCCGAGTCGTTGATCGACGCGTTCTCCGCCGACGCTGCGAACATCGCCACGCAGATCGGACGCGCGGCGCTCGACGAGCTGCTGGCCGCCCACCGGCTTTGGAGCGACTGGCTCCGAGACGGCCGCGTCCGCAAGTTCGCGTTCGTCGCCGAGAAGACGGGGCCGTGAGGCAGCACGATCGCTGACCAACTCCACCGGCCGGCGAGTCAGGCGGGTGCCGTTGGGGCCTCGAGCGCGGCGAGCACGTCGTAGAAGTTCTCGAAGCGCTCGTACGCAACGCCGCGACTCGCCAGCCACTCCGCGAGCCCGCCCGTGGCGAAGACCCGCGTCGCGGCGAGCGCGGCACAGCGATCCGAATACCCGTCGCCAACGTAGGCGACCGCACCCGACGGCAGCGTCGAGCGTTTACACGGCTCGCCGCATGCGGTGCAGACGGCGGCGTCGCGGAAGCGAACGTGCCAGCCATCGGAACGTGCGTCGAGACGGTTCGCGAGGAGCTCGACCTCGATGCCCTCCCGCGCCAGGACGGGCTCGATCAGCTCGTGAAACCCACTCGAAACGACCAGCGGCCGGTGCCGCTCGACGAGCTCTCGGAAGCCCGGCCGCAGGCGCACTGTGGCCCGAAGCCGGTCGGCGACCTCGGGGAGTCGCGCCCGGATCGTCGCGAAGCTGCGGGCCAGCGCCTGGTCGTGCGTCAGCGAGCGCCCGATCAGAGGGCCGTTACGCCGATAAGTCGCGCCGTCGCCGAACCACTCGACGACGAGCGCAAGCGTGTCCCGCTCGGTCACGGTGCCGTCCCAGTCGAGCACCAACCGCATCAGGCCAGTCCCCCCGATGCAGGCCAGCCCAGCATTGCGGGTAGGATTGCATGCTTGGAACTTGAGGAACTGGAGCCCACGCGCGAGGTCGCGCGGGTTCTCCTACCGACGTCTGCCGGCGAGTTCGAGGGGCACGCATTCGAAAGCCGGTCGGGTGCCGTTCACCTTGCGCTCGTGAAGGGGGACCTTGCGGATGGCCGTGGGGTGCTCGGCCGTGTGCACTCCGAGTGCGTCACCGGGGACGCGCTCGGCTCGCTGCGGTGCGATTGTGGGGTCCAACTCCGGACGGCTCTGCGAGCGATCTCCGCCGAGGGACGCGGGGTCCTCATCTACGCGATTGGCCATGAGGGCCGCGGGATCGGTCTCGTCAACAAGCTCCGTGCATATGCGCTTCAGGAACAGGGACTCGACACGCTGGACGCGAACGTGCACCTCGGCTTCGCTCCGGACGCGCGCGAGTATGACGAGACCGCTGCCTGTCTCGCCGCTCTTGGTGTGCGGTCGTTACGCCTGCTGACGAACAACCCCGACAAGGTCGACGGGCTCCGGCGCGCGGGCATCGCGATCGACGACGTCGTCCCGCTCTCGACATCGGCCCACGTCCGCAACCGCACCTACCTCCGCACGAAGGAGCTGCGGATGAACCACACCTCGCCGGCCGGCGAGGTGTTGACGGAAGGCGTGCCCCAGGTCCTCGACGTGAGCGCGCTGCTCGGGCGGGTTACGCCAACCGAGCAGCGACCGTATGTGGTCCTCAAGTACGCGCAGACGCTTGACGGGCGCATCGCGACGAGCACCGGCGATTCGAAGTGGATCAGCAGCGATGCTGAGCGCCGGGCTTCGCACGCGCTGCGCGCGGCCTCAGACGCGGTTCTCGTCGGCGTCGGCACCGTGCTCGCCGACGATCCGCAGTTGACTGTCCGACTGGTGCCCGGAGCGTCGCCGCTTCGTGTGGTTCTCGACAGCACCCTACGTCTCGCGCCCGATGACGCGCACATTCTCGGCGACGCGGCGTCGACGCTGATCGTGACGACCGAGCGATCGGATCGCTCGCGGCGAGAGGAGCTGCAAGCCCAAGGGGTGGCGGTGCATCTCGTGGCGGCCGACCCCCCGTGGGGAGTCGACCTCGAGGCCACGCTCGACCTGCTGCGGGAAATCGGCGTTCGCCTCCTGCTCGTCGAGGGCGGCGCGGCGGTGATCACGTCGTTCCTGCGCGGACGACTCGCCAACCGCCTGATCGTGGGAGTCGCGCCGACGATCTTGGGCACCGGAACCGAGGCAGTGGGCGACCTCGGCACGGCGCGCGTGACCGATGGCCTGCGGCTCGGCGCCTGCGCCGTCCACACAGTCGGCGACGACGTCCTCGTCGCCGGCAACCTGACCTGACGGCAACGCGCCCGGCCTTCAGCTACGGCCCTAGGTCTTGCCCGGGCCTGACTACGCCGGCTGCAGACGGATCGCGCTCAGCGCAGACCCGGGGGTCGCGAAGATGTGGTGGAGGTGGCAGTAGAACGCGAACTGCTGCGCCGTGAGCATCGCCGGCACCGCCGTCGATCCCTCCGCCGACGAAGCTATCTCGAATCCACCCTGCTGTCCCGTCGACGCGCGGGCCTGGCCGGCCGTCAGCTTTCGGACGACTTGAACGACGGCCATCATCCCGTGGTCCTCGTGGAACGTGACATGACAGTGGAACACGAACTTGCCCGTGAAGTCGGTCGGATGGACCAGAATCACAACCTTCTGGTGCGGCGGCATCGCGACGTTGTCCTGGTAGTCGACGTACGGCACCCGCTTCCCGGCGACGCTGAGGACCTGGAAGGGGTTGATGTGGATGTGGAACGTGTGCCACTCGTCATTTGTATTGACCAGCGTCCACCGCTCGAGCGCGCCCAGCTTCATCGTCACGAGGGTGTGGTTCGGGTCAAACATCTGACCGTTGACCAGGTAGTTCGTGTTGGTCGGACTCGTGTTCATCTCCGAGAACACGATCGTCCGGCGTCGGTCGATGTGCTTGCCGCGCAGATCGGGGTGCCAGGGCGGAACCGGCAGCGCGCCCGTCGGGAAGCGATCGTTCATCGCGCGACCCGTCGAGCGGACCGTGAGCAGGGTCTGGTTGGGCACCCAGCCCCCGTTCTTGACGTCGTTGGCCCCCTTGAACTGCTCGAACGGGAGCGCCTTCAGCGTGTAGTTCCCCGGCCGCCGCCGCGGACCAGGACGTCGGCCCGGGACCCGGGACCGATCAGCAGATCGCGCACGACAGCGGGCGGATGAGCGTGTTCCCGTCCCGGGCGAGGACCCGGAACGGCTGACCGGCTAGCCGCAGATCGACGAGCCGGTCCGCGTTCGCGTTGAAGATCCGCCAGCGCTGGATCTGGCCGGGTCGAATCCTCAGCGCCGGGTTCAGGTCCCCGTTGACGTAGATCGGTGAGTCCGGACCGGATGCCTTCGAGGCCGGAACGGTCTTGCCATCCTTCACCTGCGTCTGCGTCAGGAAGATCCATCGCTGCCCGAACGTGCGCAACGCCGGATCCCTGTCGAGGCCGCCCTCGACGACGATCGGCCCGGCCATGCCGGCGAAGATCTGTCCCTCCACGAACATGTGCAGGTGCGGGTGGTACCAGTACGAGCCGGGGTCGTTGTCGTAGGGAGGTGGTAGACGTACGTGAAGGTGTGACCCGGGTTGATGCGCACGAAGATGTTGTCGCTGTGGCCCGACGGCGAGACGTGGAATCCGTGCGTGTGCAGGTTCGTCGGCTGGTTCAGGTCGTTGACCAGGTGGACGATCAGAGTGTCCCCGTCGCAGATCACGAGCCCCGGCGAGGGGTAGCTCCCGTCGTAGTTCATCGTGACCACGCGCTGGTGGTTGATCCGAACGGCGCTGACCGAGGCGCGCAGGGTCGTCTCGAGGACCCCGTTGCGGCTGTACCGCAGCGGCGGCTCGGGGAAGCCGTCGCGGATCAGCGGGGGAACATTCCTATGGCATGCGGAGAGACGTTGCGACGACGCGCTGAAGATCCCCGACGTCGTGGAGCCCCCGGCGGCGCCCGCGACCGCGCCGACCGCCGCAAGTCCCAATGCGACAGCAACCACCGCCACGATCACAAACGCTCTCAAGTGTTACCTCTCGTTTCGCCCTCTCGTGTCCCCAACTACGCGTCACTATTTCGCATCGCTACCTCTACGTCAAGGCGCCGGCTCGATGCACATCCTCAGCCCTGTCAGCCGACCGCCGAGGCGGCTGTTCGGACCAATGGCAGGCGCTCGGCGAATCAGCAGCGATCTCCCATACGTTCCGCGGGGGCGGCATGACGAAAACCGCACAGGCACGGGCGATCCAGCAGTACCCCCAGCCGGATTCGAACCGGCGATCTCCTGCGTGAAAGGCAGGCGTCCTAGGCCACTAGACCATGGGGGCGGAAGGGTCGGATACCAGCTTCTATGCTGGTCCCGGGCTGCTGGCGTAACGGTAACGCACAGGCCTTTTAAGCCTTGAGATCCGGGTTCGATTCCCGGGCGGCCCACCTCCGAAGCCAAAGCCGTCTGGCATCAATGCGAACAGTTGTTCGTGCCTCAACACCATCGGAGACATCAGAAAGTCCGCCGCATGTTGGTCGAGGAGGCGGGTGGCTGCTGTGCGTTGTGCGGATACGACCGCTGCGCGTTCACGCTCACGTTCCACCACGTCGACCCAGCAGCGAAGCTCTTCCCGATGACTATGGCGTCGGGAAAGTCGCTCGCGGCATACCGCGCGGAGGCAACGAAGTGTGTTCTGCTCTGCGCTAACTGCCACGGAGAGGTCGAAGCCGGTCTTGTGGAAAGCCCTCGTGCCGGAGCGAGATTCGCCCGAGCCAGCCGCCCGACTGAGGGCGCCACGAGCTAGTGCGCCCCCTAATCCTCCCCCACCGCCGCCAGCGCCTCGATCTCCACGAGCATCCGTGGGTCGATCAGCGAGCTCACCTCGACCATCGTCATCGCAGGGCCGCGATCACCCCCGGAACCGGCGAACGCCTCGCCGTGGGCGCGGCCGACCTCATCGGCCCGGGAGATGTCGGTCACGTAGGCCCGGGTCTGGACGACGTCCGCGAGCGAGGCGCCCACGCGCCCCAGCTCGTGGCCGATCTTGCGCAGGATCTCGACGGTCTGCTCGTAGGGCCGATCGCCGACCACGACGCCGTCGACGTCGACCGAGGTCGTCCCGCCGATGACGATCAGCTCGCCGGCGTGAACCCGGACGACGCGGCTGAAGCCGTACGGCTTCTCCCACGGCGAGGGTGGGTCGCCTCCGAGACGAATCGGGCCACCGTCGCCATCGCCTCCGAGACGATCGTCGGTCAATGCCGAAAGTGGCGGCGGCTCGTGAACACCATCGCCGCGCCGGCGGCGTCCACCGCCGCGATCACGTCCTGATCGCGGATCGATCCCCCGGGCTGGATGATCGACGTGACCCCGGCCGCGATCGCGAGCTCGGGGCCGTCCGAGAACGGGAAGAAGGCATCGGACGCCATCGCGGCGCCATCGAGCCCGGTGCGCGCCTTCTCGAGTGCGAGGCGGACCGAATCGACCCTGCTCATCTGACCGGCGCCGATCCCCAGGCTCGCGAGCCCGCGGGAGACGACGATCGCGTTGGAGCGAACGTGCTTGCACACCTTCCACGCGAACAGCAGCTCGTCCCATTCGGCGTCGGTGGGCTGGCGGGCGCTCACCACCTCTATCTCGGAACGTCCCTCGTCGACGACGTCGGGATCCTCTACGAGCATCCCGCCCATGACCTGGCGCAGGTCGGACTCGACCACCGAGGGCTCGTGGTCGCCGTGGGCGTCGAGCACGCGCATGTTGCGCTTCGTCGCGAGCACCTCGAGCGCGTCCTCGTCGTACCCGGGGGCGAACAGGACCTCGATGAACTGGCCGACCAGCGCCTCGGCGAGCGCGCGATCGATCCTGCGGTTCAGGCAGATCACGCCGCCGTAGGCGGACATGGGGTCGCACTCGAAAGCCCGCTGGTAGGCCTCGAGCGGGTCAGCGGCGACCGCCACCCCGCACGGGTTGTTGTGCTTGACGATCACGCAAGCATCCCCCGTGAGGTCGGCGATCAGCGACCGCGCGGAGTCGAGGTCGAGCAGGTTGTTGAACGACAGCTCCTTGCCGCCCAGCTGCGAGACGTTCGAGAGCAGGTGCGCCCGGGCGCCGACCTGCGAGTAGTAGGCCGCGCGCTGGTGGGGGTTCTCGCCGTAGGGAAGGTCGAGCATCTTCTCGAACGCCCGCACCATCAGCGACGGGAAGCCCTCACGCCGCTCCTGGAACCAGCGGGCGATCGCCGTGTCGTACCGGGCGGTGTACGCGAATGCCTCCGCCGCCAGGCTCTCGCGCGTGGCCGGCGACAGCCGCCGCTCGGACTCGCGCAGCTCCGCGAGCACCGCGTCATAGGACTCGGGGCTCACGACCGGCGCGACGAATGCGAAGTTCTTGGCTGCCGCGCGGATCATCGTCGGGCCGCCGATGTCGATGTCCTCGATCACGTCGGCGTCGCTGACCCGGTCCTTCGCCGCGGTGCGCTCGAACGGGTACAGGTTCACGCACACCAGGTCGATCAGCTCGACGTCGTGCTCCTCGGCCGCCCGCATGTGAGCGGGGTCGTCCCGGACCGCCAGCAGCGCGGCGTGCAGCTTGGGATGAAGCGTCTTGACCCGCCCGTCCATGATCTCGGGGAAACCCGTCAGATCTGACACCTCGCGCACCGGGACCCCGGCGTCAGACAGGGCACCCGCGGTCCCGCCGGTCGAGACGATCTCGATCCCGAGCTCGACGAGGCCCCGCGCGAACTCGACCACCCCGGTCTTGTCGGACACCGAGAGGAGCGCCCGCGCCACCCTCACCCGCTCGGAGGTGATTGGCTCAAACCGGCTCACGGACTCGGTGCCCGGCTGCATCGGCCCCGACTCTATCGCTCGCTCACGACACGCCTCGGCGTGCCTCGATCACCACTCGACGTGGGTTCAGCGGATCGAACCCCACCGCCCCGGCCGCGATCAGGCTGACGGCCTTGCTCAGCAGCTCATGCTCGATCGGATGCAACCGCTCGAGCACCTCCTCGGGCGAGCTCGCATCGGGAATCTCGAGCGCCCGCTGGAGGATCACCGGGCCGGTGTCGACCCCTTCGTCGACGAAGTGAACGCTGACCCCGAACACCTTGACGCCGTACTCGAGCGCCTGCTCGACCGCCCGCAGCCCCGGGAACGCCGGCAGTAGCGCGGGATGCACATTGATCACGCGCCGCTCGAACCGCTCCAGGAACTCCGGTGAGAGCAGCTGCATGTAGCCGGCCAGCACGACGAGCTCCACGTTCTGGCTGGCCAGCCAGCCAGCCATGGCGTGGTCGCGAGCCTCGCGGCCCTCGAACGCGCCGGCCAGGAACACTTCGGTCCTCACCCCGGCCGCCCGCGCGCGCTGAAGCGCGGGCGCATCGGGCTTGTCGGAGGCGACCGCGGCGATCTCCACGCCGTCGCGGCCGTGCACCCGGTCAAGCAGCGCCTGCAGGTTCGTGCCCGCGCCCGACGCAAGCACTCCGACGTTCATCGCGCCCCGGCACCCCCCCGCGCGTGCGTCAAGCCTTCGGAGCCCCGACCAGTGGCAATTCGGACTCGAGCGCGAGCTTCCCGTTGGCGGTGTCGGTCCCGGCCAGCGGATAGTCGCCGCTGAAGCAGGCGTCGCAGTGGGTCGCGCGCTCGCCGCCGATCGCCTCGTACACGCCCTCCAGGGAAAGGTAGTGGAGGGAGTCTGCCGCGAGCTGGGCCGCGATCTCGTCGACCGTCCGGCCATGGGCGATCATCTCCTCGCGCGTGGACATGTCGATCCCGTAGTGGCAGGGGTTCTTGATCGGCGGCGAGGAGATCCGCAGGTGGACCTCGGCGGCGCCCGCCTCGCGGAGCATCTGGACGATTCCGGGCATCGTGTTGCCGCGCACGATCGAGTCGTCGACGACGATCAGCCGCTTGCCCTCGACCACCTCGCGCAGCGGGTTGAACTTCAGCCGGAGGCCGTGCCGGCGCAGCTCCTGGCCGGGCTGGATGAACGTCCGGGCCACGTAGCGGTTCTTGATGAACCCGTCGTCCTGGGGCAGCCCCGCCGCGCGGGCGAGCCCGCGGGCGGCTGCGTTCCCCGAGTCGGGCACGGGGATCACGAGGTCGGCCTCGACGGGAGACTCGCGCCAGAGGATCTCGCCCATCTTCGCGCGCGCCACCTGCAGCACGGTCCCCGCCATCTTCGAGTCGGGGCGGGCGAAGTAGATGTACTCGAACACGCAGAACGCCTGACGCTCGGACTTGGCGACGATCTTCGAGCGGAACCCGCCCTTCGTGAGGGTGATCATCTCGCCCGGCTGGACGTCGCGCAGGTACTTCGCGCCGATCAGGTCGAACGCGCACGATTCGCTCGCCACGCAATACGAGGCCTCGCCGCCTTCCTCCTCGATCATCCCGAGCGCGAGCGGCCGGACGCCCGCGGGGTCGCGGAACGCGATCACGGCCTCTTCGGTCATCACCACGGTCGAGAACGCCCCCTTCAGCCGCGGCACCACGTCGGCGACGGCGTCCTCGATCTTCTCCGCCGGGTGGGTGGCGAGCAGCGCGGCGATGATCTCCGAGTCCGAGGTCGAGCTGAACGGGACGTCGCGCCCGCGGAGCTCGGCGTGAAGCTCGACCGCGTTGATCAGGTTGCCGTTGTGGGCGAGCGCGAGCGTCCGGTGGTCGTCGCGGACGATCGGCTGCGCGTTCTCCCACTCCGACGAGCCGGTGGTCGAGTAGCGCACGTGCCCGATCGCCATGTCGCCGACCAGCGAGCGCAGCGTGTGCTCGTCGAACACCTGCGCGACGAGCCCCTGGTTACGGATCGCCATGATGCTCCCGTCGCGGTGGGCGGTCGCGATCCCCGCGGATTCCTGCCCGCGGTGCTGGAGCGCGAACAGCGCGAAGTACGCGAGCCTGGCGACGTCATGATCTGGCGCGTAGATGCCAAAGACGCCGCACTCGTCGCGCGGTCCGTCGCGATGATCGTTCACAGGAGGCATAGCTGCGGCTGTCCGCCGTTAGCTGGGATTCAAGGCTAGCAGCGGGCTTAGACCCATCCGGCGAGTCCGCCTTCGCGCGCCTCCTCCAGCTCGGAAACTGCGAGCTCCAAAAGCCCGGTGAGCTCGAGGCGATCACCGCCCACACGCCCGATCACCGGACCGAGCGCCGCGACAGCCTCCTCGGGCCCGGACACGACGTACGCGCAACCGGGCGCTTCGGCGAACGGGTCGAGCCCCGGCGGCAGCGCCACCCGCGCCCCGATGCCCCCGGCGATACAGCACTCGGCGAGCGCCACTGCCACGCCGCCCTCGGCGATGTCATGCGCATTATTGAGCGCCTCGCTGCGGATCCCATCCCGGACGGCTTCACGCGCATCACGGACGGCCGTCGCCTTCACGGGCGGCAATGCACCGCGCGGCGGCAGGCCCCGCAGCTTCTCGACCTCCGAGCCGGCGAGCGCGGGCTCGAACCGTCCGACGATCGCGATCGCGTCGCCCTCGCGGGCGAAGCCGAGCCGCCCGGCGCGGGAGGCGTCGGGGAGCTTGCCGACGATCCCGACGACCGGCGTCGGGAAGATCGGCCCGCTCGGGGCCTCGTTGTAGAGCGACACGTTGCCGCCCACCACGGGCACCCCGACCGCCTCGCAGGCCTCTGCGAGGCCCTCGACCGCCTCGGTCAGCTGCCAGGCGACGTGCGGCTTCTCGGGATTGCCGAAGTTCAGGCAGTTGGTCAGGCCGAGTGGCTCAGCGCCCACGCACGCGAGGTTGGCGGCGCACTCGTACACGGCCTCGGCAGCCCCGCGCCGGGGATCGCACGCCACGCGCCGGCCGTTGCCGTCGATCGAGACCGCGATCGCGGAACCGTCGGGGAGCGCGAGCACCGCGGCGTCCGCGTCCTCGGGCCGGCGGACCGTGCGTGACTGGACGACCGGGTCGTACTGCTCGAACACCGGCCGCCGCGAGGCGATGTTCGGCGAGCCGATCAGCACGAGCAGCGTCTCGGCGGCCGACTCGCCCCCGGTGAGCGCCGCCCCGCCCACCTGTGATGCGCCGTAAACCGGGGCATCGGGGTCTGGCGGTGCGGGCTCGAGGTCGTACAGCGGGCAGTCGTCGACGAGGACGTGGACGGGCAGGTCCGCGACGACGGCGCCGTGATCGAGCACCCGCAGCCGGTCCTCGGCGGTGACCATCCCGATCGTCGTCGCGAGCACCTCCCAGCAGTCGCACACCCCGATCAGCTCGCCGACCCGCTCGGGCTCGACCACGCACAGCATCCGCTCCTGGGACTCGGAGATCATGATCTCGAACGGCTCCATCCCGGGCTCGCGGAGCGGGACCCGCGAGACGTCGATGTCGAGCCCCACGCCGCCCTTGCTCGCCATCTCCGAAGCCGAGGAGGTCAGCCCCGCGGCGCCGAGGTCCTGCAGCGAGGTGAGGAGGCCGCGGTCGAGCAGCTCCAGGCAGCATTCGAGCAGCTTCTTCTCGCTGAACGGATCGCCGATCTGGACCGACGGGCGCTTGGCCTCGTCGCCGTCGCCGAGCTCGGCGCTCGCGAGCACCGACGCGCCGCCGATCCCGTCGCGTCCGGTCAGCGCCCCCAGCAGCACGAGCACGTTGCCCGGGCCCGCGGCCGCGGCGCGGGTGAGCCGCTCGTGCGGCGCGAGCCCGAGGCACATCGCGTTGACGAGGCAGTTCTGCTCGTAGCTGTGCTCGAAGTAGATCTCGCCGCCGACGGTCGGCACGCCGATCGAGTTGCCGTAGTGACCGATCCCGGCCACGGCCCGGTCGAGCAGATAGCGCGAGCGCGCGGAGGTCGCGGGCTCGCCGAAGCGCAGCGAGTCGAGCACCGCGATCGGCCGCGCTCCCACCGCGAACACATCACGGAGGATGCCGCCGACGCCCGTCGCCGCCCCCTGGAACGGCTCGACCGCGCTCGGGTGGTTGTGGGACTCGACCTTGAACGCCACCGCCATCCCGTCCCCGACGTCGACCGCGCCGGCGTTCTCGCCAGGGCCCATCAGCACGTGCGGCCCCTCGGTCGGGAGCCGCCGCAGGAGCTTGCGGGAGTGCTTGTAGGCACAGTGCTCGGACCACATCAACGAGAGCATCGCCAGCTCGACGTCGCCCGGCTCACGCTCGAGCCGTTCGACGATCAGCTCGTACTCGTAGTCGGTGAGCCCGAGCTGTCGGTGCCCTAGACGGCGACGCGGTCGGCGACATGCGCCCTCATCGACTCGAAGATCTTCAGCCCGTCCGTCGAACCGGTGAGCGCATCGACGGCGTGCTCGGGATGGGGCATCAGCCCGAAGACGTTGCCGGCCTCGTTGCAGATGCCGGCGATGTCGTCGTGGGAGCCGTTGGGGTTCTGACCGGGCCCGTATCGGAGCAGCACCCGCACGGGCTCCGGGAGAATAAAAGCGCCCGGTCGTGTGCTTGACCGGGATCGACAGCCGCTCGCCGGGCTCGCACGCGCGCGTGAACGGGGTGTCGGCGTTCGCCACCTCCAGCTCGACCTGCCGGAAGACGAACTTGAGCGAGGTGTTGGGCAGCAGGGCGCCCGGCAGCAGATGGGCCTCGCAGAGGACCTGGAAGCCGTTGCAGATGCCGAGCACGAGTCCGCCGGCGTCGGCGAATTCCCTGACCTCCTCCATCACCGGCGCGAACCGGGCGATCGCCCCCGCCCGCAGGTAATCGCCGTATGAGAACCCTCCCGGGACGATCACCGCGTCGACTCCTTGGAGGTCGCGGTCGCGATGCCAGAGCAGCACCGCCTCGCCGACCAACCGGCCGCGCGCAGAGCGTCGATCTCGTCGCATGATCCGGGAAACGGATCACACCGAACTTCATCGCCCCGCCTCGGCCGCCTCGGCTCGACGATCTCGTAGTCCTCGATCAGCGGGTTCGACAGCAGTCGCTCGCACATCTCCGGAAGACTTGCCGGATCCTCGACCTCGAGCTCGATCAGCCGGCCCACGTGGACGTTGCTGACGCCGTTGAACCCGAGCGCCGGAAGCGCACGCTCGACCGCCTGACCCTGGGGGTCGAGGATCCCCTGCTTGGGCCGGACGAGGACCCGTGCTCGCATCAGGCGGCCGGAGCGACGGCGGTGCGGCGCAGCCACTCCTCGAACGGCTCGCCGGTGATCCGCTCGTAGGCTTCGACGTACTTCGCGCGCGTGCGGGAGACAACCTCGTCGGGAATCGCGGGTGCCGGCGGCGTCCGGTCCCAGCCGGTCGAGGAGGCCCAGTCGCGCACGAACTGCTTGTCGAAGCTCGGTTGCGAGCGGCCAGGCTCGTACTCGTCCGCCGGCCAGAAGCGCGAGGAGTCGGGCGTACAGACCTCGTCGCCGAGCCTCAGTGTCCCGTCGGCGTCGAGGCCGAGCTCGAACTTGGTGTCGGCGAGGATGATCCCGCGCTCGCGGGCGTGCTCGGCGGCATGCTCGTACAGCGCGATCGAGACGTCCCGAGCTCGCTCGGCGAGCTCGCGATCGCCGATCAGCTCGACCGCGCCGTCGAAGTCGATCGCCTCGTCGTGGCCGACGTCCGCCTTGGTGGTCGGGGTGAAGATCGGCTCGGGGAGCCTGTCCGACTCGCGGAGGCCGGGCTGGAGCTCGATCCCGCTGACCGCGCCGGTGCGCTCATAGTCCTTCCAGCCCGAGCCGCTCAGGTAGCCGCGGACCACACACTCGACGGCAGCATCCGAGCCTTCGCACGAGCATCCCCGGCCGCGGGCCTCGTCAGGGACGCCGTCGGTGACCGAGATCAGGTGGTTGGGCACGATCCCGGTGGTGCGATCGAACCAGAAGGTCGAGAGCCCGGTCAACACCCGCCCCTTGTCGGGGATCGGCGTCGGATGGACGACGTCGTAGGTGGAGATCCGGTCCGACGCGACGAGCAGGAGCGTCGAGCCGGGGCCCTCGTAGATCTCGCGAACCTTGCCCGACGCGATCTTCGGGAGGTCTGCCAGAGCAGTCACCACTCGATCCTAGCGAGCGGTGCCGATGACACCCGGGGCTCAGGCGATCTGCTGGAGCCGGCCTACGATCTCCGGGGCGTACCGGACAAACGACCGGTAGTCGAAGATCGCGTCGAGGTCCAGGCCCGAGCCGGCGGGATCGGCTGCGAGCAGCTCGCGCATCGGGCGCCGCTCGTCGATTGCCTCGCGGGCGAGGCGCTGGACGATCCGGTAGGCGTCGTCGCGCGAGGCGCCGGCCTCGACCAGCGCAAGCAGCACCCGCTGCGAGAACAGCGCGCCATGGGTCAGCTCGAGGTTCGAGCGCATGCGCTCGGCGTCGACCACCATCCCCTCGACGAGCCCGAGCATCCGTCGCTGCATGTGGTCCAGCAGGATCGTCGAGTCCGGCAGGATGATCCGCTCGACGGAGGAGTGCGAGATGTCGCGCTCGTGCCACAGGGCGACGTCCTCGAGCGCGGCCTGGGCGTTGCCGCGCAGGACGCGAGCGAGGCCGACGATCTGCTCTGACTTGATCGGGTTGCGCTTGTGGGGCATCGCACTGGAGCCCTTCTGGCCGGCGGCGAACGGCTCGGTCACCTCATTGACCTCGGTGCGGGCGAGGTGGCGGATCTCGGTCGCGAAGCGCTCCATGCCGGCCCCGGCGAGGGCGATCGCCCCCAGCAGCTCGGCGTGGCGGTCCCGGGCGACGACCTGCGTAGAGACCGGCTCGCGCGTGAGGCCGAGGCGCCCAAGCACGCGCTGCTCGAAGCCCGGGGAGGTCGCGGAGTAGGTGCCCACCGCACCGGAGATCGCGCCGACCGCGGCCTGGGCGAAGGCTCGTTCGAGGCGGGCCGCGTTGCGGTCGGCCTCGAACGCGAAGCTCGCGAGCTTGATACCGAACGTCGTCGGCTCGGCATGGATGCCGTGCGTGCGACCCGCGCACAGGGTGTCCATGTGCTCGCGCGCCTTTGCGGCGAGCGCGACGACGAGCGCGCGGGCGTCCGGCAGGACCAGCTCGCCGACGCTCCGGAGCTGCAGCGCCAAGCCGGTGTCGAGCACGTCGCTCGAGGTGAGGCCGTGATGGATCCAGCGACCGGCCGGACCGGCCGATGCGGCGAGCACGTCGACGAACGCGGCGGTGTCGTGATCGGTGACCCGCTCACGCTCGGCAATCGCCTCGACGGTGAACGTCGCCGCACGGATCTGCTCGAGATCCTCCCCGGTCGGGCCGTCGAGCTCCTCGCTCGCGGCAACCTCGACCTGTCGCATCGCCTCGAAGCGCGCGTGGTCGGACCAGATCTCGGCCATCTCGGGCCGCGTATAGCGCGGAATCACTGGACCTCGATTATGCGCGACTCAACCGATGTCCAGCACGCGGAACGCGAAGACCTTGATGACGCCTCCCCCGGTTGGGCGCAGGATCGCCCCGACGCGGACCTCCATCGGGACGTTGGCGCGCAACTGGGTCACCACCGAGGGCTGGAGCTTCCTGGCGACGAGAGAGGTGCGGCCGGCACGGATCCGGACGTGGGCGAACAGCAGCCGCAGACGACCGGTGGGACCGCCGCGCACCGGCTGGAGCCTGTTGCTCGTGACCGCCAGCACGTCGCCGACGCAGTAGCCGGCCTCAGCCGGGCAGGTGACGCGGATCCCGACGTATCCTCGCTCGCTGAGGCTCAGCACGTGGCCGATCACCTTCGGGAGCACCGTCACCAGGAAGCCACTCTCCCGCGTCGCGGTGCGTCCGGCGTTGTCGGACTGCCGGACGCGAACCGTGTAGAACCCGACCGCGAGCCTCCTGGGCCACTTGTAGAACCAGCTCGCCCCCCTGGTGTGGATCAGCACGGTCGCCACGGGCTTGCCGGCCGCCGGCATGCCCGAGTACAGGGCGAGCTTGACCTGCGGATGGTCACCTGGCGCGTCGCCGGCGTCCCCGGAGAACACCACCCCGCCGGCGTTGATCGCAGCGCCGTCCTCGGGCCGAGCGATCGTCACCGCGGGAGGATGGGCATCGATCTCGAAGGTCACCGGCGCGCTGAAGCCGTTCCCGCCGTAGCCGCCCTGGGCGGCGAGGGCCGTGTAGACGCCGTCCGGGAGGCCTGGGGCGACCTTGATCGAGAAGGACCCGTTCGCCGCCCTGGTCCCCGCCAGCAGCGCCACCAGCTTGCCGGACGCCGAGGTTCCCGCGTATATCCCGAGGAAGACCTGCGCCCGGTCCGCCGAGCTCGTACTGGCGGTCCCGGTGAGGGTCGGCGTGGCGGTCGCGAGCGGGGAGCGGACTGGATTGAGCGTCACGGTCGGGGGTGGGCTGGAGGCGCTGAGCCTCAGCGACACCAGTGCCGTCTCGCACGAAGGGCTGTAGCCACCCGAGGTGCTCGCGTCCTGGACGAACAGCAGGAGCCTCGTGCCCGTCTGGACCGTGAGGTTCGAGGAGATCGCGCCGGGTGTCGCCGAGTCTCCGCTGGCGACGAGCGCATTGTTGGCGCGCAGTGCCCAGTCGTACAGGCACCCCGGCTGGCCAGGATTGGCCTGAGCCACGCTGCCCGAAACCGAGACGCTGCCGGCCAGCGGAGACAGCCACTGGAGCCACACCGAGCCGCCGTGCGGCGACTGCATCGCGAAGGCGCCCGAGGGGACCCCGCCGATCGTCGAGGCGCTCGTGTTTTCGGCGACCAGCCCGTTGCCACCGTCCCACCACCCCGACAGCCCCCCGTCGATCGCCGTGGAGAACCTGAGCGGCGCGGGAGTGGTGGAGTCGTAGACCGTGTAGCTCCACGGCGTCCCGCCGTAGCTGTCGTGGTCAGGGTTGGAGCCGGGTGGCGTCGCCGTGAAGTTCCCCGGCATGCTCCAGGTGTATGTGCCCGCGAGCGCGGTCGCGGGCACGCCGAGCGCAGCCGCCATCACGGTCCCCATCAGCGCGATCCAGCGAGTCATCCTTGCCACCAGTCGTTAAGGCTAAGACGTTCGTTGCGTCAGCCGCCCGCCAACTGCACCGCCTTGACGATCAGTAGCGCCAGCGCGACCACCATGTACGCGCCGAGCGCGAGCATCGCGGCCTGGCGCCCTGCCGACCACCGCGGCCGGGAGAGCAGGGTCGACGGGGGCATCGTCCATTGCTCCCGGGGCGCCCGGGGTCCGTCGTCCATCACGGTCACGGCGCTCGCTTCCGACCTAGACCGAAGCGCCGCCAGCCCAATCCCCACCAGCACCACGGCCAGCACGATCCCGCCGATTCCCGCCAGCGCGGTGACGTCCACACCTGGGAACAGGGTCGTGACCGTGAGGATCAGCGACAGCAGGATCAGCACGCCGACCACCACGGTGGCGAATGCCTTCAGCCACGGGGGGTTGACCCACGGCCCGAGGACCTCCCGGTCGTTGCACAGCATCAGTAGGAAGAGCGTCGTCATCGGCAGCAGGATCCCGCACAGCGCCTGGACCGCTTCGGTGATCACACCCAACGGCGCGCCCGGGATCAAAACCACGCCCGCCGCCACCAGGATCAGGGCGCTGAACACCGCGTAGAACCCCTTGGCCTCGGAGAACTTCCGGTGCAGCGAGCTCCGGGAGCCGAACACATCTCCGAGGACGTAGCTCGTCGCCAGGGTGACGGCCCCGGCGCCGATCAGCGAGGCGTTCAGCAGCACGATCGCGAAAAACGCGGCGGCGGTCGATCCGATCGTGTGGTCCAGCCCGCTGGCGGTCCCGCCTGCGCTGGTGAAGTGGCCGAAGTACGGCGTGCCCCCGAAGGCAAACGCGGACACGCAGATGAGCGCGCCGGCGGCGACCACCACGATCAGGGCGCCGATCCAGGTGTCGATTCGCTCGTAGTTGATCCATCGCGGCGTGATCCGCTTGTCGACGATGTTCGACTGCTGGAAGAACAGCTGCCACGGGGCGACCGTCGTTCCGATGATCGCGATCACCAGCAGCACAGCGGTCGAGGTCGTGCCGCCCTTGATCCCTGGGACGACCAGGCCGTGGAAGATCGGCCCGGGGCGCGGGTGGGCCATGAAGAACAATGGGATCACGAGCAGATTCGCGACCACGAACACGAACATCGACCGCTCCCAGGACCTGAAGCTGCCCGTCGCCGTGACCGCGATCAGCCCCACCGCGCCGAGGGGAACGGAGACGTACTGCGAGACGCCCAGGTAGCCGAGCGCCAGGCTGACGCCGATGAACTCGGTGACGATGATCAGGAAATTCATCAGGAACAGATAGCCGGCCTCGAACCAGCCCCATGCGCGCCCAAAACGCTCGATGATCAGACGCGCGTGTCCCACCCCGGTCACCGCGCCGAGCCTGACGACCATCTCCTGGTTGACGATCAGCACCGGCACCAGCAGGAGCAGGACCCACAGAAGGCTCGTGCCGTAGTTCTGCCCAGCCTGGGAGTAGGTGGCGACACCGCCGGCGTCGTTGTCGCCGACCATCACGATCAGCCCCGGGCCGATGATCGCCAGCAGCGCGAGCATCCGGGAGCGCAGGCTCCGGTGAGCCTGCTCGTGCTCCTTGATCGTCCCGAACGCGCCCTTGATGTCGCCGGCGTGGGCGGAGTCGAGCACGGCGCGCTCATGCTCAGGGGCCGACGCGACGCCTACAAGCTTGTCGCTCGCCATCTGCTCGACCTCCTTTCGCCTGGTCGCCGCGCTCGCCGCGGCCGGCTGGAGGTCGCTCAGGCTCCGGGCTCAGGCCCTGGAGATCGACGCGACGTCCACGACGCCAGCCGCGAGCCTGCTACTTCGCGGTAGCTCGTCGTTGTCTGGATGTCCGTCGTGATAAGCCATTGTGAATCCTCGGATACCGCCGGAACGGCGGTGGATTCGAGGGTATCAGCGCACGGCCGGAAAAGCCGGTTCGGCGCCGGCTTCGAGCACGCGCTCGTACAGCCGGTAGCGCTTGACTATCCGGCCCGTGAGGGCCTCCATCGCGCGGTTCATGGGATCGTTGACCTCGAGGATCCAGCCCGTCTCGACCCGGTTGATCCGGCGGCGCAGGCAGGCGTCCCAGATGTCGCGGTAGAGCCCCGCAGCGACGCCCGTGTGCTGGAACTCCGGCTTGACCCCCAGGGCGAACACCCGGACCTCGTCGATCCGGCCCCGTCCCCGGAGGGCCTTGATCCAGCCGATCGGGAGCAGGCGGCCGTTGAGCCCCGTGAGCACCTGGTTGTAGTCGGGCAGCGACAGGGACACCCCCGCGATCTCGTTATCGGCTGTCTTGGCGACGCAGGCGAAGTCCTCGTCCAGCACCGGCTTGAGCTCCTTGGCCATGTGCATGAGCTCGGAGTCGGTCAGCGGGACGAAACCCCAGTTGTGCGACACGCGAGGTTGTACACGTCCATGAACGACCGGATCTCCTGCTCGAAATCCCGCTTGCGCATCCGTTGCAGCCGGATTCCGTGGTCGGCCTGGAGGCGGTCGGCGAGCTCGTCGATCACGGGCAGCATCTGTCCCCGGTCCGACGGCATGATCTCCCACTTGTAGAGGTCCATCGCCTTCGTCAGGCCCTCGCCTTCGAGCAGCTCGCGGTAATAGGGGTGATGCCAGTTCTCCAGGATCTGAGGCATCAGCTCCTGGCCCTCGACCAGCAGCCCGCACTCGTGGTTGGTGGTGAAGTCCATCGGGCCGAGCATCCGGTCGCGGTCGCGTTCGCGCAGCCACTCCTCCGCCGCGTCCAGCAGCGCCGCGGTGATCCCGAGGTCGCGCTCGGATTCGTAGAGGCCGAACAGCCCCCAGCGGTTGTCCTGGAACTGGTTGAGCCGGCGATCGACGTGTGCGGTGATCCGCCCGACCGGTTCTCCGTCGCGCCAGGCCAGGTAGTACTCGGCTTCCGCGTGCTCGAAGAACGGATTGCGACGGCGGTCGAGGTGGCGCCGGCGCTCTGAGATGAGCGGCGGAACCCAGTTGGCAGACCCCCGGTAGAGCCGCCACGGTAGGCGGATGAACGCTCGGAGCTCTCGCCGGTTGCGGACAGGTCGCACCTCGACACGGGCGGATCGACCCCGGGCCGGAGCGGAGGCCGCGCCGAGCGCCTGCAGTTTGCCGTCACTCACCTCGCACCGTCCACACGCAGACTCCCCATTCCCGTCGAGCGCCGCACTCTATCCGTGGCCTCGGGTTGTGGTCGATGCTCGCTGGGGGCGTGGCCGGAGTCGCGACCTGGGAGCTCGTCGACGCCGCGGCGTTCGGCGCCGTGGCGAGCCGTTGGCTGACGCTCGCGAACGGCCTCTTGATCGCGGCGCACGCCTGTGCCGGGCTGGTCGCTACGAGATCTGTACCGAGCGGGTCGTGCACATCCTGGAGATCGTGCAGCGACCCGCCAGCGACGACCTGGCCTCGCGGGACGATCCGCCCGTCTAGCTGCGGCCGGCGCCGGCCCGGCGCCGCCACTCCTCTGGGAGCAGCAACTCGAGCACATCGTCGACGGCGATCACGCCGACCGGCTTCCCGTCGGCGTCGAGCACGGGCATCGCGACGAGGTTGTAGTCGGTCATGACCCGCGCGACCTCGGGCAGGTCCGTCTCCGCGGCGACGGTCGGCGCGGGCGCCTCGGCGTTGACGATGCTGCCGACCGGCTCCTGCTCAGCCGCCCGCAGCAGCTCGGCGAGGGACACCGCGCCGACCAGCACCCCGCTGCCGTCGACCACGCAGACGATCGACAGCTGCTGCTCTCCCAGCTCGCTTCTGCGCACGCGGTCGAGCGCCTGGGCGACGGTCACGTCGGTGCGCACCGAGATGAAGTCCGGGTTCATCAGCCCACCCGCCGTCGACGGGTTGTAGCCGAGCACCCTCCGGATCTTCTGCTGCTTGGCGGGCGGCAGCAGGTTCAGGATCGGCAGGCGCCGCTCCTGATCAAGCTCCAGCAACAGATCGGCGCCGTCGTCGGAGGCCATCCGCGCCAGCACCTCGGCGGCCTCCCTGTCCGAGCGCTCGCGCAGGAACTCGACCTGATGCTCGTCGTCGAGCTCCTCGAACACGTCCGCCTCAAGCTCCTTGTCCTCGCCGACGGCTTCGAGGATCTCCTCCCCTCTTCATGCGATGCGGCCTCGACGAGATCCGCGAGCTGTGCGGGATGCAGCCGCCGCAGCCTGCTGGCGAGCTTCAGCCGGGACGTCGGGACGTGGGCGACGAACGGCTCGATGTCGCTCCAGGCGATGAACTGCGTGTGCTCGGTGTCGTGACCGCGGAAGCGCCTGGGGAGGAAGCGCCACAGGCGCGGGCGCAGGCTGGGGTCGATTCCCGCCACCCGCCACACGCCGTCCTCACAGACGAGCTCGACCTCACGCGCCTTGACCAGCCGCGCCGTGGCGACGTTGATCAGGCTGCGATCGAGCACGTCGGATCGCAGCAGGATCTCGCCGGGACGCCGCTCGAACTGGGCGAGATTCAGCTTGGTCGTGGTCACTCGGACGGCGTCGGGACCGAGCTGCTCGACTCGATCGATCGGGACGAACACCTCCCTGCCCCCGATCCGTGCCTTGAGCCCGACCACCGGGGGCAGTCCGCGCACCTGGTCGAGCCGCACGATCACGTCCTCTACGCGTCCGAGGCGCTCGCCGGTTGAGTCGAGCAGCGGGCTTCCCGCCACCGATGAGACATGGATTGCGTCGGGCATCAGTCGCCGCTCCGGCGAAGGCTAGCGCGGGCGGTGAGCGTCAGGCCGCAAGGATCCGGGCCGCCAGCACCGCGGCGTTGCGGGCGTTGTCGACCCCACGCACGCAACCGGGACGCCGGGGGGCATCTGGGCGATCGACAGCAGCGCATCGAGGCCCCCGGCCACGGACGTGCGGCTGGTCAGGGGAACGCCGATCACCGGGAGGTCGCAGTGCGCAGCGACGGTGCCGGGCAGCGCCGCTGAGAGCCCGGCGCCGGCGATGATGACCCGCAGGCCCCGCAGCCTCGCGTTGCGCGCGTAGTCCGCGACCTTGTCGGGCTCGCGATGAGCCGACATCACCCTGACCTCGCAGCCGATGCCGCGCTCGTTCAGCTCCTTCTCCGCGGCCTCCATCGCCGGAAGGTCGCTCTTGGAGCCCATCACGATCCCCACCCGGGGGGCGTCGACATCGAGCTCCTCGAACTCGCTCTGCACGACGGCCTCGGTGAGCGACTCGGTCCGGCCCTCTGTGCTCATGCGGCGCGAAGCGCGATATCGCGCCGGAGTTGCTTGCCCGGGAATTGGATCATGTCGGCGGCAGCATAAGCCGCCTCGCGGGCGGCAGCGATTCCGTCGCCGAGGGCCGTGACGCTCAGCACGCGTCCGCCCGCCGTGACAATCGAGCCGTCGGCTGCGTGGGCCGTCCCGGCGTGCGTGACGAAGACGTCGTCGGGGACCCGGTCGAGCCCCGTGATCACATCACCGCTCGAGGAGCTCTCCGGATAGCCACCGCTGGCGAGCACCACGGTCACCGCGGCCTCGGAGGACCACTCCAGCGCGACCCGGTCGAGACCGCCGGGGGTCGTCGCCGCCTCGAGCAGCTCGAGTAGGTCCGACCGCAGCCGCGGGAGGATCGCCTGTGTCTCGGGGTCACCGAAGCGGACGTTGAACTCGAGCACCTTGGGGCCCTCGGCGGTCATCATCAGCCCGGCGTAAAGCACCCCGTGGAACGGGGTGCCGCGCCGTGCGAGCTCGTCGAGGACCGGCTGGTGAACCATCTTCGAGATCTCCCGCGCACGCCCGGCGTCGACCTCCGGGACCGGCGAGTAGGAGCCCATCCCACCGGTGTTGGGACCACGGTCGCCGTCGAAGATCCGCTTGTAGTCCTGGGCCGAGGCGAGCGCAACGGCGTCGGTGCCGTCGCACACGGCCAGCAGCGAGAGCTCCTCGCCTTCGAGGTGCTCCTCGACGACCACCTGCTCTGTCCCAAACCGCCGCTCCACCAGGAGCGCCTCGAGCGCGTCGCGAGCCTGTCCCTCGTCGTGCGCGATCGTCACCCCCTTGCCCGCGGCCAGCCCGTCGGCCTTGATCACCACCGGATAGCGCGCGATCGCCTCGAGCCCGGCACGGTGATCGCTCACCACCTGGTACGCCGCGGTCGGGACCCCGGCCGCGGCCATTACCTCCTTGCAGAAGGCCTTCGATCCCTCGAGCCGGGCGGCCGCGGCCGCCGGGCCGAAGCACCGGATGCCCGCGGCGGCGAGCGCGTCGGCGAGACCGGCGACGAGCGGCGCCTCGGGACCGACGACCACGAGTGCGGCGGACTCCCGCGCCGCGGCCGCGACGATCCCATCGACGTCGCCCGCCGGCACGTCAACGAGTCGTGCGTCGCCGGCGATCCCAGCGTTTCCGGGCGCGCACATGACCTCCGGCCGCCGTGGCGAGCGCGCCAGCGTTTGGACGATCGCGTGCTCGCGCGCGCCAGACCCGACAACCAGCACCCGGGACGGGTGCGGGACGTTTTCCCGAGCGTCAGATCGAGCCAATGAAGTCGTCGATCGGGATCGCCGACAGCGTCTCGTACTTCGCGGTCCCCCTCGAGCCCAGCTCCAGCGACACCCGCGCGATCGTCTTCTCGTCGGGCGCCTCGACCACGTTCACGAAGTCGAAGTGGCCGAGCGTCGCCCACTGCGCCTTGACTGTGGCACCGAGCTGCTCGACCTCGCGGTTGACCTCTTTGATCCTCGATGGGTTGTTCTTGACCGTCTGCACGCCCTCCGGCGTGAGCGTGGAGAGCATGATGTAGGTGGGCACAGCTAGCTCCTTTCCGATCGCTCGATCGCGGCGATCCCGCCACTTCTATCCGATCTGATGGCAACATGCCTGCCCGTGGGACGCATCGCGATCGGATTCGCGGTTGGCGCAGCGATCGGGGCCTTCGGGTGTTGCCTTGCGCTGGCCGCCTCGCCGGGCCCCCGGGTCAGCACCGCGCTTGGCTGCTACCGCGTCGGGGAGCCCGTGACCGTGTCGGGATCGGGGTTCGCCGCCACGCAGCTGTATGACATCGCAATCGGCGGCGTCGACTTCGGGCAGCGCACCACAGACGCAGCGGGCGGCTTCCTGGCGCGGCTTCTCCCCGGCGGGCTCGGAGCCGGGATCGTGCAGCACGTCAACTTCCTCAACGCAACCGACGGGATCGTGGACGCGTCGACCAAATTCACGCTGACGCGACGCACCGGCGCGAGGTTCCTCGGCCCCGGCGGCGACCCGGCGACGCTGCGTGCGTCCTTCCAGGCGTGGGGTTTCGCGCCGGACGGTGAGCCGCGCGGGCTGTACCTGCATTACGTCAGCCCGTCTGGGCGAGCCCGGACGACCACCTACTTGGGCCGCACGGGCGGTCAGTGCGGCTATCTACAGACCAAGCGCCGGCGCGTGTTCCCGTTTAACCCCTCCGCCGGCAGCTGGACGCTTCAGGTCGACCAGCTCCGGGAGTACCGGAGCCGACCGGGTTCACCGGTGGCGAGGATCTTCGTGACGGTCAGCTAGACGGCGGCGGCAGGGCTCTGCGCCCGCTCGAACACCAGCTCACCGTCGGACGCATCCACCCTGACGGTGTCGCCGGCGGTGAAGCGTCCTTCCAGGATCGCCAGCGCCAGCGGATCCACCAGGCGCTTCTGAATCACGCGCTTGAGCGGACGCGCGCCGTAGGTGGGGTCGTAACCGAGGTTGCCCAGCAGCGTCTTCGCGGCGTCGGAGAGCTGGAGACCTCGATCCCGATCGCTCGACGCGTTCGATCACGCGGGCGACCTGGAGATCGACGATCTCCGACAGCTGTTCGCGGGTCAGCGGATGGAACTCAACGATGTCGTCGAGGCGGTTGATGAACTCGGGCTTGAAGTGGGCCTCGACACCGGCACGGCCGCCGGGGATGTTGGAGGTCATGATCAGGACGGTGTTCTTGAATGACACGGTCCTGCCCTGGCCATCGGTCAGGCGGCCGTCGTCCATCACCTGCAGCAGCGTGTTGAACACGTCCGGATGGGCCTTCTCGATCTCGTCGAGCAGCACCACCGAGTAGGGCCTACGGCGGACGGCCTCGGTCAGCTGACCGCCCTCGTCATAGCCGACGTATCCGGGCGGCGCGCCGACGAGCCGGGACACGGAGTGCTTCTCCATGTATTCCGACATGTCGATCCGGATCATCGCGTCCTGGCTGTCGAACATGAACTCGGCAAGTGCCCGCGCCAGCTCGGTCTTACCGACGCCGGTGGGGCCGAGGAACAGGAAGGTGCCGATCGGGCGATCGGGGTCCTGAAGACCCGCGCGTGAGCGCCGGAGCGCACTGGCAACTGCCTCGACCGCTTCGTCCTGGCCGATCACGCGCTCGTGTAGACGCTCCTCCATGTGCACGAGCTTCTCGATCTCCCCCTCCATCAGGCGGCTGACGGGAATCCCGGTCCACTTGGCGACGACCTCGGCGACGTCCTCGGCGTCGACGACCTCCTTCAGGAAGCGTGGCTCGGAGGCGTCGCGCTCAGCCTCGGCCGACTCGGCGGCCTGAAGTTGCTTCTCGAGCTCGGGGATCGTCCCGTACTGGAGCTCGGCGGCGCGTCCGAGGTCGGCCTCGCGCTGGGCGCGCTCGAGCTCGATCCTCGCCTGGTCGAGCTGCTCGCGCAGGTCCTGCGCGGCTCCGACCGTCTCCTTCTCGCGCTGCCATTCTGCCGTCATCGCGGCCGAGCGCTCGCGCTCCTCGGCGAGCGTGCGCTCGAGCTGCTCGCGGCGGGCGACGGTTCCCGGATCCTCGTCGTCCTTCAGCGACTCGAGCTCGATCTCCAGCTGCATGATGTGCCGGTCGACCTCGTCGATCTCGATCGGCTTGGAGTCGATCTCCATCCGGATCCGTGACGCGGCCTCGTCGATCAGGTCGATCGCCTTGTCCGGCAGGAACCGGTCGGCGATGTAGCGGTGGCTGAGAGTCGCTGCCGCCACGAGCGCGGAGTCCTGGATCTGCACGCCGTGATGGAGCTCGTAGCGCTCCTTGAGGCCGCGCAGGATCGCGATCGTGTCCTCGACGCTCGGCTCTCCCACGTACACGGGCTGGAAGCGGCGCTCCAACGCCGGGTCCTTCTCGATGTGCTTGCGGTACTCGTCGAGCGTGGTCGCGCCGACCGCGCGCAGCTCCCCGCGTGCGAGCATCGGCTTGAGCATGTTGCCGGCGTCCATCGCACCCTCCGCGGCGCCGGCGCCGACGATCGTGTGAAGCTCGTCGATGAACACGACGATCTGCCCCTTGGCGTCGGCGATCTCCTTGAGCACCGCCTTCAGCCGGTCCTCGAACTCCCCCCTGTACTTCGAGCCGGCAACCATCGCACCGAGGTCGAGCGCGACGAGCTTGCGGTCGCGCAGGCTCTCGGGCACGTCGCCATCCACGATCCGCTGGGCGAGGCCCTCGACGATCGCGGTCTTGCCGACGCCCGGCTCGCCGATCAGCACCGGGTTGTTCTTGGTGCGCCGGCTCAGGACCTGGATCACGCGGCGGATCTCGTCGTCGCGCCCGATCACCGGATCGAGCTTGCCCTCCTCCGCGGCCTCTGTCAGGTCGCGGCCGAAGCGCTTCAGCGCCTGCAGCTTGTCCTCGGGACTCTGGTCGGTGACGCGGTGCGAGCCGCGGACCTCCTGGAGCGCCTTCAGCAGCTCCTCCTTGGACGCACCGGCCGAGCGCAGCGAGTCGCCGGCCTTGCCGGGGTGACCCGCGATCGCGAGCAACAGGTGTTCGGTCGAGACGTATTCGTCGCCGAGCTCTCGCATCTCGCCCTCGGCTGTGCGAAGCACCTGGACGAGCTCGCCGGAGCCGCCGGCGGGCTCGGTAGAGGCGTCGGGGCCGCTCAGCTTCGGAAGCGCGTCGAGCGCGGCGCCCAGAGGCTCGCGCACGGCAGCGGGGTCCACACCGAGCTTGCGCAGCACTGGGACGACGATCCCTTCGGGCTGCTCGAGCAGCACCGCGAGCAGGTGCTCGGGCGTCGTCTGCGGGTTGCGGCGCTCGTCAGCGAGCCGCTGGGCGGCCTGCAGCGCCTCCTGGGACTTGATCGTAAAGCGGTCTGGTTGCATGTTCAGGGTGTCCGGGTTTCGAGTAGAAATCTAAGTGTGCGTGACTTAGATTCTACCAGAGAAACCTTCTTCTGCCGAGGATTTCCGTGGCCGGCGGCCCAGGGGTTTCAGCGGCCGCGCGGTCTCAGCGGCCGCGCGGCCGGAGGCGGACCTCGAAACCCTTGAGGTCCGCGGTGCGGACCAGCTGCCCCCCTCGCTCGTAGGGGACGAGGTCGGCGCGCAGCTCGCGCCGGAGCCGCTCGAGCCGCTGGACCTCGGACTTCAGCTCCTCGGCCCGCCGCTCCAGCGCGACCACCTTGCGAGCCATCGATTCGAGCTGCTCCTCGAGCTCGAACACCCGCTCGACGCCGGCGAGGTTCATCCCGAGGCGCGCGGTCATCTCCTGGATCCGGCGCAGGCGCTGCACGTCGGCGTGCGAGTACAGGCGGGTGCCCTTGGGCGAGCGCTTGGGCTCGATCAGCCCCCGAGCCTCGTACATCCGCAGAGTCTGCGGGTGCATCTCGGCCAATTCAGCCGCGACGGAAATCATGAACACGCCCCGGTCGGTCGAGACCTCGACGCGCGCGGAGGCGCGGCGCGAAGGCTTCATCGCCATCAGCCACCACCTCCCGTGGAGGCGCCGGCCTTGGCCCCTGCGCCGGACCTTGCCCCGGCGCCCGCGTTTGCGAACAGGCTCGCGCGCGGATCGCCGTTGACCACTTCAGCCAGCCGGTCGACGGCGTCCTGCTGCTCCGGCGAGAGCGAGCTCGGGACGTCGATCACGAAGCGGTAGTGGATGTCCCCGCGGCCCTTGCCGCTGAGCCGCGGCGGGCCCTCGCCGCGCAGCCGCTGGACGGTGCCGTGCTTGGTCCCCGCCGGTACCCGCAGCCGCTTGGAGCCGGCGAGGGTGGGAACCTCGATGACAGCGCCGCGCACGGCCTCGGGGATCGTCAGCGGGACCTCGACTTCGAGGTTGTCGCCCATGCGCTTGAACACCGGCGAGTCCTGGACGCGAGTGATCACGTACAGGTCACCGGGCTCCGAGCCTCGGGGGCCCGCCTCGCCCTTGCCGGCAAGACGGATCCGGCTCCCCTCCTTGACGCCTGCGGGGATGTTCACTCGCATCCGCTTGATGGTTCGCTGCGCGCCGGTCCCGCCGCACGTGGGGCACGGATCCTCGATCACGGTGCCGGTTCCATGGCAGTTGGAGCACGGCTGGGAGATCGAGAAGATCCCCTGGCTCTCCGACTCGACGCCGCGGCCATGACACACCGGGCAGACCGTTCGGGGTCGTGCCGGGCTTGGCCCCGGTCCCGTGGCAGGTGGGACACGCCTGGGAGATCGGCACCGCGAGCGGCACCTGGGCCCCGTTCACCGCCTGGTCGAAGGTCAGCGTGACCTCGGTCTCGAGGTCACGACCGCGCTGGGGACGAGACGCTCGCGCGCCGCCCGCGCGGCCGCCGCCGGGGGCAGGGCCGCCGCCCCCGAAGATGTTCGAGAAGATGTCGCCGAGGCCGCCGGTGAACGAGCCTGGATCGAACCCTCCGCCGGGCAGCCCCCCGGCGAAGGCGCCGAACGGGCCCGTCCCGCGGTCGTACGCCTTGCGCTTCTCCGCATCGGAGAGGACGTCGTGCGCCTGGGAGACTTCCTTGAAACGCTCCTCGGCCTGCTTGTCGCCGTGGTTTCGATCCGGGTGGTACTGGCGCGCGAGCTTGCGGTAGGCCTTCTTGATCTCCTCGTCGGAGGCGTTGCGGCCGACCCCGAGGACCTTGTAGTAGTCGGGCCTGGCAGCGATCGCTACCCCGCCACGACGACACGAGCCGGCCGGATCACGAAATCACCCAGCCGACAGCCCTGCTGATAGACCTCGACGATCGTCCCGGGCTCCGCGCCCTCGACGGGCTGCTGAGCAACGGCCTCGTGACGCTCCGGATCGAACCGCTCGCCCTCAGGCGAGAACAGCTCGACCCCGCGCGCGAGAGCGCTGCGATCAGCTCGTCCTGCACGAGCTTTACGCCCGAGGAGAGCTCGCCGCCGTTGCTCGAGGCACCCGCCGCGGCGAGCGCGCGGTCGAGGTTGTCGACCGCGGGGAGCAGCTCGCGCGCGAGCTTGATCACGCCGCGCTCCTGGGCGGCCGCCGCCTCGCGCGCCGCACGCTTGCGGTAGTTCTCGAAGTCGGCCTTGGTCCGCTGCGCGAGCTCGAGGTACTCATCGGCCTTCTGCGCCTTCGCCGTCAGCTCCTCGAGATCGTGCTCGAGCTTCGCCTCGTGGTCGACCTCCGGAGCCGAGGCGTCACTGCTTTCCTCAGCCAGGGGGGGCGTAGGCGCCTCGGGTTCGCCCGCGGGAACGAACGCCTCCTCGGAAGGCGCGTCCGCGTCCGAGGCCCTCGCGTGCGGGGCCGAGGATGTGGGTGCGCCTTCCGAGTAACGCCGATAACGATCGTCGCCCATTACTTGCCCTCGTCGACGACTTCAGCATCGACGACGTCCTCTTCCTCGGACGTCGCGCCGTTCGTCGTCGCCCGGCGCCATCCGCCGGCGCCTCCGCCGCGGCCTGCTCCTGGGCCTTCTGGTACATGGCCTCGGAGACCTTGTGGAAGGCGGACTGGAGCGCCTCGGTCTTGGCGTTGATGTCGGCGGCGTCCTCCGAGGTCAGGACCTCGCGGACTTCCTTGATCGCCGCCTCGATCTCCTCCTTGGAGGAGGCATCGACGGCGTCGCCCAGCTCGGTCAGCTGGCGCTCGGCCTGGTAGGCGGCGTTCTCCGCGCCGTTACGCGCCTCCGCCAGCTCGCGCTGACGGCGGTCGTCCTCGGCGTGCGACTCGGCGTCGGTGACCATTCGCTTGATCTCGTCCTCCGAGAGGCCCGAGCCAGCCTTGATCTCGATCTTCTGCTCTTTGCCCGTGCCAAGGTCCTTGGCCGACACGTTGAGGATGCCGTTGGCATCGATGTCGAACGTGACCTCGATCTGCGGGATGCCGCGGGGGCCGGCGGGATACCCGTCAGCTGGAACTTCCCGAGCGACTTGTTGTAGGTGGCCATCTCCCGTTCGCCCTGGAGCACGTGGATCTCGACCGACGGCTGGTTGTCCTCGGCCGTCGAGAAGATCTCCGACTTGCGGGTCGGGATCGTCGTGTTGCGCTCGATCAGCCGGGTCATCACTCCACCCTTGGTCTCGATCCCGAGCGTCAGCGGGGTGACGTCCAGCAGCAGCACGTCCTTGACGTCGCCGGCCAGGACTCCGCCTGGATCGCGGCGCCGACGGCGACGACCTCATCGGGGTTGACCCCGCGATGCGGATCCTTGCCGGTCAGCTCCTTGACCTTCTCCTCCAAGGTTTTGGTGCCTGGCTCAGCGTATTGCTGCCTCTGCCTGCTTGCGCCTCTGGTCTTGCCGGAGCCGCGTGATGACATAGTTGCGTTCTATTGGATGGGGTGGTGGTCTGGAACAGTGGTGGGTTTCGAAGTGGTTATGGAACAGTATCTGGAACAGTGGTGGGTTTCGAAGTGGTTATGTGGCGTTTGGTGTTCGGCCCGTGCGGTTGCCCCTTTCTTTTTTGGGGTCAAGCTGATGCCCTAGGCGAAGTGCTGTCTGATGTCCGGAATAGTACGCAGTCGTAGTCGTAGCTGTTTCCGTAGCAGTAAGTTGCTGGCTTTGGTGGATATATTTGAGTTCCTTCGCAGGAAGAAGAATTGATGAGCTTTAGATAATGTCACGGACCCAGTCAATAGTAGAGCGGTGATGCATCAATAGAAGAGCAAGAACCCGATCAATTGGCGGTCCTAAATACGAGGATCTAAAGCTAAGGAAGAAGAAGAAGAAGAAGAAGAAGAAGAAGAGCTCCGGCCGGAGAACTGTCTTATAAACACTAGCTACGGACTTATAGTATTTCCCGGCCCGGCCAGGGGATACGGTCAGGGGCTACGGTCAGGGGCTACAGTCAGCTGACGGCCGTAAGCAGGGCCGTAACATAGTCTGTCTGATTGAGACACACGGTAACCAAAAGCAACTCCTGCGTACGCTGCTTTGAGCTATTGTTGGGGCGATGCACAACCATTGGTGACGCTGCAAAGCAATTTAAAAGAACATCTATCAGACATTGACGTCGGACGTATGGGCCATTGCCGGGCGCCGGGCTCCTTTACTGACGCGTACGTCAGGTATTTTAATATCATAACGATGTTGGCCGGACAAAGTATTTTTCGCCGGTGTAACCTGCGCGAACATCACTGTAACCGAAGCGTGTGGTGACCAGCGCGTAGCGCAGCGAGGCGACCAGCGTCAAGTTAACAACCAGCCTGACATTCGCCGACGCCCACGTCACCTGACGCACGCGTCATTGTTTGCAATTCTTGTGCATTCCCTGGAAAATGGCTCCGTGACTGGGGGCAGCCGAAGTACGGGAGCCGTACCCGGACGGACGAACGCGCGAGCACGTCCGCCCGTCGGTGACGCGTGCCGAAGACGTGGTGGGCCAACGCCTCAGGGGAGAACTTCCCGGTCGCGCTGCGCGTGCTGCCCCAGCGGCACCGGCGCCACCTGACCGCCCTGTACTGCTTCGCCCGGCTCACCGACGACCTGGGCGACGAAGCCCGCGACACCCAGGCCACGACGCAGATCAGGCCGCCTACCGGCTCAAGCTGCTTGACGATTTCGACGCCGACGTCGACGCCATATATACCGGCGGCACCCCCGCCTCGCCGGTCATGCGGGCCATGGCCACCACCGTGCGGGAGTGCGGCATCCCGGCCCAGCCGCTGCACGCGCTGATCCAGGCCAACCGGCAGGACCAGCAGGTCTCCCGCTACGCCACCTACGCCGAACTAGCCCAGTACTGCGAGCTGTCGGCCAACCCCGTAGGCCAGATCGTGCTGTACATCTTCGGTGTCGCTACCCCGGAACGCATCAAGCAGTCCGATAGCATCTGCACCGCCCTGCAACTGGCCGAGCACTGGCAGGACGTGGCCGAGGACCTGGGCATGGGCCGGATCTACCTGCCGGCCGAGGACCTGGACCGGTTCGGCTGCACCGAGGCCGACCTGGCCCAACCAGCCGCCGGACCGGCGGTCACCAACCTGATGCGGTTCGAGGTGGACCGGGCCGCCGCGCTGCTGGATGCGGGCGCGCCGCTGGTCGGCACGCTGCGCGGCGCGGCCCGGCTGGCGGTAGCGGGCTACGTGGGCGGCGGCCGGGCGGCCCTGGCCGCGATCCGGGAGCACCGGTACGACGTACTGAACGGCACGCACAGCCGCGCAAGCCGCGGCTGATCGGCCGAGCTGCTCAAGACCTATGGGACGGGACGGTAGGTGGAACTCAGCGAGGCGTACCGCGAGTGCGAACGGATCGCCTGGTCACAGGCGAGGAACTTCGCGTACGGGATCAGGCTGCTGCCCGCGGGCAAGCGGGCGGCCTGGCCGTCATCTACGCCTTCGCCCGCCGCATCGATGACATCGGCGACGGCACGCTGCCCGCCGAGCAGAAGATCACCGCCCTGGAACAGGCCCGCGACCAGGTGCTGAACCTGACCCACCCCGAGCCCGGACGACCCGGTACTCGTGGCCCTGGCCGACGTGGAGCGCACCTTCCCGGTGCCCATGCGCCGCCTTCGGCGAGCTCATCGACGGCTGCGTGGCCGACGTGCGCGGCACCAGCTACCAGAGCTTCGAGGACCTGCTCTACTACTGCCGCTGCGTGGCGGGCTCGATCGGCCGCCTGTCGCTGGGCATCTTCGGCACCCGCGGCGACATGGCGCAGGCCGCCCAGCTGGCCGACTCCCTGGGCGTGGCCCTCCAGCTGACCAACATCCTGCGCGACATCCGCGAGGACCACGCCAACGGCCGCGTCTACCTGCCCGCCGAAGACCTGGCCAAGTTCGACTGCGCCCTCGACCCGCGGGCCTGGCCAGCCCCGGGGCATCCGGGCTTCACCGGGCTGGTCCGAGTTCGAGGCCGAGCGGGCCCGGCGACTGGTACGAGACGGCATGCAGCTGCTGCCCATGCTCGACCGGCGCAGCGCGGCCTGCACCGGCGCCATGGCCGGCATCTACCGCGGCTGCTGGAGCGCATCGCGCGCCGACCCCGCCGCCGTGCTGAGCGGCCGGGGTCCCTGTCCGGCTGGGAGAAGGCCATGGTCGCGGTCAAGGCCCTGGCCGGGAGGGCGACGAGACGAGTCCGCCATGACGCCCCGGGTCGTGGTGGTCGGCGGCGGCCTGGCCGGCATCACCGCCGCCATCGCCCTGGCCGAGGCGGGCGCGAGGTCACCCTCTCGAGGCCCGGCCCCGGCTGGGCGGCGCCACCTGCTCGTTCAACCGCGACGGCCTGACCGTCGACACCGGCCAGCACGTCTTCCTCGGCTGCTGCAGCGCCTACCGCGGCCTGCTCGACCGGCTCGGCATGACCGCCCACGCCCCGATGCAGGACCGCTTCGACGTCACCGTGCCTCGCCCCCGGAGGCCGGCGGGGCCGGCTCCGCAGGAACGGCTGCCCGGCCCGCTGCACCTGCTGCCCCGCTCTCGGCCCGCTAACCGTTACTCTCTCTGGCGAACGGATCGTCGGTCGCTCGCCCCGCCCTAGCGATGCGCCGACTCGACCCGGCCGACCCCGCGATAGACCGCAGCGCTTCGGCGACTGGCTAGCCGCGCAAGGCCAGAGCGAACGCGCCCGCCGCGCCCTCTGGGACCTGTTCAGCGTCTCCGCCCTGAACATGCCGGGCGACGACGCTTCGCTGGCCCTGGCCGCCATGGTGGTCAAGCCGGCCTGCTGGGCGAGAACGACGCCGCCGACATCGGCGTCCCCGCCCTGCCCGCTAGGCGAACTGCACGGCGACGCGGGCGCGCCGTGCTCGGAAAGCTGGGCACCGGGCGTCTACCTGGTCGAAGGTCGAGGAGCGGTGGAGTCTCGGGACCGGCGGCTGGTACCTGGTCCGGCTGGCGCCCGGAGACCGACGAGGAGCTGGAGCGCCGACGCGGTCGGTCCTGGCCGTCCCGCACGAGAGGGCGGCGCCGCTGATCCCGCAGGCGCGCCTGCCCGAGCAGACCGCGCGGCCTGGTCCGGGCTGGCCGCCAGCCTATCGTCGACGTGCACGTGCGCTACGACCGGCCGGTGGTGGACCTGCCGTTCGTCGCCGCCGTCGACTCGCCGGTCCAGTGGGTCTTCGACCGCACCAAGATCTCCGGGGTCTCTGCTTCTAAACACGGGCGCCCCGGCCATCAGTACCTGTCAAGGCAAAGGGCAAAGCGCGCCACCGGA
>CAVOIU010000070.1:0-15082 GCA_963695965.1 uncultured Solirubrobacterales bacterium
CCTGCCTCCTTGTTCATGAGGAACGGTCGCGGATTTGGAAAGGGCTCCAGGAGGGTCAAGCGCCTGCCGCTTTGCGCACCCTCGCGGAATCCACGACAGCCACCCGCCCCGCCGAAGCGGAGCGGGGTGCGGAAGGCGGCTTCGCTTGACCATCACGACCGAGCCCCTGATCGAAGTCCGCGACCTCACGAAGCATTTTCCGCTCACCAGCGGGATCATCTTCCAGCGACGGATCGGTGCGGTGAAGGCGGTCGACGGGATCTCGTTCGACATCCATCGCGGAGAGACGCTGGGGATCGTCGGCGAGACCGGCTGCGGGAAGAGCACGACCGCGAGGCTCCTGGTCCGCCTGCTCGATCCTACGTCGGGAGCGATCCTGTTCGAGGGGGAGGACATCGGCGTCCGCAAAGGGGCTTCGCTGAAGGCGCTTCACCGCGAGGTCCAGATGATCTTCCAGGATCCGTACTCGTCGCTGAACCCGCGCAAGAGCGTCGGCTCGATCATCGCCGAGCCCTACGCGATCCACGGCATGTACACCGGCTCGGGCGAACGCAAGCAGCGGGTCCAGGAGCTGATGGACCGGGTAGGCCTGAACCCGGAGCACTACAACCGCTACCCGCACGAGTTCTCAGGTGGCCAGCGTCAGCGGATCGGTGTCGCCCGTGCGGTCGCGCTCGAGCCGAAGGTGCTGATCGCGGACGAGCCGGTGTCGGCGCTTGACGTCTCGATCCAGGCTCAGGTGCTCAACCTGCTCAGGGGGCTCCAGCGCGAGATGGGACTGACGCTCGTCTTCATCTCGCACGATCTGTCGGTGGTTCGCCACATGTGCGACCGCGTCGCGGTGATGTACCTCGGCAAGGTGGTCGAGCTCGCCTCGAGCGACGCGCTGTACACCTTTCCTCGCCACCCATACACGGGAGCGCTGCTGTCGGCGGTGCCCGTCCCGGACCCAAGCGGCGGCAAGCGTGAGCGCGCGCTGCTCTCAGGCGACGTGCCCAGCCCGGCGAATCCTCCCTCGGCGTGCCGATTCCACACCCGCTGCCCAAAGGCACAGGAGGTGTGCCGGATCGACGAGCCGCCGCTCGAGATCAAGGGTCCCGCCGACTCGGGCACGCGGGCGGCATGCCACTTCCCGCTCACGCGCGAGGAGGTCGAGCTACAGCTCCCCGTCGCGCTTACCGCGCGACACGCCTCCCCGACGGCCTAGGCTCAGGCCTCGTCCTCGACGTACAGCGATTCTCTGGCGAGCTCGCCGCCGTTCTTGCTCCAGAGCTTGATCTCGAGGAAGTCGGCGCGGTAGTTGTCGGGAGCGATCAGCGTGAATCGCTGGTCGCTCAGCTCGCACTGATCGACGGCGAGGTTCGCGAGCTCGGCGGTCACGAGTGCGCCGCCGGGGATCAGCGGCGCTCCCCACACGAGTGTCATGTCGGCGGTGTTGCCGAGCTCGCCCCGCCAGGTTCCGATGACCTCGTCGTTGAGGTCGAGCTTCCAGTCGGGGTTGGCCTCGGCCAGCTCAGAGGTGAAGTCGGCGTGGCCGCCGTACGCGCTCGGTCCGTCGGGTCCCTCGGTGAATGAGACATACCCGAACAACTCGTAGCCCGCGGTCGTGCGCGCGATTGCGGGGACGTACGTGCGCCCGCCATACGTCCGGTCCGGGTACCACGCGATCTCGGTGTCGATCTCGCCGATCTCCTCACCTTCGGTGTCCATCTCCCGGCAGGCGGTCAGGAAGTGCGCCTTGAGCGTCTCCCCCCAGCGGCCGTAGGGGAGCCCCTCCTGCGGGGGCTCGGCGGCAAAGCTGATCACGAAGCGGTCGGTCGGCGGCATCGCGGCCGCAAGCCTACCTGCAGGCCGCGCCGCCGGCCGATCAGCCCAGCGCCGGGCGAATCGAATCGAGCGTCGCGGCGAACGACTGCGCGACCATCTGGAGCACCTGCTCGCGCGGCACCTCGCTGACCCGGCCCTCGTCGAGCACGGTTTCTGCAAACGCGATGAACCCCTTGATCGCGAGCCGGGCGAGCGGCGGAGGCTCGGGCTTGCCGAAGTTGTTCATCGAGACGCTCTGGATGACGACCTCCTCGAATTGGGCGATGACCGCCAGCAACTCGGCATCGTTCGACGAGCGCCCCATGCGGCGGATCCGCCAGGCGTCCGAGGGCTGCATCGCGTGCTCGATGAAGCGCTGAAAGTTCATCGCCATCCGCTGCTGGAGGGGGATCGACTCGTCGGTCAGCCACCCGCTCGTGAGCTCGTGCCCCGCGCGCTCGCCCACCGCCACCAGGATGTCGGGCCGGCCGCGCGGGAAGTAGTGATAGAGCAGGTTCCGCGTGACGTCGGCGCGGGTGGCCAGCTCGTCCAGCGAGAAGCCGCCAAACCCCTGTTCGACCACGAGCGGCATCGCGATGTCGATCAGCTGCTCGCGACGAGCGGTGCGCGAGAGTCGCCGTGCCGGTCGCTTCTCAGGGTCCTGGGCGCCGGCTCGGGTGTGGGGTGCGGGCATCGCCATGGTGTTTCCCTTACGTCAACTTGACAAAACGTAAATACACACTATACGCTGTGCCGGCTGCTCTGGGACCGGGGGTTGCGGTCGGAGCAAGGATCGGACATACGGGGGCGATCACGGCGACGCGAACGTCGCGGTAGCCGGCGATCGCATTTGGCGGTCGTGACCGCGGATGGTCGCGACCGCCAAGACCTCGCGGCGCCGCGGGTGGCCGGGAAGCCGGGCGCCGATCGCCGATATCTCAGAACGCGCCCCGCCGGCTCAGCACCGCCGGGATCGTCTTCAGCAGGATCGACAGGTCGAGCATGATCGACCAGCGTTCCAGGTAGAGGAAGTCCAGCCGCACCAGGTCGTCGAAGTCGAGCTCGGCCCGTCCGGAGATTTGCCACAGGCCTGTGATTCCGGGCAGCACGAGGTAGCGCTTCTTGTGCCATTCCTCCAGGCGGTTGAAGTCGCGCATCGGGAGCGGTCGCGGGCCCACCAGCGACATCTCGCCGCGGAGCACGTTGACCAGCTGGGGGAGCTCGTCGAGCGAATAGCGGCGCAGGAACCGCCCGACCCGGGTCAGCCGGGGGTCTCGGCGGATCTTGAACAGGGCTCCCGACTTCTCGTTGAGCGGCTCGAGGTCGGCCTGGATCTGGTCGGCGTGCTCGCGCATGGTTCGGAACTTGAAGCAGTGGAACGGCCGGCCAGCCATCCCCGGGCGAACCGAGCGGTAGATCGTCGGGCCAGCGGAGCTGAGCTTGACGGCGGCGGCGATCGCGAGCAGGACCGGCGCGAGCAGCACCAGCCCAATCGTCGAGAGGACCAGGTCGAACGTCCGCTTGAGCGCGTAGTCGATCCCCTGGACCACCGGCGGGCGCAGCTTGAACAGCGGCACCGTCCGCCCGGGGACGAACTCCGCGCGGTCGATCAGGATCTCCATCGTCGAGGGCGCCACTTGTACGGTGATCCCGCGCTGGTGACAGAGGTCGACCAGCTCAACCGCCTGCTCCTGGGGGAAGTCGGGGTCGGCGATGATCACTTCCTGGATCCGCTCCAGTCCGAGCACGGCCGGCAGGTCCTCGAGCGTGCCCAGCGAGCGCAGACCGTTCTGGGGCCGCGGGGTGAGCGAGATGTAGCCGGCGATGTCGACACGAACCCGCGAGCGACCCGCGAGCGCGTGGGCGACGGCCTCGATGTGCTTCCCGGACCCGACCAACACCGCTCGGCGACGGTATCCGGCCTGCTCGAGCAACCAACCGGTGGCCCGCAGGTGCAGCTCCCGGAGCGCCGATATGTAGGCCACCCCGAAGAACAACGAGCCGTAGAAGAGGTAGTAGCTGGAGAAGTGCTGCCCACTGGCGAGCGCGAATACGAGCGCTATCACCGTCGCCTGAAACAGGGCCGTCGCGATTCTGGCGAGCCCCGGCCGGCTCGGGCGGTCGGCGTACAGATCGCCGTGGGCGAACATCAACACCGTGACCAGGTATGCGAACGGCGTCCAGTGCCTGGTCTGACTCCACGCGATCGCCCCGTTGACGTGGCCATGGAGCGCGCCTCGGAGAACGAGCGCGGTGAACAACGCCCCGGCGACGCCGATGAAGTCCACCGCGAGCAGCGTCAGGACGCGCCCGGCACGGCGGAGCGTCTCGAGCCGCAGCAGGAACGACAGCAGTGGCGGGCGCTTGCGCCTTACATCGCGGTCGGGTAGGACGAACGGGACGGTCTCGCCGGAGAGCTGGTCCCGCTCGTGCTCCGCACCTGTGTCCTGGATCGTCACGTCGGGCAGCTAGCAGCAGTCATATTCCCCTAACTCCCCTCGTAACGGTATCTGGAACACGAAGTTTCGGAGTAAAGGCGCGTGCGCCCGGTTCGAAGGCTTCGTTCCCTGCGCAGGGTGAGAGTGCGATCGGACAGAATCCACCCGATGGCCCCGCAGGGCACATTCGCGCGCGCGGGCGGGATCGCACCTCGTATCGCCGAGCCGTTCTCACGCCGAGCACGCGCACGCCGACTCGACCACTTCCGCGCGGCCGCCGGGGTCTCTCCCAGCACCCGCATCGTCGATGTCGGCTGCGGCGGGATCGGTCTGATCAGCCTCGCTCCGGATCTCGACATCACCGGCGTCGATCTGCACGAGCGGCCCGAGTACGCGGGGCGGCTCGTCCGGGCCGATGCGACCGAGCATCTGCCGTTCGACGACAACGAGTTCGACTTCGCCTATTGCAACAGCGTGATCGAGCACATCGCCCCGGACCGGAGAGCAAGATTTGCCCACGAAGTGCGCAGGGTGGCGCGCGGTTGGTACGTCCAGACGCCGGCGATGTCGTTCCCGATCGAGCCCCATTCGCTCCTCCCCGGCGCCCACTGGCTCCCGATGTCGATTCGGCGCTCCTACTGGCGCCTCGGTGCCGGGAGCAACGTCGACGAGATCCACCTGCTACCGCGGCGGGAGCTCGAGGCGCTGTTCGGTCCGGCGACTCGCGAGTGGCTGGGTCCGTTCACGAAGAGCTGGGTCTGCGTCCGGACGACGCGCAGTCGAGGCGCTCAACCCTGAGCGAGCGCCTTTCGCGCCGCCGCGATCATCCCGATGGCCTCGAGGGAGCTCCGATCGAGCCGCGCCGCCGTGCGCAATTCCGCAAGCGCGGCAGCCGGACGTCCCGCTCTCAGATCGAACTCCCCGAGCGATAGCCAGGTTTCGGGATTCGCGGGCTGGAGGTCCACCGCGTGCCGGAGCTCCGCCCGCGCGGCGGCTCGGTCTCCGGTTGTCTCGTAGATCGCCGACAGGGTGAACAGCGGGTCCACAGCCAGGGGGTTGCTCGCGGCGGCGGCCCGCGCCTGCGTCAGGGCGACCGCCGTGTTGCCCTGGCTGGCCGCCTCGATCGCTCGCGTCTCGGCGTCTGCGGATCGAAGTGGCTGCCAGATCAGCCAGCCGCCGAGAATCGTGACGGCGACGATCAACACCGCGATCGCGGTTGTGCCCGGGCTCGAGCTCAAGCGGCGACGCGGCACCGATCCGACGCGCTGGTTCAAGGGTCCGCGCCCGGCCAGCCATCCCGCACACACCAGCGCGGGAATCGTGATGCCGGGAATGAACCAGATCCAGTCGATCGCGGAGTCGGCTCCGAATGCAACTACGACGGCCAGCAGCGTGAGCATCCCGGCCCGTTCCGCCCGTTCCGCCCGTTCCGCTTGTTCCGCGCCGTCCGCCCGTTGGATTTGGCCGGATTGGCCTCGGATCGCCAGGACGCGTCCGACCGAGATCGCCCAAGCGATCAACAGCGCCAAGGTGATGCTCAGCCCGAGCAGCCCCAGGTCCGCAAACGTCTGCGGCAGGTATCCGTGGGCATGCGCCGCGGCATGGCGACTGGTCGTGTACCGAGTCCTCGCCGTGGCGTATCCGCCGGCTCCGACCCCGTGGAACAGCGCCCCCCGTCCGACCTTCAGCGCCTCATGCCAGTACTGGCCGCGGCTGTTGGCGACCGAGAGCAGGCGACCGGGGCTGGTGCCGTTGACCACGCCACTCGAGCTCGTGGCCGTGTTCCAGACGTGGGAGATCTCCCCGGTGAGCCCGCGCGAGGAGGCCGCGAGCACTGCGATCCCGGCGACCGGTACCAGCGCGACGACGCAGAGGAGACCAGTCCCCAGCCTCCGTCGCACTCGGGCCGTGAGTCGACTGCGATCCATCGCCGCCGAGATGGCGAATCCGCTCAATCCCTGAACCAACAGGACCGCGAGCAGTACGAACCCGAACCCGCGCCCGGCGCTGCTCCGAGAGCTGAGTGACGCTCCGTCCGTCGTCAGCGCATGGGTGCTGAGCGCCCATGCCGAAAGGACCGCGGCCCCGGCAAGCCCGGCGGCGAGGATCGCGGCGCCCCGAAGCCGGAGCGGCACGCTCGCGAACCAGATTACGCAGGCGATCACCGCGGCCAGGATCGCGCCGCGCGAATAGGACAGGACGACGACGGTGACGAGGATTCCGATCGCCGGAACCGACAGTGCGCCCGACCAACGTGTGGCGCCCCGCCTGCTTCCGATCCAGAGCGCGGCGGGGAGGCCCATCGCGGCGAGAACCCCCGTGGCGTTCCAGTAGCTGAAGGGCCCAAGGAGACGCCCATACGGATCGCCGGCGTCGAGCGTCCCCGGAAATACCTTCTCCAGCAGGCCGTAAGCGGACACGACGGCAGTCGCGAGCGCAATCGCGGAGATGAGGCTCGGCCACCGACCTGGGAACAGGCGGGCCAGGGCGGCGGCCGCCACAAACACGGCGAGGTACGAGACCGTCTGGTTGGCGACGAGCCAGGAGATGTCGGGCTTGACCGACCAGCCCACCGATGCCGCCGTGAGCGCCGCGAACAACGCGAACCACGCGACCGTGACCGCTCCCCAAGCGCTCGCCCGACGGCCGTACAGGACGACCGCGAGCAGCAACGCGGCGCCGATCACCAAGCAGGCGATCTCGGTCCAGGTGCTGGAGCCGAGCGACGACCCTCCGTGCGTCACGAACACGGTGGCGATCAGAAGGCCGCCAAGCACGATCGCGAGCGTCCGGTGCACCGACCAAGCCGCGCCGTTCCGGACCGGATCCACTCCCGCCAGCGCGATTCCTTGACCCGGGTCTCTGCCGGTCATCCCTGGAGGCATCTGGACGCGTGCTAAGGCCTAGTCGAGTGGGCGCAAGCCGGGACCGAAAGTCTCCCCGATTTCTCTATGGCTGCGCTGGTACCCAAGGTCGGCGCGCGGATGCTAGCGGAACCCAGCGGGCCCGGATCAGGGTCCGATCGGTGCCGAGGCGATCAGCCGCGAGTCCGCCAGCGCCGCGGCGCGATGGGCGTGGATCGCGAGGTACTCAGGGTCGCTGATCATGGAGATGAACGCCCCGCGGGACGGGTACTCCACCGCCAGCACCATGTCCCATTCGCCTTCGTCGGGACCGATTACCGACTCGGCCGCCCGCAGCGCCAGCAGGATGCGCCCGCCGGCCCGCTCCAGGAACTTCGTCGCCTCGGCGCCGTAGCGCGCATAGGCCTCCGCCCCGGAGATCCCGTCGGCGGCGTCGATCCCGTCCGCGCGCTCCTTGAACCGCAGCAAGTTGATCATGGTCACTGGCGCGTGATCGCCGGACGCCAGGCGCTCGAACTGCTCGGTGGTCGGCTCGATGCTCATCGGGGGCTCATCCTCGCTTGTGTGGGTAGGTCGGCAGGATCAGCGGCGCTCGGGGCGGCTGCTTGAAGTTGAAGTCCCTGACGAGGTTGCCGAGCCCGGGAGCGTTCTCACGAACCGTCGGCCGTGGGTCGGGTCGCCCGTCCGTCTTCGGGTTCAGCCGCGCGCTGCCGAGGAAGTCGTCCTCGACGAACTTCGCGAACGCGTCGAAGCTCAGCTGCTGGTGGTCGATGAAGCCCCGCCGGGCGTATGGGCTGATCACCAGCGCCGGGACGCGGAAGCCGTACCCGTTCGCATCGATCACCGGAGGGCGGACGTTGTCGTAGAACCCGCCCCAGTCGTCCCAGGCCAGAAAGATCGCGGTGCTGCTCCAGTCCTTGCTCTTGCCGATCGTGTTGATCAGCCTCGTGACGTAGGCCTGGCCGGCCTTGATCGACGAGGTCGGGTGCTCGCTGACGATCCCGTTCGGGATCACCCACGAGACCTGCGGGAGGTGTCCGCCGCGAGCGGCGGCCAGGAACGCACTGGTGTCACGGATGTTCCGGAGCTGGTGGTCGTCGCGGACCGTGTCGAAGCTCGGCAACGGGTTCCAGATCCCGGGCGTCCGGGGGGATTGGTCCTTGTAGCTGGCAGAACACCTGCGCGCTCTCGCAGTCGGGCTCGGGTCCCTTCTTGACGTAGTAGCCCCAGCTGACGTGGTGGTGGTCGAACAGGTAGGTCAGGTCGGTCCAGGCGTAGTCGGGCGGCGGATGAGGCGCCCCGATATCGGTCGGCAACCCCGGGTCCTCGATGTTCGACGTGCAGCTGAACGGATTGCCCGGCGTTGTGCAGAGCGCCGACCACTCCGAGACCAGGAACAGATGGGCGGGCAGGCTCCAGGAGGCGTTCGGCTCGAACATGTGGTCCTGGAGCACGAATTGCGCGCGTAGGTCCAGTAGTTGGGGATCTCGCGCCGGTCGTGATAGCCCATCATGTCGAGCGTCAGGAGCGCGATGCAGTCCTTGGGATCGATCGTGTTCGTGCAGTTCTCCCGCCGGCGCGGACGAAGCCGTCCATGCGCCCGTTGTCGAAGTCGGTGTTGAACGCGCCCTGCTCGTGCGGGCCCCCGTAGTCGACGTCCTGCGGATCGTGGTACGGCCGCGCGCAGCGATGCCTGAGCGGGTCGGGCACGCAGGGAACTCGGCCCGGGTTGCCGGCCAGCCCGGGGATCCCATCGGCGCCGGGGAACGTCCCGAAGTAATTGTCGAACGAGCGGTTCTCCTGCATGATGATCACGACGTGCTTGATCTTGTGGATCCCCTGGGCGGAGCGCGTCTTCGAGGCCGGCACCGCGGGCGTGTGCGAGGCCGGCGCGGCTACCGCCTGCGCGGCCGGCGCCGCGAGGATCGCCACGACGCACGCGAGCGCCAGACGGAGGGCCTGGGGCGAGGAGCCCGTCACGAGGCGGTCACCGCGACCGAGCTCGCGAGCACCTTGCCGCTCGAGCTCAGGGCCCTGACCTCGAACAGAGCCGCCGAGCTCGAGACGCCGATCTGCGTCTCAAAGCCGCGGTCCCGGGCGGTCGCGACGGGGGAGAGCGAGCGGGCGCTCGCACCCGCCAGGAGCTGCCAGCGGGCGGCGGTCGTCGCGCCGTTCCAGCTCGCGTAGACGTTGACGCGCCCGGCCGATGTTCGTCGCGCGGCGGCGACGGGGCGAGTGGTGGGCGTCGCCTTCCACGGGGCGCTGAAGATGCGGTAGCTGCCGTCATCGACGGGCAGGCTCGCGTCGAACAGCAGCCGACCCCTCGGCGCGAACACCGACATGAACGGCTCCGAGCCGAACCCCACGAGCTGGTTGCCGCCGGGGAGGGCCTCGAAGCTGCCCTCGCTGTCGGCGAGCGTGTCGTTACCTGGCCTGCGGTACTGGTGGACGAGCGAAGCGGTGTGCCGGCGCATGTCGAGCGCGAGGATCAGCCCGCGCGAGGATCGCGCGAAGGCCGGGGGTCCGGCCTCGTCGTCGAACATGCTGACCCGGTCGCCCGCGAGCAGGTGCGCATCGTGCTGGAAGTAGAAGCGCGACCCCGGCTTCATCCGGAAGCTGCTGGCCTTGCCGCCGAGCGTCCAGAGGATCCGCCCACTCGCCTGGTCAATCTCGTAGATGGCGCAGGTGTCGCGAGCCGATACGAGCAGCCGCCCACCCGGGAGCGCCTGGATCGAGTTCAGGTGGTAGGCATCGAAGTACGGGCTGTTGGCGGTGTTGGCGTAGGAGTCGGTGATCGGGATGTGCCCGAGCGAATGCCACTCCCATACGACCAGCCCGGTGCGCACGTCGACCTCCTGCACGATCGAATCGAGGAACGGCGACAGCGTTCCCGGCGCGGATCCGGCGGGGTGCAGCATCACGAGCGAGTTGACGGTGAGCAGCGCGTCGCCGGACGGGGTGAGGAGGAACTCGTGGATGTCGGCGGCGTAGCCGTTGCCCGCCCGGACGACCCTGATCGGGTGGTACGAGCCGTCGGCGATCATCCCCTGCCCGAGGCCGTAGGCCGCGATCGTGACCTGGCCCTGCCACCAGGTCAGCACCTCGCGTCCCTCGAACCACTGCGGCCTGAAATTGGCGGCCACGGTCGGGTTCTTCAGCTGGTGGAACCAGATCAGCCTGCCATGCCGGTCGATGATCATCGGGCCGCCGGGACCTACGGGCTTGATCGAGATCGCGTTGTTGCTGCCGGGATGAACCTCCGGTGAGGGCAGCGGGGTGAGGAAGATGTCGCCACCGAGCGCGGATCCGTCCTTGTTCACCTTGATGCGCGGCGGGAGGAGCTGCGGCTCGCTCACGAAGTGGTCGAGCTTGCCCGGCTGGGTCGCCGGGATGTTGATGATCGGAGGCGTTGGCGCCAGGCGGGCGACGCCGAACGAGAAGCGGATCGGGCCGCGTCCGGCGATCCGCAACAGCACCGCGACGCGCTCGCCCTGCTCGAGCGGCCGGCTGAGGACGAAGCTCGCCCCGCGCCGGCCGCTGTACGAGCGGAACGCGCCCCGATGAAGTCCGCTGAGCGACCCCGTGACGCGCGCCGACTCGATCCGGCCGGGCGCGACGCCGAGGATGCTGATCTGGGTGTCGGGTGAGGCGTCGGGGGTTCCGGGGGCCGGTGACACGGTGACGGCGGCGGGGCGCTGCCCGACCGCGGCGACCGCGCTCGGAGTGCTCGCCGTTGCGGCGATCGCGAATGCGAGGCCCGCGACCGTTCTCGCGAGCCGGCCGATTAGCTGCGTTGACACCCCATCCCACAACACACCAACACTTATAACGGACCTGTGACAGACTGTCAAACACTGCGTCACATGTTTGTTATGATGCCCGCAGTGAGCACCGCCGCGCAGCGCACGCGCCATCGAGAGCACCGCGAGAGCACTCGCCACCAGATCCTCGTCGCCGCCGAGCAGTTCCTGCGGGAGAGCCCCTACCGCGACCTTTCGGTCGACGGCGTGATGGCGCAGACCGGGCTCACTCGCACGGCCTTCTACCGCCACTTCGACGACGTCACCGACCTCGTCCTGCGGCTGTTCGCGGACGTCAGCGAGGAGCTGTACGCGATCGCGCAGCGCTGGGCTGGCACCGCTGGGGCCGGCGCGCCGGGGCCGGCACTGGAGGGCCTTGCCGGAGTGGTTGACTTCTTCGTCCGTCACGGGCCGCTGGTGCGCGCGATCTCGGAGGCCGCGGCGACCGACGAGCAGATCGAGCGCGCCTACCGTGGCTCGCTCGAGAGGCTGATCGAGCTGACCGCCGAGACCCTCGAGCGGATGGTGCGCGAGCGCCAGCTCCGCGTCCCGGATCCGCATGCGCTCGCCCGCGCGATGACCCTGATGAACGAGGCGTACCTGCTCGAGGAGTTCGGCCGCCGGCCGCACGGCGATCGCGACACCGCGCTCGCGACGCTCCAGACCGTGTGGCTGGGGATCGCGGCGTCAAGCGCCGTGTCGGAATAATCGCGGTGGTGCTGACGAGGAGGATCACGTGGGCGATCGGGTTGCTGGCGCTCCTGGGCGCCGCGCGGATGCTCCCGGTGGCGCGCGCCGCGACTCGGTACGACTCAGCGCAGGCTGCCGAATATCAGCGCGCGCTCGACCTCGGGGTCAAGGCCTACGTCTACGGCTACCCGCTGCTCGACACCAACCGCGTGTTCCTCACCAGCACAAGCGTGAACGTCCCCAACGGCGCCGGCGGCGGACCGGTCAACCAGTTCAGCAATTTCCGGCGTCTGACCAATCCGTCGGACAAGACCGTCGTGGCGCCCAACCACGACACCCTGTACTCGATGGCCTGGCTGAACCTGGTTCCACAGCCGATCGTCGTCCACATGCCGGTCGTGAGGGGCAGGTTCGTCGTGTTCGAGCTGCTCGACCCGTATACCGAGAACTTCGCCAACATCGGCCACGTCGGCCTGCCGCCGGGCAACTACGCCGTCGTACCGCCGGGGTGGCACGGGCGGCTCCCCCGCGGGGTGCGCAGGCTCCGATCCCCGTACACACGCGTATGGGTCATCGGGCGCACGTACATCAAGGGGCCGGCCGACACGCCGAACGTGGTGAGGATCCAGAACAAGTACTCGCTGACGCCGCTGAACAAGTGGGGGACGCGCTACCGGCCAAAGCGGGCGATTCACCCGAAGCGGCGGACCAGGGAGTACAAGGTTCCCGGCACGCAGCCGGGCCAGAACCCGCTCAAGTTCTTCGACGCGCTCGGCGACCAGCTCAAGCGGTTCCCGCCGCCCGCCGCCGACGAGCCGCTGCTGCGAGCGCTGGCGAGCGTCGGGATCGGACCCGGGAGGCACCCGAGCAGCGACGCCGGGCTCGACGCCGCCACGCGCCAGGGCCTCCACGACGCGGTCGCGGCGGGCGCCAAGCAGGTGAGCGCGGATCTCCAGACCTCGTTCCTGACGATCGCGCCCAAGCACAACGGCTGGCTCGTGTCCCGTACCGGGCACTACGGCACCGACTACAAGACGCGCGCGCTCGTCGACAAGATCGGGCTGGGCGCGCCCGTGTCCTCGCTGGCGATCTACCCCTTCACCGTCACCGACACGGACCTGCAGCCCCTGAACGGAGCACAACGCTATGTCGCCCACTTCCCCGCGCGCGATCTCCCGTTCCCGGTCAGGGCCTTCTGGTCGATGACGATGTACGACTCGAACGGCTTCTTCGTGCCCAACCAGGCGCACGTGTATCTGATCAACAACCGCACGCGGCTGTACTACAACAGCGACGGGTCGCTCGACATCTACATCCAGCCGACTGCGCCGCGCGACCCGGTCGAGCGGCTTGCGTGGCTGCCCTCGCCGGCCGGCAAGACCTTCCGGCTGATCATGCGGCTCTACAAGCCAGTCGACGTGAGCGGAATCATCAGCGGCAGGACCTGGCAGCCCCCGACGGTGCTGCCGTGCCTGGCCGACGGTAAGACCTCCGCGGGCATTGCCTGCGCGAGGTAGAACACCCGCACAGGCGTCGCTGCTGCCCGCCCGCCTGGCCGCGCAGCGGCTCTCGGGGACATCGGCGGCGGATCCACTCGAGGCCACGCGCCACCTGCTCGCCGTGCAGGGCCAGGACCCACGGGCTGCGCGTCTTGCGCTGCGGGCTCGCACGGCCGGCGGGCATTCGTCGACGGTGGACCACGCGCTCACCGTCGAGCGCTCGCTCGTGATCACGTGGGTCAACCGGGGGACACTTCACCTGATCGCCGCCGAGGACGAGCCGCTGCTGCACGCCCTGACCACTCCGCAGCTCCGGAGCGCGAGCGACCGTAGGCTGACGCAGGAGGGCGTCAGCCCCGCGACCGCCCGACGCGGGATCGCCGCGCTCGTCAGAACGCTTGGCGACGATGGGCCGCAGACCCGGGCTCAGGTCCGCGCGGTGCTCGAGCGGGCCGGGGTTCCTCGGCGCGGGCAGGCGATGGTCCATGTGCTGTTCCGGGCGACGCTCGACGGGCTCATCGTCCGAGGGCCGATGATCGACGGCGAGCATGCCTTCGCGCTCGTCGCCGACTGGCTCGGTGAACGTCCGAAGATCGACCGCGACCGTGCTCTCGCCGAGCTCGCCCGTCGCTACCTCGCCGGTCACGGGCCCGCGGATGAGCGCGACCTCGCCAAGTGGGCGCAGCTGCCGCTGCGCGACGCGCGCGCCGGGTTCAGTGCGATCGCGTCGGAGGTCGATCACCGTGTGGACGGGCTCGTCGATCTGTGCGGGCGGGAGCTCCACCATTGCCGCCGCCGCGGCTGCTCGGACCGTTCGACCCGCTGTTGCTGGGCTGGTGCTCCCGTGAATTCGTGCTCTGCAGCCCGGCGGAGGTGGTCACCACCAACGGGATCATCAGGGCGATCGCGCTGGTCGGCGGGCGCGCGGCGGGAACCTGGACGATGGCGGGCGGACGAGTGGCGCTCAAGATGTGGAAACAGCCGAGCCGGGCTACGAGCGCGGCGCTCGAGCGCGAGGCGGACGCCGTGGAGGCATATCTTCGGCCGCGCTAAGCCGGCGTGGGACCGACCGGGAGGGCCCGACTTTGCGGTGCTAGTACCCGGCGCCGACCAGCGTCTCGACGCCGGCTTCCTCGATCGTCCGCTCAAGCCCTCGCGCAGCTCGACCTCGGGCTCCCAGCCCGAGATCTCCTGGGCGACGGTGATGTCGGGCTGGCGGACCTGCGGGTCGTCGGTCGGCAGCGCCTCGTAGACGATCTCCGAGCGCGAGCCGGTCACCTCGATCACGGTTTCGGCGAGCTCGAGCAGCGTGAACTCGTCTGGGTTGCCACGTTCACGGGGTTGTGGTAGCCGGACTCGGCGAGCGCGATGATCCCGCGGATCTCATCGACGACGTAAGCAGAACGATCGCGTCTGCGAGCCGTCGCCGAACACCGTGATCGGCCGGTCCTGGAGCGCCTGGCGCAGGAACGTCGGGATCGCCCGGCCGTCGTGGGGTCGCATTCGGGGGCCGTACGTATTGAAGATGCGCACGATCGCCGTGTCCACGCCCTGCTGGCGGTGGTAGGCCATCGTCAGCGCCTCGGCGTAGCGCTTGGCCTCGTCATACACACCGCGCGGGCCGATCGGGTTCACGTTGCCCCAGTAGGTCTCTTGCTGTGGGTGCTTCTCGCGGATCGCCGTAGACCTCGCTGGTCGAGGCGATCAGGAACTGCGCGCGGTGCTTCTTCGCCAGCCCCAGCGTGTTGTGGGTGCCGTAGGAGCCGACCTTGAGCGTGTGCAGCGGCAGCCTCAGGTAGTCGATCGGCGACGCCGGCGAGGCCAGGTGGTAGACGAAGTCGATCGGCTCCTCGACGAAGTACGGCTCGATGATGTCGCGGTTCAGCAGGACGAAGTCGTCATTGCGGATGTGCTCGATGTTGTTGAGCGAGCCGGTCTCAGGTTGTCCACGCAGATCACCCGATGGCCGCGGCTGAGCAGCTCGT